>NZ_JAYSFG010000003.1:296913-365612 GCF_041913445.1 Tabrizicola sp.
GGGGGGCGGCCCGGGGGGGGGGGGGGGTGGTGGGCGCCTTTGGTTGGCGGTTTGGGGGGCACTGAGGGGATTTCGGTGGGGTGGGTGCGCCATGAATGCGCACCCTACGCCAACCCTTTGATTTCATAGATCAGTTTCAGGGCCTCCATCGGGGTGAGTTCATCCGGGTGGATGTCCTTCAGGCGTTCCTCCACGGCGGAGACCTTCTGCTTCTGCGGCGGGGGCGCGGGTGGCGCTGCCCGGAACAGCGGCAAGTCGTCGATTAGTGTGGCCTGCTTGCCGCCCTCGCGGTCGCCCTTTTCCAGCGCGTCGAGGACGACTTTTGCCCGCTCGATCACAGACGGCGGGAGGCCTGCAAGGCGCGCGACCTGGACGCCGTAGCTGCGGTCGGCGGCGCCTTCGCGGACTTCGTGCAGGAAGATGACCTCGCCTTCCCATTCCTTCACGGTGACCGTGGCGTTCTTCACGCCCGGGAGCTTGCCCGCCAGCGCCGTCATCTCGTGGTAATGCGTGGCAAAGAGGGCGCGGGAGCGGTTGACCTCGTGCAGGTGTTCGAGGGTCGCCCAGGCGATGGAGAGGCCGTCGTAAGTGGCGGTGCCGCGGCCGATTTCGTCCAGGATCACCAGCGCGCGGTCGTCGGCCTGGTTCAGGATCGCGGCGGTTTCGACCATTTCCACCATGAAAGTGGAGCGGCCCCGGGCGAGGTCGTCGGAGGCGCCGACCCGGCTGAAGAGCTGGGAGACGAGGCCGATGCGGGCCTCTGTCGCCGGGACGTGGCTGCCGGCCTGGGCGAGGAGGGCGATGAGAGCGTTCTGGCGGAGGAAGGTGGATTTGCCGGCCATGTTGGGGCCGGTCAGCAGCCATATGGCGGGGGTGTCCTTGTCCGTGAGCGCGCAGTCGTTGGCGACGAAGGGTTGGCCGTCGCGGCGCAGCGCGCGTTCGACGACGGGGTGGCGGCCCCCGGTGATCTGGAAGGCGCGGCTGTCGTCGACCTCGGGGCAACACCAGCCTTCTTCGGCGGAGAGGTCGGCGAAGGCGGCGGCGAGGTCGATCTCGGCCAGGGCGCGGGCGGCCAGCGCGATGGGGGCGGAGTGGTCGAGGATTTCGGCTTTCAGGGAGGCGTAGTGGCGCTTCTCGATCTCGAGCGCGTGGTTGGCGGAGTTGAGGATGCGGGTTTCGAGGTCGGAAAGCGCGAGGGTGGTGAAGCGGACCTGTCCGGCGGTGGTCTGGCGGTGGATGAAAAGCTCCGGCATGGCGCGCATGCGGTCTTCGTGGGTGGTGGTCGTCTCGATGAAGTAGCCGAGGACGTTGTTGTGCTTGATCTTCAGGGACTGGATGCCGGTCTGGTCGATGTAGTCGGCCTGCATCCGGGCGATGACGCTGCGGCCTTCGTCGCGGAGGGCGCGGGTGTCGTCGAGTTCGGGGTCAAAGCCGGGCGCGATGTAGCCGCCGTCGCGGGTGAGGAGCGGGGGTTCGGCGATTAGGGCGCGGGTGAGGTGGGCGACGAGTTGGTCGTGGCCGAGGAGAGATTGGGCAGCTTCCGTGAGGAGCGGTGGGGCGTCGGTCAGGAGTTGGGCGATGCGGCCGGCCTGTTCGAGGCCTGCGCGGATCGCAGCCATGTCGCGGGGGCCGTCGCGGTCGAGCGCGAGGCGGGAAAGGGCGCGGTCGATGTCGGGGACGCGGCGGAGCGCCTCGCGCAGCTGGTCGCGGAGGAAGGGGGTTTCGAGGAGGTAGTCGAGGGCGGCCTGGCGGGCGTGGATGGTGTGGAGATCGAGGGACGGGGAGGAGAGGCGGCGTTCCAGGAGGCGCGCGCCCCCGGCGGTGACGGTGCGGTCGATGGCCGCGAGGAGGGAGCCTTCGCGGCCGCCGGAGAGGGCCTGGGTCAGTTCCAGATTGCGGCGGGTTGCGGCGTCGATCTGCATCGTGCCGCCGAGGGGTTCCTTGACCGGGGGGCGGAGGAGAGGCATCCGGCCGCGCTGGGTGAGGTGGAGGTAGTCGACGAGTGCGCCCATCGCGGAGATCTCGGCGCGGTCGAAAGTCCCGAAGGCGTCGAGGGAGGCGACGTGGAAGAGGTCGCAGAGGCGGCGCTCGGCGTTGGTGGAGTCGAAACTGCCGCGGGAGAGGGGGGTGACGGCGGTGGCGTCGAGGAGGGGGGTTATGTCGCGCTCGCGGGCCTCGGAGAGCAGGAGCTCGCGGGGGGCGATGCGGGCGAGGTCGGGGCCAAGGCGGGTGAGGGAGGAGGGCATCACCCGGAATTCGCCGGTGGAGATGTCGGCCCAAGCGAGGGCGGCCTGGTCGCGGACCTCGGCGAAGGCGGCGAGGAAGTTGTGGCGGCGGGCTTCGAGGAGCGAGTCCTCGGTCAGCGTGCCGGGGGTGACGAGGCGGACGACGTCGCGTTTGACGACCGCCTTGGAGCCGCGCTTCTTGGCTTCGGCGGGGTCTTCCAGCTGTTCGGCGATGGCGACGCGGAAGCCCTTGCGGATCAGGGTGAGGAGGTAGCCCTCGGCCGAGTGGACCGGGACGCCGCACATGGCGATGGGTTCGCCGAGGTGGAAGCCGCGCTTGGTGAGGGCGATGTCGAGGGCGGCGGCGGCGGCGACGGCGTCGTCGAAGAACATCTCGTAGAAGTCGCCCATCCGGTAGAACAGGAGCGCGCCGGGGTTCTGGGCCTTGATCTCCAGATACTGCGCCATCATCGGCGTGACGGTGTCTTCGGTCACTGCGGCCCCCCTTGAGTGGGGGGAGAGTATCGGGTTGGCGAGGGTCGGGAAAGGGGGAGTGTCCACGGTGGACATTTCCGGATTTCTGTTTGGTTTCCGGGGGATGGTCGTGGACGGCAGGGATTTGCTAACCCTGTCTGGGAAGCCCCCTCACCCCGGCCCTCTCCCCCGGGGGGGAGAGGGGGCGCGGGTTTCGCCGTGGTGCCTGGCCATTGGCGGCGGGAGGGTCGAAGCGGCGGAGCCTCCGGCGGGGGTATCTGGGAAAGGGAAAGGTGTGTCTGGGGAGTCGGTCTGACGCCTGACTTATGTTTTCCGTCGGACGGTCGTAGGCGCTGACCGGATGTTCAGCAATGTGTTCGGCCGGTGCCCCCCACCCCCGGCCCCTCCCCACGGAGGGGGAGGGGAGGTGCCTGGCTGCGGCGGTGCGCTTTTTCTGCGCCCATGCTCCGGGTTTCGAGGGTGGAGCCTCCGGCGGGGATATTTGAGCCAGTATGAAAAGCGGTGGTGGTGGCGTCCGCCGGTGCTGCCTCCGGCGGGGATATTTGGGCAAAGATGAAGGGGCTGTCTGGAAGGGAGTCGATCTGAAGCCCGACCTACAGGACGTATCTTGAGATATCGGCAGAGCGGGCCAGCGCGCCGAGGTTGGTTTCGACGAAACCGGCGTCCACCGTCACCGACTGGCCGCTGCGGTCTGGGGCGTGGAAGCTGAGTTCCTCGAAGACGCGCTCCATCACTGTGTAGAGGCGGCGGGCGCCGATGTTTTCGACGCTGCGGTTCACCTCGGCGGCGATGCGGGCGAGCGCGGCGATGCCGTCGGGGGTGAAGGTGACTTGCACATCCTCGGTCGCCATCAGGGCCTTGTACTGGCGGGTAAGGGCGTTGTCGGTCTCGGTCAGGATGGAGACGAAGTCGTCCTCGGTGAGGGGCGCGAGTTCGACGCGGATCGGGAGGCGGCCCTGGAGTTCCGGGAGGAGGTCCGAGGGCTTGGCGATGTGGAAGGCGCCGGAGGCGATGAAGAGGATGTGGTCGGTCTTCACAGGGCCGTGCTTTGTGCTGACCGTGGTGCCTTCGATCAGGGGGAGAAGGTCGCGCTGGACGCCTTCGCGGGAGACATCGGCCCCGCGGGCGTCGGAGCGGGCGCAGATCTTGTCGATCTCGTCGAGGAAGACGATGCCGTTTTCCTGCACGGCCTCCATCGCGGCGGCGCGGACGGCTTCGTCGTCGAGGAGCTTGTCGGCTTCCTGGCCGATCAGCACGTCATAGCTTTGCGCGACGGTCATGCGCTTGCGGGTTGAGCGGCCGCCGAAGGCCTTGAAGAGGTCCTGCAGACCCTGCATCTGGGTTTCCATGCCGGGCATCCCGAAGCCCAAGGGCATGGCGGGGGCGGCGTCGGCGACGTCGATCTCGATCATCGTGTCATCCAGCTCGCCACGCTTGAGCTTGCCGCGAAACATCTCACGTGTCTGGTCCCGGGCGTCCTTCCCGGCGAGGGCTTCGATGACGCGGTCCTCGGCCGCCTTGTGGGCGCGAGCCTTCACCTCCTCACGCATCGCGGCGCGGGTGTCGTTGATCGCGACGTCGACAAGATCGCGCACGATGGAATCCACGTCGCGGCCAACGTAGCCGACCTCGGTGAACTTCGTGGCCTCGACTTTCAGGAATGGGGCCTTGGCAAGTTTGGCCAGGCGGCGGGAGATCTCGGTCTTGCCGACGCCAGTGGGGCCGATCATCAGGATGTTCTTCGGGTAGACCTCGTCGCGGAGGTCGTCGCCGAGGCGCTTGCGGCGCCAGCGGTTGCGGAGCGCCACGGCGACGGCGCGCTTGGCCTCCTTCTGGCCGATGATGAAACGGTCAAGTTCCGAGACGATTTCGCGGGGGGTGAGGTCGGTCATTCGGTCGATCCATAGGGCGGCAAGCGGGATTTGCCGGGGAAATTCGGAAGCAGGTCCATGACCTTGGCGCGCAGCTGCACCCACCAGGTGCCGATGGCGGTGATGAAGCTGCCGAGGACGAGGAGGACGAAGATCCAGCTGGTGCCGCCGTCTCCGCCCATGACCCAGCCGATCACGATGGCGATGTAGACGATGGCAGCGGTGAGGAAGCTGCGGCGGTCGATGACCAGCGCGAGGAGGGTGATGAGGACTAGCGCCACGGCGAGGAAGCCCATCCCGCCGCCGTTCATCAGCGTGACGGCGACGGTGTTCACCAGGGCGGGCGCGGCGAGGAGGTGGCACCAGAAGGCGGTGGCGGCGTGGCGGCCAAGGCGGTGCGGGTCGCGGGTGTCGAACCACATGCCGGTCAGGAAGGCCGCGGTCCCGAAGAGAAGCGTGGCCGTTGCGAAGGCCGGGCTTTCGGTCAGGTCGAAGAAGCTTCGGAAGTCATCGCCGCCCGCGACGAGGCCGATCAGGTTTTCGGCCGAGGCGGTGACGGCATAGACGGCCCCAAGAGCGAAGGCCCCGACCAGGAAGGCCGAGAAGGGCAGGCGGAAGCGGCGATACCAGGCGACCATGCCCAAGGCCGAGGCGACGAAGCCCAGGATCGCCGTCATCCGCTCGTCCAGCTGGCCCTGAGCAAGGACGGTGAAGGCGAAGATCGCGATGCCGGTGCCGAAGGCCGTCGCCAGCACCATCGAGGGCAGGGTCATGCGGCGCTTGAGCGTGAAATAGCCCGCCCACCACCAGGCGATGGCGGCGGTGGCCAAGGGTACGAGCGTAAGGAGCGTTAAGCCGCCGATCACGGTGAGCAGCGCGGAGGCGCCGACCAGAAGGATCACGAGGCCGATGGAGATGAAGATTTCCGAGAAGCCGCGGAAAAATTCGAACGGCTCATCCTCGGCCGGCAGGGCGGCGCGTTTTCCGGCGCGATCGTTGGCCAGCGCCACAAGCGAGGCGGCCTGCGCTTCGCTGAGAATTCCGGCAGCGACGGCGGCGCGGAGATCTTCTGGGGTCATCGGGCACAGACTCTCGGCAAGAAACGGTCAGTGCAGAGATAAGGGGTTTGTCCGGGCAAACCAAGTCAGGTAACTTGTACGCGGCAGTCGTATATACGGGCGGTAGGTTGCATATGTACAATCTGTATATATGCATGGCCCCATATGCGTTTGACAAAAATAGAAAAGACCGGTTCGGCAGCCGGAGCAGAGGGGCATGTGCATGGTGGAAGAGGTTCCGAAACGGTTGAGCATCGCCGAGAAGCGGGCGATGGGGTCTCCTCTGGTGCTGACGCCGGAACGGCAGGTCCAGGAGCTTGAGGTCGAGGCACTGACGACGGCGGCCTGGGTCGAGGCGTCGATGCGCGATCAGACGCGGAAGAAGCTGATCTCGTTGCGGGTGGATCCCGAGGTGATCGAGTTCTTCAAGGCGCAGGGGCCGGGCTATCAGACACGGATGAACGCGGTACTCACGGCCTACATGCAGGTGAAGAAGGAAATGGAGACCTAGGCGGCGCGGATGCGTTCGACCGTCAGGTTCCCGTTCGTATAGACGCAGATGTCGGCGGCGATGGCCATAGCCTGGCGGGCGATGGTTTCGGCGTCGAGGTCGGAGTGCATCAGCCCGCGCGCGGCCGCCAGGGCGAAGTTGCCGCCCGATCCGATGGCGGCGACGTCGTGTTCGGGTTCCAGCACGTCCCCCGCGCCGGTGATCACGTATAGCGCGCTGCCGTCGGTGACGATCAGCATGGCCTCGAGGTTGCGGAGGTACTTGTCCATCCGCCAGTCCTTGGCAAGGTCGACGCAGGCGCGGGCAAGCTGGCCGGGGGCGGCTTCGAGTTTCTTCTCCAGCCGTTCCAGAAGGGTGAAGGCGTCGGCGGTCGATCCGGCGAAGCCGCAGACGACATCGTGGCCGCCGGGGGAGAGGCGGCGGACTTTGCGGGCGGTGCCCTTGATCACGGTCTGGCCGAGGGAGACCTGGCCGTCACCCGCGACCACGACTTCGCCACCCCGGCGGACCGCGAGGATGGTGGTGCCGTGCCAGCCGGGGAATTTGTCGTCAGCCATGATGCCCTCCGCGTTTGGGTCTATATAGGCGGTGTGGCGGCACAACGCAAAACGCCCGCGCCTTGCGGGCACGGGCGTTCTTGGCGGTTGCAGCCGGTCTTAGCGGCGCAGGCCGAGGCGGGTGATGAGGGTGGAATAGCGGCCCTCATCGGTTTTCTTCAGGTAGTCCAGCAGCTTGCGGCGCTGGGCGACGAGCATGAGGAGGCCACGACGCGAGTGGTTGTCGTTCTTGTGGCCCTTGAAGTGCTCGGTCAGGGTGGCGATGCGCGAGGAGAGGATCGCAACCTGGACTTCCGGCGAGCCGGTGTCGCCTTCCTTGGTCGCGTATTCCTTGATGAGCTTCGCTTTTTCTTCGACGGTGATCGACATCGGGGTCTCCTTGGCTATGGGTGATGGCGCAAGCCGGGATGTCGTCCAGCAGGGCCCTTGGAGGGTCCGACCTTGCGGGCGGATGCGGGCGTATAGGCGGAAACCGGCAGCAAGAAAAGCGGATTCGCGCAGGCGGGGCACAAGACGTCCTTAACCTAGAGTCGCGACGACACTTTGGGCCGCGCCAGAACCGTGCTATTCCTGCGAAAGTTGCCTTGCGTTACCAATATGTTAACGCGATGCGGTCGCCGAGGTCGGGCCGCGCAGTGGGGAGTAGGTGGTGTGCTCGCGTTGATAGGTGTCTTTGGCGTCCTGATGGCCGGTCTTGCGGCGGACGCCCTGCTGTCCAGCCGCCAGGACCCGGAGCAGGAGGATGATCCAACTCCGGAGGAGGAGGAAGCTCCGGCCGAGGGAAACCTTCTGGACGACATGTACGGCGACCCCACGATCCCCCAGTCGGACGACAATCCCGACGCCGAGGACCCCGCGCTTCAGATCAAAGGCGGCAATGGCTCCGACCTTCTGGACGGTGCGCAGGCGGGCGACACGATCCTGGGCCTTGGCGGGGACGACCAGATCAACGCGCGCGACGGGCACGACTGGCTGTCGGCGGATGACGGCAACGACATGGTCTGGGCCGGTGCGGGCAACGACACGGGCCTGGGCGGCGACGGCAACGATACGCTGTATGGCGACGCTGGCGCGGACTCGCTGGTTGGCGGTGCGGGGGCGGATTCGCTCGCCGGCTGTGAGGACAACGACAGCCTGTCCGGCGGTGACGGCGGTGACAGCTTGATCGGGGGCGAGGGTGACGACTGGCTGGACGGTGGGGACGACGCCGATTGGCTGGTCGGCGGGCTGGGCGATGACACGCTGGACGGTGGCGCTGGCAAAGACGACCTGGACGGAGGCGCGGGCCACGACGTCATCGACGGCGTCGAGGATGGCGCGCAGGAAAGCGACTTCCTGAACGGGCAGGCGGGAAATGACCGGCTGATCCTTGGCGCAGGCGACCAGGCAAGCGGGGGCGATGGTGAGGACGAGTTTGTTCTGCAGGAATGGGTGTCAGAGGGTTCGGTCGCCAGCATCATGGACTATGACCCGACCCAGGATCAGCTGGTGGTCGTCTATGACGCCGCCATCCACACCGATCCCGTCCTGACGATCGAGCCGAACGCTGGTGGAACCGGGCAGTCGATCCTGATCGACGGGGCGAAGGTCGCCGTGGTCAATGGCGCCAAGGTCAGCCTTTCGGATATTCGGCTGGTCCCCGGTTGAACCCGATTACCAGGGCTGCGGTTGCTGGTCGTAGCCCACGTAAAGCGGATGCCGTGGCTGGCCCTGGCCGGTCAGGCCAAGATGCGTAAGCCGCGCTCCGGTCGAACGCAGCAAGGCTTCGATCCGCGCGCCGCGATCCAGATGCAGCCCGTGGTTGCCCCAGGCGCAGACGATGCTGTCGGCCCAGCCCACACTTTCCAGGATGGCCGCGTCGTTTCCCGGCCCGACGGGGTCGGCTGCGGCCCGCATCACCTTGGGATCCGTGGCGCGGAAGGCAAAGATGTTGGTCACCCGGAACGCGCCGAAGCCAAGGGCGCGAGCCCGCCGCTCGCAGCGCTCGACCGTCGGGTCGTTCTGCACCTCGGTCGCGGTCGAGGGGTTGAGCATGACAAAAAGCGCCTTCGGTCCCGGCGCCCACACCCGGGTCAGCAGGTAGCGATAGGTTTCGCAGTCGGAATAGACCGCTTCGGACAGGGCGTCGCCCTTGGTGAAGCTGCGCGAGATCATCGGACCGGGCCCCTGGTGACGGCGTGGCGGTGCGCCGGACTTTGGCAGCGCCGGATCGCTCTAGCAAACCGCAGGGACCGAGGCCAGAAGGACCGGCGCGCCTTGACGCGGGCGGGCGATTCCGCTTGTTGCGGATTTGCAGACGCGCCTAGATTGTCGCGCAGCCACCGAACCGGCCGTGGAGCCAGCCCCGTGTCCGACCTGATCCTTGCCGCCTATGCCAGCCACCGCCCCGCATTCGCGGCCGGCGAAGCCCTGGCTGCGCTCCAGGCCGAAACCGGCGTCGACCGGGAGGACATCGTGGTCGTGACGCGCAGTGGTCCGGGGCGCGTTTCGCTGAACCAGGGGATCGACGGGGCGACGGGTCAGCCCCTGGGCGGCGGGCAGTGGGGCGCGTTGATCGGGATGCTGTTCCTGGACCCGCGCCGACCTACGGGCCAAGGACAGGGCCTGGCCGAGCAGTTGCTGGCCTCGGGCCTTGCGGCCGACTTCCTGGGGGAGGTCGTCAAGTCCCTGACGCCGAAGGCCGCAGTGGTCGGCCTGCGGGTGCGGAAGCTGGGCGTGGACCGGGTGCGGGCCAGGCTGGAGGCGCTGCCGGGCCGCCCGAAGATCCTGCAGGCGCGGCTGACGCCCGACACCGAGGACGCGCTGCGCGAGCTGCAGGATCAGATTCCACACGGCGTGCTGCAGCAGCCGGACGGGATGATCTGATGCTTTGGGCTTCCAAGCGGTCATGACCGGGAAATCCCGCGACACAGAAGACGCGCCTGCCCCGCGCAAGCGCAAGGCCAAGGCGGCCCCGCCGCCAAAGCGTCCGCTGTGGCGGGTGGGGTTGACGTGGCTGGGCCGCGGGCTTGGCGCCGTGGCCGGGCTTTATGCGCTGCTGGTCCTGCTTTTCAGCTTCGTGCCTCCGCCGATCAACTTCTACCAGATGGGCGAGATCTGGCGGCTGGGCAGCATCGACAAGGACTGGGTCAGCTGGGAAGAGATCGCCCCGGTGATGGGCCGGTCGGCCGTGGCCGCCGAGGATGCGAACTTCTGCAACCACTGGGGCTTCGACATGGCGGCGATCCGGCAGGCCATCGAAGAGGGCAGCAACCGGGGTGCCAGCACGATCAGCCAGCAGGTGGTGAAGAACGTCTTCCTCTGGCACGGCCGCAGCTGGGTGCGGAAGGCGATGGAGGCGGTGCTGACCCCGGTGGTCGAACTGGTCTGGTCGAAGGAGCGGATCCTGGAGGTCTATCTGAACGTGGCCGAGTTCGACGAGGGCGTGTTCGGCGTGCAGGCGGCGGCGCAGCATCACTTCGGGGTGGACGCCAAGGACCTGAGCGCGCTTCAGGCGGCCCGGCTGGCGGCGGTGCTGCCCGATCCGCAGGGCCGCAGTGCCTCGGAGCCGACAAGCTTTGTCCGCAGCCGGACGCGTGCCATCATCTCGGGCGCGGAAACCATCGCGGCGGACGGTCGATCCGCCTGTTTCGAGGGCTGAAGCGGGCGCAGGGATTGAATTCCGGGTCCCGGCGCTGCAAGACGTAGGAAAGGAGCTGCCGCCCGATGAACCGCCTGTACCACGTCCCCCTCTCTCCATTCTGCCGCAAGGTGCGCCTGACCCTTGCGGAGAAGAAGATCGAGGTGGAGCTGGTCGAGGAACGGTACTGGGAGCCCTCGCCCGACTTCCTGCGCCGGAACCCGGCGGGGAAGGTGCCGATCCTGAAGATGGGCAACCGGGTGATGAGCGAAAGCCAGGCGATCTGCGAGTTCATCGAGGAGACGGCTCCCGAGCCACCGCTGATGCCGCGGGGTGCGGAGGGGCGGTACGAGGTGCGGCGCTTGTGTGCCTGGTTCGACGACAAGTTCCACAACGAGGTGACGTCGAAGCTTTTGTACGAGCGGGTGAACAAGAAGGTCACTGGCCAGGGCTATCCGGATTCGAAGAACGTGAAGCTGGGGTCGACGCGGATCAAGTATCACCTGGACTACATGGCCTGGCTGCTGGACCAGCGGCGCTGGCTGGCGGGGGATGCGATGACGCTGGCGGATTTCACCGCGGCGGCGCATCTGAGCTGTCTCGACTACATCAGCGACGTGGACTGGAACCGGCATGCGGTGCTGAAGGACTGGTACGCGAAGATCAAATCGCGGCCGTCGTTCCGGCCCTTGCTGGCGGACCAGATTTCGGGCTTCCCGCCAGCGGCGCATTATGCCGACCTGGATTTCTGATCCTGGCGGCGGACCGGGGGCCAGCCCCCGGACCCCCGGGATATTTGTGCAAAGATGAAAGGGCTGACGAAAGAGCAGCTGGTGGCGCGGGCCCTGGAGGAGGGGTTCGTGAAGGTGGGGGTCTGTCGGCCGGATGCGGTGCCAGAGGCGGCGGGGCGGTTGCGGGCGTTCCTGGAAGCGGGGCGGCACGGGCAGATGGGCTGGATGGCCGAGCGCGAGGAATGGCGCGGGTCTGCGGCGGCGCTTTGGCCACAGGCGCGGTCGGTATTGATGCTGGCGGAGGCCTATACTCCTGACGTTGATCCGCTGGCGGGGCTGGCGCGGCGGGATCGGGGGGTGATTTCGGTCTATGCGCAGGGGAAGGATTACCACGACCTGGTGAAGCGGCGGCTGAAGCGGCTGGGGCGCTGGATGGTCGAGGCGTCGGGCTGCGAGATCAAGGTCTTCGTCGATACGGCGCCGGTGATGGAGAAGCCGCTGGCACAGGCGGCGGGGCTGGGGTGGCAGGGGAAGCACACGAACCTTCTGGGACGCGACCTGGGAAACTGGGTGTTCCTGGGGGCGATCTTCACGACGTTTGAGCTGGAGCCGGACGTGCCGGAGGTGTCGCATTGCGGGTCCTGCACGGCCTGCCTGGACATCTGCCCGACGCGGGCCTTTCCCGCGCCGTATCAACTGGATGCGCGGCGGTGCATCTCGTACCTGACGATTGAACATCGCGGCCCGGTAGATATGGAGCTACGGGCGTGTATAGGCAATCGTATCTACGGCTGCGACGACTGCCTGGCGGTCTGCCCATGGAACAAGTTCGCCGTGGCGGCGCGGGAGATCGGATATCAGCCGAAGCATGGCTTGCCGGAGTTGGCCGAATTGGCGGCTTTGGACGATGCGGCGTTTCGGGAGCGGTTCGCGGGATCGCCAATCAAAAGAATCGGGCGCGACAGGTTCGTGCGCAATGTCTTGTATGCTATTGGAAATTCGGGAAATCCCGCGCTCAGACACGTGGCGCTGCGACTGACTGGCGATGCAGACCCGACGGTGGCCGAAGCGGCGGAGTGGGCCGCCGCCCGGCTTGGTTCGGCCGCCTAGGCCTTTACCTTCCGCTTCTCGATCGCCAGCCCGACCCCCGCCTGCGACATGGCGGCGTTCATGCCGGTGAGGTCCATCGCCTCGGTATCGATCGACGCGAGGAGGCCTGCCAGCATCAGCGACTGGTCTTCCTCGGGGATCAGCGCGGTCATCCGCTCAAGCCGCGAGAGGTCGAGGTCGACGGGGAAGGTGGGGAAGATGAAGGGCTGATCCGGCGTAATGGCATTGACGGCCATGCCCGAGGCGGTGGGCAGGCTGGACTGGGTCTGGTCCGAGACGGTGCCGTTCTGGGCGTAGTAGACCGCGCGGTTCTGCGGTGTCAGCATGACGCGGACCGGGGTGGCGGACTGGGCGACGCGGCGGAAGGTGAAGCCGCCGTTCGGGCGCGGGACCAGCCGGAAGACGGTGGGAAGACGCAGACGGACGTAGCCGCGCACTTCGAAGTTCTGCCCTTGCAGAGGGGTCTGGTCCAGCGGACCAGCCGGGAAGGCCGAGGGCAGCACGGCGACAAGCGCGGTGGCTCCCGGTTGGATGGTGATCGTCCCGGTCGAGGGCGCAAAGACGTTGCCAGCGGCATTCCCGTTCAGCACACCGGGTGCGTTGTTCACGCCGGGAGTATCGACGAAGACGACGGTGTTGCCGGTCAGGTTGCGCTCGGGCGGAGCGCCGGGGGCGACGACGAACTCTACCGCATAGCTGTACGCCGTGGATTCGAGGTTGGTGATCTCCAGGAAGTAGCCCTGGAAGACCTTGTCGATGCCGGTTTGGCCGATGGGGGTGGCGGGGGCCTGGGGCTTCCAGACCAGTTCGAAATGGGAGACTTCCATGAAGGACCTCGTGGGAAAATACGGAGATGGGAATGGGTCGGAGGCACGGAAATGTGCCGAGAAAGCTTCGGGCGAATCGGCTGATGTCGGCAGTCTGGAAATCCGGACCCCGGCGGAATAGGGTCGGGACAGGGAACGGGAGGGCATCATGGACAGGCTGAAGGGCAAGACGGCGATCATTTCGGGCGGGGCGACGGGAATGGGCGCGGCCTCGGCCCGGCTCTTCGCGTCGGAAGGCGCGGCGGTGGGGGTGATCGACCGTAACGTCGAGGCCGGCGAGGCGCTGGTGGCCGAACTGAAAGCGGCGGGGCATCGAGCGGTGTTCGCGCGGGCCGATGTGTCGTCGAAGGCGGAGGTCGAGTCGGCGGTGGCGGCGGTGAATGCGGCGCTGGGGCCGGTGAATGTGCTCTTCAACCACGCCGGAACCATCGTCATCAAGCCGTTCCTCGAGACGGAGGAGGCGGACTGGGACTTCCTGTTCGATGTGAACGTGAAGTCGATGTACCTGATGACCCGCGCGGTGCTGCCGCAGATGCTGGAGCAGGGGAAGGGCTCGATCGTCTGCACTTCGTCGATCTCGGCGGTCTATGCAACGCCGAACGAGGTGCTGTATGACGCGACCAAGGGCGCCTGCCACATGTTCGCCCGGGCGATTGCGGTGGAGTTCCGCGACCGGGGCATCCGCTGCAACGCGGTCTGTCCGGGGTTCATCGAGACCCCGCATGGCAACCGGGAGGTCGAGGGGCTGACGAAATACGGCGTCGATGTCTCGGACGCGGCGATTGCGGCGGCTCAAGGCAGGATGGGCAAGCCCGAAGACGTGGCGCGGGCGGCGTTGTATCTGGCGTCGGACGACGCCGAGTTCGTGAACGGCGCGCAGCTCTTCGTGGATAACGGGTTCTCGGCGGTCTAGGCGAGGGCGCGGTCCAGGTGGGTGTAGCCACCGTCGGGGAAGAGCCATTGGCCGGTGGTGTGGGAACTCCGCGGTGACAAAAGGAATACCACTGTGTCCGCGATTTCGCGCGGGGTGGTCATGCGGTGGCCAAGGGGAATGCGGCGGGTGATCTCGGCCAGGCGTTCTTCCGGGTTGTCGAAGGTTTTCAGCCAGTTGGCGTAGAGCGGCGTCATCACCTCGGCCGGGATGACGGCGTTGACGCGGATGCCGTCCTTGAGGAAGGCGGCGGCCCATTCGCGGGTCAGGCCCAGCTGCGCGGCCTTGGCGGCGACATAGGCCGAGGTCGCGCCCTGCCCCGTCAGCGCGGTCTTCGAGGAGACGTTGACGATGGACCCTTTGGTGGCGCGGAGGTCGTCTGCCAGCAGGTGAACCAGCGTGTAGTAGTGGACGAGGTTGCGGTCGAGGCTTTGGCGGAAGGCGTCCGGTCCGGCCTCGATCCCGACGGAGTCGTTGGCCCCGGCGTTGTTGACAAGGCCGTCGATCTTTCCGTGCCTGGCGCGGATTTCCTCAACCGCCAGGCGGCATTGGGCGTCGTCGGAGAGGTCGGCGAGGACCACGTCCGCGCGGGCGACACCCTTTAGCCATGCGGCATCGGGGGCGCGGCGGGTGAGGATGACGGGGATCGCGCCTTCCTCGGCCAGGACTTCGCTGACGGCGGCCCCGATGCCGGAGCCTCCACCGGTGACGATGACGACCTTGTCGCGCAGCCCGAGGTCCATCAGGTCTTGACCACGCGCTGGGTCTGCTGGCCGAGGTTCTCGATCCCCAGCCGCATGACTTCTCCCCCTTTCAGGTAGACCGGGGGCTTTTGGCCGAGGCCGACGCCGGGCGGGGTGCCGGTCGAGATGACGTCGCCGGGTTCCAGCGACATGAACTGCGACAGGTAGGAGACGAGGTGCGCCACGCCGAAGATCATCGTCGCGGTGGAGCCGTTCTGGTAGCGGTGGCCGTCGACCTCGAGCCACATTTTCAGGTTGCCGACATCGCCGGCCTCGTCCTTCGTGACCAGCCAGGGGCCGGTCGGGCCGAAGGTGTCGCAGCCCTTGCCCTTGTCCCAGGTGCCGCCGCGTTCGGTCTGGTATTCGCGCTCGGATACATCGTTCACGACACAATAGCCCGCGACATGGTCAAGTGCCTGATCTTCCGAAATATATTTCCCGCCCGTGCCAATGACGACGCCAAGCTCGACCTCCCAGTCGGTTTTCACCGAGCCTCGGGGGATTTCCACGTCATCGTCGGGGCCGCACATGGCGGTGATCCACTTGTTGAAGATGATCGGCTCCTTGGGGATCGCCGCGCCGGTCTCGGCCGCGTGGTCGGCGTAGTTGAGGCCGATGCAGATGAACTTGCGGGTGCCGCCCACGCAAGCGCCGAGGCGCAGGTCCTTCTGGGGCGTGCCGGGGACGAGGGGGAGCGTCGAAGGGTCCAGCGCCGCGAGGCGCTGCAGGCTGTCGGGCGAGAGGGCCGCGCCGCCGATGTCGGGGACATGGCCGGACAGGTCGCGGACCTGGCCGTTTGCGTCGAGGAGGCCGGGTTTCTCGGCGCCCTTCGGCCCGTAGCGGAGGAGTTTCATCGGGGGACCTTTCGTTCAGATCGTGACGCCGCCGTCGACCAGGCAGGCCTGGCCCGAGACGAAGCGGCTTTCGTCGGAGAGGAGGAAGACGACCATCGGGGTGATGTCGTCGGTGGTGGCAAGGCGGCCCATCGGCTGGCGGGCGATGAAGTCCTTCTCGGCCTGGACCGGGTCGGCGGAGGCGGCGATGCGGCCGCGCAGGCTGGGGGTGTCGACGGTGCCGGGGCAAAGCGCGTTGCAGCGGAGGCCGGTCTTCACGAAATCGGCGGCGATGGCCTTGGTCAGGCCGATCACGGCGGCCTTGGTGGCGCCGTAGGCGGTGCGGTTCGGGAAGCCTTTGATCGAGGAGGCCATTGAGGCCATGTTCAGGATCGAGGCGGTACCGGTGGTCTTCGCGCGGTCGAGCATCCCGGGCAGGAAGGCGCGGCAGGTGTGGAACATCGATTTGACGTTGAGGTCGAAGGAGAAGTCCCAGTCCCGCTCGGTCACGTCGAGGATCGTGCCGTTCGCCACGTAGCCCGCGCAGTTGAAGAGGCCGTCGAGCGGGGGAAGCTTGTCCCGCAATGCGGCGATGGCGCTGGGGTCGGTGACGTCGAGGGGGTGGGTTTCCATCTCGAGCCCGGACAGGAGCGCGGGGTCGCGGTCGGTGGCGATCACGGTCGCGCCTTCGCGGGCGCAGGCGATGGCGCTGGCGCGGCCGATGCCCTGACCAGCGGCCGTGATCAGAATGGTTTTCCCGTGCAGCCGCATGATCCGATCCCCCGATGCCCGGGCAAGGTAGACGGGACTGACATGTTAGTGCAAGCCGTTGTCGGCGGGATCGCGCCGGGGGAAGGAAAGAGCCGGGTTGGCGGAAGGCTGATTCGGGTGCAAGCTGTCTGTCTGCAGCTTGGGAGGAGAGCATGAGCCGTCATCTTGCCGATCATCGCAGCCGGTCCACTGGCGGGCGGGTGAAACATTTCCTGCGGCTGGCGCGGACTCCAAGAGAGACCTGGCAGCGGCCGCGGGGCAAGGCGGGGACGACGCGGTTGATCCAGTTCCTGCGGATCGAGCGGGGCCGGACCGTCTGAGGGCTGAGGTCAGCCTCGGGCGGGCTTCAGCCGGTCACGCAGCGCGGCGAGGATGTCGCGCAGGTCGGCAAGGTCACCCAGTGGCAGACCGGTCTTTTCGGCAAAGGCGCGGGGTACGGACGACGCGCGCTGGGCAAGCGCGCGGCCCTCTTCGGTCAGCGAGAGGCGGACCTGGCGTTCATCGACGGAGTCACGGCTGCGACGAAGCCAACCAGCACCCTCCATCCGCTTGAGGAGTGGCGTGAGCGTGTTGGATTCCAGCCGAAGCTCGGCCCCCAACTGTCCGACGGTCTGTGCGTCCGTGGCGTTCAGCGAGGACAGGACCAGATATTGCGGATAGGTCAGCCCCAGCGGCTGCAACAGCGGGGCATAGGCCGCGTGGACCGCATGGGCGGTGGAATGCAGCGCAAAGCAAAGCATGTCGGCAGGGGCCAGGGTCATACACAAACGTTATATCGCCCACGATGAAAAAGCAAATGGATTGACTTCCCAGCGAATCTGCCTCAACTATATCGTGCACGATGTAATTTCAGCAGGAGACGTTGATGTCTGTGGATGCAAAGTATTGGACCGAGGCCCGTGCCACCGGCGGCGGCCGCAACGGCATTGCGGGGCTGGCGAATGGTCAGCTTACCGTGACGATGACCAGCCCGAAGGAACTGGGTGGCTCGGGCCTAGGGCATAATCCCGAAGAGCTGTTCGCCGTGGGCTACGCCGCCTGCTACTTGGGGGCGATGCGCTTTGCGGCCACCAGTGAAAAGCTGGGGACAGTCCCTGAGAACGCCACGGTGACGGCCCATGTCGGGATCGGTCCGCGGTCGGACGGCGGGTTCGGGCTGAAGGTTCGACTTGTCGTGGCGATGCCGGGGGTCGAGAAGTCCGTCGCCGAGAAGATCGCCGAGCGCGGACATTTCATCTGCCCATACTCGAACGCCACCAAGAACAATATCGAGGTTGTGACCGAAGTCGTCTAAGTCAGGTCGCCCGCCCTTGAAGGCGGGCGTCCCTCCCCCGCGCGGGCTCGGGCTGCGTCGAGGTGAGCGGCGGCGCCAGCGTCAACGCGACGGCCACGCTGGCCACCAACATCTCGCCGCCATCCTCGATCAGCGCAAACACATGCTTCAGGAGCCCGACCGACGGGTAATGTTCGGCAAAATGGACGACCATCTGGTGGATGAGGTCAACTCCGACGCCAAAGAACCCGAGCCCGACGATCACCAGCGCATAGCGGGTGCTGAACTGGCGGGACGTTGCCCCCGCCCGCGTGAAGGAATGGAGCGTCAGCAGGACAACCGAAAGGCCCATCACTGCGAACACCACCAGCTCTCCCTGGTCGGCGGGATCGATCAGGAACACAGCCTCTAGACCGGCCCACGTGCCGATGAACCAGCCAACCGTTTCATGAATCTGCAGGGAGTCGTCTGCGAGGATCAGCAGGAAGACCATTGCCCAGGCCAATGCGGTCCCCAACGATCGCGCAGGGCGATCCGCAGCAAGGCCACGATGATCACGACCCATTTCAGGGAGTTGAACATCTCTGGCAGCGCCCAGTCGCGGGAAATCACGAAGATCCCGGGGATCTCTGGAGCGAGTCCTGCCCGGTGGAGCAGGAAACCGACAGAGTGGATCAGGATGAACCCGAGGGGAGAAGCCAAAGCAGGACGACCCGGAAGGGAGCGGCAAGAGACTGAAACGGGCGCTTCAAGACAGCCTCATACGCGGCCAGCCGCATGTTTCACTCTGGCGCCGGCGGGGCGCAAAAACAAGCCAGGCGCTGACCGGGGTGGCCAGCGCCTGGCTGAAAGGCCGGTGACTGCACGGCCAACTGACCGGATGCGGAAAATTCAGGCGCGGACGAGCTTTTCGTACTCGGTCGCGACGCGGCGGGTCAGGTCGCCCACTTCGAAGGTGTAGTCACCGATCTGGCCGACGGGCGTGACCTCGGCAGCCGTGCCGGTGAGCCAGCACTGTTCGAAGGTCGCCAGTTCCTCGGGCATGATGTAGCGTTCGTGGACCTTGATCTGCATGTCCTTGAGCATGCCGATCACAGTCTGCCGGGTAATGCCGTTCAGGATGCAGTCCGGGTTCGGGGTGTGAACCTCTCCGTCCTTGACGAAGAAGATGTTGGCCCCGGTCGCCTCGGCCACATAGCCGCGGTAGTCGTAAAACAGCGCGTCCGAGCAGCCCTTGGCCATCGCCGCGTGCTTCGACATGGTGCAGATCATGTAAAGACCGGCGGCCTTGGCGGCGGTCGGGATGGTTTCCGGCGAGGGGCGTTTCCACTTGGCGATGTCGAGCTTCGCGCCCTTCATCTTGGCGTCGCCGTAATAGGCGCCCCAGGACCAGCAGGCGATGGCAAGGCGGACCGGGTTGCCCAGCGAGGCGACGCCCATCTCGTCCCCCGCGCCCCGGAAGGCCACGGCACGGACATAGGCGTCGGTCAGGCCGTTGGCCTTCAGGACCTCTTCCTTCGCCGCGTCGATCTGTTCGGCGGTGTAGGGGATCGGCATGTCGAGAAGGCGGCCGGACTCCAGAAGACGCAGCGAATGTTCGTGGCCCTTGAAGATCTTGCCGTTGTAGCACCGCTCACCCTCGAAGACCGAGGAGGCATAGTGGAGCGCATGGGTCAGGATGTGGACGTTCGCCGAACGCCATTCCACCAGCTTGCCATCCATCCAGATGAACCCGTCGCGATCGTCGTATGCTGCCATCCCGGCCTCCCACTTTTGCGAATGTTGCGCCTGAAAGGTCCGCTTCGGACAGATTCTTGCGCGAAATCGTGGCAGGGTTACGGGTTCGTGCTTGGAAAGTCAACAAGGCTGACGTAAATTCGCTGGGAAGGAGTTTGGCACATGGCAGAGACACCCGGCGGGGAAAACCTGCTGTTCCTGACGGACGAGCAGTTGCGGAAGGGGATCGAGGCGATGTTCTTCGCCTATCGCGGCTTCACGGCGGACCCGGACCGGATCCTGGAGGGGATGGACTATGGCCGGGCGCATCATCGGGCGATCCATTTCATCCATCGGTCTCCGGGGACGACGGTGTCGAACCTGCTGTCCATCCTGGGTGTTACAAAGCAGTCGTTGAATCGTGTGTTGCGCACCCTGATCGAGGATGGCCTTGTTCGCAGTGAAAAGGGCAAGGTGGATGCGCGGGAACGGCATCTGCATTTGACGGACAAGGGACAGATGCTGGAACGGGAGTTGTCTGACGCTCAGCGGGCGCGGATGCGGGCGGCGTATCGCGCGGCGGGGCCGCAGGCGGTGGCGGGCTTCCGGCAGGTGCTGGAGGCGATGATGGATCCCGAGATGCGCCGCCAGTACAACCGGCTGAAGGAGGGTGGCTGATGGTTCCCGACGCTCACCTGCTGATCGTCGATGATGACGAGCGTATCCGGGGGCTTCTGCAGAAGTTCCTGATGCGGAACGGGTTCCTGGTTTCCATCGCACGCGATGCAGCCCAGGCGCGGAAGATCCTGGCCGGGCTGGAGTTCGATCTGATCGTCATGGACGTGATGATGCCGGGCGAGGATGGGGTGACGCTGACGCGCGACCTGCGGCGGAAGATGACGACTCCGATCCTTCTTCTGACGGCGCGGGGCGAGACGGCGAACCGGATCGAGGGGTTGGAGGCCGGGGCGGATGACTATCTGGTCAAGCCGTTCGAGCCGAAGGAGTTGCTGCTCAGGATCAACGCGATCCTGCGGCGGATGCCGCAGGTCAAGCCGGCCGAGCCGGTGCGGCAGATCATCCATCTGGGCGCGGTGCGCTATGACCTGGACCGGGGCGAGATGTGGCGCGGCGAGGTGCCCGTGCGGTTGACGGCGACCGAGGCGCAACTGATGCGGGTCTTCGCGGCGCAGCCCGGTGTGGCGTTAAGCCGGGAGAAGCTGGTGACCGAGACCGGCGGCGAGGATGCGGCGCAGGAGCGGGCGGTGGATGTCCAGATCACTCGGTTGAGGCGGAAGATCGAGGACGACCCGAAGGTGCCGCGCTATCTGCAGACGGTGCGGGGCGAGGGCTATATGCTGCAGCCGGACTGAGGGATGGCTGACCCCGGGGCGCTGCCCCGGACCCCGGGATATTTGTGCAAAGATGAAAGGGCTTGTTGGTGCTTCTGTTCACACACCAGGCGTTTCGTAGCCATGTGACCCCGCCCGGGCATCCGGAGCGGGTGGACCGGCTTGGGGCGGTGGAGCGGGGGCTGGCGGGGATTGCCGTGGAGCGGCGGGAGTGTCCTGTTGGCGACGAGGCGGAGGTGCTGCGCTGCCATCCGGCGGGGTATCTGGCGCGGGTGAAGGGGGCGGTGCCGAAGGAAGGCTGGGCGCAGCTGGATGGGGATACGTTCCTGTCGCCGGGGTCGTTTGACGCGGCGATGCGGGCCGTGGGCGGGATCTGCGCGGCGGTGGATGCGGTGGTCTCGGGCGAGGCGAAGACGGCCTTCGTGGCGGGGCGGCCGCCGGGGCACCATGCGGAGCGCGAGACGGCGATGGGGTTCTGTCTGTTCGGGACGGTGGCCATCGGCGTGAAGCGGGCGCTGGATCATCATGGGCTGAAGCGCGTCGCAGTGGTGGATTTTGACGTGCACCACGGTAACGGGACGCAGGATTTGCTGTGGGACGACGGGCGGTGTCTGTTCGTCTCTTCCCACCAGATGCCTTTGTATCCGGGAACGGGGCGGCCAGAGGAGCGGGGGGCGCATGGGCAGGTGTTGAACGTGCCGTTGCGCGCGGGCTCGGGCGGGCGGGCAATGCGGGAGGTTTACGAGGGCGTGGTGTTCCCGGCGCTCAAGGCTTGGGAACCTGAGTTGCTGCTCATATCGGCGGGGTTCGATGCCCATGCGGATGATCCCCTGGCCGGGTTGGAATGGCAGGCGGAGGACTATCGGTGGCTGACCGAGAAGCTCTGCGATTTCGCCGGGGGGCGGGTGGTGTCCTCGCTGGAGGGTGGCTATGATCTGGAGGCGCTGGCGGCATCCGTGGCCGCGCATGTTGGGGTGCTGGAGGAGCGGGGCCGATGACGGAAAAACCTGGTGTGGGGCCGGTTGATGCGATGAGCTTCGAGGAGGCGATGGCCGCCCTGGAGCAGGTCGTGGGGGCCCTGGAACGGGGCGAGGTGCCGCTGGAGCAGTCCATCGCGCTGTATGAACGCGGGGCCGCGCTGAAGGCGCATTGCGCGAAGAAGCTGGCCGAGGCCGAGGAGAAGGTTGAGCTGATCCGGGCGCAGGAAGGCCGGGCGGTGGGCACGACTCCGGCGGAGGGCATGTGACGTTTCAGGAGCGGTTGGCGGCGGATGCGGGGCTGTGTGAGGCCCGGCTTCTGGCTGCGCTGGAGGGTCGCGCGGACCAGCCGGTGACCGAGGCGATGCGCTATGCGGTCCGCGGTGGCAAGCGGCTGCGCGGGTTCCTGGTGCTGGAAGGCGCGCGGATGCTTGGTGTCCGGGAGGAGCGGGCGGTGAGCGCGGCGGCGGCGATCGAGGCGCTGCATGCCTATTCGCTCGTGCACGATGATTTGCCCTGCATGGATGACGACGACCTGCGGCGGGGACAGCCGACGGTTCACAAGAAATGGGACGAGGCGACGGCGGTGCTGGCGGGGGATGCCTTGCAGACGCTGGCCTTCGAGTTGCTGTGCGAACCTGCTTTGGGGTCTGCCGAGGTGCGGATGGAGTTGGTCCGGGGTCTCGCGGTTGCCTCTGGGATTGACGGGATGGTCCTGGGCCAGGCGCTGGACATCGCGGCAGAGACGGCGGTGCGGTCGCTGACGCTGGAGGAGATCACGGCGCTGCAGGCGGGGAAGACCGGGGCCTTGATCGGGTTCGCGTCGGAGGCGGGGGCGGTGATTGCGGGGGCGGATCGCGCTCCGTTGCGGCGGTATGCCGCTGCGCTGGGGCTGGCTTTCCAGATTGCGGATGACATCCTTGATGTGACCGGCGACGAGGCCAAGACGGGCAAGCGGCTGCACAAGGATGCCGAGGCGGGGAAGGCGACCTTCGTCTCGCTTCTGGGGCTGGACGGAGCCAGGGCGCGGGCGACGGAGTTGGTGCGAGAAGCCGAGGCGGCGCTGGCCGGGTATGGAAATGCGGCGGCCAACTTGATCGCCGCGGCGCGCTTCGTTATCGCGCGGGACAGTTGAACCGCCAAAGGCAGGCATGATGACCGACCGACCGAAGACTCCGCTGCTGGACCGGGTGCATGTTCCGTCGGACCTGAAGGGGCTGAGCGACCGGGAGCTGCACCAGCTGGCGGGGGAGCTGCGGGCGGAGACGATCAGCGCGGTGTCCGAGACGGGCGGGCATCTGGGCGCGGGGCTGGGGGTCGTCGAGCTTACGGTGGCGATCCACGCGGTGTTCGACACGCCGCGCGACAAGCTGATCTGGGACGTGGGCCACCAGTGCTATCCGCACAAGATCCTGACCGGGCGGCGGGACCGGATTCGCACCTTGCGGATGGAGGGGGGCCTGTCGGGGTTCACCAAGCGGTCGGAAAGCGCCTACGACCCGTTCGGGGCGGCGCATTCTTCCACGTCCATTTCGGCGGCGCTGGGCTTTGCGATGGCGTCCGAGCTTGGCGGGGACCCGGGTGATGCGATTGCGGTTATCGGCGATGGGTCGATGTCGGCGGGCATGGCCTTCGAGGCGATGAACAACGCGGGTCATCTGAAGAAGCGGCTGTTCGTGATCCTGAACGACAACGAGATGTCGATTGCTCCGCCGGTCGGGGCGCTGTCGTCGTATCTGAGCGGGCTCTATGCGGCGCCCCCGATGCAGGACCTGAAACAGGTGGCGAAGGGGATCGTGGGGCTGTTGCCTTCACCATTCCAGGAGGGAGCCAAGCGCGCAAAGGATATGCTGAAGGGCATGGCCGTGGGCGGCACTTTGTTTGAATCGCTCGGATTCGAGTATGTGGGACCCATCGACGGGCATGACCTGGACCAGCTTTTGCCGGTGCTGCGGACGGTGAAAGCGCGGGCGACGGGGCCGGTCCTGATCCATGTGCTGACGAAAAAGGGCAAGGGCTATGCCCCGGCCGAGGCGGCGCGGGACAAGGGGCATGCGACGGGCAAGTTCGACGTGCTGACCGGGGTGCAGGTGAAGGCGGCGTCGAATGCTCCGTCCTATACCAAGGTGTTCGCGCAGTCTCTGGTGGCCGAGGCCGAGCGGGACGAGAAGATCGTCGCGGTGACGGCGGCGATGCCGGATGGGACGGGGTTGGACCTGTTTGCGGGCCGGTTCCCGAAGCGGTGTTTCGACGTGGGGATCGCGGAACAGCATGCGGTGACGTTCTCGGCTGGCCTTGCGGCGGGGGGAATGAAGCCGTTCTGCGCGATTTACTCGACCTTCCTGCAGCGGGGGTACGATCAGGTCGTGCACGATGTGGCGATCCAGCGGTTGCCGGTCCGCTTTGCCATCGACCGGGCGGGGCTGGTGGGGGCCGACGGGGCGACCCACGCGGGGGCGTTCGACGTGGGGTTCCTGTCCAACCTGCCGGGCTTCGTGGTGATGGCGGCGGCTGATGAGGCGGAGCTGGTGCATATGGTGGCGACGGCCGTGGCGCATGACGCGGGGCCGATCGCGTTCCGGTATCCTCGGGGCGAGGGTGTCGGCGTGGACATGCCCAGCCGTGGCGTTCCGCTGGAGATCGGCCGGGGTCGGGTGGTGCGCGAGGGGTCTCGCGTGGCGATCCTGTCGTTCGGGACGCGGTTGAGCGAGAGTTTGAAGGCGGCGGAGGCCTTGGCGGGGCGCGGGGTGTCTGTGACGGTGGCGGATGCGCGGTTCGCGAAGCCGCTGGACCGGGAGCTGGTGCTGCGGCTGGCGGCGGGGCATGAGGCCTTGGTGACGGTGGAAGAGGGCGCTGTGGGAGGCTTCGGGTCCCATGTGGCGCAGCTTCTGGCCGAGGAGGGGGTGTTCGACAGGGGGCTGAAGTTCCGCTCGCTGTTCCTGCCGGATATCTTCATCGATCAGGCCTCACCTGAGGCGATGTACCGGGTCGCGGGGCTGGATGCGGGGCATATCGAGGCGAAGGTCCTGCAGGCTCTGGGCGTCGCGGTGGTGGGGAAGCGGGCGTGAGTGTCCACGGTGGACATATCGCGTAAGATATTGAATTATTGAGAAAACGTGGTCCGCTGTTAAGGTGGTGTTAATACCTCGGCACCAAACTTTCATCAGTGATTGAACCGGAGGATTGATGCCAATTCCGTCGATGGGTGAGTTCCTGTTGCCCTGCCTGCGTCTGCTGGCCGCCGATGCGCGGAACACGCGGGACTGCCTGCCTGCACTTCGGGTTGAGTTTGGGCTGACCGACGACGAGATGGCCGAGATGCTGAACAGCGGCACCCGGACACGCGTGTTCGACCGGGCGGATTGGGCGGTGCATCACCTTCTGAGATCGGGGCTGGTCGAACGACCGGAGCGCGGGGTCTACCGGGCCTCTGCTGAGGGGCAGGCGTGGCTGGCGGCGGGGAAGCCGCTGGACTGGCGGGTGATCAAGTCGATCCCTGCCTATCAGGCCGCGATGGCCGAGGCCGCCGAACGAAATGCGGCGCGGGAGGCTGTACCAAGCCCCTCCCAGACCACTGTCGAGCTTCCTGACGAGACCCCGGAGGACCTGATCGAGCGGGCGTCAAAGGAGGCTGAAGCCGGGCTGGTCGAGGACGTGCTGCAGCGGCTCTACCGGATGAACCCCGTTCGCTTCGAACGCCTGATCCTCGACCTGCTCAAGGCGATGGGCTACGGCGCGGGGTCGTTTGGGACGCACCAGATGACGAAGACCTCGGGCGACGGGGGGATCGACGGGATCATCCATGAGGACGCCTTGGGCCTCGATGCGGTCTATATCCAGGCCAAGCGCTATCAGGCGGAGACCAAGGTCGGGCGGCCGGCGATCCAGCAGTTCATCGGCAGCTTGACAGGCGAAGGTGCGACGAAGGGGGTGTTTGTCACCACCTCGGACTTCTCGGCCGAGGCGCACGGCTATCTGGCCAAGGTGCAGCACCGCGTGAAGCTGATCGGCGGGCGGGAGCTGGCGAGGCTGATGATCCGGCATGGCGTCGGCGTGCGGGACCGGGTCAGCTATGTGATCCGAAGCGTGGATGAGGATTACTTTTCGGACCCGGAGGGCTGAGCCCCCGGCGTTCGCTGACCGCCCGAAAAACCGGCAGACTGTTTCCCAGAGCACAGCGTTTGGGCGCTTGCATGGCGTAGAACCCGGGAAAGTTGGTTCGGAGGGACGCCATGCACAGCATTTCACTTCGGAACGAGTTTGCCCAACGGCTGAGCGGGCCGGGCGGGTTGTACAACCTGGGCAATGCTCTGGGTCTCTTGGGCGGTGTCTCGTTTCACGTCGCGGCGGCGACGGCCGTGGGGATTACGGGCTGGGCGGCCTTTGCGGATTACTTCGTCGGCAGCCTGGGGGCCACGGCGATCACGCTCGCGATGCTCATCTTCTTCTGGTCCGGCGAGCAGTATCACAAGGCCTGGGCGCATGGTGCGCCGCCGGATGCGCGGCTGAACCGGCTGGGGGATGTCTCCTCGGGCTGGGGGGCACTGATGCTGGGGCTGGGGTTGTTCCTGATGGGGCATCCGGTGCTGGCGGCCACCGCGGGGCTGATGCATGCGGCGGGGAAGTTCGGGAGCGCGCTGCCTGGTCCGGTTCAGGCGCGGTTGCCCGTCGGGCCGGGCGTGTTCCGCGGCGTGGTGGTGGCAAGCCGTCTTCCGGCGCTGGCGGCGGTGCTGATCGAGTTGACCCAGGCGGGCGACCTGGAAAGCCTGGCCGCGAACGCGCTCTTGGTTCTGTGCTATGGCCTCTGGCTGAAGGCGGACGTCGCCTTGATGCGGAGCTGAGGCAGGTGCGCAGGCGCTGAGCTTACGCCCGAAGGCTGTCCATCACGCGGACCAGAGCCTCGGAAATGCCGGGCTCGGACAGGGCGTGGCCGGCCATGGGGACCATCTTCAGCTCGCATTTCGACCAGCCCTGGGCCAGTGACCAGGCGGAGTGGGGCGGGCAGATCATGTCGTAGCGGCCCTGGATGATGGTGGCGGGGATGTGCTGGATCCGGTGGCGTTCACGCAGGATCCAGCCGTCGCATTCCAGGAAACCCGCGTTCTGGAAGAAGTGGTTCTCCAACCGGGCGAAGGCGCGGGCATAGTCCGAGGGGCTTTCGCCCAAGGCGCCTTCGTTCTGGATCGAGGCCAGCGCATTTTCCCAGTTGGCCCAGATGCGGCCGTAGCGCGTTTCCTCGACGAGGTTGCCGGAGAACAGGCGGCGGTGATAGGCGGCGATGAGGTCGCCCCGCTCTTCCGGGGGGATGACCTCGGTGAAGCGCGACCAGAGGTCGGGGAAGAAGGCCCCGGCGCCGCCGGCGTAGAACCAGTTGAGCTCGGCCCGGGTGGCAAGGAAGACGCCGCGCAGGACAAGGTGCAAGACGTGGTCAGGATGGGTGATGGCGTAGATCAGAGCGAGCGTCGCACCCCAGCTGCCGCCAAACCCGATGAAACGGTCGATTCCCAGCGTTTCGCGGATCGTCTCGACATCCTGGACCAGGTGCCAGGTGGTGTTGGCCGTGACACTGGCGTGGGGACGCGAGCGGCCGCAGCCGCGCTGGTCGAACAGGACGACGCGGAAGACGCGCGGATCGAAGTAGCGCCGCATGGCCGGGGAGCAGCCGCCACCGGGGCCGCCGTGGAAGACGATGACCGGAATACCATCCGGGCGGCCGCACTGTTCGACATACACCCGGTGACCGTCGCCCACGTCGATCATGCGCTGATCGAACGGGTCGATCGGCGGGTACAGGAATTCGACTGCGCGCTTTTGACCTGATCTCTGATCCATGTTCACCCTATATAGCGCCGGTAAGTCCCGGAGTCGAAGGGCATTAGGAGACGGCGATGGCGGTGGATACGGTTGATCCGGCGGAAGTGGCCAAGTTCGAGCGCATGGCGGCGGAATGGTGGGACCCAACGGGCAAGTTCAAGCCCTTGCACATGCTGAACCCCTGCCGGCTGGACTATATCACCAGCCAGATCGCGGCCGAGTTCGGGCGGGATCTGACCGGGCCGCTGCCGTTCAAGGGGTTGCGCATCCTGGACATCGGCTGCGGCGGCGGGCTTCTGTCCGAGCCGATGGCGCGGTTGGGGGCCGATGTCGTGGGTGCCGATGCGGCCGAGCGGAACATTCCCGTGGCGCAGGCCCATGCGCGGCAGTCGGGGCTGGAGATCGACTATCGCCACACGACCGCCGAGGCCCTGGCGGCTGCGGGCGAACGGTTCGACGTGGTGCTGAACATGGAGGTCGTGGAGCATGTGGCGGATCCCCAGGCCTATCTGACCGCCTGCCAGGAGCTTCTGAAGCCCGGTGGCCTGATGATCTGTTCGACGCTGAACCGCAACCCGAAGTCCTTCATGATGGCGATCATCGGGGCGGAATGGGTGATGCGCTGGCTGCCCAAGGGCACGCATGACTGGGCGAAGTTCATCACGCCGGACGAGCTTTACGCGCTGATCCAGAAGGCGGGCCTGCGGCCGGTGGACCGCAAGGGAATGGTGTTCAACCCGGTCACCTGGCGCTGGAGCCTGTCGGCCCGCGACCTGAGCTGCAACTACGTCACGGCCTCGGTCAAAGGCTGACCTTTCGGCGCGGGTTCGGCGGGCGAAGTCGCTTTATGGCAGCAGCCCGGTGACCAGCCTTCGCAGCGCCTCGTGCCAGGGCTGGGGCGGGTCGCCCCGGTCGATGGCCAGCGCGGCGCGGTCGTAGGCCGAGGAGAGGAGCGCGGCGAGGACCGCTGGCTCTGCCACACCGGCGGCGCGGAGGCCCTCTTCCAGCGTGCGACCGCCCGTTGCCGCGTCGATTTCGGCAAGCGTGTCGGGTGGAAGTGCAGCCGGGGCTTCGATCAGCATCAGCCGCGCCCGGCCGGGCTGGCGCATCGCGGACAGGAAGGCCTCGCCGCCCTGGATGAGCGCTTCGGCCGGCGACAGGTCCGGTGTTCCGCTTGATTCGATCTGCCCCGCGATGGCCTCGGCCTCGGCCCGGATGACAGCGGCGAAGAGCGCCTCCTTGTCGGCGAAGTGGTGATAAAGCGCGCCCCGCGTCACCCCGGCGGCCGCCACGATCTCGGGCGTGCCGGTGGCGGCGAAGCCCTTGTCCACGAACAGCTTTCGCCCCGCGGCGATCAGCGCCGAGCGCATGGATTCGCTGCGGTCCTTCTGGGTGCGTCTCGTCGCTTCTTCTTGCATACATACAGCCTGTATGTTATTTACGTGCACAGTGTATCTAAATTCGCTGGAAAGGAAAATCCCATGAAGGTGACAAGCTACTACCCGGTCGTGCTCAGCGCCGATGTCGCGCAGGCAGCCCGGTTCTACATCGACCATTTCCACTTCCGGCCGCTGTTCCAGTCCGACTGGTACGTCCATCTGCAATCGACCGAGGATGCGGCGGTGAACCTGGGCCTTGTAGCGAAGGATCACGGGACCATTCCCGCGGTTGGACGAGGGCGCGTTGGGGCGATGTTGCTGAATTTCGAGGTCGAGGACGTCGATGCCCACTACGCCCGCCTGGGTGCCGAAGGTGTCAGGATGGCCCTGAACCTGAGGGACGAGGTCTTCGGCCAGCGGCATTTCATCGTCGAAGGGCCGGACGGCGTGCTGATCGACGTGATCCGCCCGATCCCGCCGGATGCCGAGAACGCGGCGCTTTACGCGGCCGAGGCCCTGCCGATCTGAGCCCGATCTTGCATTGCGGGGCCTTCGCCGCTAGCAGAGGGTCGGTTTTCAGGAGACGGACCATGGACGGGATCGACACGCTCAAGGCCAAGTATCTGGCGGCGGTGGCCGGTGCGGCGGATGAGGCCGGGCTGGAAGAGGTCCGCGTGGGTGCCCTGGGCAAGAAGGGTGAGATCTCGGGCCTGATGGCGGGTCTGGGGAAGATGGACCCGGAGGCGCGGAAGGCGGCGGGGGCGTCGCTGAATGCGCTGAAGGATGAGATCGATGCGGCGCTGCGGGCGCGGAAGGTGGCACTGGCGGATGCGGCCTTGGATGAGCGGCTGAAGTCGGAGTGGCTGGACGTGACTTTGCCGGGGCGGCCCAGGCCGCGGGGGACGGTGCATCCGGTGTCCCAGGTCATGGAAGAGCTGACGGCGATCTTTGCCGACATGGGCTTTTCGGTGGCCGAGGGGCCGCAGGTCGAAAGCGACTGGTACAACTTCGACGCGTTGAACATCCCGCCGGAGCACCCCGCGCGGCAGGAGCATGACACGTTCTTCATGGCGCGGGCCGAGGGGGACAACCGCCCCCCGCATGTGCTGCGGACCCATACGTCCCCCGTGCAGATCCGGGCGATGATGGCGCAGGGGGCGCCGATCAGGGTGATCGCGCCGGGCCGGGTCTACCGGATGGACATGGACCAGACGCATACGCCGATGTTCCACCAGGTCGAGGGGCTGGCGATCGACCGGTCGATTTCGATGGCGAACCTGAAGTGGTGCCTGGAGGAGTTCTGCCGGGCCTTCTTCGAGGTCGACAAGGTGGAGCTGCGGTTCCGGGCATCGCACTTCCCCTTCACCGAGCCGTCGGCGGAGGTGGACATCCGCTATTCCAACGTCGGCGGCCAGCTGAAGATCGGCGAAGGCGACAAGTGGATGGAGATCCTGGGGTCGGGGATGGTGCATCCGAAGGTGTTGCAGGCGGCGGGCGTGGACCCGACGCAGTGGCAGGGCTTTGCCTTCGGGATGGGGATCGACCGGATCGCTATGCTGAAATACGGCATCCCGGACCTGCGCGCCTTCTTCGAGGCCGACCTGCGCTGGCTGCGGCATTATGGGTTTTCTGCGCTGGACGTGCCGGACCTGGCCGGGGGCTTGTCGGCCTGAATGGACGACCCGGACCTTTCCGCACGGAAGCATCTGGCGGGGAGTGACCCCTCTTTCCCCGCGCGGCGGGAGGAGGCCTGGGGGCGGATCGTCGCGGCCTTGGACGGGGTCTTGGGTCCGGCGGGGTTCATGCTGGCGCGGACGACCTGGAACAAGGTGACGGCGGCCGGCAAGTCGGCGGTGCATCTGCAGCGGGACCGCTATGGCTGGGACGTGCGGATCGTGCTGCGGTTCGTGACTCCGTCAGGCGAGGTGCCGGATCACCCCGACTGGCCGGGCGGGGAGGACGTGACCCTGGCGGACTTCTTCGAGCAGGCGGACGGCGATCCGGGGACATTGGCGTTCCTGGATGTGCTGGAGCGGCCTGAGTGCTTGGACCTGGCGGTGGAAGTGCTGCGAGAGCAGGTCCTGCCGTGGTTCGAGGCGTTGCACGAGGAACACCCGCCCCGGACTTGATCCGGGGCCTCGTGTGTTGCAGGAGGTCCCGGATCAAGTCCGGGACGGGGCTTCTTGAAACCGTCGTGCCGCTGCCATTCCCGCCCAGCGGCCCGTGGCCCATGAGGCGGTGAGAAGATAGCCGCCGGTCGGGGCCTCCCAGTCCAGCATTTCCCCGGCGGCGAAGATGCCCGGGAGGGCCTTCAGTTCGAGGTCGGGGGTGAGGGCGTCCCAGGTGATGCCTCCTGCCACGCTGATGGCCTCGTCCAGGGGGCGCGGGCCTTGCAGGGGGATGGGGAGATGCTTGAGCTGGGCGAAGGGGTCGGCGCGCGAGAACTCCATCACCAAGGCGACCTGGGTGCGGTCGAGGCCGAGCTTGCGCAGTTTGTTCGCGGCGCTGTCGCCGGGTTTCATTTTCGACAGGCGGCGGGTGATTTCGTATTGGCTCAAGTCGGGGAGAAGGTCGAGGGCCAGCGTATATGCGTCGCGTAGATACCTGTATATACTGTATATTCCCCCGCCCTCTACGCCCTTGGCAGATATCACGAATTCTCCACGCTCGCGGTGCGGGCCGGCAATCAGGGCGACGCCTTTTACGGGTTGGCCGAAGAACGGGGCCATGTGGGGGGACCAGTCGACGCGGAAGCCCATGTTGGCGGGTCGCCAGTCGGTAATTTCCACGCCCTCCTCCCGCAGCCAGGGGACCCAAGCCCCGTCAGAGCCGAGGCGGGACCAGCTGGCGCCTCCGAGCGCGAGGATGGTGGCTTTGGGAGCGAGGGTCTGGCGGCCGGTGGGAGTGTCGAAGGTCAGCGAAGGACCGTCGAAGCCGGTCCAGCGCCAGCGGGTGCGGATCTCGAGGCCCTGGGAGGTGAGGCGGTTCAGCCAGGCGCGGAGGAGGGGTGAGGCTTTCATCGCCACGGGGAAGACGCGGCCGGAGGAGCCGGTGAAGACCTCTTGCCCAAGGGAGCGGCACCAGTCTTGCACTTCTTTGGGGCCGAAGTCCCGCAGGATGGGGCGCAGGTGGGGGCAGTCGTAGCGGGAGACGAAGGTTTCCCAGTCCTCGTCCTTGGTGACGTTCAGTCCGGATTTCCCGGCCATTAGGAATTTGCGGGCGACGGTGGGTTTGGCATCGACGACAAGGGTTTGCACGCCTGCCTTGGCCAGTTCCTCGGCGGCCATCAGGCCGGCGGGGCCGGCGCCGATGACGAGAGCCTCAGGCTGCGGGAGCATTGCGCAGTTCGACGACGCGGTGGGGGTAGGGCATTTCGATCCCGGCCTCTTTCAGCGCGTTCCAGATCGCGAAAAGGACGGGGGAGCCGTACTTGTTCTTGCCGTCGTCGATGCCCGCGACCCAGTATTCCACGGCGAAGTCGACGGAGGACTCGCCGAAGCCGCGCAGTTCGCAGTCGGGACCGTCGGGGGATTGCAGGACGAAGGGGAGTTTGGATACGGCGCGTTCGATTATATCGGGGACGAGGTTTATGTCGGTTTCGTAACTTACTGAAAACAGGGCCTCGTACCGGTTGGCGCTGCCCTGGTCGGAGTAGTTCACCACGCGGGACGTGATGAAATGTTCGTTCGGGACGACGATCCACTTGCCGTCGAAGGTCTCCAGGATGCAGGCGCGGGCGGTCATCTTGACGATGGTGCCCTTCTCTCCCCCGTCGAGTTCGACGTAGTCGCCGACGGTGGTCTGGCCTTCGAGGAGGAGAATGATCCCGGAGACGAAGTTGGCGGCGATCTGTTGCAGGCCGAGGCCGATGCCAACGCCCAAGGCACCGCCAAGGACGGCGACGGCGGTGAGGTCGATGCCCATGATCGACATGAGAAGGAGGAAGGCCGCGCCGAAGATGGCGACCTCGCTAGCCTTGATGGCAAGCTCTCGCGTGGCGGGGCGGAGGTCCTGCTGCTGCTTGATGTAGCCGGCGGATTGGCGGTTGGACCAGGAGCCGAGCCAGAAGAGGAGGGAGCCTGCGATGAGGCCTCGGATCAGGGCGAGGGCGGTGAACTGGATGTTGCCGAGGTTGACCTGCGCGGCGTCGAGGCGGGCGGTGACGTCGTCCAGGACCCCCAGGGCGTGGAGCGCCATGACGGGGAGGAGGACGTAGCGGCCCATCAGTTTCAGGAAGCCGGGGGGCAGGACCTGGCGGACGAGGGCGAGGGCGGCGAGGAAGAGGAAGACGCGTTTGCCGAAGGCGATGACCTCGCCGGTGCCGAAAGTGGCGCGGGTCAGGCCTTCGCCCACGGCCGTCAGGGCGTAGGCGAGGAGGGGGAGGAGAAGCGGCAGGAAGAGGAGCGCGAAGCGGCGGAGGCGGGCAATGGGGTGCGTCGCCTCGGGTTTTGGGGTGAGGGTGCGTTCGATGACCGGGGAGAAGCGGCGGGCAAGCAGTGTCGCCAGTATATACGCGGCGATCAGGAGGCCGAACTGCATCAGCGCGGCGGGCGAGGAGAGCCAGCCGAGCGCGATGTCGGTCGCCTGTTGCAGCCAGAGCTGTGGCCGCTCCATCCCTTACCTCCGGTTATGGGCGATGCGCCCGATGGTGTTGAGCAGGATCTGCGCGGCAAGGATCGCGGTGGTGCCGGTGTGGTCGTAGTCGGGAGCGACCTCGACCAGGTCGATGCCGATGATGTCGCCCTGTTTCGTCAGGCCGTCGATCAGTTCCAGGACCTCGTAGTAGAGGAAGCCTCCGTGCGAGGGGGTGCCGGTGCCGGGGGCGATGGAGGGGTCGAAGCCGTCGATGTCGATGGTGAGGTAGTAGTCGACGCCCTTGGGGATGCGGGCGAGGGTCGCCTCGATCCCCAGTTTGCGGACCTGGCGGACGGAGAGGATGTCGTCGCCCATCTTCCGCGCGGCCTCGTAGCCGTCCTTGGCGGTGGACGAGACGTTGCGGATGCCAAGGGCGGTGATGCCCTTGACGTGGTCCTGTTCGGCGGCGCGGCGCATGGGGTTGCCGTGGCCGTGGCGGACGCCGTGGCGGACGTCGACGAAATCGAGGTGCGCGTCGATCTGGACGATGTGGAGCGGGCGGCCTTCGAAGGCGCGGATGCAGGGGATGTTGATGGAGTGATCTCCGCCCAGCACCACCGGCACGGCGCCTGCGGCGAGGATTGCGCGGACGCCCTTCTCGATGTTGGCGTGGGAGGTTTCGGTGTCGGTGTGGACGATGTCGGCATCGCCGATGTCGAGGATCTTCACGCCTTCCAGATAGGTGACGTCGTCCTCGTGGTCATAGGCCCCGGCGTGGCCGAAGGAGAAGAGGGTGGAGGCTTCGCGGATGCCACGGGGGCCGAAGCGGGCTCCGGCGCGGAACTGGGTGCCGAAGTCGAAGGGCGCGCCGAGGATGGCGAAGTCGGCGTCGATCCTGGACCAGTCGGGTTCATAGGGGTTCTTGCCGAAGGTCGAGATGCCGACGAAGGGCAGGTTCAGGCGGCCTTTGTCGTAGGCGTTGGTCATGGCGTTTCCCCGTTGGTCATGCGTTTCAGGGCGGCAACATGCCCCGGATCGGCGGCCAGCGCATGTTCGGCCAGCGACATGGCGGTGTCGATAAGGGTATCGGGCGCGCAGATGCGGTCAATGAGGCCCCAGGCCAGCGCCGTTTCGGCGTCAATCTTCTGGCCGGCGAGGAGGATCATTTTCGCGCGGGCGGGGCCGACCAAAGCCGCAAGGCGACCGGGGTCGGACGGCTGCGGGCGGTAGCCCAGGCGCATGACGGGGTAGAAGAAGCTGGCCGATGGCACGGCGATGCGGAGGTCGCAGGCCAGCGCCGCACCCATCGCTCCGCCCGCCAGAGTGCCATTCAGGGCGGCGATGGAAAGCCCGGGGAAGGCGGCGATGGCGCCCGACGCGGCCTCCCATGCCGGGGAAAGGCCGAGACCCGCCCTCATTCCGTCAAGATCGGCCCCGGCCGAGAAGACCTTGCCCTCGCCGGTCAGGATCAGGACCTTGGCCGAGGTGGCCAGGACGGCCGAGGCCAGGCTTTTCAGCATCGCCTCGGTCAGCGCATTGGCCTTCTCCGGGCGCGCGAGCGTGATGGTGCAGCAGTCCCCCGAATGTTCGACCCGTATCATTCGTCCCCCTACGCGTTTCCCGACCTGCGCCCTGCAGGCCCTTGACGCTTTCTGGCCGAGATAGAAAGGTTGCCGCCAGCGAATTCAACCCGAAAGGCATATGCCATGACCCGTGCCCTGACCTGTTCCTCGGCGCTTGCCCTTGTGTTCCTTGCAAGCTCTGCTTCGGCCGACGTGACCCCGCAGGAGGTCTGGGCGAGCTGGCAGGAGATGATGACCTCGGCCGGGCAGGAACTGACCGTGGGCAATACGGCGGACAGCGGATCGACGGTCGAGGTGACGGATGTCGTCATCGCCTACAAGGACCAGATGGGGGGCAGCGCCAGCGTCAGCTTCGACAAGCTGGTCTTTGCCGACAATGGTGACGGGACCGTCACGGTGACGCTGCCGGACAGCTATCCGCTGCAGATGGCCTTCCCGCAGCAGGAGGACGGGCCGGGGTCGCTGAAGCTGACCGTGAACCAGCCGGGCGCAACGGTCGTGGCGGGGGGCAGCGCCACCGAGACAAGCTATGACCTGACTGCGCCGCAGGTGCAGATGGTGCTGGACGAGGTCACGGACGAGGAAGGCAAGGTGCTGGACACCAAGGCCGACCTGACGATGACCGAGGTATCCGGCGCCTACCGGATGACCAAGTCGGGCGAGGTTCTGGGGCTGGACACCAGCTTTGCGGCCAAGTCGGCGGTGCTGACCATGTCCGGGACTGGGGGCGATGAGGGGGGATCGGGCAGCTTCGTCGTCGATTTCGCCGATCTGAGCGGGGCGACGAAAGGCAACTTCCTTTCGGCCGAGATGATGGCCGACATGGCGGCGGCGCTGAACGCTGGCTTCACGATGGATACCAGCCTGAACTTCGGCGCGATGACGATGACTGCCGACATCACCGAGGCTCAGGGGCCGACCAAGCTGGCGGCAAATGCGACGGGCGGTGGCTTCGAGCTGGCGATGAACAAGGACCAGCTGACCTATGGCACCGCGCTGAACGGGGCGAAGTTCACCGTTCAGGGCGCCGACATCCCCTTCCCGCAGATCGATCTGGCCTTTGCGGAAAGCGCGTTCAAGGTGGTGATGCCGGTCAGCAAGTCCGACGTGGCGCAGGATTTCAGTTTCCTGACCAAGGTGGTCGACCTGACCGTGTCCGAGGATGTCTGGGGCCTCTTCGACCCTGCCGCCCTTCTGGCGCGCGACCCGGCGACCTTCATCGTGGACCTGAAGGGCAAGGGATACTGGGAGCAGGACCTGATGGACCCTGCGCTGCAGATGGAAGGGGCGCAGCCGCCCGGCAAGTTGGAAAGCCTCGACCTGACGCAGGTGCTGGCCAAGGCGGCCGGGGCCGAGGTGTCGGCCAGCGGCGGGTTCACGCTGGACAACAGCGACCTGCAGACCTTCGGCGGCGTGCCGCGGCCCGACGGCAAGCTGACCGTCAACATCAAGGGCGTGACCAAGCTTGTGGACAACCTGATTGCCTTGGGGGTGCTGACCGAGGATGACGCGATGGGCTTCCGCATGGCGCTGGCGATGTTCGCCAAGCCCGGCGCGGGTCCGGACGAGCTGGTGTCCGAGGTGGAGTTCAAGGGTGGCGGCGTCTTCGCCAACGGGATGCAGCTGCAGTAGGGGCGGTCCCGGCCTTGCGCCCGGAGGCGGGCAGGACTACCTCCTGCACCTGACCAGAGGAACGCCATGACCCGCAGCCTGTCCGACCTGAGCCACGCCCTTCTTGATGCCGCCCGCAAGGCGGGGGCCGACAATGCCGATGCTCTGGCCGTGTCGGGGACGGCGCTGACGATCGAACTGCGCAAGGGCGCTTTGGAGACGGCGGAACGGTCCGAAGGCGTCGAGATCGGCCTGCGGGTGCTGATCGGACGGCGGCAGGCCTGCGTGTCGGCCTCGGATACCTCGGACGCGACGATCTCGGCCCTTGCCGAGCGGGCCGTGGCGATGGCGCGCGAGGCACCCGAGGATGCGACGGTGGGGCTGGCAGAGCCGTCCGACCTGGCCCGGGACTGGAATCTGGGCGCGCTGGACCTGGCCGATCCTGCCGGAGAGCCGGGTGCGGCGGTGCTGGAGGCTCACGCTCGGGCGGTCGAGGCGGCGGCGTTGGGGTCGGCCGGGATCACTCAGGTCGAGGCGGCGGCGAGCTACAGCCAGCGGGCGCTGCACATGGCGGCGACGAACGGGTTTTCGGGCGGGTATGGCCGGACCTCGACAAGCCTGTCGGCGGTGGCCTTCACCGGGTCCGGGACCGAGATGCAGCGGGATTATGCGGGGGAGGGGCGTATATACGCGTCCGACATGCCATCTGCCGAGGAGATCGGGCGGCTGGCGGCGGAGCGGACCTTGGCGCGGGTCGGGTCGGTAAAGCCGAAGACCGGGACCTATCCGGTGGTCTATGACGAGCGGGTGGCGGCGTCGCTGGTCGGGCATCTGTTGTCGGCGGTCAACGGGACGTCGATTGCGCGGGGGTCGTCCTGGGCGCGGGATCTGCTGGGCAAGCAGGTGTTGCCGAAGGGTCTGTCGCTGATCGAGGACCCGCATCGGGTGCGGATCGGGTCCTCGCGGCCGTTTGACGGGGAAGGCTTGGCGACCCGGCGGCGCGAGATCGTGGCGGATGGGGTGCTGACCGGCTGGGTGCTGGACCTTGCCACGGGGCGGAAGCTGGGGATGCCGTCCACGGCGAATGCGATGCGTGGGACCAGCGCTCCGCCTTCGCCGTCGACGACCAATATCGATCTGACGCAAGGGGTTGTGACCCGCGAGGACCTGTTGAAGCAGATGGGGACGGGGCTGTTGGTCACCTCGATGATCGGCTCGACGATCAACCCGACGACGGGGGACTATTCGCGCGGGGCGAGCGGGTTCTGGGTGGAGAATGGGCAGTTGGCCTATCCGGTGCATGAGTGCACCATCGCCGGGAACCTGCGTGACATGCTGCTGAGGATTATCCCGGCCAACGACGCGCGGGCGCATCTGTCCACCCGCGTTCCGTCCATACTTGTCGACGGGATGACCCTTGCCGGCGCGTGACCTGGCCCTGCTGACCGAGGCCGCGCGCGAGGCGGGGCGGATCGCGTTGCGCTATTGGCGGAAGGACCCGAAGGTCTGGGACAAGGGTGGCGAGCACGGGCCGGTCAGCGAGGCGGACCTGGCGGTCAACGAGATGCTGAAGGCGAAGCTGCTGGGGGCACGGCCCGGCTATGGCTGGCTGTCGGAGGAGACTCCGGACAACCCGGACCGGCTGGCTGTAGATACTGTGTTCATCGTGGACCCGATCGACGGGACGCGGGCCTTTGTCGCGGGGGAAGAGACTTGGGCGCATTCGCTGGCGGTGGCGCGTGGGGGTAAGGTCACGGCAGCGGTGGTCTATCTACCGGCGATTGACCGTATATACACGGCCTCCGAGACCGCGGCCCCGATGAAGGACGGCGAGGTGATCCGGTGCAGCGGGCGGGATCGGCTGGAGGGCGCCAACATCCTGACCACCAAGGCGAACATGGCGCCCGAGAAATGGCCGGGCGGGGTGCCGGAGATCGTGCGGAGCTTCCGGGCATCGCTCGCCTACCGGATGTGCCTGGCGGCGGAGGGACGGTTCGACGGGATGCTGACTTTGCGTGATGCCTGGGAGTGGGACATCGCGGCGGGCGCGCTGATCGCCGAACGGGCGGGGGCGGTGGTGACGGACCAGACGGGGGCGGCGCTGCGGTTCAATACTCCGGGCGCGCAGGCGAAGGGAGTCCTGGCCCTGCCGCCGGGGCCGCATGCCGAGGCTTTGGCGCGCCTGAGGGGTTAGGGTCTATACAGGCCCGCCGTTCTGGGATAGGTGCGCCCCACGGTCGAGATTCCTACGACTGCGGGCGAGGAGGCCCGTACAAGGGGACAGGGGCCGTTTGGCTTTGATGGGCGCTGGCCGTCCCCCTTTGGAAAAGACATCCATGACGATTGAAAACGTGGCCTCGCCGCTGGCGCAGGCTTTGGCCCTCAAGGGCTATGAAGCGCTGACTTCGGTGCAGGACGCCGTGCTGGCGGAAGGCGTTGCGGGGCGGGACCTCTTGGTCTCGGCGCAGACCGGGTCGGGCAAGACGGTGGCCTTCGGGCTGGCGATTGCTCCGGAAGTGCTGAACGGGCAGGACGTGCTCTTGTATGCCGACAAGCCCATCGCTTTGGCGATTGCCCCGACGCGGGAACTGGCGCTGCAGGTGGCGCGAGAGCTGGAATGGCTTTATGCGGGCGCGCAGGCCAAACTGGCCACCTGCGTCGGCGGGATGGACTACCGGACGGAGCGTCGGGCGCTGGAGCGGGGGGCGCATATCGTCGTGGGGACTCCGGGGCGTCTGCGGGACCATATCGAACGCGGGTCGCTGGACCTGTCGGGCCTGCGGGCCGTGGTGCTGGACGAGGCGGATGAGATGCTGGACCTGGGCTTTGCCGAGGACCTGGAGTTCATCCTGGCGGCGGCCCCCGAGGAGCGGCGGACGCTGATGTTCTCGGCCACCGTGCCGAAGGAAATCGAGAAGCTGGCGGGCGAGTTCCAGAAGGACGCGCTGCGCATTCAGGCCCAGGGTGAGGCGAAGCAGCACGTCGACATCGAATATCACGCGATGAGCGTGGCGGTGCGCGACCGGGAGCATGCGATTTTCAACGTGCTGCGGTACTACGACGCGCGGACGGCCATCGTGTTCTGCAAGACGCGGGTGAACGTGAACCACCTGCTGGCGCGGATGGGGAACCGGGGCTTCCAGGTCGTGGCGCTCTCGGGTGAGCTGTCGCAGCAGGAACGGACCCACGCGCTGCAGGCGCTGCGGGACGGGCGGGCGCGGGTCTGCATCGCGACGGACGTGGCCGCACGGGGGATCGACCTGCCGGGACTTGAGTTGGTGATCCATGCCGACCTGCCGTCGAACTCGGAAACCTTGCTGCACCGCTCGGGCCGGACGGGGCGCGCGGGGAAGAAGGGTGTCTCGGCGCTGATCGTGACGCCGGCGGAGTACAAGAAGGCGCAGCGGCTGTTGTCGGGCGCCAAGGTCGTGGCGGAGTGGGGCTCGGCCCCCGGCGCGGACGACGTGCAGGCCAAGGACGATCTGCGGATCCTGGAGCATCCGGCGCTGACCATGCCCATCGGCGACGATGTCGGCATCGCCGCGGACCTTCTGGAGCAGTTCGGGCCCGAGGCGCTGGCGGCGGCCTTCGTGCGGCTGTGGCGAGAGGGGCGGTCGGCCCCAGAAGTGCTGTCAACCGACCTGCCGGTCCCGCCGCCGTCGGCTCCGCGCGAACGGGGGGAGTTCGGACCTTCGGTCTGGTTCCGAATCAACGTGGGCCGGGCTGGCCGGGCCGAGGCGCGCTGGCTTCTGCCGAAGATCTGTGACGCTGGGTCCATCGCCAAGGACGGCATCGGCGCAATCCGGGTGCGCGAGGACGAGACCTTCGTGCAGATTTCCGAAGCCCTGGCCTCGCGGTTCGGGACCCAGGTCGAACTGGACAAGGGCCTGACGATGGAGCGGGTCGAGGGCGAGCCGGACTTTGACAAGCCGCGTTTCGACAAGCCGAAGTTCGAGCGTCCGGCGCGTCCGGAACGGGCCGAGCGTCCGGTGCGGGCCGAGAAGCCTGCCTATACGCCGAAGCCGCCGCGGGTGGTCGAGGAGGAGGGTGAAGCCGAGGCTCCTCGCGAATATGCGCCGAAGCCGAAGTACGAACCGCGTCCGCGGGTGACGCCGTCGGAGGCCCGGCCGGAGCGGAGCGAGCGTCCGGCGCGGTCCTATGAGGAGCGTGCCCCGCGTCCCGAGGGTGAGGAAGAGCGTCCGCGCAAGCCGCGCTGGTCGCCGGACCAGAAGGCGGTGCCGCGCTCGGCGGGGTTCAAGAGCCATGGCGGGTCGGCGGATCGTCCCGGTCGCGCGGCGGGCTACAAGAGCCACGCGGCGGAAGGCGGCTACAAGGGCAAGTCCGAGGGCTGGAAGCCGCGCGAGGACGGGGATCGCCCGAAGAAGCCCTATGCTCCGAAAGCCGAGGGGTGGAAGCCACGGGAGCGGAGCGAGGATGGCGAGCGCCCGGCGCGGAAGCCCTATGCCGGCAAGTCCGAGGGCTACAAGCCGCGCGGGGAGTACAAGCCCCGGGAAGATGGTGAGCGTCCGAAGAAACCCTATGCGCCGAAGGGTGAGGGATTCCGTCCGCGTGAGGATGGCGACCGGCCGAAGAAGACCTACGCGCCCAAGGGCGACGACGCGCGGCCCTATGTGAAGCGCGAGGGGGCTGGCAAACCGGCGGGCAAGAGCTTCGGGACGAAGAAGCCGTTCGAGCGGGCGGGTGGTTCGGACCGTCCGGCCAAGCCGCGCCCCGACGCGAAGGATACCTCGAAGCGGTTCGTGCCGCCGAAGGGGCCGAAGCGCTGAAATCGGGCCGGGGAGCCCCCCACCCTCTCCCTCCCCACGAGGGGGAGGGAAGCGCGGGGTGAGGTGTCTTGAGCTGCTTCAAGGGCCGGGAAACAACAAGGCCGCCGGGTCCATCGGGACCGGCGGCCTTTGTCTTGGAAGAATGGTGCCGGTGAAGGGACTCGAACCCCCGACCCCATCATTACGAATGACGTGCTCTACCAGCTGAGCTACACCGGCATTCTTCCGTGGCCGGGCTATTAGCACCGCCCATCCGCAGTGTGTAGCCCTAATTTGCGCGCCGGGCGATCTCTTCCAGTGGCAGGGGAGGTTCTTCCGGTTGCGCTGCGACCTCGGGTTCGGGGTCGGGCCCTGGTCGGGCCTCCATCAGCGGCAGAAGCTCGGCCAGGACGGGGGAAGTGGCGGCATTGGCCGGGGGCGTCTTCCAGGACAGGGTGTCGAAGCTGCCGCAGTTCTCGCAGACCGGCTGCCAACCGTCATGGATCGCGTGGCACTTGTCACAGACCCATTGCGGGCCGCGTGGCGCGGCGATTGCGCGGGCGACAAGATCGCGGACGATGGAATCCTCGGCGCCTTCCCCTCGTGCCAGGGCCGCAAGAATGGCCAGGGAGCGCTGGGTCGGCGCGCGGGTCGCGACGTCGCCCAGGGCGCGCCTGGCTGCGGGGAAGTCCTCGGTCGCCAAGAGAAGCTCGGCCAGAAGCATCTTCGATTCGTCATCCTCGGGCCGGGCATTGGTCAGGGTGCGGAAGCGTTTCAGGCGGTCCTGCGGTGCCTCATTAGGCTCGATCTCGGCAAAGGCGGCGGCGAGGTCGGGGTGTGGCAGCACTTCCCATGCTTTCTTCAGCACCCGGGTCGCGTTCTTACGGTCACCCTTGGCGATATAGCCCCGGGCAGCCATCGCGGCGGCGGGGATCAGATCCGGCGACAGGCGGTTCGCCTCGATCGCGGCCTCGCGCGCTTCGATGCTGGCCTCGTCGTCGATCACCGTGCGGGCCTGTTGCAGGGCCAGGACGGCATCCCGGCGGCGGTAGACATCCTTGGGCAGCGCCCCGGTGCGCAGTTTGGCGCCAAGCGTCGCCCGCGCGCCCGACCAGTCCCCGGCGTCGGATTGCAGTTTCAACAGGATGTCCTGCGTCTCGGCATGTTTGGGGCGGAGTTCGAAGGCTTTCTCGGCAAGCTTCAGCGCGACCTCGCGGTCCCCTTCGGCCAGCTTCTGCTGGAGAAGGCCCCGGACCCCGACGAAGCGCGTCGCATTGTCCTGAAGGAGCGTCTTGTAGGCCTCGGTCGCCCGCTTGTGGTCGCCCGCCGCCTCGGCCGCCTGCGCGACGAGGAGGGTGGTCAGTTCGGGCTTTCCGAGCAACCTCTCGGCATTCTGCGCCCGGGTCAGCGCAAGGCGTGGCTCGCCCGAGGCGAGGGCCATCATGCCTTCGGACAGCGCGCGATAGCCCTTGCGCTCGCGGTTGCGGTCGAAGAACCGCGAAATCGCCGTCTCGTCGCCATTGAGGAACCGGAACGTGGCGCCCAGCAGGCCCAGGATCTTCAGGATCAGCCAGACGGCAACGAACAGGAGGACGCCCAGAACAACGGCCTGGACCGGACCGATGGTGAACTCCCACCCGGCGACGATGATGCGCAGCGCCTGGCCGCTTTCGGCCAGAAACGCGGCCCCAAGCGCAAGCGCCGCGATGATGACGACGAAGAGGACGACTTTTGTCAGCGACCAGAGCATCATTCCCCCCGTGCTGCCTGCAGCGCCGCATTGGCGGAAAGATGCGCCTGCGCCTGCGCCAGCCAGGGGTCAAGCGCGGCCTTCACCGGGGTCTCGAGCGCCTGCAACTCGGCCATGGCATCGGCGACGCGGCCCTCTGAAAGCGCGAAATCCGCGCGCGACAGGATCGCATCCGGGGTATTCCCTTCCAGTGGGGTCAGCGGCCGCGCGCCGGTCTGCGAGGCCAGGAAGTCGACGAGCCGCCCCGTCCAACCCGTCTCGGTGCCCGTTTCGCGGGCAACGCGCAGCGCCTCGCGGGCGGCATCGGGAAAGGTTGCCTGCAGATCGGACAGTGTCGGCACGCCGGTTTCTGCGAGCGGAGCAAGGGTTTGCGCCAGGTCAGCGTCGCCCAGCGCCTGCATCTCGGCCGCAAAGGGTTCACCCGCCGCAAGGCGCGCAGCCAGTGCATCCAGGGCCCGCGTGCGTTCCGCCGCGGCCGCCGCCGCTGCTGCTTCCTCGGCGCGCTGGGTGGCCGCCGCCTCTGCCTCGTCCAGCCGGGCAAGGGCGGCGTCCAGCTGAGCCTGCACTTCCGGCGACGTTCCCTGCGGCTGGGTGGCCAGGCGGCGTTCCAGCTCGGCCAGCTTTGCAGTCAGGGCGGTGGTCGAGGCGTTGCCGTCCGTGGGCATCGCCTCGATCGCGGCCAGACGCTCTTCCAGCCCGTCGAGACGCGAGAGATCGGGGGCGGCGGGCGCCGGGGCGGCTTCCAGCTGTGCGACGCGATCCGAAAGCGCGGCCAGATCGCCGGCCAGGGTCCCGATGCCCGAAATCTGCGCCTCGACCTCGGCCAGCTGCGTCGTCACCGCCGCAAGCTCGGCCGAGGGGGTGGAGCGAAGTCCGAAGGCATCGAAATGCGACAGGGCGAAACCGCCGATCGCCGCCAGCGCGCCGCCCAAGAGGGAGGGGAAGATGCTGCCGCGCCGCTCGACGATCCGCGGGGTCGACGGTGGCACCGGCTCGGCGGGCGGGGGGTCCGGCAGGGGATCGGGTGCTGCCGGCGGATCGGTCGGATCCGTCACCACGAAGGGCTCGCCCGCGACGCTTTCAGCCGGGGAGGTGTCCTGCGGCGTGTCCGCCTCAGGCTGGGGGTGCTTGCGTCTTGTCATCGTGCCGCCCTTTCCGTCCCTTGGCCTAACCTAAGCACTCGCGGCCTGCCGGTTCAAGGCGCGGGGAGTTGGACAAGCAAGGTTTCGACCGCATCCAGCATTGCGGGCGCGTCTGGGCGAAGGGCGATTGTCAGATGGGCCCTGGGCAGGTCTTGAAGCGCCTCGGCGACATTCGCGCTCATTGCCGCAATGTGCAGCCGGGCCTGCGCCGCCTTGGGGAGAGCCGCACGAAACAGCCGGGCAGAGCGGGGCGAAAAAAGCGGAACGATAACGTCGGTGCGCTGGCGAAGAAGGTCCAGTGCCTCTGGCCCCAAATCCTGTGGTGATTGTAGATACACGACGGCCTCATCGGCATCTATACCAAATTCGCGCAATCTTTCCAACAAGTTGAAAGCTGTATCTACTCCACGTAGATACAAAATCGAACCTTTTGGAGGATCTGCTGCAAGCGCCCGGACAAGGGCATCGCCGTCTCCTCCGCCGGATCGGGCGTCGAAACCGGCCAAGGATGCAGCGCGTGCCGTCTTGGCGCCGACGCACCACGCTTGCCGGGGCAGCCTGGGCAGGTAGGGACCCGCCGCCTCGACTGCCTGGGCCGAGGTAAAGACCACTGCCGCGTAGTCCTGATCGGGCAGATCCGGGGTCAGGTTGCGGGGCGCGAGAAGGGGCGAGACGACCGGTCGCACCCGGGGGCCGAAGCGGGCGACCAGTGCGGCGGCGAAGGCGTCGCCTTCCGACTTGGGCCGGGTGATGAGGACGGCTGCGGATTGTGTCGCCATGTCCAAGGTGTTACCTGCCGGAAAGGCTTCACGCAACGGCGGCCATGGACCGGACCCTGACCCTCCTCGGCATCGAATCAAGCTGCGACGATACCGCGGCGGCGGTCGTGCGGCTGACGCCCGAGGGGCCGCGCATCCTGTCGTCGCAGGTGCTTGGCCAGACGGCCTTGCACGAGGCCTTCGGCGGCGTGGTGCCCGAGATCGCGGCCCGCGCCCATGCCGAACGACTGGACGGCGTGGTGGAGGAGGCGCTGGACAAGGCAGGCGTCACGCTGGACCAGATCGACGGGATCGCTGTCACGGCCGGGCCGGGGCTGATCGGCGGGGTGCTGTCGGGTGTGATGCTGGCGCGGGGCCTGGCGGCGGCCAAGGGACTGCCGCTGGTGCCGGTCAACCACCTTGCGGGCCATGCCCTGACGCCCCGGCTGACGGACGGAATTGCCTTTCCCTACCTGATGTTGCTCGTCAGTGGTGGGCATTGCCAGTTTCTTCTGGTGCAAGAGGTCGACCGTTTTGTGCGGCTGGGCGGCACCATCGACGACGCACCGGGCGAGGCCTTTGACAAGACCGCGAAGCTTCTGGGCCTGCCGCAACCGGGTGGTCCCGGCGTCGAGGCAGAGGCCGCGCTTGGCGATGCGGGGCGCTTTCATTTCCCGCGCCCGCTTCTGGACCGCGAGGGCTGCGACATGTCCTTCTCTGGCCTGAAGACCGCGCTTTTGCGCGCCCGCGATGCCTTGATCGCCGAAAAAGGCGGGATCACCGTGCAGGACCGCCGCGATCTTTGTGCCGGGTTCCAGGCGGCGGTGGCCGATGTGCTGGCGAAGAAAACATCGCGCGCGATTGAAGTGGCTGGTGAGCGACCGTCTGCGCTGGCCGTGGCGGGGGGTGTGGCGGCCAACTCGGCCATTCGAGGGCGGCTGGAGGCACTCTCGGCGCAAGCTGGCATTCCCTTCCTCGCACCACCGCTGCGGCTTTGCACGGACAACGCGGCCATGATCGCCTGGGCCGGACTCGAGCAGCTTCGCGCGGGTATGTCGCCCACGACTGATTTTGTCGCCCGCCCCCGCTGGCCGCTGGATGACCGCGCGCCGGCGCTTCTGGGGTCGGGGAAGAAGGGGGCCAAGGCATGATCGGGATCGCCGGGGCTGGGGCCTTCGGCACCGCGCTGGCTGTCGCGCTGGCGAAAGGCGGCTGCGAGGTCCGGCTTTGGGCGCGCGATACCCAGCAGGTCCGGTTGATGCAGGAAACCGGGCGGAACGACTCGGCCCTTCCGGGCGTGGACTTGCCGAAAAGCGTGTCCTGCCATGCGGATATCGCCGACGTCTGCGGCGGAGAAGCGCTGCTTCTGGCCATGCCGATGCAGGCGCTGGGGGGGGCGCTGGACAGCTGGCAGCAGATCCACGGGCGTCAGCCGCTGGTCGCCTGCTGCAAGGGCGTCGATCTGGCGACTTTGCGCGGCCCGGTTGCGGTCATCGCGGCCCGACGGCCCGGCGCACAGGCGGCGATCCTGACCGGCCCAAGCTTCGCAGCGGACATCGCCCGCGGCCTGCCGACCGCGCTGACACTTGCCACAGCAGGCGACGGCGCGGCATTGCAAGAGCTTCTGTCGACCCCGACCCTGCGCCTCTACCGGACGGACGACGTCATCGGGGCGGAACTGGGCGGTGCCCTGAAGAACGTCGTTGCCATCGCCGCTGGCACGGTGATCGGTGCCGGTTTGGGAGACAGCGCGCGCGCCGCGCTGATGACGCGGGGCTATGCCGAGATGGTGCGTCTGGCCGAGGCGCTGGGGGCGCGTGCCGAGACCCTGGCCGGGCTGTCCGGCCTTGGCGACCTTGTTCTGACCTGCACCTCGCAGCAATCGCGCAACTTTCGCTTCGGCTGCGCCCTTGGCCGGGGCGAGACCTTCGACCCCAGGGTCACGGTCGAGGGCGTCGCGACCGCCCGCGCCGTGGTCCGGCTGGCGGAAACCCTGAACATCGACATGCCGATCACCGGGATGGTCAACGCCCTTGCCCTTGGCCGGATCGCGCTGAATGATGCCATCTCGCAGTTGATGAGCCGACCCCTCAAACAGGAATGACCATGCGCTACGCCTTGATCTGTCTGGACAAACCCAACGCCCTGCAGACCCGCGTCGAGAACCGGGCGGCCCATCTGGCCTATATCCAGGACACTGGCGTGGTGGAACAGGCGGGGCCCTTCATCGACGCGGCCGGCCAGATGTGCGGCAGCCTTCTGATCCTGGGCGTCAGCTCGAAGGCGGAAGCAGAGGCCTGGGCCGCGAATGATCCCTATGCCAAGGCCGGGCTCTTCCAGTCGGTGATGGTGCAGGAATGGAAGCGGGTGATCGGATGAACTACTGGCTCTTCAAGTCCGAACCCGACGTCTGGGGCTGGGACCACCAGGTTGCCAAGGGCGACGTTGGCGAGGAATGGCACGGCGTCCGCAACTACCAGGCCCGCAACAACATGCGTTCCATGAAGATCGGCGACCGGGGTTTCTTCTACCATTCCAACATCGGGAAAGAGATCGTCGGCATCGTCGAGGTCTGCCGCGAAAGCAGCCCTGACAGCACCACCGACGATCCTCGCTGGGACTGCGTCTGGATCAAGGCGGTAAAGCCGTTGAAGCGGGCGATCACGCTTGAGGAGTGCAAGGTCACTCCAGGGCTCGAAAACATGGTCCTGGTGAACAACACCCGGCTTTCGGTGCAGCCGGTCAGCGCCGAGGAATGGAAGATCATCTGCCATCTCGGCGGAATAGCACCGTGATACCCGCGCAGATTGTATCTACAGACAGAGATACACTACGTATTTACATCGCCGCGCAACCTTTTGATATATGGATGTAATCCGGGCGATTGCGCGGTGTTTGCCCACTGATGCTGCGCCAATCGATTTCTGTTCCGCCGTCGCCGCGTGCCGTTGTATCACCTTTGTCGACAGAAGGAGGCGCGCCGTGTCGGAAGATGATGTGCAGGAACGCAAACGCGGCACTGGGGCGCGCTACGTCTACGAGACGCTTCGCGACGAGATCCTGAACCTTATCCTGCAACCCGGTGAGCCTATCGACGAAATTGGTCTTGCCGACCGGCTGTCCATGTCGCGCACTCCGATCCGCGAGGCGCTTGTGCGGCTGGCGGGCGACGGGCTGGTGACGCTTCTGCCCAACCGATCCACGGTCGTCAGCCAGATCGACTTTCCGAACCTGCACCATTACTTCGACGCACTGACCCTGATGTACCGCGTCACCACTCGGCTGGCCGCTCAGTTCCATGACAACGCAGCACTCGCCCGGATCCGGGCTTGCGAGGAAGCCTTTGCCAAGGCCGTCCTGTCCGGAAACACCAATGGCATGATCGAGCTGAACCGCAATTTCCACGTCGCCATCGCCGAGGCCGGGCGCAATCCCTACTACCTTCAGCTTTTCTCGCGGCTGCTGGATGAAGGCCGGCGTATCGTCCGGCTTTACTACTATCCGACCTTCGAGCCGCGTCTTCCCCATCCCTATATCGAGGAGCACGAGGCCATCATCGCCGCCATCGCAGCGCGGGATGTGGCAACCTGTGACCGTCTTGCAAAGGACCATGCAGACAAGATCGTGGGCCAGATTCAGGAAATGATGGCTCGGGATCTGCGCCAGGATCCAGTTCTGTGAGATTCTTGTCGACAAATAAAATACAAAGCCTATCCTGAAGCGCAGGAAGCAGCGGATTCGCCCGCCAACGGAGGATTGCAGAATGAAGTCGGATATCTTCTCGGGCACGATCCCGGCCCTGATGACACCATGCAAGGCGGACCGCACGCCGGACTTCGACACCCTTGTCGCGAAGGCGAAAGAGCTGGTCGGCCTTGGGATGTCCGCCGTCGTCTACTGCGGATCGATGGGGGACTGGCCGCTTCTGACCACCGAACAGCGGATGGAAGGGGTCGAGCGTCTGGTGAAGGCCGGGATCAAGGTCGTCGTCGGCACCGGTGCTGTAAATACGGCGACCTCCGCCGCCATCGCCGCCCATGCCCAGAAGGTCGGCGCGCATGGTCTGATGGTAATCCCTCGCCTGTTGTCGCGCGGCACGGTCGTCGCGGCGCAGCGGCTGCACTTCAAGGCCGTCCTCTCCGCCGCCCCGAACCTGCCTGCCGTGATCTACAACAGCCCCTACTACGGTTATTCCACCAAGGCCGACCTCTTCTTCCAGATCCGGGCCGAGCATCCGAACCTGGTCGGCTTCAAGGAATTCGGCGGCTATGATGACCTGTCCTATGCCGCCAACGCCATCACCGGCGCCTCGCCCGACCTGCGGCTGATGATCGGTGTCGATACGGCCGTCTACCACGGCTACGTCAACTGCAACGCCGACGGCGCGATCACCGGGATCGGTAACGTCCTCCCGCGTGAGGTGCTGCACCTGGTGTCCCTGTGCAAGGCTGCCCAGAAGGGCGACGCCGAGGCGCGCCGGCTGGCCTATGAGCTGGACAGCGCGATGCAGGTCTTGTCCGAGGTCGACGCTGGCCCGGATCTGGTCTTGTTCTTCAAGCACATGATGGTCCTGCGCGGGGAGACGGCATATCTGCACCACTTCAATGAAGGGGATGAGCTTTCGGCCAGCCAGAAGGGCTTCATCGAGGCGCAGCTGAAGATGTTCGACGCCTGGTATGCCGATTGGGCCAAGCAGCCGGAGGCCCGGAAATACGCCGCCTGACATGAAGGTCATCGTCATCGGGGCCGGGGTCATCGGCCTGTCCGCGGCCCTGATGGCCCAGGCGCGGGGCCTGTCCGTCACCGTTATCGACCGCGAAGGCCCCGCCGCCGGGGCCTCGGCGGGCAACGCCGGGGCCTTCGCCTTTACCGACATCCTGCCGCTGGCATCCCCTGGCATCCTGCGGAAGGCGCCGAAGTGGTTGCTCGACCCGCTCGGCCCCCTGACCATCCCTCCCGCCTACGCGCTGCAGATCACGCCCTGGCTTTACCGCTTCTGGCGTGCCTGTTCGCCCCGGGCCGTCGCGGCCTCCACCACCGCCCAGACCGCCCTGATGGACCTGAGCCGGGCCGAGCTGGAGCCGTTCCTCTCCACCACCGGCACGCTGCCGATGCTGAGGAAGGATGGAAACCTGCAAGTCTATGAGACGGAGGCCGAATTTCAGGCGTCACTGCCTGGATGGGAGGCGAGGACCGCCCACGGGATCGACTTCCGCCACATGAAAGCCGAGGAGATGGCCGCCCTGCAACCCGGCCTCTCCCCCCGCTTCATCAAGGGCACCTTCACACCCGGCTGGTGGTCCATCGCCGACCCCAAGCTGTATGTACAGGCCTTGGCCGACCGCTTCGTGGCGCAGGGCGGTACGATCCTGCAAGCCGAAGTCACTGGTCTGAAACCGCAGGATGGGAGCGTGTCTATACAGACCACCGGCGAGCCGCTCATTGCCGACAAGGTTGTCCTCTCCGCCGGCGCCTTCTCGCACTGGATCGCCGCCACGCTGGGTGAACACATCCCGCTGGAGACGGAACGCGGATACAACACCACCCTGCCGCCGGACGCGTTGGACCTGCGCTGCCAGATCACCTTCGGCGGTCATGGCTTCGTCATCTCGCGCCTGTCCACCGGCATCCGGGTGGGCGGCGCGGTGGAATTGGGGGGTCTGTCCCTGCCGCCGAACTACAAGCGGTCCGAGGCCATGCTGCGGAAAGCAAAGGCTTTTCTGCCGGGTCTGAAGACCGAGGGCGGCAAACAGTGGATGGGCTTCCGACCCTCACTGCCGGACAGCCTGCCGGCCATCGGGCGCTCGCGCGTGTCCCCGAACGTTGTATATGCATTCGGCCACGGCCACCTGGGCCTCACCCAAAGCGCGGGGACCGCGCGTCTGGTGGCGGACCTGTTGACAGATACTTCGCCTGCGATCGACTTGACTCCGTTTAGCCCCCAAAGGTTCTGACATGGCCGTATATACGTTCTCCTGCCTCGACGGGCACACTTGCGGCAATCCGGTGCGGTTGGTCTCGGGTGGCGGCCCCCGGCTGGAGGGCGCGACGATGTTGGAGCGTCGGGCGCATTTCCTGCGGGATTACGACTGGATCCGCACCGGTCTGATGTTCGAGCCGCGGGGGCATGACATGATGTCGGGGTCGATCCTCTATCCGCCGACCCGGCCGGACTGCGACGTGGGGGTACTGTTCATCGAGACCTCAGGCTGCCTGCCGATGTGTGGGCATGGGCTGATCGGGACGGTGACGATGGGGCTGGAGAACGGGCTGATCACTCCGCGCGAACCAGGGCGGTTGGCGGTGGATGCTCCGGCTGGGCGCGTCGAAGTCTCGTATATACAGGACGGCCGGTTTGTCGAGGAAGTGCGGCTGACCAATGTGCCGGGTTTCCTTTATGCAGAAGGACTTACGGCCGAAGTGGAGGGTCTGGGAGAGGTCGTGGTGGACGTAGCCTATGGCGGCAACTTCTATGCGATTGTCGAGCCGCAGAAGGTTTTCCGCGACATGGCGGACCATACGGCGGGGGAGCTGGTGGGGTGGTCGCCGAAGCTCCGCGCCGCGCTGAATGCGAAGTATGAGTTCGTGCATCCCGAGCATCCGCAGATCCAGGGGCTGAGCCATGTCCTGTGGACGGGGAAGCCCACGGTGCCGGGGGCCCATGCCCGTAACGCCGTGTTTTATGGGGAAAAAGCAATTGATCGCAGTCCTTGCGGGACGGGCACCTCGGCCCGGATGGCGCAGCTGGCGGCAAAGGGGAAGCTGGCCGTGGGGGACGAGTTCCACCATGAGAGCATCATCGGGTCGATCTTCAAGGGGCGGGTCGAGGCTTCCGTCACCGTTGCCGGGAGGGAAGCGATTGTCCCCTCCATCGCCGGGTGGGCGCGACAGACGGGGATCAACACGATCTTCATCGACGACCGCGATCCGTTTGCGCATGGGTTCGTGGTGAAGTGACGCTGGCCGGGCGTTCGGTGTGTTGGATCAAGGGGTTGGCTGTAGATACGGCAGCTACTTTGCGTCTACATCGCGTCTACGGGTCATGCATACGCGCGTATGCACGGGGGGTCGTTAACCATCCGTCGCGAATCGGGGCTGGCCGGGTGCCCCCCACCCCGGCCCCTCCCCACGCTGGGGGAGGGGAGGCGCTTGGGGCTTCTGGTGTGCTGAGGCGGTTGAGGGAGCGCCTGGGGTGGGCGGTGGATGCCTCCGGCGGGGATATTTGGGGACAGATGAAAGGTATGGGGTTTCGGAGGGGGATGGGTGCGGCTGGTTGTGTTAGGCTGGCCGCAGTTTGAGGTGAGGCATTGGTTATGGTGCGACTGCTTAGTCTGTTGTGTGTCGCCGCGCTGTTGCTGACGGGGTGCTCGCCTAGCGAATCCTGGAACCAGCGGCTGACCTTGGTCATCGAGACTCCCGACGGAGACGTGCGTGGATCGGTCGTCCAGCGTATTGACTGGGAGGGAACGGGCGCTCTCGGGAAGGCGATGTTCAGCGGCGTTGATTCATCGTCGGCCAGCGTCCAGGTGACGGGAGAGGCTCTTGCCGTCGAGGTGATGCCGGGTCGCTGGCTGTTCGCCCTGCTGAAGGGTGGCAGTGGTTGGCAGGGCGAACCGGGGCTGAACGCCGGCTTCGCAATTGCGGTGCCGCGGGGGCACTTTGCGAAGTCGGCAGAGGGGGTGGGAGAGATTGTCGGGTTCCCGAAGGACACGCCGGTCGAATTGACCCCCGAGGCGTGGCCGCTGCTGGTGACGTTTGACGACATCACCAAGCCCGAGACGGTGCGGGAGGTGGACCCGGCGGACCTTGCGGCGGTGTTTGGTGTGGGGGTGCGGTTGAAGGCGGTGACGCTGGAGATCACGCAGGAGGCCGTGACGGAGGGGCGTGTTGAGGGGATTTTGCCTTGGCTTGAAAGCGTCGGAAGGGAACGAGGGACCTTGATCCCTGACCCACCCCTACTGAGCACAGACCTTACAGATCCAGAAATCCAGTTGCTTGGTCCTAATGCATTCTCGACGGAGCTATACAAGTAGATCTCGCTCAGCGCAGAAGTCTGAAGGAATCCCCTTCCACTGTGAAACGGTGCGCTGTAGCGCACCCTACGATGTGGCCGCCGTCACCCCTTCGCGGAGAAGTAGTCCGCGATGGTTTTGGCCATGGCTTGGGAGATGCCGTCCACGGCTTGCAGGTCTTCGACCCCCGCCCGCGCGACTGCCTTGGCTGACCCGAAATGCTGCAGGAGGGCGCGTTTGCGGGTGGCTCCGATGCCGGGGATGTCGTCGAGGGGGGTCACGGACACCGCCTTTGCCCGTTTGGCGCGGTGGGCGCCGATGGCCCAGCGGTGGGCCTCATCCCGCAGGCGCTGGATGAAGTAGAGGACGGGGTCGTTTCTTTGCAGGGCGAAGGGGCGTTCGCCGGGGCGGTGGAATTCCTCCTTGCCGGCGTCGCGGTCGATGCCCTTGGCGACGCCGACCATCGCGATGTCCTCCACCCCCAACTCGGACATGATCTCGGCAACGGCTGAGACTTGCCCCGCGCCGCCGTCGATCAGGAGGAGGTCGGGCCACATGTCGGTCTTCCGCTCGGGGTCTTCCTTCAACAGGCGCTCGAAGCGGCGGGTGAGGACTTCCTTCATCATGCCGAAGTCGTCGGAGTTCGCCCCGGCCTCGGACCGGATGTTGAACTTGCGGTATTGCGATTTCAGGAAGCCCTCCGGCCCGGCGACGATCATGCCGCCGACGGCGTTGGTGCCCTGGATGTGGCTGTTGTCATAGACCTCGATCCGCTGCGGCGGGGCGTCGAGGTCGAAGGCTTCGGCGAGACCCTGGAGGAGCTTGTTCTGCGTGGTGGACTCGGCCATCCGGCGGGCGAGACTTTCGCGGGCGTTCCTTACCGCGTTCTCCACCAGTTCGGCCTTTTCCCCGCGCTGGGGGACCGTGAGTTCGACCTTGCGGCCAGCGCGGGCGGACAGCGCCTCGCACACCAGGTCGGGGTTGTCGACGGGGTGAGAGAGGAGGATCAGGCGGGGCGGGTCCTTGTCGTCGTAGAACTGGGTGAGGAAGGCTTCCAGGATCTCGGGCGCTTCGGCCCCGGCGCCGGTCTTGGGGTAGAAGTCGCGGTTGCCCCAGGACTGGTTGGCGCGGATGAAGAAGACCTGGACGCAGGCCTGGCCATGTTCGAGGTGGAGCGCGACGATGTCGGCCTCAGCCACGCCCTGGGGGTTGATGCCCTGGGACTGCTGGACCTGGGTCAGCGCGCGGATGCGGTCGCGCAGGGCTGCGGCGCGTTCGAACTCCATCGCTTCACTGGCGGCGGCCATGTCGCGGGCGAGGTCGGCCTGGACGGAGGTGGTCTTGCCTTCGAGGAAGCGTTTCGCGTCGTCGACGAGGCCCGCGTAGCCCTCGGCGCTGATCTTGCCGACGCAAGGCGCGCTGCAGCGCTTGATCTGGTATTGCAGGCAGGGACGGGTGCGGCTGTCGAAGACGGAGTCGGAGCAGTTGCGGAGGAGGAAGACCTTCTGCAGCTGGTTGAGCGTCCGGTTCACCGCCCCGGCGGAGGCGAAGGGGCCGAAGTAGGCGCCCTTCTCGGATTTCTTGCCGCGGTGCTTCTTGATCTGCGGGTAGGGGTGTTCGGCCGAGATCAGGATGTTCGGGAAGCTCTTGTCGTCGCGCAGAAGCACGTTGTAGCGCGGCTTCAGCTGCTTGATGAGGTTCTGTTCAAGGAGCAGCGCCTCCAGCTCCGTCCGCGTGGTCAGGAACATCATCGAGGCGGTCTCGTGGATCATCCGCGCGATCCGCCCCGAATGTCCCGACGGGCGCGCGTAGTTCGAAACCCGCGCCTTCAGGTTGCGCGCCTTGCCGACGTACAGCACCTCGGAGGCCGCGTTCAGCATCCGATAGACCCCCGGCGAGCCGTCGAGAGTCTTCAGGTAATCCTGGATCACCTCATGTCCGCTGCGGGGTTTTTCGTCCATGGTTTACAGTCTGTCGATTCTCAGTTTGGGCTGCCACCGAACGGGGGCCTAGGCAAGAGCAAAGCTGTCCACGGAATCTGGGGATAACTCTGCGGAGAAGATTTCGGGAGTGCCGAATTTCCCTTGTATTCAGCCCGTTTCATGAAGTTGCACATTTTTTAGGCAGATATGGAACCCATTGAATTCAAAGGAAAGAATTTCTCGGCTGGCGCAAATCCCTGAATCTTCAAGCGATTTATGACAGACACGTGAACCTGTCGCCAAAAGTGGACAAGTTGCCGCGTCGGGTTCCCGAAACGGCTATTCCACGCCCAGAACGTCGGGCGTCTTCCAGCCGAGATGCTGGCCCCCGTCCACAGCGATGAACTGGCCGGTCACACCGGGGCTGTCCAGGAAGAAGCCCAGCGCGGCAGTGATGTCCCGGGGGTTGGCACCCCGCTTCAGGACGGTCGCGGCACGCTGGCGCGCGAAGTGCTCCTCGGTCTGCCGCGCGCCACGGAGAGTGGGGCCCGGCCCGATGGCGTTGACGCGGATGTTGGGGGCAAGCCCTTGTGCGGCTGTCTGAGTCAGGGCCCAGAGGCCCATCTTGGCAATGGTGTAGGTCGAGAACTCGGGCGTCAGCTTCAGGATGCGCTGGTCGATCATGTTGACGACCAGGCCCTGCGCCAGCGGCTCTCCCGTTTCATCTGTCGTGGCGGGCGGACACTGGCGGGCGAAGGCCTGGGTCAGGACGTAGGGTGCACGCAAGTTCGACTCGATGTGCCGATCCCAGCTTTGGCGGGTCGCGGTGTCGATACGGTCGTATTCGAAGATCGAGGCGTTGTTGACCAGGACCGTGAGCGGCCCCAGCGCGGCCGTCACGGCGGGAATCAGCTTCTGCACCTGCGCCTCGTCCAGAAGGTCGGCCTGGAAGGCCTGCGCCTTGCGGCCCATCGCACGGATCTCGGCGACTACGGCCTCGGCTTCCTCGGCGGACGAGGCGTAGTGGACCGCGACGTCGTGACCGCGCTGCGCAAGGTACAGCGCCATCGCGCGGCCCAGCCGCTTGCCCGCCCCGGTCACCAGTGCCGTCATTTCGCCTTGCCCCCGCAGTCGCATGTCTTGGTGCCGATCAGGTAGCGCCCGCAACGCTTGCAGACAGGGGCCTTTACGCGCTTTTGCATCACGCGGGGCAGCGCGGTGGGGAAGAGCGCGCGACCGATCAGCGCGACAAGGACCATCGCGGCAAGGAAGAGAAAGATGATCTTGAGCAGCATCTAAAGCCCATACCGCGCCCAAAGCGCCCTGTCCTCGACCGCGCCGAGGGTTTCGTCGACCAACGACAGCCCGAAGCGCTGGAACAGGCTCCGCTTGCGGCCCAGAGGGACCATCTTCACCTTCTCGCCGTAGAGCGACTTCAGCTTCGGCACCAGATGCGCCACGCCGTCGGTCAGCCCAAGGTCCACCGACTGCTGGCCGGTCCAGATGTCGGCGTTGAAGAGGTCGGCGCTGTCGTCCAGGCGGATACCACGGCTGCGGCGGACATGGTCGATGAAGGCCTGGTGGATCGGGCCTTGCAGGGCCTTCAGGCGCTCGATGTCCTCGGGCTTTTGCGGCAGGAACGGGTCGGCAAAGCCTTTCGACCGCCCCGCCGTGACCACCCGACGCTCGACCCCCTGCCGCGCCATCAGTTCGGGGAAGCCGAAACTGGCGAAGATCACGCCGATGGAGCCGACAAGGCTGCTCTGGTCCACCCAGATGTCATCCGCCGCGCAGGCCAGCCAGTAGCCGCCCGAAGCCGCGACATCCTCGACAAAGGCGTGGACGGGCACCTTCTTCTCGTCCGCCAGCCGCCGGATGCGGGCCGCGATCAGGCTGGACTGCACCGCCGACCCGCCGGGCGAATTCACCTGCAGGGCCACCGCGACCGGCTTCATCTTGAAGGCCTTCTCGATCAGCGGGGCAAGCGCCTCGTCGTTCAGCGACCGGGTGCCGCTGCCGATGGTTCCGCTCAGGCGGATCACGGGGACGATGTCGGGTTTCGGCAGGAAGGGGATGAAGCGGCGCATGCGCCCAGAGGTAAGGCCTATGGGGGTTGCTAGCAAGGGCGGGGCGCGGCAGGGTTCGGGAATGATCGACAAGCTGGAAATGTTCATCGCGCTTGCGAAGGAACGGCACTTCGGCCGCGCCGCCGAGGTCTGCGGCGTGACCCAGCCCTCGCTCTCTTCTGCCATCCGACAGCTGGAGGACCAGTTGGGCGTCCAGCTCGTCTTCCGGGGCAGCCGCTTCCAGGGACTGACGCCGGAGGGGCAGCGGGTGCTGGACCGGGCTTTGGGGATCGTGGGCGACGTGCGGGCGCTGAAGGATGAGATGCGGGTGGTCCGGACCGGCCTGTCCGGCAACCTGCGGATCGGGGTCATCCCCACGGCCCTGCCGATGGTGGCCGACCTCACCGGACCTTTCACCCAGAAGCACCCCAATGTCCGCGTCTCGATCCTGTCGCGCACCAGCGTGGAGATCCTGACCGGGATCGAGGCCTTGGATCTGGAGGCGGGGATCACCTATCTGGACAACGAGCCTTTGGGCCGGGTCTCGCAGGTGCCGCTCTATACCGAGTTCTACCGCCTCCTCATCGCGCCCGGCTCCGAGATGGCGCATCGGCGGCAGGTCAGCTGGAATGAGCTGTCCTCGGTCCCGCTTTGCCTTCTCACCTCGGACATGCAGAACCGGCGGATCGTCAACCAGCACCTGGGCGAGGCCGGAGTGGACGCCGCGCCGATGATCGAATCGAACTCGACGATGGCCCTTGTGGCGCATGTGCTGACGGGGCGCTGGGCCTCGGTCGTGCCGAAGAAGCTTGCCGACATGTTCGTGGCGGATGGTCGGCTTCACTCCATCCCCATCGTGGAACCGGAGGCCGAGCATACGGTGGGCCTGATCGCCGCCAAGCGCGACCCGCAGACTCCGGTCCTCCAGGCCCTGATCGACGAGGCGATCCGGCTGTTTCGATAGGCGCTGTCTATCGACTGACGATATATCGACATTGAATCGCCTATCGTTCCGGGCGTATACCTTTGCATGCTAGCCAGAGGTTTGCCCGCATGCTCGATTCCCACGCCCAGACAGACCGGATCGCCGAGATCCTTGAGGCCCATCAGGGGTTGGAGGGGCCGCTGCTGCCCATCCTCCACGCGATTCAGGAGGCGTTCGGCTATGTGCCCGAGGCCGCCGTGCCGCAGATCGCCAAGGCGCTGATGCTGTCCAAGGCCGAGGTGCACGGGGTCATCAGCTTTTACCACGACTTCCGCGAAAAGCCCGCCGGGCGGCATGTGCTGAAGCTCTGCCGGGCTGAGGCCTGCCAGACTGTCGGCGCGGACGACGTGGCGGACCGGATCAAGAAGGCGCTGGGCATCGACTGGCACGAGACGACCCCCGATGGCCGCGTAACGCTGGAGCCGGTGTTCTGCCTGGGCCTCTGCGCCTGCGGACCGGCGGCGATGGTCGACGGCCGGCTGGTGGGCAGGGTGGATGAAGGCGTGTGCGCAGAGGTGGCGAAATGAAGGTCTACGTTCCGCTGGACAGCGCCGCCGTCGCCCTCGGGGCCGACAAGATTGCCGAGGCCATCGTGGCCCAGGGCGCCGCGCGCGGGGTTTCAGTCGAGGTCGTCCGCAACGGCTCGCGCGGGATGGTCTGGTTGGAGCCGCTGGTCGAGGTTGTCACCGACAAGGGCCGGGTTGGCTTTGGCCCGATGACGCTGGCCGATGTGCCTTCGCTGTTCGGCGACCTGTCCGCGCACCCGAAGGCGCTGGGACTGGTCGAGGAGCTGCCCTGGATGAAGGGGCAGACCCGTCTGACCTTCGCCCGCGTCGGCGTGATCGATCCGCTGTCGCTGGAGGATTACGTGGCGCATGGCGGGCTGGTGGGCCTGGAACGTGCGGCCAAGATGTCCAAGGCCGAGATCGTGGCCGAGGTGACCGAGTCTGGGTTGCGCGGCCGGGGCGGCGCTGGCTTTCCGACGGGGATCAAGTGGAAGACCGTCTCGGAAGCTGCGGGCGAGCAGAAGTACATCGTCTGCAACGCGGACGAGGGCGACAGCGCAACCTTCGCCGACCGGATGCTGATGGAGGGCGACCCCTTCACGCTGATCGAAGGCATGGCGATTGCCGGGTTGGCCTGCGGGGCGACCAAGGGCTACGTCTACATCCGCAGCGAATACCCCGTCGCGATCCGCGTGATGGAAGCCGCAGTCCGGATCGCCCGCGAGGCCAAGGTGCTGGGTCCAGCCTTCGACATGGAAATCCGCGTCGGCGCGGGGGCCTATGTCTGCGGCGAGGAGACCTCGCTGCTGAACTCGCTGGAAGGCAAGCGTGGCGTGGTGCGCGCCAAGCCGCCGCTGCCGGCGCTGCAGGGGTTCCTGGGGCGGCCGACGGTGGTGAACAACGTGATCTCGCTGGCTTCGGTGCCGGTGATCATGGCCAAGGGCGCGGCTTACTATAAGGACTTCGGTCTGGGCCGCAGCCGTGGGACGATCCCGCTGCAGATCGCCGGGAACGTGAAATACGGCGGGCTCTATGAGGTCGCGTTCGGCCTGACCCTGGGCCAGATCGTCAACGAGATCGGCGGCGGCACGGCCTCGGGGCGTCCGGTCAAGGCGGTGCAGGTTGGCGGGCCGCTGGGCGCCTGGTTCCCGGTGTCGCTGTTCGACACGCCCTTCGGGTATGAGGAATTCGGCGCGAAGGAAGGCTTGATCGGCCATGCGGGCCTCACGGTGGCCGACGACACCACGGACATGCTGCAGATGGCCCGCTTCGCGATGGAGTTCTGCGCCATCGAGAGCTGCGGCAAGTGCACGCCCTGCCGCCTGGGATCGACCCGGGGGGTGGAAACCATCGACCGGATCGCGCGCGGCGATGCCAGCGCGATCCCGCTCATCACGGACCTGTGCAACACGATGAAGTCCGGTTCGCTTTGCGCGCTGGGCGGCTTCACCCCATATCCAGTGATGAGCGCACTGACGCATTTCCCGGATGACTTCGCCCGCGCGAAGGAGGCCGCTGAATGACCGAGACGGTGAAGGGCCCCGCGTCCTACTTCCCCTCGATCGAGAAGAAATACGGTCAGCCGATGGCGCATTGGTTCGACCAGATCCAGGACAAGCTCGACCTGCCGCACATGCAGATCGTCGCGTTCCTGAAAGACACCCACCAGATGGGCCACGGCCACGCCAACGCCATCGTCGCCCACCAGCTTGCCGCACGGAAAGGCTAATCAGATGAAAGACTTCATCATCCCCGACCGCGACTTCGGCACCCCTGCCTCGAAGTCCAAGACCATGGTCACGCTGACCATCGACGGCTTCGACGTGACCGTGCCGGAAGGCACCAGCATCATGCGCGCGGCGGCGGAAGTGGGGATCTCGGTCCCGAAGCTGTGCGCGACCGACAGCGTAGATGCCTTCGGCTCCTGCCGGCTCTGCCTGGTGGAAATCGAGGGTCGGGCGGGAACCCCTGCCTCCTGCACCACGCCCGTGGCCCCCGGCCTGAAGGTCAAGACCCAGACCGGCAAGCTGAAGGACCTGCGCCGCGGGGTGATGGAGCTCTATATCTCCGACCACCCGCTGGACTGCCTGACCTGCGCCGCCAACGGCGACTGCGAGCTGCAGGACATGGCCGGGGCCGTGGGCCTGCGCGACGTGCGGTATGAGGCGGTGGATACCCACTTCCGCGCCCGCAACACCAGCGGCGAGGCCAACCCGCAGTGGCTGCCGAAGGACGATTCCAACCCCTATTTCAGCTACGACCCGGCGAAATGCATCGTCTGCTCGCGCTGCGTCCGGGCCTGCGAGGAAGTGCAGGGCACCTTCGCTCTGACCATCGAAGGCCGGGGCTTCGACAGCCGCGTGTCCTTTGGCGCGAAGACCGACAATGCGCTCGCCTCGGACTGCGTCAGCTGCGGCGCCTGCGTGCAGGCCTGCCCGACCGCGACCCTGACCGAGAAGTCGGTCATCGACATCGGCACGCCGGACCGCAGCATCATCACCACCTGCGCCTATTGCGGCGTCGGCTGTTCGTTCAAGGCCGAGATGCGCGGCGACGAACTCGTCCGCATGACCCCGTACAAGCACGGCAAGGCCAACCGCGGCCACTCCTGCGTCAAGGGCCGGTTCGCCTATGGCTACGCCACGCACCAGGACCGCATCCTGAAGCCGATGATCCGCGAGACGATCAACGAGCCGTGGCGTGAGGTGTCCTGGGCCGAGGCGATGGAATTCGCGGCCGCCAAGATGAAGGGCATCCAGGCCAAGTACGGCCGCCAGTCGGTCGGCGTGATCACCTCCAGCCGCTGCACGAACGAGGAGACCTACCTCGTCCAGAAGCTGACCCGCGCGGTGTTCATGAACAACAACACCGACACCTGCGCCCGCGTCTGCCATTCGCCCACCGGCTATGGCCTGGGCCAGACCTTCGGCACCTCGGCCGGCACGCAGGACTTCGACTCGGTCGAGGACTCGGACGTGATCATGGTGATCGGTGCGAACCCGTCGGCTGCGCACCCTGTTTTCGCCAGCCGCATGAAGAAGCGGCTGCGGAAGGGCGCGAAGCTGATCGTCGTCGACCCGCGCCGGACGGAAACCGTGGAAGGCCCGCACTACAAGGCCGCGCATCACCTGGCGCTGACCCCGGGCACCAACGTCGCCGTCGTCTCGGCGCTGGCGCATGTGATCGTGACGGAAAAGCTCTACAACGAAGAGTTCATCCGCACCCGCTGCGACTGGGATGAGTTCCAGGACTATGCCGAGTTCATCGGCGCCCCCAACCACTCGCCCGAAGCGGTGGAGCTGGTCACTGGCGTCCCGGCCGAGGAAATCCGTAAGGCCGCGCGCCTCTATGCGACCGGCGGCAATGCGGCAATCTACTATGGCCTCGGCGTGACCGAGCACAGCCAGGGCTCGACCACCGTCATCGGCATCGCCAACCTTGCCATGCTGACCGGCAACATCGGTCGGCGCGGTGTGGGCGTGAACCCGCTCCGTGGCCAGAACAACGTGCAGGGCTCTTGCGACATGGGGTCCTTCCCGCACGAACTGCCGGGCTACCGCCACGTGAAGAACCCGGAGGTCCGCGCGATTTATGAGAAGGCCTGGGGCGTCACCATCGACCCGGAACCCGGCCTGCGCATCCCGAACATGCTGGACGCCGCGGTCGAGGGCACCTTCAAGGGCCTCTACTGCCAGGGCGAGGACATCCTGCAATCCGACCCCGACACCCACCACGTCGCGGCGGGTCTGGCGGCGATGGAATGCGTGATCGTCCACGACCTCTTCCTGAACGAGACCGCGAACTACGCCCACGTCTTCTTCCCCGGCTCGTCCTTCCTGGAAAAGGACGGCACCTTCACCAACGCCGAGCGGCGGATCAACATGGTCCGCAAGGTGATGGCGCCGAAGCAAGGCTATGCCGACTGGGAAGTGACCCAGATGTTCGCCAACGCGATGGGCGCGGGCTGGAACTACACCCACCCGTCGCAGATCATGGAAGAGATCGCCATGACCACGCCCTCCTTCGCTGGGGTGAGCTACGAGAAGATCGAGACGATGGGCTCGGTCCAGTGGCCCTGCAACGACAAGGCGCCGGAAGGCACGCCGCTGATGCACATCGACGGCTTCGTGCGCGGCAAGGGCAAGTTCATCCGCACCGAATATGTGGCGACGGACGAGAAGACCGGCCCGCGCTTCCCGCTGCTGCTGACGACGGGCCGCATCCTGTCGCAGTACAACGTGGGCGCGCAGACCCGGCGGACGGCGAACGTCGTCTGGCATGACGAGGATGTGCTGGAGATCCACCCGCATGACGCCGAGAACCGGGGCATCCGGGACGGCGACTTCGTCCGGCTCGCCTCGCGGTCGGGGGAAACCACGCTGCGGGCGACGATCACCGACAAGGTGTCGCCCGGCGTGGTCTACACCACCTTCCACCACCCGGACACGCAGGCCAACGTCATCACCACCGACTTCTCCGACTGGGCGACGAACTGCCCGGAATACAAGGTGACGGCGGTGCAGGTCAGCCCCTCGAACGGGCCGTCCGAGTGGCAGGAAGAGTACGCCGCGCAGGCGGCCCTGTCGCGTCGGATCCTGGCCGCGGAATGAACGGCGCGCGGCCAACCCCTCGGCTGGTCTTCGGTCCCTCGGTCCAACCGGGGGAACGGGTCCTGCCCGAAGAGGTGGCCGTCGCGCTTTCGTTCAACGGCACGACGCAGGCGGTGATGATGGCGACGCCTGCGGATCTGGAGGACTTCGGCGTGGGCTTCGCCCTGACCGAGGGAATCGCCAGGCCGGAAGAGATCCAGTCCGTCGATGTCGAAAAGGGCCCCCGGGGTCGCGACGTGCAGGTCTGGCTGCGGCCGGAGGCCGAGGCTCGGCTGGCTGCCCGGCGGCGGACAATGTCCGGTCCGGTGGGCTGCGGGCTTTGCGGGATCGACAGCATCGACCAGGCGCTGCGCGAGGTGCCGGTCGTCCAGCCGTCGCGTTTCCGCCTGACGCCGACCCAGGTGCGGGAAGCGGTGGCCTCGCTGCCCGCCGAACAGCGGTTGCACGACGCGACGCGGGCAGTGCATGGCGCGGCGTTCTGGAACGGGCGCGTACTTCTGGCGCGTGAGGACGTGGGCCGGCACAATGCGCTGGACAAGCTGGTCGGCGGGATGCTGCGGCAGGGGATTGCGCCGCAGGGTGCCGTGGTCCTGACCAGCCGGGTGTCCACCGACATGGTGCAGAAGGTCGCCATGCTGGGCGCGCCGATGATCATTGCCGTCTCTGCCCCCACGGCCGAGGCGGTGGACCTGGCCGAGGCCTCGGGGATCACCCTGATCGCGCTCGCCCGCGGGGACCGGTTCGAGGTCTTCTCGCATACGGATCGTTTGAAGACGGAGGAAGCCCATGTCGGCTGACAAGATCGCCCGGATGGCAAACCAGATTGCCATGTTCATGGAAACCAAGCCCGAGGCCGAGGGCATTGCCGGATTGGCAAACCATATCAACGACTTCTGGGAACCCCGGATGCGCCGCCAGTTCTTCGAGATCGTCGATGCAGGTGGCGCGGGCCTGCGGCCGCTGGTCCTGAAGGCGGCAGGGTCGATCCGTCGCCCGGCAGCCGAGGCGGCCTGATCCCGCCCGGGGTGACGACCCTTCGCCAGACCGTGCTGATCGTCGCGGGCCTGAACCTTGCCTATTTCGGGGTGGAGTTCTTGGCGGCCCTGCGCGCGGGTTCGGTCGCGCTTATGGCCGACAGCGTGGATTTTCTGGAAGACGCGGCGGTCAACAGCCTGATCTTCTTCGCGCTGGCCTGGACCGCCACCCGCCGTGCGGCCGTGGGCAAGGTCCTTGCCGCGCTACTGCTGGTCCCGGCGGTTGCCTTCCTCTGGACGCTGGGCGCCAAACTTCTGGACCCGACGCCCCCCATTGCGGCGGCGCTTACCCTCGTTGGGCTGGGGGCGCTGGCGGTGAACCTCACCGCCGCGCTGCTTCTGGCGCGTCACCGCCGGGCCGAGGGTAGCCTCACCCGCGCGGCCTTCCTGTCGGCCCGGAACGATGCGCTGGCGAACATCGGCATCATCGGGGCCGGACTGGTGACGGCGCGCCACCCCTCAATCTGGCCGGACATCGTGGTCGGACTGGTCATCGCCGCCCTGAACCTGGACGCCGCGAAGGAAGTTTGGGAGGCCGCCCATGACGAGGCGGAGGACGCCCAGGTCTGACGCCGGAATTTTCGAAAATTCCGGACCGGAGCCTTCAAAGGCTCCGAACCGATTTCTTTGAAGAAATCGGCGCTTTGCACCACCGTTCGGCCCGGATATGACGACGCGGAAGCGATCCGGGGACGACGATGGACCATTTCCTCTACAAGAACGGCACCCTCCACGCCGAGGACGTCGCCCTGACGGACATCGCGGCCCAGGTCGGCACCCCGTTCTACGTCTATTCGACCGCCACCCTGACCCGGCACTATCGCCTGTTCACCGAGGCGCTGTCCCCCCTGCCGCACCTCGTCTGCTTCGCCATCAAGTCGCTGTCGAACGTCGCGGTGCTGAAGACCCTCGGCAACCTCGGTGCGGGCATGGACGTGGTTTCGGGCGGGGAATACCTGCGCGCGAAGGCGGCGGGCGTCCCGGGCGACCGCATCGTCTTCTCCGGCGTCGGCAAGACGCGCGACGAGATGCGCCTCGCCCTGACCGGCGGCATCCGGCAGTTCAACGTGGAATCCGAACCCGAGATGCGGGCGCTGTCCGAGGTCGCAACCTCCCTCGGCGTCAGGGCCCCCATCGCCGTTCGGGTCAACCCGGACGTCGACGCCAAGACTCACGAGAAGATCGCGACGGGCAAGAAGGAAAACAAGTTCGGCATCCCGATTGCCCGCGCCACCGAAGTCTACGCCGAGGCCGCGAGACTCCCCGGCCTGCAGGTCATCGGCATCGACGTCCATATCGGGTCGCAGCTCACCGACCTTGAGCCCTTTGAGCAGGCCTATCTCAAGGTCGCCGACCTGACCCGCCGCCTGCGTTCCGAGGGCCACACGATCACCCGCCTCGACCTCGGTGGCGGGTTGGGCATCCCCTACACAAGGTCCAACGAAGCGCCCCCGCTTCCCACCGACTACGGCGCGCTCATCAAGCGCACCGTGGGTGACCTTGGCTGCGAGATCGAGATCGAACCCGGCCGCCTGATCTCCGGCAACGCGGGCCTCCTGGTGGCCAGCGTGATCTACGTCAAGAACGGCGAGGGGCGCGACTTCCTGATCCTCGACGCCGCGATGAACGACCTTGTGCGCCCCTCGATGTACGGCGCGCACCACGACATCGTGCCCGTCATCGAGCCCCCCGTCGCCTCCCCGACGCAAGAGTTCGACGTGGTCGGCCCGGTCTGCGAAACCGGCGACACCTTCGCCAAGGGGCGCGACCTGCCGCTGGTGGCCGAGGGGGACCTTGTCGCCTTCCGCTCCGCCGGGGCCTATGGGGCGGTCATGGCGTCGGAATACAATACTCGGCCCCTCATCCCCGAGGTGCTAGTCAACGGGGATCACTTCGCTGTCATCCGGGCGCGTCCAAGCTTTGACGAAATCCTCAAGCGCGATACCATCCCCTCGTGGCTGTGACACCCTGTCCGGTCCTTGGCAGGTGACATGACCGGACAAACGCCCCAACCGCCGCTGAAATCCCTCGTCTGGCCGATGCGCCTGACGCTGGCGGGACTTTGGGCGGAACGGCTGGCCCGCGCCTTCTGGCCGCTCTGGTCCCTGATCCTTGTCACCCTCGCCGCGCTGGCCTTCGGCGTCCAGGACCTCGGCCCGCTCCATTATGCCCAGGCGGCCGGGGCCGTCATCGGCCTTGCCGCGCTGGCCCTCCTTGCCTGGGGCGTGAAGCAGTTCCGCAAACCAACGGCGATGGACGCGCTGGACCGGCTTGACACCACCATGCCCGGCCGCCCCATCGCCGCGCTGCGCGACACCCAAGCCATCGGCACCGCCGACCCGGCCTCGCTGGCCGTCTGGCGCGCGCATCAGGAGAGGATGGCCGCCCGCGCCGCCGGGGCGCGCCCGGTCCAGCCCGACCTGCGCCTGTCCTCGCGCGACCGTTTCTCGCTGCGCTATGTCGCGCTCACGGCCTTCGTCATGGCCGCGCTTTTCGGGTCGTTCTGGAAGGCCGGCTCGGTCGCGGGTCTTACTCCCGGCGCGGCTGTCGCCATGCCCGGCGGCCCGGCCTGGGAGGGATGGGCCCAGCCCCCGGCCTACACCGGGAAACCCTCGCTTTACCTCAACGACATCACCGACCCCGCGCTGGAATTGCCCACCGGCACCCGCCTGCAGATCCGCCTCTACGGCCCCGAGGGCGACCTGACCGTCGCCCAGACCGTCGCCGATGTCCCGCCGCCACCCGCTGCCGAAGCCGGAAGCGAAGTCACTCCCGCCGCCGCCGTCCCCAACGCGATGGCCGGGGTGCACGACCTGACGGTCACCCGCTCGGGCCAGCTTGCCATCGAGGGCAACGGCGGCCGCGAATGGCAGATCACCGCGATCCCGGACAACGCCCCCACGATCGAAATCACCGGAGAGATGGTGCGCGAGGCGGACGGTCGCTTCAAACAGGACTTCAAGGCCACCGACGATTACGGCGTGGTGGCGGGCCGCGTCACCATTTCGCTGGACCTTGCCAAGGTCGACCGGCGTCACGGGTTGACCATCGACCCCGAAGCCATCGAGCCGGTGACGCTTGACCTGCCGATGCCGCGCAAGGGCAAGCGGACGGACATGACCTCGACCCTGGTGGACGATCTGTCGAAACATGTCTTCGCCAACATGCCGGTCACGATGGTCTTTGCCGCCGTCGATGCGGCGGGGAACGAAGGCACCTCGGCTCCTTACGAGGTCGTCCTGCACGGCAAGCGCTTCTTCGACCCGCTGGCCGCCGCCCTGATCGAGATGCGCCGCGACATCCTGTGGAACCGCGTGAACGCCCCCCGCGCGGTCGAAATCCTGAAGGCCGTCACGAACCGTCCCGAAGGCTTCATCCGGCACGAGCGCGCCTTCCTGCACCTGCGGGTCCTGATGCGCGACCTGGAGGCCAAGGAAGCGAGCCTTTCGACCGAGGACCGCGATGCGGTCGCTGAGAAGCTTTGGACCATCGCCCTGATGGTCGAGGAGGGGAACCTTCAGTCCGCGCTGGAACGCCTGCAGCGTGCGCAGGACCGGCTGCAGGAGGCGATCGAGAACGGCGCCTCGCCGGAAGAGATCGACCAGCTGATGAAGGAAATGCAGCAGGCGCTGAACGAATACATGCGGGAACTGGCCGAAGAGGCGCAGCGCAATCCGGGCGACCAGCAGCAGCAGCAGATGATGCAGGGCCAGATGATGTCCGGCGACCAGCTGCAGGAGATGCTGGACCGGCTGCAGCAGCTGATGGAGGAAGGCAAGACCGCCGAAGCCGCCGAGCTGATGGAGCAACTGCGCCAGCTGATGCAGAACATGCAGGTCGTCCAGGGCCAGGGGCAAGGCCAGGGCCAGGGCCAGGACGGCCCGATGGGCGACCTGGGCGAGACGCTGCGCGACCAGCAGGAACTTTCCGACGACGCCTTCCGCGACCTGCAGGGTGTGCCGCGCGATGGCCAACAGCAGGGCGAAGGCCAGCAGCCGGGCCAGGAACAGGGGCAAGAGCAGGGCCAGGGCCAGCAGCCGGGCGACCAACCGGGCCAGGGCAGCGACCAGGCGCAGAACCAGGATGGCGACGGCCAGGGCGGCTCGCTGTCCGACCGCCAGCGCGAGTTGCGGGAACGGCTGAATGAGTTGCAGCAGGGTCAGCTTCCCGGCGACGGGACCGAGCAGGGCGAAGAGGGCCGCCGCAACCTGGACCGCGCCGGTCGGGCGATGGAAGAGGCCGAGGATGCGCTGCGGGACGGCGATCTAGACGGCGCGCTTGACCGCCAGGCCGAGGCGATGGAAGCGCTCCGCGACGGGATGCGCGACTTCGGCGAGGCGCTGGCCGACGAACAGCGCCAGAACCGCGACGGGCAGGGCGGCGAACGCGACATGGGCTCGGCCGATCCGCAGGGCACCGACCCGCTGGGACGCCGTCCGGGCGAAACCGCCCGCATCGGTTCGGACGAGAACATGGTGCAGAACACCCCCGACGAACGCGCGCAGGAGCTTCTGGACGAGATCCGCCGCCGGTCGGGTGAACTGACCCGGCCGCTTGAGGAACTCGTCTACCTCAAGCGCCTGGTG
>NZ_JAYSFG010000004.1:0-21504 GCF_041913445.1 Tabrizicola sp.
GGAGAAGTTGGTGCGGGTCAGGCTGGTGTCGCCCTGGCCACCCTCGTAGGGGACCATGGTGTCTGCGGTGCCGTGGATGATCAGCGCGGGGACCTGGCCTTCGACGCGGATGCGCGATGTGTCCATCGTTCCCGAGACGCCCGCCACGGCGCGGACAAGGCCCGGGTTCTTCGCGGCGAAGGTTTCGGACATGATCGAGCCGTTCGACATGCCGGTCAGGTAGACGCCCGAGCCGTCGACGCCGAAGCGGGTGGCGGCGTCCCGGATGACCTCGCGCAGGAAGGCAATGTCGTCGGTCCCGCGCCGCTGGGCCGAGCCGCAGCAATAGCCCCCGTTCCAGGTCAGGAGCCGGTCATCCCGCCGGCCGGTCCCTGCCGGAAGCGCCACCGCGAAGCCCGCCCGCGTGGCGGCTCGCGCGAAGCCCGAGGCCGAGGCGAACTGGTCGGGATTGCCGCCCCCGCCGTGGAGCGCAAGGATCAGCGGAGCGCCCTTGGGGTTGGCTGGCAACTCGATCCGGTACCAGCGGTCGCCGAGGCGGACGGTCTCGGCAGCGGCGAGCACGGGGAAAAGCGCGATGGAAAGAAGCAGGAGGAACAGGCGCATGGGAACTCCTTTGGCACAGTGACGCCGTCCTTTACGCCGCGCCGCGAGAGTTCCGTCGCGTCAGAGCGGCCCGGGCGCGTAAAGTTCTGCGGCCCGCCGTTCGAAGGCGCGCACGACCCGCAGCATCGCGTCGTTGAAGACGACCCCGATGATCCCCTGCAGGATCGCGTTCCGGAATTCGAAGTCGACGTGAAAATCGACCTCGCAGCCACCGGGAATGTCGCGGAAGGCCCAGTTCGACCGCATGTGGCGGAAGGGGCCGTCGAGGTATTCGGTGTCGATCTTCTTCTGGTCGGCCCAAAGCGTCACGCGGCTGCCGAAGCGTTCGCGGAAGACCTTGAAGCTGATGACGAGATCCGCCTCCATCACCTCACCGCCGCCCGCGATGGGCGTGCGCGACCGGATGCGGGCGGCCGAGTTCCAGGGCAGGAACTTCGGGTAGGATGCGACATCGGCCACCAGATCGTACATCTGTTGGGCGGTGTAGGGCAGGCGCTTGGTCTCGGAATGGGTGGGCATCGCTTCGTCCTTGGCCGACATGTGGCCCGAGGCGCGGCCAAGATCAAGCGGGCGACATGTCACGGCCTAGGCAATTGTGGCTTTCGGCGCTAGGAAGGGGCCGCAACAACCGGAACATCGCTCATGCCCGACCGCCCCCCCGTGCCGACCTATGTGATCGACCAGATGATCAGCGCCAAGTCCATCGCGGCGCGGGTCGAGGCGCTGGCGCGCGAGATCACGACGCATTTCCAGGGCACCGACAAGCTGGTCGTCGTGGGACTGTTGCGCGGGTCCTTCGTCTTCATCGCCGACCTTGTGCGCGAGATCGAGCTGCCGGTGGAGGTGGATTTCCTGGAAGCCTCCAGCTACGGCGACGCGATGCATTCCAGCCGCGAGGTGCGCATCCTGAAGGACCTGCGGGGCGAGATCGCTGGGCGCGACGTGCTGGTGGTCGAGGACATCATCGACACGGGTTTCACCCTGTCCCATGTGTTGCACCTGCTGAAAGCCCGCGAGCCAGCGCGGCTTAAGACCTGCGCGCTTCTGGACAAGCCCTCGCGCCGGGAAGTGCCGGTCAAGGCCGACTGGACCGGCTTCGAGATCCCCGACGAGTTCGTGGTGGGCTACGGCATCGACTTCGCCCAGCGGAACCGCAACCTGCCCTTCATCGGCAAGGTGCGGTTCACGGAAGCCGGATGAACCAGCTTCACTGGCTTCTGCGCGCCAAGCGCTGGGTCCAGAACCCGCCCTCGGCCGGACGCGTGATGCTGGTCTTCGGGGTGATCGCCGCCTGCCTGCTGATCGTCGGGATCGAGCGCCTCGTGGGCTGGCCGGACTGGATGACGGTCGACAGCCTGCGCCAGAAACCGTGATTGGACGCTGGGCGCGGGTCGGCTAGGGTCTCGCGGCCAAGGTCATTTGGAGGGTAAACGATGCGGTTCCTGAGGTGGGTGGTCGTGTTGGGTGTCGTCGGCGCGGGGGCGCTTTACGTGCTCGCCCGGCCCAATCCTCTGTCGGCCGCCGCGGTCGAGAACCTGACCGGCGATGCCACGCGCGGCGAACAGGTGTTCTGGGCCGCAGGCTGCGCCTCCTGCCACATGGCCGACAAGGCCGAGGGCGACGCGCAGCTCGTCCTGTCAGGCGGGCAGCGCTTTCCGTCCGACTTCGGCACCTTCATCGCCCCGAACATCAGCCAGGACCCCGAGCACGGGATCGGCAACTGGTCGCTTCTTGACCTGACGAACGCGCTCATGCGCGGGGTCAGCCCAGAGGGCGAGCACTACTATCCGGCCTTCCCCTATGCCTCTTATGCCAAGATGGAGATGCAGGATGTCGCGGACCTTTACGCCTTCCTGAAGACGCTTCCGGCAGACGCGACGCCAAGCGCACCGCACGAGCTGGGCTTCCCCTTCTCGCGCCGCGAGACGGTGGGCGTGTGGAAACTGCTGTTCCTGTCCGACAACTGGGCGCTGCCGGGGAACCTGACGCCCACCGCCGCGCGCGGGCGCTACATTTCCGAGGCGCTGGCGCATTGCGGCGAATGCCACACCCCGCGCAACATGCTGGGCGGCCTGGACACCGCGCGCTGGCTGGGCGGGGCGCCGAACCCCTCGGGCGAGGGGCGGATTCCGAACATCACGCCCGCCGCCCTTGGCTGGACCGCGCCGGACATCGTGCAGTACCTGACGACGGGCTTTACCCCCGACTATGACAGCGTCGGCGGTCACATGGCCCATGTCGTCGAAAACATGGCCCGCCTGCCGGAAAGCGACCGTCAGGCGGTGGCGGAATACATCCTGGCGGTGCCGAGCGTGCAGTGATCGGGCGGGGCCACTTGGCACCGGATATAGATCCCGCCCCAAGATATTGATGGAAATGACTTTCCACGGTCATGGTTTTGCGGTAACCTGCAAAAAAACAAAGACGAGCAGGACCTACCATGACCCGATTTCTGATCCCCGCGCTGGTCGCGGTTTCCTCGGTTGCGGCTTCCGCGCAGGACGGCAGCGGACTGACCTTCGGCGGCGACGTCAAGCTTGACTACACCGACGTCGGTTCAGGCGTGCTGGCGCTGGATGGCGACGTCGCGGCAAGCTGGCGGTCGGGCGGCGTCCTCGGCTTCGACGCCTCGCTCGATGCGACCTATCTCGATGGCTCTGACTTCACCAATCTCTGGGCCGCGCTGGTCCTGTCCACGGGGGCGGGCGAGTTCGCGGTGGGCGCACCGCGTCCACTGGTCGAGAGCCTGGGCGTGATGCCGCGCTTCTCGACGTCGCGTGTGATTGATCTGGAGAGCATGCCGCTGCGCGGGACCTTTGCGCCCCTGGTCAGTGCCCTCGACAACGGCATGACGCCGGGCGTGACCTGGAAACAGGAGGCTGGCAACCTGACCTTCGGCGCCGGCTACCATCACCTGAACGACCGGAACGTCGACCTTGCGCAGGGCGTGATGCGGTATTCCGCCGGGGCCACATCGCTGTTCATCAACGGCGAATACGCGACCGCCCCGGGCGAGGACGTAACCACCCTGCAGATCGGCGGTCTGCACGACGCAGAGCGCTTCGACCTTGGCGCAGCCTTCACCCGGGTTGATGGCGGCGCCGGGATCAACAGTGTCCGGCTGCATGGCAGCGTCGATGTGATGTCGGCGCTGACCGTTCGGGGCGATGCGCTTCTGATCCAGGATACCAGCGACATCTATTCGGTCTCGGCCACCTATAACCTGGATAGCGGACTTTACGTCGAGGGCGGCGGCACCAAGGTGGTCGGCCAGGACGAGATCCTGGACATCGGCGTCGGCTACAAGTTCTGACGAACAGACAGGGGTCGCCTCGCGCGGCCCCTGCCCTATCCCCGGCCAGCCTGGCGGGCGTCCCGCATCCGCGCGAAGTCATCGCCGGCGTGATAGCTGGACCGGGTCAGCGGCGTGGCCGAGACCATCAGGAACCCCTTGCCCCAGGCGGCCGTCTCATAGGCCTTGAACTCCTCCGGCGTGACGAAGCGGTCGACGCGGTGGTGCTTGGGGGTCGGTTGCAGATACTGGCCGATGGTCAGGAAATCCACGTCGGCCGACCGCATGTCATCCATAACCTGCAGGACGGCCTGCCGCGTTTCGCCCAGGCCCACCATGATGCCCGACTTGGTGAACATCATCGGGTCCAGTTCCTTGACCCGCTGCAGAAGCCGCAAGCTGTGGAAGTAGCGCGCGCCGGGGCGGACCTCATGGTAGAGGCCGGGCACCGTTTCCAGGTTGTGGTTGAAGACATCGGGACGCGCCTCGACCACCTTTTCCAGCGCCGAGGGCGGGCATTTCAGGAAGTCGGGAGTCAGGACCTCGATCGTCGTGCCGGGCGAGCGGTGGCGGATGGCGCGGATCGTCTGGGCAAAGTGCTCGGCCCCGCCATCGTCGAGGTCATCGCGGTCGACGCTGGTGACGACGACGTGGTTCAGGCCAAGCTCGGCCACAGCATGGGCGACGCGGCCCGGCTCGAAGGCGTCAAGCGTCTGGGGCTTGCCGGTTGCGACGTTGCAGAAGGTGCAGCCGCGGGTGCAGATCTCGCCCATGATCATCATGGTGGCGTGGCCCTGGCTCCAGCATTCGCCGACGTTGGGGCAGCCCGCTTCCTCGCAGACGGTGACCAGTTTCTTCTCGCGCAGGATGTCGCGGGTCTGCTTGTAGCCTTCGGACGTGGGCGCCTTCACCCGGATCCAGGCGGGCTTCTTCGGCTGGGCATTGTCGGGGCGGTGCGCCTTTTCGGGGTGGCGCTCTTCGGGAAGCTTGAGGTCGCGCACGTGAAATTCCCCCTGACGACGGACGTACTGTCCAGATAAGGCGATTTCGCGCGCAAGGCAACGCGGCAGGACCGCATTCCCCGCCGTGGCCCGTTGCGCTCCAGTCAAGGCGGGAGGGCTCTTCCCCCGCTGCAGTCAGGAAACACGCGCCGCCTTAACTGTCGATGGCGCGGATCCGGGGCGGGGATACCCCGGAGATGGGGGGCGCGGTTTGCCGCGTCCCCCATTTCTTTGCTGGTTGATGCGGATCAAGGCGCAGGTGTTTCCCTGCGGGCATTTCCGGCCTAACTGATGAGGTCATGATGTCCCCTGCCGAACTTGCGTTTGCCGTTCTGCTTCTGCTGCTGACCCCCGGGCCGACCAATTCTCTGGTTCTGCTGGCGGGGGCCGAGCGGGGCTGGGTGGGGGCGATGCGGCTGATCCCGGCGGAACTTGCGGGCTATTTCCTGACGGTCCTGCCCCTGACGCTGGTGGGGGCTGCGGTCCTGGCGGATCATGACGGCCTGCGGACCGGGGTCACGCTGGCGGCGGCGGCCTGGGTTGCGGTGCTGGCGGTGAAGCTCTGGCAGATGCCCTCGGCGGCGGCCTGTGGCCAGTCGGTCGGAGCAAGATCGCTGTTCGTGACCACCGCGCTGAACCCCAAGGCGCTGATCTTCGGGCTGGTCCTGTTGCCCTCGGACGACCGGCTGGCCCTGAACCTGGCGCTTTTCGCCGGGCTGGTGGTCGGGGTCGCAGCGCTTTGGGCCGCGGTGGGCGCGGTGCTGCACCGGGGCGGGGCGGGCCAGCCGCGCGCGCTTTTCGTGCTGCGGCGGCTGGCCTCGGTCTGGCTGGCGGCGATCTCCGTCCTTCTGATCGCGCGGGGGGTCGGGGCCTAGCCGATCAGCGGGCCCGACTTGCCGTAGGTATCCTCGTAGTGGCGGCGCAGCCGCATCAGCGCGATGCGCAAGACGATCTTGCCCGACCGCGCCGCCCAGCCCATGCGTTTCTCGGCCACCTCCAACCCTTCGAGAAAGCAGCAGCAGCGCAAAGCCACGTCGCCGAGGCCCGGCCCGAGGTCACGCAGTGCCGCCGCCACCCGGCCGCGTGCCGAGGACGGCCCCTCGCCCAACCCGCTGTCCGGCTGAAACGCGCCCCGGTCGCCCCCGGTCAGGAACCGGTCCCAGTTCTGCGCCACGCGGGGGCCCATCTGGGCCAGCTCGAAATCCTCGCGCAGGCGTTCGGCCGCGGCGACGAGTTCGGGTTCCAGAAACGGCTTGCCATCCCGGTCGCGCCGGCGCCCCAGAAGCGCCACCGGGCTTTCCGCAAGGTTGTAGCGCACCCGGCGCGGGCCGCCGTCGTCCATCACCTCGCGCTCGCCCCAGACACGGTGCTGCTCGCCGAAGGGCGTTGCGGCCTCGGCCATCCCCTGGCGGCGCCGGTCCTCTTCGTCCACCATCCGCTTCAGCGCGGCGCGGCCGGCCGAGGTGATCTCGTATGTCGAAACCCGGCCCGGCTTGCGGCAGGTCACCCAGTCCTTCAGCGCAAAGGCATGGGCGACCGAACGCTCCAGCACGGCCGTGCGCAGGCTTTTGCCGTCGGGCAGATCGCGGATCACCACGGCCTTTTCAAGGTCGGGGGCGATCGCCATCACGGCGCCCGGCTCGGCCAACCGGCGCAGGACGCGCATCCCTTCACGCACCAGCGCCTGCTCGTCGCAGATCGCAGGCTGGTCTTCCGGGACGCAATGACGCGTGTGGACGGACATGGGCTGGTCATCCTTTCGGGCTGGGTCATCAGAGGGACGCAGGGCATGGCGCGACAGGGCCGGAAGCGCCTCGTCCATCAGCGGATCCTCGCGCCGGTTCTCGAACCGGCGGACCTGGCGCAGGATGGTCGAGGCATGCAGCCCTTCGCGCCGTGCAAGCTCCCTGAGCGATGTGCCGTCTTCGGTGTGATCGAGGTAGTGACGCACAGCTGCAGGAAGCCAGTCTGGCAGGCTGGCAACGGTCAATTCGGGCAATTCAGTCGTCCTGTCCTTGTCCACCCTGGGCTGCAATACGTCCAGCCTTGGACAATCGCAACCTTGGGTGGAATTGGTTACCTGTTGGTTAAGCTTTCGCTCGGCCTCAACAATTCGATGGAAAACTTAAACTCTTCGGTAACCAGCGAACGCTGCAACCGGGGGTTGCGCAACGCAGGGTTGTGCTGGGGCAGGATGCGCCAAATCCAACGAACGGAGGACCCCGATGAGCGATTGCCGCACCCTGCTTGCCAGCCTGCGCCGGCCCCGGATTCTGATGCGCGCCGCCCGCTTCGGCCTGGCCGAATACCGGCGCGAGCGTGACCTGCGCCGCTATGTGACTGCAACGGCCTCGCCCGAGGATACCGTGTCGTCGCTGATCTCGGTCGAGGCCCGGCTGGAGGCGACGCGCGTTGCGGGCGATGCGGCCTATTCCGTCGCGCGGCACATCGAGGTGCTGATCGCCCTCTTGGCGGAAGCGCAGCTTCTTCGGCGGAACAGCGCCGCTTGACCTAGGGTCAACCCATTGAAAAAGGGGCGGCATCTGCCGCCCCTTTGTCCATTCTGTCCAGCCTTCCTCAGATGAAGGCGTCTGGCATTTCCGACTTGCGACGGGCCACGAAAGCCTCCAGCGCCTCACGGGTGCCGGGGTCCATGTCGGGGGCCTGGTAGTCTGCCAGCTGCTTCTTGACCTTCTCGTTGGCCAGCGCCTGCGTGTCGCGCGACCCTTCTTCGGCCCAGGTCTCGAAGGGTTTGTAGTCCAGAAGGTCCGAGCGCCAGAAGGCCGACTTGAAGTTCGCCTGGGTATGCTGGCAGCCAAGGTAGTGACCGCCCGGACCAACCTCGCGGATCGCGTCCATCGCCTGGCCGTTCAGGTCGACCTGGATGCCCTGCGCCAGGTGGTGGAGCGTCCCAAGCTGGTCCGCGTCCATCACGAATTTTTCATAAGAGCTAACGAGGCCCCCTTCCAGCCAGCCGCAGGCGTGCAGCATGAAGTTCACGCCCGCCAGCAGCGCCATGTTGAGGGAGTTTGCCGTTTCATAGGCGGCCTGGGCGTCCGGCAGCTTCGATCCGCAGAACGACCCGCCCGAACGGTAAGGCAGCCCCAGCCGCCGCACGAGTTGCCCCGCACCATAGGTGATGTGGGCGGCTTCCGGCGTCCCGAAGGTCGGCGCGCCCGAGTTCATGTCGATCGAGGTCACGAAGGCCCCGGCGATCACCGGCGAACCGGGGCGGACCAGCTGCGAATAGCTTACGCCCGCCAGGATCTCGGCCAGCACCTGGGTCAGCGTCCCCGCCACCGTCACCGGCGCCATCGCGCCGCCGACGATGAAGGGCGAGACGATCGAGGCCTGGTTGTTGGCCGCATAGACCTCCAGCGCGCCCATCATGATCCCGTCGAAGACCATCGGCGAGTTGATGTTGATGAGCGAGGTCATCACGGTGTTATTCTGGACGAAGTCCTTGCCGAACAGGATCGAGGCCATGTCGACCGAATCCTGCGCGCGGCTGGGTTCGGTCACGGACCCCATGAACGGCTTGTCCGACAGCGTCATGTGGGCAAGCAGCATGTCGAGGTGGCGCTTGTTCACCGGCACGTCCGTCGGCTCGCACACCGTACCGCCGGAATGGTGCAGCCACTTGGACATGTAGCCGAGCTTCACGAAGTTCTGGAAATCCTCCAGCGTCGCATAACGGCGGCCGCCTTCCAGGTCGCGGACGAAGGGCGGGCCGTAGACCGGCGCCAGCACCAGGTTCCGGCCGCCGACCTCGACGTTCCGCTCGGGGTTCCGGGCATGCTGGGTGTAGGTCTTCGGCGCGGTCGAGATCAGCTTCCGCGCGAGGCCACGGGGAATGTGGACGCGCTCGCCCTGCACATCGGCCCCGGCATCGCGCCAGCGCTGCAGGGCGGCCGGATTTTCCACGAAGTTGACGCCGATCTCTTCCAGCACGGTCTCGGCGTTGTGCTCGATGATCTGGAGCGCTTCCTCGTTCAGGATCTCGAAGTTCGGGATGTTGCGCTGGATGAAGCGCGCGGTCTCGAAGCTGATCGCGGTGCGTTCCGCCCGGCGGCTGGCGCCCCCACCACTGCGCGACCTGCGCCCTGCAACTTCGTTCATGTGTGCCTCCGAGGGATGTTTGCGGCCCTTATGCCGCCAAACCGCCCTGCCCCGCCCGTTGAAACCGTCCAATCCTTTCCAAAACCGACATGGGCCGCGGTCGCAAACGACATCCGCCGTCTTGCGCTTCGCCCCGTCCCGGCCTAATCGGACTCATGAGCCAGACACACGACCGCCTTCTCATCATCGACTTCGGGTCCCAGGTGACGCAGCTGATCGCGCGCCGCCTGCGCGAGCTGAACGTCTACTGCGAAATCCACCCCTACAACCGCATCGACGAGGGCTTCCTGCAGGCCTTCGCCCCGAAGGCGGTGATCTTCTCGGGGGGCCCCGCGTCCGTTTACTGGGAGAACGCCCCGATGCCCCCGAAAGGGGTGTTCGAGATGGGCGTGCCGATCCTGGGGATCTGCTACGGCCAGCAGGTGATGATGCACTGCCTGGGCGGGCATGTCGAAGGCGGGCATGGCACGGCCGAGTTCGGGCGCGCCTTCGTGACGCCGACCGACCTGACGCATCCGATCCTCGCCGGCTGGTTCAGGCCCGCGAGCAGGTGTGGATGAGCCACGGCGACCACGTGTCGAAACTGGCCCCCGGCTTCCAGGTCCTCGGCACCTCGCCCAACGCGCCCTTCGCCATCACGGCGGACCCCAAGCGCCATTTCTACGCCGTCCAGTTCCACCCCGAGGTGCACCACACCCCCAAGGGCGGGAAGCTTTACGAGAATTTCGTCAAGCTTGCGGGCTTCAAGGGCGACTGGACGATGGGCGCCTACCGCGAGGAAGCGATCCGCAAAATCCGCGAGCAGGTGGGCGATGCCAAGGTGATCTGCGGGCTGTCGGGCGGGGTGGATTCGTCCGTGGCCGCCGTGCTGATCCATGAAGCCATCGGCGACCAGCTGACTTGCGTCTTCGTCGACCACGGGTTGTTGCGCCTGGGCGAGGCAGAGCAGGTCGTCAGCATGTTCCGCGACCACTACAACATGCCGCTGATCCATGCCGATGAGAGCGAGCTCTTCCTCGGCGCGCTGGAGGGCGTCTCCGACCCCGAGGTCAAGCGCAAGACCATTGGCAAGCTCTTCATCGACGTGTTCCAGAAGCACGCGAACGCGGTCGGGGGCGCGAAGTTCCTGGCGCAAGGGACGCTTTACCCGGACGTGATCGAAAGCGTGTCCTTCAGCGGCGGCCCCTCGGTCACGATCAAGTCGCACCACAACGTCGGCGGGTTGCCGGAGAAAATGGGCCTGAAGCTCGTCGAACCGCTGCGCGAGCTTTTCAAGGACGAGGTCCGCGCCCTGGGCCGCGAACTTGGCCTGCCGCAAAGCTTCATCGGCCGCCATCCCTTCCCCGGCCCGGGCCTTGCGATCCGCTGTCCGGGCGAGATCTCACGCGAAAAGCTCGACATCCTGCGCCGGGCGGATGCGGTCTACATCGACCAGATCCGCAAGCACGGGCTTTATGACGAGATCTGGCAGGCCTTCGCCGCGATCCTGCCGATGCGGACCGTGGGTGTGATGGGCGACGGGCGGACCTATGACTACGCGCTGGCGCTGCGGGCGGTGACGTCGGTCGACGGGATGACCGCCGACTATTACCCCTTCACCCACGAGTTCCTGGGCGAAACCGCCACCCGGATCATCAACGAGGTCAAGGGCGTCAACCGCGTCTTCTACGACTGCACCTCGAAGCCGCCCGGGACCATCGAGCTGGAGTAGCAGAAAACGCGATGAAGGGCGAAACCAGACGCAAGATCGCGGCCTTCGTCGAGACGATGCCCTTCCTGCGCAAGCGTCCCCGCATCGCCGCGCCGAAGCTGGTCGGCCATTCCGCCTGGGCGGACTACCTGGGGCGCGAGTTCAACCGGCCGGGCGTGAGGGTGCTGGAGATCGGGTCCCGCGTCGTGACGGGCGCCAATCATCGGCACCGGTTCTCGCAGGCGGACTATACCGGCTTCGACTTTTATCCCGGCGAAAACGTCGATGTCGTGGGCGACGCGCATCGGCTGTCAGAGTATTTCCCACAAGGCCAGCAGTTCGACCTCATCTTCTCCTCGGCCGTCTTCGAACATCTGCACATGCCCTGGATCGTCGCCGAAGAGATCACCAAGCTTCTGAAGATCGGCGGCCATGTCTTTGTAGAGACCCATTTTTCCTACATCGCGCACGAGCGGCCGTGGAACTTCTACCAGTTCTCGGACATGGGCCTGCGGGCGCTGTTCAACGACGGGCTGGGCTATGATCTGGTGGACAGCGGGCTGAGCAACCCGATGGCAGGGTTCTTCACTCAGCACGCCGACCGCTACCTGCGCCACCGGCCGGTGGGCGAGCTTTACTGCCACAGCCAGATCCTGTGCCGGAAGCGCGAAGAGGTGACGGGCTTCGACTGGCGGTCGGTCGCGGTCGACAAGGTGGTCGACGGCACGCGCTATCCGCCGCCGGTGGCCCCGGCGGGCTGAGGCAAGGACCGCCACGCGGCCACAGTCGTGCCGGATTTCCGTGCCATCCTGCCCTCGGCAGAAACGGAGGCGCGGTGGAAGATCTTCTGACGGTCCCGGTCGCACTTGCTGTGATGGCCTCGCCGCTTGCCTATTCTGCGGCGCAGGTCTGGGTCCTGATCCGCTTTCCGGGCTGGTGGCGGCTTCTGGGGGCGCTGCCGATCCTCCCGATGGCCTTCGTCCTGGATTACACGGTGGACTCCTACCGGCTCGGCGGCAACCTCTGGCCGCTGGTGCTGATCTTCAGTGCACCCGCGGCGCTGCTTTGGCTGGGCATCGTCTGGGTCCTCATGAGGCTTCTGCGCAGGTCCTAGAGGGGGCCACGCAGTCAGAAGCGCCCATGCATCGCGATTTCGGCCACGGGCTTGCGGCTGCTGGGCTTTTCCCGCGCGGCAAGGTCCTCGGGCAGCGCCTCGGCCGGCCCCTGCTCCCCCACGGCGACGACACAATGCAACGTATGACCCTCGGGCAGGCGGACGGCGGCGGCAAGTTTCTCGCGGTCGAAGCCACCCATCGCATGGGCGAAAAGGCCCATCGTCTGCGCCTGCAGCGCGAGGCTCATCCAGGCCGCGCCGGTGTCGAAACCGGCGGTTCGGTTCGCGACCTCGGCCCCTTCGCGGTTGGTCACCGTGTCCTTCGAGGCCACCACGACCAGGGCCGCCCCCTTCCCCGCCCAGGTCAGATTGTTGCCGGTCAGGCAGGCATGAAGCGCCTCGAAGACCGCCTCGCCACGCCGCGCCCAGACGAACCGCCAGGGTTGGTGGTTCGACGCCGATGGCGCCCAGCGGGCGGCTTCCAGAAGCGACATCACCTCGGCCTCGGACAGCGCACGGTCGGTGAAGGACCGGGGCGACCAGCGCTGAAGGAACTGCGGGGCGACCGGGTGGTCGGACTGGCGAGCGGCGGGCTGATCGAGGCTCATGGCGTTATCCTGTGTGGCGTTCAGGGGGGAGATAGGCCGCCCCACCCCGGCCGGCAACCGCCCCGCCCGCAGCCCGACTGTTTTCCGCTGCACCAAAACCCGCGACAGGCCGTCTGCGCCATGCCATGCTTCCCGCAGTCACGGGAGGGGGTCGCATATGCGGGCAGTGCGGTTGCAGGCAGTGGGCAGGATCGAGCTGGCCGAGGTCCCGGACCCCGTGCCGGCTTTCGGCGAGATCCTGGTCCGGGTCGAGGCCGCGGGGATCTGTGGCACCGACCGACACCTCTACAAGGGCGAGTTTCCCTGCGCCCCGCCGGTGACGCTGGGCCATGAATTCGCCGGCGAAATCGTCGGCTGCGGCCCGGGCGTTGCGCTGGACCTGGGCACGCGGGTTGCCTGCGATCCGAACATCGCCTGTGGGGGATGCGAGCAATGCCTGCGGGGCCGCACCAACCTCTGCCTGCGCAACGTGGCCGTCGGCATCCACCGCGATGGCGGCTTTGCCGACCTGGTCGCCTTTCCGGCCCATCGCGCCGTCCCCGTCCCCGGTCTTCACCCCCACCACGCGGCTTTTGCCGAACCGCTGGCCTGCACGCTTCACGGGGTCGACATGGGCGCCCCGGTGCCGGGCGAGCGGGTGATCGTTCTGGGCGGCGGCGTGATCGGGCTCCTCGCGGTGCAGCTTGCCCGCAATGCCGGCGCCGAGGTCACGCTGGTGACCCGCCATCCCGCCAAGCGCGAGCTTGCGCTGCAGGTTGGCGCGACCCACACCGCGGCGACGGAAGACGAGGCCCGCGCGCTTTTGCCGAAGGGGGCGGACCTGGTCCTGGAATGTGCCGGTGTGGCCGAGACGGTAGAGATGGCGCCGCGCCTGACCCGCTCGGGCGGGCGGGTCGTCGTTTTGGGCGTCCTGCCGCAAGGCGAAACGGTCAGGATCGAGCCTTTCGACCTTCTCTTCCGCGAAATCCAGCTACTGCACAGCTTCATCAACCCGTTCACCCAGACCCGCGCGGCGGCGATGCTGGCCACGGGCCGGGTGAATGTGGCGCCCCTGATCTCGCGGATCATTCCGCTTTCCGAAGCGGCCGCGACGATCGCGAACCCGGCCGCGGCGGGTGAGGTGAAGGTGCTGGTCGTCCCAGGCTAAAGCCCACCATGCGCGCCCTGCACCGCGCCGGCGACGGCGAGGGCTGACAGCGCCAGAAGGATGCGGTGCAGCCGCAGGACCAGGGCGAAGGTGCCCTCGGGGTCGCGCACGGCGCGGGCGTGGAACCAGCGGTGGAGGACCAAGGGCTCAAGCACGAAGAGGACCAGGGTGAAGATCGCCCAGACGGCGACCATCAGGTGAAGCCACCAATACCTGAGGTCGGCAAAGAGCCCCCAGCCATCGGTCGCCCACAGCATCCACAGGCCCGACAGCCCCGCGAGAAGCGTCGACAGCTTGGCCTGACCGCCAAAGCGGCCCTCGAGCGCCTCGAACATCGCGATCCGCTCGCCCGCAGGCAGGGACCGCATCTGCGGCAGGACCACCAGCGTCACCATCGCCACGCCGCCGATCCAATGGACGACGGCCAGCACGTGCAGGACGCGGGCCAACACATATCCATCCATTCCGGCACCTCCTGCCACCACCCTGCCAAGTCCCGGACGACCGCGCTTTGCCCCAAGTCAAGCTCTGGACATTCCCCTTCCGGACGGCAAGGCTCGCCGCATGACCCACCGCCCCCTCGCCGCCGCGCTCTGGATGATCGGAGCCATCGCCGCCTTCACCGCAATGGCCATCGCCACCCGCCAGATCAACGGGGTGCATGACACGTTCGAGATCCTGGCCTACCGCTCGATGATCGGCTGGGTACTGGTTGTGGCGCTGGCGTTGGCAGCCCGCAGGCTGACGGATGTGCGCACCGACCGGCTGCCAAGCCACGTCGTCCGCAACATCTTCCATTTCACCGGCCAGTCGCTGTGGTTCTGGGCGATCACCATGATCCCCCTCGCGCAGGTCTTCGCGCTGGAGTTCACCTCGCCGATCTGGGTGATCCTTCTGTCGCCGATCTTCCTGGGAGAGCGTCTGACCCGCCGCAAGCTTGTCGCCGCGGCGCTTGGCTTTGCCGGGGTCCTGATCGTCGCCCGCCCCGACTTCGGCCATGTGGAACCAGGGGTCCTGGCCGCCGCAGCCGCCGCCTTTTTCTTCGCCTCCACGAACCTGATGACCAAGGCGCTGACCAGGGGGGAGCCGATCCTGTCCATCCTCTTCTGGCTGACGCTCATGCAGGCCGTCTTCGGCACGGTGGCGATGACCCTGTTCGGGACGGTGACCCTGCCGACACTGGCCACCCTGCCCTGGCTGATGCTGATCGGCATCGCCGGGATCACCGCGCATTTCTCGCTGACCACGGCGCTTTCGCTGGCCCCCGCCAGCACGGTGGTCCCCGTCGACTTCGCCCGCCTGCCGATCATCGCCGTCGTGGGTGCCCTCTTCTACGCCGAACCGATCCAGCCGAGCCTCTTCATCGGGGCCGCACTGATCTTCCTCGGCATCTGGATCACGCTCCGTGGGGCAGCCGCGCCACAGGTCCCCCCCGTCACCAAACCGTGACGTGGCGTCATTGATTGACCCAAAATGTCGCAGGGCATAGCCTGCAGACAGGGGGAGTTCCCGGGTCGGGAATTCAATTCAGGGATGAGTACCATGAAACATCTTGCACTGGTCACCGCAGGCATGCTCGCCGCCACCAGCGGGGCATATGCCGGCGGCGTGGAACGCTCGGCCCAGTCCGTTGCCATCCTGTTCGAACAGGGTCGCTACGTCGAACTGAGCTTCGGCCACTTCTCGCCGGACGTCAGCGGCACGGTCGGCGGGGGTGCCGTCTCGTCTGGCAACATGGCTCCGAGCTACAACAGCTGGAGCCTTGGCTACAAGATGGACATCGGCGAGGCGCTGGACTTCGCGATGATCATCGACGAACCGATCGGGGCCGATGTCGCCTACCCTGGAGCCCTGGGGCTGGGTAGCTATCCGCTCGCCGGATCGACGGCCGACCTGCGCTCTTCGGCGGTGACGGGCATCCTGCGCTACAAGTTCGAAAACAACGTCTCGGTCATCGGCGGCCTGCGCTATGAGACCGTGAAGGGCGACGTGGCCCTGAGCAGCGGCTACCGGATGAGCACCAACTACGATTCAGAGATTGGCTATCTGGTCGGCATCGCCTGGGAAAAGCCCGAGATCGCGGCGCGCGTGGCCCTGACCTACAATTCCGCAATCACCCACAACCTGGAATCGCTCGAGCAAGGTGTCGTGCCCGGGACCTTCGAGACCGAGGTCCCGCAGTCTCTCAACCTGGAATTCCAGACGGGCATCGCCAAGGACACGCTGCTGTTCGGTTCGGTCCGCTGGGTGGACTGGAGCGCATTCGTCATCGACCCGCCGAACTACCCGCTGCCGATCCCGCTGGTGAGCTACCCCGAGGACCGGATCACCTACAACCTCGGCATCGGCCGTCGCTTCAACGAGACCTGGTCGGGCGCCGTGACGCTCGGCTATGAACCCTCGGACGGCCAGATCACCGGCAACCTCGGGCCTACGGACGGTTTCAAGAGCATCGGTTTGGCGGCGACCTACACGATGGACAATCTGAAGATCACCGGCGGCGTCCGTTACGTGGACATCGGCGATGCAACGACCAACGTCGTCGGCGGCAGCTTCACCGACAACTCGGGCGTCGGCGTCGGTATCCGGATCGGCTATACGTTCTAAGGCCCCTGACCGACCATCAACCGAACCCCGCCCAACCGGGCGGGGTTTTTCGTTGTGAACCGTCCTTCGCCCCGCTAACAGATGCGGCCAGATGAGGTGACGCGATGATCTACCGCTCTGGTTCCGACTACCTGAAGGCCCCTCGCAAACGGGTCATGCTGTTCGGCATGTCGGGGTTGGGCAAGACCTACCTGTCGAACCTCCTGCGCGACCGGGGCGACTGGTTCCACTACTCGGTCGATTACAGGATCGGCACGCGCTACATGGGCGAATACATCGCCGACAACTTCAAGCGCGAGGCGATGAAGGTCCCCCTCCTGCGCGAGCTTCTGATGACCGACAGCGTCTACATCGCGTCGAACATCACCTTCGACAACCTCGCGCCGCTCTCCACCTACCTCGGCAAACCCGGGGACCCGGCCAAGGGCGGCGTCCCCTTCGCCGAATACATGAAGCGCCAGGAACAGCATCGCCAGGCCGAGATCGCCGCCACGCTCGACACCGCGCGGTTCATGGAGCGGGCCGAAGAGATCTACGGCTACCCGAACTTCGTCTGCGACACCTCCGGCTCGATCTGCGAGGTGGTCGAGGCTTCGGACCCCGCCGACCCCGTGATGAAGCAGCTGTCCGAGACGCTTCTCCTCGTCTGGATCAAGGGCTCCGACGCCCATACGGCGGAACTGATCCGCCGCTTCGACCGCGCGCCAAAGCCGATGTACTACCAGCCGCATTTCCTTCACGCGGCGTGGGAAGAATACCGAGCAACCCATTCCGTGACCGAGGAAACCTGCGATCCCGACCACTTCGTGCGCTGGACCTATGCCCGCGCCCTGGCCCACCGCCAGCCGCGCTATGCGGCGATGGCCCGCTGGGGCGTGACGGTGACCGCCGAGGAAGTCGGCGACGTCGCCAGCGCCCAGGACTTCGACGCCCTCATGGCCCGCGCCATCGACCGGGCCTGACGGGGCCTGACCTTGCAACCAGAACGATAACCGCCTAGCTCTTCCCCTTCCGAAGACCCAAGGACCCGACCCATGCCCATCACGCTTCCTGAAACCCTGCCCGCCTATGACGTGCTGCGGTCAGAGGGCGTCATGGTCATGTCCCCCGACCGCGCCGCGCATCAGGACATCCGGCCCTTGCGGATCGGGCTCCTCAACCTGATGCCGAAGAAGATCCAGACGGAAAACCAGTTCGCCCGGCTGATCGGGGCGACGCCGCTGCAGATCGACCTGCACCTGATCCGGATGACGTCGCACGAGACGAAGAACACCGCCGCCGAGCACATGGCGACCTTCTACCGCCCCTTCCAAGCGGTGAAGGGCGAGAAGTTCGACGGCCTCATCATCACCGGCGCGCCCATCGAGCACCTGCCCTTCGAAGAGGTCACCTATTGGGACGAGCTCTGCGAGGTGATGGACTGGACCCAGACCAACGTGCAGTCCACCTTCGGCGTCTGCTGGGGCGGGATGGCGATGATCAACCATTTCCACGGCGTGAAGAAGCACATGCTGGACCACAAGGCCTTCGGCTGCTTCCGCCACCAGAACCTTGCGCCGACCTCTCCCTATCTGCGCGGCTTTTCGGATGATTTCGTCATTCCGGTCAGCCGCTGGACCGAGATGAAACAGGCCGAGATCGACGCGGCCCCTGGCCTGAAGACCCTTCTCGGGTCGGATGAGGTCGGCCCCTGCCTGGTCGAAGATGCCGCCCACCGTGCGCTCTACATCTTCAACCATTTCGAATACGACAGTGACACGCTGAAGCAGGAATACGACCGCGACGTGGCCAACGGCACGCCGATCAATGTGCCCTTGAACTACTATCCCGATGACAATCCGGCGAAGCCTCCGCTGAACCGCTGGAGAAGCCACGCCCACCTTCTATATGGCAACTGGATCAACGAGATTTACCAGTCCACGCCATATGACATCGAAGAGATTGGTCGCTAGCGTCCTCATCGCCCTTGCCACGCTCGCCGGTGTTACCCACTGGCGGGCCTCGGCCCGTGAAAGCGCCGCCGAGGCCGCCTTTCCGGCCAGCGGGGACTTCGTGACGGTCGACGGCAAACGCCTGCATTACGAGATGAAGGGCGAAGGCCCGGATCTGGTGCTGATCCACGGCGCCTCGGGCAGCTTGCGGGACATGACCTTCTCCCTGCGCGACCGGCTGGCTGATCGCTACCGCGTGATCGCCGTCGACCGTCCCGGCCTTGGGCACTCCGACGCGCTGGATGACACCAGCCTTATGGCCCAGGCCCGTTTCATCAAGGAAGGCGTCGCGCAGCTGGGCGTGACCGAGCCCATCGTCCTTGGCCAAAGCTACGGCGGCGCGGTGGCGCTTGCCTGGGCGCTGGACGGCGGCCCGCGGGCGTTGGTCCTCGTTTCCAGCGCGTCTATGCCCTGGCCGGGCAAGCTTGACATCTGGTACCGCGCCACGTCGAACCCCGTCGGCCGCGCGCTGGTGGTCCCCCTCGCATCGGCCTTCGTGCCCGACAGTTACGTGCGCTCGGCCATCGACGCGGTCTTTGCCCCGGACCCGGTCCCGGAAGGCTATGACAACTTCCTCGGCACGGCCTTGACCCTCCGCCGCGAGACGCTGGCGACCAACGTGACACAGGTGAACACGCTCCGCGCCGAGCTGGTGACGATGGAACCGCGCTACCCCTCGCTGACCCTGCCGGTCGAACTGGTCCACGGCAGCGCCGATACCATCGTGCCGCTGCAGATCCATTCGCAACCCTTGTCGCAGCTTCTCCCCAACGCGGTGCTCACCGTGATCCCCGGCGCGGGCCACATGCCGCACCATTCGCACCAGGACCAGGTCATCGCCGCCATCGACCGCGCCGCATTGCGCTAGGGCCGGCAATCGCCATACTGGCCGCAATGTAAGGAGGATTCAGATGCCCCTACCCTTCGACGGCGCGATCAGCCGCTACTTCCGCGAAGGCGCCCCGAAAGAGGTGCGCAAGGCCATCGAGAAGGCCGGGAAGGACGACATCCTCAACCAGTCCTACCCCTACCGGGAAGAGATGAAGGGCAAGGAGTACGACGCCCGGATGGAGGCCCTGCAGATCGAGCTGGCCAAGATGCAGGCCGGGATGCGGGCCAGCGGAAAGCGGCTGGTGGTGGTCTTCGAGGGCCGCGATGCCGCGGGCAAGGGCGGTACGATCAAGGCGGTGACCGAGAACCTGAACCCCCGCCAAGCCTATGTGGTGGCGCTGTCGAAGCCCACGGAGCGGGAGAGCCAGCAATGGTACTTCCAGCGCTATGTCGACTGGTTCCCGGCCAAGGGCGAGATCGCGCTCTACGACCGCAGCTGGTACAACCGCGCGATGATCGAGCATGTCTTCGGCTTCTGCACGCCGGACCAGCGGGCGAAGTTCTTCCGGCAGCTCCCCGAGTTCGAACAGATGATCGTCGACGAGGGGATCATCTTCCTGAAGATCTGGCTGGAGGTCGGTCGGGCAGAGCAGCTGAAGCGCTTCCTCGACCGCGAGGGGGACCTGTTGAAGCAGTGGAAGCTTTCCCAGATCGACATCGACGGGCTGGCAAAGTGGGACGACTACTGCGCTGCCATCGACGAGACGATGGAGAAGACCCACTTCAAATACGCGCCCTGGACGGTGATCCTGTCCGATGACAAGAAACGCGCGCGGATCGCGGCGATCCAGACGATCCTGTCGGCGGTGGACTATGCCGGGAAGGATGCGGGTGCCATCGGCAAGGTCGACGACAAGGTCTGCGGCGGGCCGAAGCTTCGGGGATGAAGCGGGGGTATCACCACGGCAACCTCCGGCAGGCGCTGGTCGAGGCGGCACTGTCGCTGATCGCGGAGAAGGGGCCGCAGGGCTTCACTCTGTCCGAGGCGGCGAAGGCGGCGGATGTGACCCCCGCCGCCGTCTACCGCCACTTCGCGGGGCGGGATGACCTGCTGGCCGAGGTCGCGCGGCAGGGGTTCGACATCTTCGCGGCTCTGCTGGAGTATGCCTACGACGAGGGCCGGCCCTCGCCGCTGGCGGCCTTCGAGGCGACGGGGCGGGCTTACCTGGCCTTTGCCCGGAAGTATCCCGGCCACTACCAGGCGATGTTTGAAAGCGGCCTGCAGCCCGGGAAGCATCCGGACCTCGCCTCGGTCGCCGGCAAGGCAAGGGCAACGATGGATCGGGCGGCGGAGGGGCTGGTCAGGGGATTGCCGGAGGGGCGGCGGCCTCCCGCATCGATGGTCTCGGCCCATGTCTGGGCGGTCAGCCACGGGGTGGTGGAGCTGTTCCTGCGGGGCAACGGAGGGGTGCAGCCCTGGCCGCCGGAGGACCTTCTGGAGACCGGGATCGGGATCTATCTGCGGGGGTTGGGGCTTCTTTCGCCGGACCGGTGAGAAAAGTGTCCACGGTGGACAAATGCCGGGACTTCTTTCCGATCAATGGCTTGGCCGCGGACGTTAAGGATCTAGCAACCTTTGGAAATGTCGGCTTCCCCCTCACCCTGACCCTCTCCCCCGGGGGGAGAGGGAAAGCCTGGCGACGCCGGTTCGCTTGTCCTTACAGGTCAGGAATTCGTCCGGTGACTCATCGACAGGGGTCGGCGACACTGAAAGCAGGACGCGCTTCAGAAGGGACTGACTGGATCATGCCACGTCGTATAGCTGCCGCTTCCACCGCGCTTCTGGCGAGTGCTGGCATCGCTCTGGCCTGCGGCGGTGCGCCGATCTGCACGGTGGCGGACCCGACGGGAACGCCCTTGAACATCCGGCTGTCGCCGAACGGGCCTGTCGTGGGCTCGGCGAAGAACGGGACAGAGTTGATGTTCGTCGAACACCGCGAGGTGGACGGCAAGCTTTGGGCGCTGGTCGAGCGGTTCCACGAAGGCGAGATGGTCACCGATTTCGACGGGGCCTGGGTCTTTGCTGACTACCTGGACTGCGCGGACGGGGCGGCGGCCCTGCCCGAAGAGGCGTTTTCCACGGATGCCGAGCCCGTGTCCTGCACAGTGTCCGATCCGACCGACACGCCGCTGAACGCCCGCATGGACCCCGGCGGCGAGATCTTTGCCACCCTGCGCGACGGCACCGTCGTCAAGGCGCTGGCGCGGCGGATGCATGAGGGCAAACCCTGGCTTTATGTCGAGAAATGGTCAGGCGACAACGCGGTCGGCTGGGTCTTCGACGCCTACATGTCCTGCGCCGAGGAAGAGAGCCACTGAGGCGGGCGGAGTTTTCGAAAACTCCGGGCCGGCCGCGGGGATGGCGCGGGTGCGAGTTGGTCGAAGATATGGGTCCCGTGTCGGGACCCCGCCAACCCGGACGGGCGGCCCGGGCGCCGGCC
>NZ_JAYSFG010000004.1:21514-29959 GCF_041913445.1 Tabrizicola sp.
GGGCGGGCGTATCTACCCCCAACTCCGAGACGGAGCCTTTGAAGGCTCCGGTCCGATTTCTTCGAAGAAATCGGTCCCTTAGCGGAACAGCACCAACGCGGACGGGCTCCAGGCGACGCGGACCTTGGTACCGACGTCGAGGACCGGGCGGCCCGGGACGTTGCGCATCGACAGGCGCACTTCGACATCCGTACCGCCGAGGTAGACGTCGTAATAGGTCATGTCGCCGAAGTAGATCACCTCGTCGATCACCCCGTCCGTCTCGCGCTCGGTCGCGGTCTGGCCTTCGTAGAGGAGCGTCAGCGTCTCCGGCCGCAGGCCCACCACCGGGCTTTCGCCGGTCTTGGCCGGTGCCTGGGCGATGTCGAGCATCACCCGACCCAGACCCTTGGCATCGACCTCGACCGCGTTGCCGGTTTCCGAGACGATCTCGGCCGGGATGAAGTTCATCGTGCCGATGAAATCCGCAACCTTGCGCGTTGCGGGACGGCGATACAGCGTCTCGGGGTCGGCCAGCTGGGCGATCTCGCCTTCGAACATCACGGCGATGCGGTCGGACATGACCAGCGCCTCTTCCTGGTCATGGGTGACCAGGATGAAGGTGATCCCGACCTGGCGCTGGAGCTTGATGAGCTCCACCTGCATGTGTTCGCGCATCTTCTTGTCAAGCGCGGAAAGGGGTTCGTCGAGGAGCAGGACCTTGGGCTTCAGGATCAGCGCCCGCGCGAGGGCCACCCGCTGCCGCTGGCCGCCGGAGAGCGCATGGGCGGCGCGCTTGCCGTAGCCCTTGAGGCCCACCATCTCCAACGCCTCGGCGACGGCCTTGGCCTTTTCCTCCTTCGACCGCGGGTCCTTGCGGAGACCGAAGCCCACATTCTCCTCGACGCTCATATGCGGGAAGATCGCATAGCTCTGGAACACCATGTTCGTCGGGCGGACGTTGGCGGCGACATTCGCCATGTCCTTCCCGTCGATCATGATCACGCCCGAGGAGATGTCCTCGAAGCCTGCGATGGTGCGCAGAAGCGTGGTCTTGCCGCAGCCCGAGGGGCCGAGGAGCGAGAAGAACTCACCGGCCTTGATCGTGCCGTTGATGCCCCGCAGCGCGTGGTAGTCGCCGTAGTATTTGTGGACGTCCTTGAACTCGATCATCGTCGGACGGTCATCGGAAAAGGTCACAGGAAGCCTCCGGAATCTTTGCCCCCGGCCTTGGCGATGCCGCGGCGGCGCATGTACTCGGCGAAGCCAAGCAGGATGATCGAGAAACAGACGAGCACCGTCCCGAGCGCCAGCATCGAGGGCACCTTCTGGGGGAAGCGGAACTGGCCGAAGATGTAGACCGACAGGATCGGCTGGCCCGAGCCGAGGAAGTTCGAGATGATGAATTCGTCGAACGAGATGGTGAAGCAGATCAGGAAGGACGCCATGATCCCGGGCATCACCAGGGGCAGGATGATCAGACGGAAGGTCGACCAGGGGGTCTCGCCCAGGTCGAGGGCGGCCTCTTCCAGAGACTTGTCGAGGCTCTGGAAGGCCGAAGTCAGGATGGCCACGGCGAAGGGGGTGCAGATCAGCACCTGGCCGATGATGACGGTGAAAAGCGAGAGTGGCACGCCGATCGACAGAAGGACCACCAGGAGCGCCATGGCCACGATCATCTCGGGCAGGACGAGGGGCAGCATAATCAGCCCCATGAGCGGCGCCTTGCCGGGGAAGCGGTAGCGGACGCTGGCGCGGGCGGCGAAGATGCCAAGGACGGTGGAGAGCGTCGCCACGGACAGCGCGATGATCAGGCTGTTCTTCGCGGCGATCCGCAGGTTCGCGTCGGCCCACATCTCGGCGAACCAGCCGGTGGTGAAGCCCTGCAGCGGGAAGGCCACGACGCGGCTGTCGTTGAAGGCGAAGATCGGCAGAAGGATGATCGGGCCGTAGAGGAAGAGGAGGTAGAAGAGCGTGTAGCTGCGCAGTGCCGGGGCCTTCTTCATTTCTGGCCTCCGATGAAGCGGCGGTTCCACAACACGAAGGCCACCGAGACGATCCCCACCATCAGCATCGAGACCACCGCGAAGGCGGAGCCCTGCGGGAAGTTCTGCAGTTTCAGAAGCTGGGTCTCGATCAGGTTGGCGATCATCGGTTCCTTCCCGTCCCCGACGAGTTCGGGGGTCACGTAGTCGCCCACTGTCGGGATGAAGACGATCAGCGCGGCCGCGATGACCCCGGGCATGGACAGGGGCAGCGTGACGCGCACGAAGGTCGACCACTTGCTTTCGCCGAGGTCCTGGCCGGCCTCGAGCAGGCTGCGGTCCACCTTTTCCAGGCTGACGAAGATCGGCAGTACGGCGAAGGGGGCGTAGGCGTGGGCGAGCACGATGATGATCGACAGGATGGAGTAGCTGGCGACGTTCAGCTGCGTGTCCATGATGCCAAGCGACATCAGCGTGGAATCAAGGACGCCGTCATAGCCGAGGATCACGAACCAGAGGCTCACGCGGATGATGTAGCTGGTCCAGAACGGGATGGTGATCAGGAAGAGCCACAGGCTTTTCCGTTCGGGCTTGACATGGAAGCTGACGAAATACGCGACAGGATAGGCCAGAAGCACGGTGATGGCGGTCACCACGAGGGCCACCATCAGCGACTTGAACATGATGTAGCCGTAGACCGACTTCGACCAAAGCTCGGCGTAGTTCTCGAAGGTGATGGGCAGCGAGACGTTGCCCCGGCCGCCGGTCAGCACCGAATAGATCAACACCGTCGCCAGCGGCACGGCGAGCAGGAGAATCACGTAGATTGCTGTCGGAGAGATCAGCTTGAGGCCCGTCCTGGCCTCGGATCCCGGCGTTTGCGCCATCATTCCCCCTGTTCGACCGCACTTTCGGCGGTCTTGTCATTTGATCAAATTAGACCGAAGGAGCCCCTTGAGGCAAGAGGCCATCAAATCACGGGGAAATCAAGCGGGGGAAAGGCGGCCGGGGCGGGGGTGCCCCGGCTGCGGCTCAGCCGGCCACCCGTTCGATGGCGATCGCCCGCTTCTTCAGCTCGTCATAAAGCGTGGGCACGACGCGGATCGAGCCCACGGCGACGCGGAGCGCTTCGGCGATGCGGGCCTCGGACGGATCGTCGGAGGCCACGCGCCAGATCATCCGGCGGGCGACGCCGTCGTCATAGACGATCTCGGTGCGGCCATGGCGGGTCTTGCGCCAACCAAGGAAGTCCGCGCCGCCATGCGGCGCGTGAAATGCATGTTGAAGTCCCATTTTTCGGGCTCTCTTTTTAATCTGCTCGTGCGCGAAATGTGAGGCAGGGCTTGCCGTTCGGTCAACTCACGGCCACGGCATTTCCGCGTGAGCGAGTCCCAAATGCAACAGGTGGGGATTTCCCTATACGGACAGGTCGGCAGGCGGGCGGGCGAGAAGATCCGAGAGCTTCTGGACGGCGGCTTCGAACACGTCGCGCGGCAGGTTGGCGGCGATCGCAAGGCGGACGGCGTTCGGGGCGCGGCCGTGGACGAGCGCGTATTCATCTGCCGAGCGGACCAGAACGCCGCGCGCTTCGGCGGCACGGACGAAGGCCGAGGCGCGCCAGCCGATGGGAAGGCGCAGCCAGACGAAGGGCACGCCGGGCTGCCAGCCCAGGTCATAGGCACCGAGCAGGTTGACAAGCGTCTGCAGCCGCGCGGCGAACTCGGCCTGGACGGCGGCGCGGATGCGCTGCGCCTCGCCCGAGCGGAAGAGGTGCAGCATCAGGTCGGCAACCGGGCGCGACAGCGCGAAGAAGCCGTGCTGCGCGGTCAGCCGTCCCGCCTCGCCCATGCCGGCGGGGCAGATGACATAGCCGAATCGAAGCGCGGCGGAGATCGTCTTGGACACCGAGCCCACCAGCCAGACCCTCTCGGGCGCGAGGGCACGCAAGGAGGGGATGTCGCTTTCGGCGATGGAGTAGCAGTCGTCCTCGAGGATCTGCAGATCGTAACGGCGGGCGATGTCGGCGATCTCTTGCCGGCGTTTCACCGGCATCCGGCCGGTCGATGGGTTCTGCGCCTCGGTCGTAAGGCACAGGACCTGCGCGCCGTGGCGCCGGCAGGCGGCCTCCAGCGCCTCGGGGACGATGCCGTGTTCGTCGATTTCCACCGGGACGACCTCGGCCCGCGCGGCGCGGGCGGCGTAGCGGAAGCCGGGATAGGCCAGCTCCTCGATCAGGACGACCGGGCGTTCGCCGCGCAGGCAGCAGTCGAAGATCAGGCTGATCGCATTCTGCCCGCCGTGGGTCAGGGCCACATCCTCGGGCCCGATGGGGCCAAGGATGCGGTCGCCCATCCAGCCCACGATCTCGGCCCGCAGCGCCGCCTCGCCCAATTGGCTGGTGTAGTCGAGCCACCCCTGCCCCGTCGCCCCGGCCATCTCGAGCAGAGCGGCGCGGAAGGCTTCGGCCTGCCCGACCTCGGGCACCTGCGGCGGGCGGAAGTCGACCAGACCCGTCGACCCGCCCGTCACGCGTTCGGTATACAAGGCTTGTGTGGGCCCCAGGCGCGGAGATTGTGCCGCTACAAATGTGCCCCGCCCCACCGTCGCAGCCAGAAGCCCCTCCTGCGTCGCAAGCTGGTAGGCACGGGCCACGGTGCCGGGCGTCAGGTGCAGGCGCCAGGCCAGGTCGCGGACCGTAGGCAACTGAGAATTCGGCGGTAAATCCCCCGCACGGATCGCATCCCGCAGCGCGCGCGACAGGGCCAGATACTTCGGCCCGGGGAATTGAGTCAGATCAGGCGCCCAAGTTGTATCAGTCACAATAATCCTCTGGCGACTCATTGTGGGACAGGATTAGATTGTTCCTACCTGAATGACGCCATTGTATCAATACAAATCCACGGAGGCACAAATGCCCCAGACCCATATCCAGACCCTTCCGCTGCGCGCCCCCCGGGGAATTATCGCGCGCCTCATCACTGCAATGACCGCCGCCAGCCAGCGTCGCGCCGAACGCCACCGCTTGGCGCTGCTTGACGACCACATGCTGCGCGACATCGGCCTCGAGCGGCAGGATGCGCAGCGCGAGTGCAGCAAGCCCTTCTGGCAGCCCTGATTTCCCCGAGCGTTCTAGCTCTTACCCCTGACTGGGCCGGGTTCACTCCCGGCCCTTTTTTCTGCTGAACTGTCAGCGTCTACCTGGGCGACCGCCTTGCGAGATCAGGGCGGTGGTGGTGGAGTCGTCGGCGTCGTGGGGGTGATCGGCGCTGCAAAACCGCCGCCATTCTGGTTCATCATCGCGGCGATGGCGAACACGCCCAGAAGCATCGGCGCGACACTGTCCCAGGCCCGGTTGCTTTCAAGGTAGGCATTGTACTCTGCGTCGTGCTCTTCCTGGGTCAGGTCTGGCCGTGAGGGAGCGAACTCGTTGTATCTATAAAAGCCGGAGCAGGAGCATAGTCCAACCAGCGCAACGGCCAAGATCAGGTGCTTCATCTTCAAGGGTCTTCCGCAAGCCAGCGCGTCGGGACATCCAGCGCGCGCAGAACAGTCTCAACGCCATCGGCTGCTGTCCAACTGTCCTTGGAGGCGGGAGACTGTCGCTTGCGCGGACCCTTCATCCAAGGATCACACGGCGCCTTGGGCCCGGCCCGACCAAAAGAAAAAGCGCAGGCGGACCTGCGCTTTTCCACTTCGCTGTAAGGCTGAAGCCCGAGCTTAACGCTTCGAGAACTGGAACGAACGGCGGGCCTTCGGCTTGCCGTACTTCTTCCGTTCGACGACGCGGCTGTCGCGGGTCAGGAAGCCAGCGGCCTTCAGGGCACCGCGCAGGGCGGGCTCGTAAAGCTGCAGGGCCTTGGAGATGCCGTGCTTCACTGCACCAGCCTGGCCCGAGAGGCCACCACCGGCAACGGTCGCGTAGACGTCGAACTGGCCTTCCACGTTCGCCACGGTGAAGGGCTGCTTCAGGATCATCTGCAGCACGGGACGGGCGAAGTAGACCGCCATTTCCTTGCCGTTGACCACGACCTTGCCGGAACCCGGCTTGACCCAGACGCGGGCGACCGCGTCCTTGCGCTTGCCGGTCGCGTAGGAGCGGCCAAGCTTGTCGCGGACGGGAACGCGCGGAGCGGCTTCGACGGCGGCAGGTGCGGAACCCACGGCCGACTTCAGGTCATCGAGAGATTTGATATCGGCCATGATCACGCGCTCCGGGTGTTCTTCGGGTTCAGGACCTTGACGTCCAGAACGGTCGGCTGCTGCGCCTCATGCGGATGGGCGGCCCCGGCGTAGACGCGGAGGTTGGTCATCTGCTGACGGCCCAGGCGGTTGCGGGTGATCATGCGCTCGACGGCCTTGATCACGACGCGCTCGGGGTGGGCGCCTTCCAGCACCTGCCGCGCGGTGCGCGACTTGATCCCGCCCGGGTGGCCGGTGTGCCAGTAGTAGACCTTGTCGTCGCGCTTCTTGCCGGTCATCTGCACCTTGTCGGCGTTGATGACGATGACGTTGTCACCCATGTCCATGTGGGGGGTGAAGGTCGGCTTGTTCTTGCCGCGCAGGATGTTGGCGACGATCGTCGCGAGGCGGCCCAGAACGACGCCCTCGGCGTCGATCAGGATCCACTTCTTCTCGATGTCCGCCGGAGTAGCGGTGAAGGTTTTCATGGCATTCCCAACGAAGAGGGGGGCAACAGCGCCCCCGGAATCTCGGATGCGGGCTTATCGCCGAAGGCCGTTTCAGCGTCAAGCGCCACAAACAAGTTTAAACTTCACAAAAACAATGGTTTACAAGAACGGTACAATAATACCCCACACCTTGCCCTTTCATCTTTGCCCAAATATCCCCGCCGGAGGCTCCCCCGGCCACGATCGGGACCTACCGCAGCTTGGGGGGGCGGGACGGGTCCATCCCGGGCGCGGCGGGGGCGAGGTCCTGCACCTCCGGCTGGGGCAAGCCGAACCGAAGGGCCACGCGCGCCATGGCCTCCGCCGCGGGCTCGCCCGAACGGAGGAAGCCCACGTCCAGCTCTCCGGCCTCGATGCCCGAGAAGACCAGCGCCTCGTTCATCGCCCGGGCCAGCGCCGGTTCCGCGCCCTCGACCGCGTCCAGCATGGCGAGGAGGTGGCCGCGGCGACCGCCCTCGTAGACGACGCCCGCCAGCAGGGCCGCCACCGCAAGTCCCCCGGCGCGGGCCAGCTTTGCGTCCAGCGCGGCGATGACCGCTTCGGGGACCGAGGGCGCGGTGAACGCCTGCGGCTTCGCCTCCACCTCCTCCGGCCCGCCGTCCAGCGTCTCGGCCAGCCAGTCCATCGCCTCGGGCGGGAGCAGCATGGACGAGGGCGCGACGCCAAGGTTCACGCCCATCCCGATCCCCTGCCCTTTCAGGAGGCCCGCGATGACCCGGCCCGGCAGGGCGGCGTAGGGGGCGATCCCGCCGGTGAAGCTTGCCAGCCGCTCCTCGCGGTCGAAGACCAGGACGACGGGGCCGTCTTCCAGGTCGAAGACCTTGGGCTCGAGGCTTTCGCCCTCGGCCTCGCGTTCCAGAAGCAGCACCATCTCGCCATCGGCCAGCCGCTCGAAGAAGCGCAGGCGCAGCGCCTCGTTCTCGGGGTCGGCCGAAACGGCGGCGTGGGCGGCATCCAGCAGGGTGACGACATCAGACATCCAGAACCTCCCGCACCCGCTGGCGGAGCGCGGGAATGAGCTCGGCCTCGAACCACGGATGACGTTTCAGCCACCCCGTATTCCGCCAGGAGGGATGCGGCAAGGGAAAGACGCCGCGCGCAGCCGGGGCGCGCCAATCGGCCACGGCGGCGGTGACGTTCGCAGACGCGCCAAGGTGCCAGCGGATCGCCGCGCCTCCGACAAGAAGCGTAAGCGGCATGGGGCCAAGGCTCTCCAGCACGCGCAGACGCCAGGTCGCAGCGCAGAGCCGGGGCGGCGGCAGGTCCGCGCCCGTCGCGTCATAGCCGGGGAAACAGAACGCCATCGGCACCACGGCCACCCGCGAGCGGTCATAGAACTCGGCCTCGGTCACACCCATCCAGTCGCGGAGCCGCTCGCCGGACCGGTCGGTGAAGGGCCGCCCGCTTTCGTGCACCCTCGCCCCCGGGGCCTGCCCGGCGACGAGGAGCCGCGCGCCGGGGCGGAACCAGACCACGGGGCGCGGCACATGTGCGGTCGCGGTGGCGGCGAAGCGGTCAGCACAAAGGCGGCAAGCCGCGATCTCGTCCTGCAAGTCCATCCGTCCCAGATGGCCCCTGCCCGTCGCGACTGCAACATCCGCCGCAGCGCAAGGCCTGTTCTGCCCTGCAAATATCCCCGCCGGAGGCTCCGGAAGCCTCCCCGAAGCGCCCCGCCGGTCGCTCTTCCGCGGCAGCGCCGGGGGGGGGGGGGGGGGGGCCCCCCCCCCCGGGCGCCCCCCCACGGGGTGGGGGGCCGCCCGGGGGGGGGGAGCTGGCGGGCCAACACCCCGCCC
>NZ_JAYSFG010000004.1:29969-159713 GCF_041913445.1 Tabrizicola sp.
GCCGGCGGGGGGTGAACGCCCCCCCCCCCCACGGCTCCCCCTTTCCGGATTGCGGCCCGCCGCGTTTCGGGATCAGATGCCGCAAAACCTGCCGAGTGCGTCGATGTATCGTGTCTCTGCCTTCATGCCCCGCTTCGGTACAGCGCTTCTGGGCGGCGCGGTGCTGGCGACGGTCTGGGTCAATCTTGCCCCGGCAAGCTACTACGACGCGATCGAATGGCGGCTCCTGGACCTGGCCCCGCCCGGCTGGCTGGCCCCCCTGCCCTTCAGCGTGACGCCGCTGAACCTGGTCGCGGACGGGCTGATGGCGCTCTTCCTCTTCTTCATCGGCAAGGAGCTCTGGGAGGCGCTGACGCTCGAGCATGGGGCGCTGAAGGGGCGGCAGGCGCTCTTGCCGGCGGGACTGACCCTGGGCGGGCTGGTCGGGGCCGCGCTGATGTGGATCCTGGTCGGCAGCCTGATCGAGACGGCCGAGGAGGCAGGCTTTGCCACGGGCTGGCAGGTCCCGCTCGGGACGGACGTGGTGCTGTGCTTCCTGGTCGGGCGGGCGGTCTTCGGGCCGGGCCATCCGGCCTTGCACCTGCTTCTCCTGCTGGCCATCGCCACCGACATCCTGGCGCTGGTCGTCGCAGGGCTGAGCCACCCGACCTTCTCGCTGCGCCTTGCCTGGCTTCTCTTGCCGCTGGCCGCCGCGCTGGGGACCTGGGCGCTTTTCGGGCGCACCCCCGACGCCGGCGTGCCCGAGACGCGACGAAGGGCGAGCCAGCGCCTTCTGCCCTACATCGTGGCGGGCCTTCTGTCCTGGCTCGGCGTCGCGGCCTCGGGCCTGCCGCCCGTCCTGGGGCTGCTGCCGGTGATCCCCGCCATCGCCCATGCCGACCGCAGCTTCGGCCTTTTCGCCGAGGCAGAAGAGCTGCTGCATGACCCCCTCAACCGGCTGACCCACGCGCTGGCCTGGCCGCTGACCGCAATCCTGTTCCTCTTCGGGCTGACCCGGGGCGGCGTGGACCTGTCGGCCTTCGCGCCGACCACCCTGACCACGCTGGCCGCCCTCTGGCTTGGTCGGCCGCTTGGCATGATCCTCTTCGGCCTTGGCCTGGCCGCATCGCTTGGCCTGCGGTTGCCTGCCGGCGTGACGCTCCGCGATGTGCTGCGGATCACGCTGATCCTGGCCATGGGCTTCACTGTCCCGGTCCTCAGCCTTGCAACCGCCCTTCCCGGCGGCGCGATGCAGGAGGCGGCGCGTCTGGGTCTGGCGACAAGCCTCCTGGCCGGGGCGCTTGCCCTGATGCTGGCGCGCGCCCGACCGGTGCAGCAAAGCGCCTGACCGCCCGGGAAACAACGCCCGACCGGAGTAGGCCCTTTTAAGGCCACAAACCGAATGTTAACGATATCGGCGTAGCAGGTGAAAAGACGTCCGACCCACGGACGCCGAGGCCACGATGATCGAGTTCCGGGATGTTTCGAAATCCTACTGGACCGGGGTGCAGCGCAAGGTGATCCTTGACCGCGCCTCGTTCCGCGTCGAACTGGGCAACTCGCTCGGGATCCTGGCCGGGAACGGTGCCGGAAAGACCACGCTGATCAACATGATGGCGGGCCTTGAAAAGCCGGACGAGGGCACGATCCGCAAAACCTCGCGCGTGTCCTTTCCGCTGGGTTTCATGGGCGGCGTCAACAACAAGCACTCCGCCAAGGAAAACTGCCGCTACATCGCGCGCCTCTATGGTCTTGACCCCGACTATGTCGAAAGTTTCTGCCGCTGGGTCTGTGGCTTGGGCGAATATTTCGAGATGCCGCTGGCAACCTATTCCTCGGGAATGCGCAGCCGGTTCTCCTTCTCGCTTCTGCTGTCGATCGAGTTCGACATCTACCTGATCGACGAGGGGATGCCCGGCACCGGCGATGTCGAGTTCAACCGCAAGGCCGGCAACATCCTGAAGGAACGCCTGAAGAATTCCACCGTCGTGATCGTCTCGCATTCGCCGAAGACGCTGGAAAGGTTCTGCCGGTCGGCGGCGGTCCTGCGCAACGGCAAGCTTTACCACTTCGAGACCCTGGAAGAAGCGAAACGCCTCTATGACTACAACGCCTAAGGTCCCGCGCTACAACACCCGGCCGGTCGACCGCTCGGCCCTTCCGCCCGAGAGCGAGGATGGCGGTCTGCCCTTCGACACGCAGGACGACGGCTTCGGCAACCTCGACTTCCGGCCCCCGGAACCGCCACCCGCCCCGCAGGAGACCGCCCCTGCCTCGCCGCAGGCCGATGCTCCGCCCGAGCCCGCCAAGGTCCGCCGCGCCGTGACGCCCGAGGAGATCGAGGCGGTCAACGCCGCCATCCTGACCGAAGGCCTGACCGAGCGTCAGTTGCGCCGGGCGATGCTGATCGCGCAGCGCAGCCGCCTGACGCCCACGTCGGAAGCGGACGCCGTCCGCCTGCTGCGCGAAGCGGGCGTCGACCCCTTCTCGCGCGCCTCGATCGTGCGGCTCGTCACCGCCTCGGCCGAGGCGAAGGCCCAGCCCGAAGCCGAACCGGCTCCGCCCGCCACGGGACGCGAGATCGCGCGCCTGCCGGGCGACGTGGTGCAGCTGCCGAAGAAGGCCAAGCCGATCGCCGTCCCTTCGATCGAGCAGCGGGCCGAGGTGAACCAGGCGGCCGAGATCCTGCGGATGCAGCAGGACATCGCCCGTCGCCGGCGAAAGCGTCTTGCCCTGCTTGGCGCGCGGCTTTTCGCCTTCGTCCTGCTGCCGACGATCCTGGCGGGCTTCTATTTCTATCTGATGGCGACGCCGATGTATTCGGTCCGCTCGGAATTCGTGATCCAGCAGGCCGGCCCCAGCGGCGGCGGCGGGACGTTGGGCGGGCTCTTCTCGGGCACGGCCTTCGCGACCTCGCAGGATTCCATCGCCGTGCAGGGCTACCTGCAATCGCGCGAGGCGATGTCGCGGCTGGACGAGGATGTGGGCTTCCGCTCGCATTTCCAAAGCGAAGAGATCGACGAGCTGCAGCGGCTCGCGCCAGACGCGGGGCTGGAAGCTGCCTACAAGGTCTACAAGAAGTTCCTGAAGATCTCGTTCGACACGACCGAGGGCGTGATCCGGATGGATGTGATCGCCGCCGATCCCCAGGTCGCGGCGGCCTGGTCGAAACAGCTGATCAGCTATGCCGAGGAACAGGTCGACCACCTGACGCAACGGCTGCGGGCCGACCAGATGCGCGACGCCCAGGCCGGCTACGAGGCCGCGCAAGAGGCGCTGACCGCCTCGCAGAAGCACCTGATCGAGCTGCAGGAGAAGTACAAGATCCTGTCCTCCGAGACCGAGGTCGGGCTTGTCGTCGCGCAGATCTCGGGCCTCGAAAACCAGTTGACGCAAGAGCGGCTGGCGCTGGCGCAGATGGAAGCCAATGCCGAGCCGAACCAGGCGCGGATGGAGCCGATCAAGCGCCGGATCGAAACGCTGGAAAGCCAGGTGCTGGAGCTGCGCGCGCGGATGACCGAGACGACGGCGGGTTCGACCAGCCTGGCCGAGATCCAGGGCCAACTCTTGGTTGCCCAGGCCGATCTGCAGACGCGCCAGATGCTTCTCGCCCAGGCGCTTCAGTCGATGGAGACCGCCAGGGTCGAGGCCAACCGGCAGGTGCGCTACCTGTCGCTGTCGGTCAGCCCGATCCCGCCCGACGAGCCGGCCTTCCCCCGCGCCTTCGAGAACACGCTGGTGACGCTGTTGATCATGCTGGGAATTTACCTCATGGTCTCGATGACCGCCGCGATCCTGCGGGAACAGGTTTCGTCGTAAGGACCCAAGGATGACGGATGTGAAGATCGGCGGGCTGACCGTCGGCAATGACCGGCCGCTTCTGGTCATCGCGGGCCCCTGCCAGCTGGAAAGCCTGGACCACGCCCAGATGATCGCGGGCGAGATGGCGCAGGCCTGCGCGGCGGCGGGGGCGCAGTATGTGTTCAAGGCCAGCTACGACAAGGCCAACCGCACCTCGCTGTCGGGCAAGCGCGGGATGGGGATGGAAGCCGGGCTCAAGGTGCTTGAGGCCGTCCGCGCCATGGGGATGCCGGTCCTGACCGATGTCCACGACGCAGGCCAGGCGCGCGAGGCGGCGACGGTGGTGGACGTGATCCAGATCCCGGCCTTCCTTTGCCGCCAGACCGACCTTCTTCTGGCTGCGGGCGAGACGGGCGCGGTGGTGAATGTGAAGAAGGGCCAGTTCCTCGCCCCCTGGGACATGGCCAACGTGGCGGCGAAGGTCGCCTCGACCGGGAACAGCCGCATCCTTCTGACGGAACGCGGGGTCAGTTTCGGCTACAACACGCTGGTGGCCGACATGCGCAGCCTGCCAATCATGGCGCGGACCGGCTATCCGGTGATCATGGACGCGACCCATTCGGTGCAGCAGCCGGGCGGCCAGGGCAATTCCTCGGGTGGCCAGCGCGAATTCGCCCCGGTCATGGCCCGCGCCGCAGTGTCGCTGGGCATTGCCGGCGTCTTCATCGAGACGCATGAGAACCCCGATAGCGCCCCGTCGGACGGGCCGAACATGATCCCGCTGGCGCAGATGCCTAAGCTGGTGGAAAGCCTCATGGCCTTCGACCGGCTGGCCAAGGCCGATCCGCTGCGGGTCTGAAGATGCGCTTCGCGCTGGCGTTCGCAGCGGCACTGCCGCTTGTCGAACCAGCCCTGGCCGAGACCGATCTGACGTCGCTCGTGGTGCCGCCGGACGGGATCGTCGATGGCCAGCCGCTGACCTCCTATGCCGGCCGCTGGTGGCAATGGGCCTATGCCATGCCGCAGTCCGAAAGCCCGATCGTGGACGAGGTCGGCACCTTCTGCCACGTGGGCCAGTCCGGGCCGGTGTGGTTCCTGGCAGGCGGCTACGGGTCGTCCAAGGTCCACCGCAGCTGCACGATTCCGGCGGGGCGGCACCTCTTCTTTCCCGTCATCAACTTCGTGCAGATGCTTTATCCTGCGACGCAGGACGACTGTCCCTGGATGCAGGCCGAAGCCGCGCGGAACAACGACGCCTACGTCTATCTCAAGGTCTTCCTCGACGGTGAGGCGGTGGAAGAGCCCGAGCGTTTCCGCCTCGCCTCGACCGCCTGCTTCGACCCTTTCGCCCGCACTCCGCCCAAGGCCGGCGCCCCACCGGACGCGCTTGCCGCGACGGACGGCTACTGGATCATGCTCCGCCCGCTGCCGCCCGGCCCGCACCATCTGGAATTCCGCGCGTTCTACACGAACCCCGACGAGGCCTACGGAGACATGGTGCAGAACATCGCCTATGATCTGGTGGTGCAGCCGGACTGACGGCTCATCAGGCTTAACCACAGGTTAATGTCCACGGACAAACCCTTGATATTCCTGCGCCCCACCCAACTGCCCAGCGTGGACGCGGGTGTCAGACCGCCTGCCCCGCCGCCCAGCCCGAGGACCAGGCCCACTGGAAGTTGTAGCCCCCAAGCCAGCCGGTGACATCCACCACCTCGCCCACGAAGTAGAGCCCCGGCACCCCCTTCGCCGCCATCGTCCGCCCGTCGAGCGCCGCCGTGTCGACGCCCCCCAGCGTGACCTCGGCCGTGCGGTAGCCCTCGGACCCGACCGGCACCAGCCGCCAGTCCCGGATCCCCGCCGCCACCTTGTCCAGCGTGATCCCGGAAAGCTCGGCCATCGTCCCCGTCACACCCGCCGCCTCTTCCAGATGCCGCGCCAGCCGTTCCGGCAGCCAGCGCGCAAGGACCGTCCGCAGTGCCACCTTTCCCCGCGCCGCCCGCAGATCCGCCGCGACATCCTTGCCCGGCAAAAGGTCGACCGAGATCGCCTCCCCCTCGCGCCAGTAGGACGAGATCTGCAGCACCGCCGGGCCAGACAGCCCGCGATGGGTAAACAGCACCGCCTCGTCAAAGCCCGTGCGGCCGCAGGCCACGCGGCCGGGAAGCGAGACGCCGGCAAGCGGCCGCATCCAGGCCAGCTCCTGCTCGGCGAAAGTCAGCGGCACCAGCGCTGGCCGCGTCTCGACGATCGGGAGCCCGAACTGCTCGGCCACCCGGTAGCCATAGCCCGTCGCCCCCATCTTCGGAATCGACTTGCCCCCCGTCGCCACCACGACCGCCCGCGCCCTTTGCGGTCCACGCGCCGTCTCGACCTCGAAGCCCTCAGCCACCTGCCGGACGTCGCCCAGGCTGCAGCCAAGCCAGAGCGTCACCCCTGCCCGCTCCATGTCCCGAACCAGCATCTCGACGACCTGCGTCGCAGGGCCGTCGCAGAAAAGCTGCCCGAGCGTCTTTTCGTGCCAGGCGATCCCCGCTGCGTCGATCCGGGCGATGAAGTCCCACTGGGTGAAGCGCTTGAGGGCCGAGAGCGCAAAGCGCGGGTTCTGCGAGAGAAACCGCTCGGGTGCGATGCCGAGGTTGGTGAAGTTGCACCGCCCGCCGCCCGAGATGCGGATCTTCTCGCCCGGGGCTTTCCCATGGTCGATGACCAACACGCGGCGGCCGCGACGACCGGCTTCGATGGCCGCCATCATGCCGGCAGCCCCGGCCCCAAGGATCACTGCGTCCCAGATCATGCCCCCGTCCTAGCGGTCGGATCCACGCCCCGCAAGCCGCGCCGGGAATGCGAAATTTTCGGCGTAGGCCCCTTGCACGCCCCCGGACCCTTCGCTAAACACCCCGGCACGGTTGGGGCGTCGCCAAGTGGTAAGGCAGCGGTTTTTGGTACCGCCATACCTAGGTTCGAATCCTAGCGCCCCAGCCAACCTCTCCCTTCGCTTCGCCAACTCCGCCACGCTCAGCCTGCGTAGGATCTTTACCCGAGCGAACGCCGGAGCAACGATCTTCATGGGTTGCGGCTTCTCTACCACCTGCCCCGACTTGGCCTTGGTCCGAAAGACCCCCGTGCAGCAATGTAAAAGACCCCCCGGCTGAGCCGAGGGCCAAGATCGTCTTCATGGTGTAAAGTCCTGTATCTAATACCTCTTTAGATACGGAGGATCGCCGGATCTTGCCTGCCACTTCAGGCCCAAAGCGGTCAGTTCACGTGCACTTTTCCTGCGACCGGCGGATTTGCAGCGTCAAGGACCGAAAAGGTCGCTGTCATGACCCTCCAGCCCTGGCTGACGTTGAGCATGGTCAGCACGATTGTTTTGATTGAGTCTGGTATCTCCTGGACGAGACACGCAGTTGCAAGTGTTCCGTGGACATCACACCAATCGACCCGGGAAGGGGAGCCCGAAGACAGGTTCGAGCGCCGAGCCCAAGACAGGAACATCGGGGCATCAGCACGAACGAAGAGTCCCTCTTCGCGGCCAAAGGCCACGAAATCCCGGTGCAGGGTCACTGCAAGCCTCTCGACATTTGGTGCCAGCCAATTGGAAAGAAGGACCTCCAACTCGTCAGTCTTGCCCATATCCCCATCTGAAGCCTCCAAGGTTCAGATCTGCACCATGCCGCGGTGCCGACCATTGTCATCGGTTGCACGCATGGTGGTGGAAAGTCCTGACGGATGACCGAAATTTCGCCGAAGATCTGCCGATGCTTCACGGGGCGGACGAGCGCCCTGAGCAATGACGCCTGCTATCGGCCATGAGCCGTTCGTGAGGCGCAATCCGTCAGAGTATGACCGGCTCTAATCCAGGACTTCAAGCTATGCCAATCCAATCCGGGGCGCCACGCTGCGCGCCACGGATGCGAAATCCTCCGACACCTGCATGAAGGCGCCTCTGAACCGGGCCAGATCGTAATTGCCGTCCAGCCTGCGAATGCGTGCAATCTGGTCTCGTGCCTCCTCCTCGCGACCGGCCGCGGCGAGCGCGATGGCGGTGATCCCCAGGATATGCTTGTGAACATTATGCTGGCGGGAGGCCAGAAGCCCCATCTTCGCCGCCTCCTCCATTCGTCCGAGGCGGAGAAGGGCCATGGCGTACGAGCCCTGAATCGCGCAAAGAAAGGGGTCGTGCGGGCTTAGGGCCATCGCTTGCAGTTCCCCGTCGCCTCGCATGGACGCCGATCCTATCTGCGGGCTATCCACCACATCCCAGCGTAGCACCTCGTGCTTGGCCAGCAAGAAATTTCCCCGGCGCGCGTACATATGGAGGCAAAGTCGCGGTGTACGGTGTGGGTCGATTTGGGAAAGCTTGCGTGGGTTTCAGGGCACTGCGGTGGCGTGGCGGCGGGTGTTGCGCATGAAGACCCACAGCGCGCCAGCGAGCACGAGGGGGGCCACCGGCGCCCCGGCCAGGCTTGTGGGCAACACGAATGCCGGAAGTATGGCCACCAGGGCCAGAGCCGCCGAGGCTGCCTGGCCGGCATTCACGCCTTGCGCAGAAAGCAGAAGCACGGCCACGATTGCCAGCGCCCCCATGTCGTAGTCGAAGCCGTAGGGGCTCAGAAGGAAGGTTGTGCAAAGAAGCGCGAAGGCGCGTCCGGGACGGGACCGCTCGCGTCGGAAAAGCCAAAGGGCGGCAACGAGCGCGGCGATGGAGACCGGTCCCTGCAAAAGGGCCGCCTCTGAGGGATGAAACCCCAGCGTGCGGGCGGCTGCGAAGACGGTCGGCATCATGTGGAGAAACACGCCCGTCCATTCCGTAAGGACGCGGCTCTGTTCGTCGATCGTCACGGTCAGGTAGAGCTTCCACGGCTCGGAGCCGAAGCAGAGGACGGAGAGCGCCACGAGGGCCACCGTCACGATCCCGGACCACAGGATCGTCCGCCAGTCCCGCTCGAACAGCAGAAGCAGGGGGATGAGAAGGCCAAGCTGGGGCTTGACGGTCAGAAGCCCGAAGGCGATCCCGGCCAGCACGGGATGCCGGCCGCGCCAGGCGAGCCCGAAGAGGAGAAGTGCGCCGGTCAGAAAGCCATTCTGGCCGGCGCCGAGGTTGACGGTCGCATAGGTCAGAAGCACGGCCAGCATCGCAAGACGATCGGCATGGGCAAGTTCCGTCCGCCGGAAATGCTCGGCTGCCGCCGTAAAGAGCGCCAGCGTCAGGAGGAGGAACAGGGCGAAGGCTGCTTCGTAGGGCAGGAAGCCCAGCGGGAACAGCGGCAACAGGAGGTGCGGCGGATAGGACCAGGCCCGGATCTGCCTTTGCGGGCCGAATTCCTCTTCAAGGCGGTCGAAGTAGACTTCCTGGGTGAAGAGGTCGACCTGAGCACCCGTCTGCGCGAGATGGGCGCCCATCCAATAGTTCACGAAGTCGCTGTCTACCAACGAAGGCGTGAGCCCTTCGTCAAAGAGCGCGCCCAGGAAGGTCATGGCAGGGCGCAGATCGGACAAGAGCAGCAGCGCTGCAAGACCGAGCAGGATCAAGCGGACCCGGTCGCTCACCGTCTGGTCCTTCAGGTCGGCCCGGCGGCGGGGCGGGTCTCTTCGTAGTAGAAGTCGCGACCGATCCGGAAACAGCGGAACTCGGGCGGCACAGGGATCATGATCCGGAGAAGCGAGCCGCGGTAGGGGAAAAAGTTGAAATGCGGGTTGAAGGTGTAGCGGTACTCACGCTCGCAGGGGACGACGATGATGAGCCTGCGACGCGTGATCCGGCGCAGTTCCGCCACGGCCTTGCGTGGCTCGAGCAGGTGTTCGAGCAGGTGGGTACAGACGACCGTATCGAATTCGCCGTCGGCGAAGGGCAGCTCCTCGACCATGGCGGCATGGAACTCGGTCCCGGGCATGGGGGTGATCCCGTCGACGATGAAATCCGATCCGGCCACGCGGCGCAGATCGGGGCGGGCGGCGCGAATGTTGCGGACGAGATAGCCGGTGCCGCAGCCGATGTCGCAGACGCTGTCCCCGACGATGGACTTCAGGATTTCGTCGACGCAGCCCTGCGAGAGATCGGTGCCCTCGTGGACGCGGGGATGATCGCGGTAGAGCGAGGCATATTCCTCGGGCGTGAGGAAGGCCGAGCGTTCGCGGAAGTCGGCCAGGCGGGTGACATGCGGCCCCCAGGCCAGACGCGCCACGCCGTGAAAGAGCTGCGAGTCACGGATCACCGGGGGCAGCAGATCTTCGAGGATGAAGCGCAGCCAGTTGGTCGTTTCACGTTTCAAGCGCGGCTCCTTGCAAGTCCAAACCAGGCCACCCCGGACCATAATCGACGACCGAGAATACGGTATCCACCGCGCATCTCGCACGAAAAGGATAGCCGGTGATGGAGTTATCCCATTGCAGTGCGATCTTCATGTCACGCCCTGGGAGGGGGCCGGGCTTCCCTACATGGAGCGCAAGGTGACGCGGACGGCAAGCCCCCTGCCCCCCGGTCCGCGCTGCATCTCGAGCCCCGCGCCCAGGGCATGGGCGATTTCGGCCACGATGTGGAGACCCAGGCCGCGGGTGCCCGAGCGCATTTCCCGGCCGGGCTGCAGGCGGGTCTGGAGGTCGGCGAAGCTGCTTTCCGCCAGCGCGGGCCCGGTGTCGGTCACCGACAGTTCCAGGCCCTCCGGCCCCTGCGCAAGGTGGAGGGTGACGACGGTGTCGGCCGGGCAGTGATGAAGCGCGTTGCCGACGAGGTTGCGCAGAAGCTCACCCAGCAGGACCTCTTCGGTCAGGGCAAAGGCGCTTTCGGGCCCCTCGTAGCCAAGGTCCTGGCCCAGACGCACGGCCTGGGGCATGAGGTCGGCAGTGACGCTGCGGGCCAGGGCCGCGACGTCGGCTTCGCGCAAGGCGGGCCGGGTGCCGGACGCCTCGACCCGCGCCAGAAGGAGTAGCTGTTCCAGAACCCTCTCGATCCGGACGAGCGCGGCATCCGCCTTGTGAAGCGCCGCCGCTCCGTTCGCCTTTCCGGACACGGCAATCTGGGTGCGGGCCACGGTCAGGGGCGTGCGGATCTGGTGGTTGGCGTTGCTGGCGAAGTTCTGCAGCGCCGCCATCGCGCGCGAAAGGCGCAGAAGGAACGCGTTCAGCGCATCGACGACAGGACGAAGCTCGGCGGGCGCGTCCGTCCGGATCGGAGTCAGGTCATGCGGCTCGCGCGTGGCGATGGCGCGGGAGAGGCGGTCAAGGGGGCGGAGCGCGTAGGTCGCGACGGTCCAGGCCACCAGCGCGGCCCCGGCGATGAGGCCCGCGATCCGCAAGGCCGAGCGGGTCAGGATGGAACGGGCCAACGCCTCGCGCGCGCGGGTGGTCTCGGCCACGGTGACCGTGAAGGGCAGCGTGCCCTCGCCGGTGGTCAGTTCGCGCGACAGGGTCGCCGTCCGGATCGAAAGGCCATTGTAGCTGGCGTCGCCCACCGCAGTTTCAGCTTCGGCACTTACGGAAAGCGGCGCAAGGTCTTGGTATCCCGTGAGGATTCCCTCTGGCCCGTCCACGCGGTAGAAGACCTGATCCTGCGCGGTGGAGGAGAGCATGTCGAGCGCCGAGAAGGGGATGGTGATGGCCAGCCCGCCTTCGGCATCCACGCTGACCCCTTCCGCGATGGCCATCGCGGAGCCGACGAGGACGCGGTCCGACACCTCGCGGGCGGTCCGCAGGGCCTCGACCCGGGTGTCCAGAAGCGCAAGGACGCCGATGGCGGCGGTGGCGAGGACCAGCCAGACAAGGATCGTGCGGCGAAGCGAGGCGGGGCGGTCAGCCAAGGGGGCGTTCCAGCATGTAGCCGAGGCCGCGCGCGGTGCGGAGGGTCAGGCCGTGCGGCTGGAGGCGGCGGCGGAGGCGGCTGACGTATTGTTCGATGGCATTGTCCGAGAGGGAGTCGTCCAGCGAGGTAAGGGATTGAACGATCGCCTCTTTTCCGACAACCCTGCCCGCCCGCAGGAAGAAGAGTTCCAGAAGCGCGAGCTCCCTTGGCGGCAGGTCGAGGTGTTCGTCGCCGGCGGTGAAGCGGCGCGCGGTCATGTCGAAACGGACCGGGCCAATCTGGAGTTCGGAGGCGTGGTGGCCGGCCTGACGGCGGAGGATGGAGCGGACGCGGGCCTCGAATTCGCCGACGTCAAAGGGTTTGACCATGTAGTCGTCCGCGCCGAGGTCGAGGCCCTGGATCCGCTCGGCAGGTTCACCTCGTGCCGTAAGTATCAGGATTGGAACGGGATTCTTCCGGGCGCGGAGGGAGCGGAGGACGGAGAGGCCGTCCTTCTCAGGCAGGTTGAGGTCGAGGATGACGAGGTCGAAGCGCTCGGCACCGATCAGGGTCTCGGCGGAAAGGCCGTCGTGGGTCACGTCCAGCGCATAGCCCGCGCCGAGGAGGAGCGTGGTCAGCGCCTCGGCCAGGGGGAGGTCGTCTTCGACGAGGAGGATTCTCATGGGGCAAAGGTAGGACAGGTGGCCGCGGTTTAGGAAGCGTGAACGGGTTCGAAGGCATTACTGCGGGGTCGGCCGGCAAGTGACTGGCAACGCAGCGTTAGTCGCAAGACGCGCCGCGGCCGCGTTCACCACTAAGCGCGAATCGCGGTTGTTGCCCGGGCGCGGGCACTGCGGCTAGGTTTGCGGGATGTGGATGCGCGCCCTGCTGCTTTGCCTTGCCCTGCCCGCCGAGGCGGAGATCACGATCTTCCCGGCTCCGGAGGGCGGCGAGCGGGAGTTGGTGCTGTATTCCTCGCTCGACTCCCCGCTGGCGCGGCCGCTGGTCGAGGCATTCCAGGCCAGCCGACCCGATGTGGCCGTGCGCTACGAGGACCTGCTTGCCGGTGAGATCGCGGCACGGGTGATGGAGGAGACGGACAAGGGCGCGCCGACGGCGGACCTGGTGTTTTCCTCGGCGATGGACGTTACCGTGAAACTGGCCAATGACGGTTATGCACGCGAGGCGGATGTTCCGGGGGCGGCGGCCTGGCCGGACTGGGCGGCCTGGCGGAACATGGTCTTTGCGCTGACCTTCGAGCCGGGGGTGATCGTCTATCACCGGCCGTCCTTCCCGGATGGACCTCCGGATACCCGGGCGGCGCTGATCGACTGGCTGGCCACGGCGCCGAAGGGGCAGGTCGGCACCTATGACATCGCGCGGTCGGCGGTGGGTTACCTGTACCTGATGCGGGACCTTGAGCATTTCGCCGACCTCTGGCCGCTGGTTCGGGCGATGGGCAGGGCGGGGGTGCAAACCTTCCCCACGTCGCAGGCGGTGATCGACGGGGTGAACTCGGGCGAGCTGAAGCTCGGCTACAACGTGCTGGGGTCCTACGCGGCAGACCAGGCGGCGCGACTGCCAGATGTCGGGCTGGTGCTGCCGCGCGACTATGTCGTGGTGATCAGCCGGGTCGCGCTGGTGCCGCGGGCGGCGGCGAGCCCGGACCTGGGCGAGGCCTTCCTGGAGTTCCTGATGTCGCGCGATGGGCAGACGGTGCTGGCCGAGCGGCTGCGTCTGCCGGCGGTCAGCCTGGAGGTGCGGGGCAAGGATTCGGCCGCCGCCATGCAGGAGGCCCTGGGGGCGAAGCTGCGCCCCGTGGCGGTGTCGCCGGGCCTGCTGGCCTATCTGGACGGGGCCAGCCGGGCACGGGTGCTGGCCCAGTGGAACGCGGCTCTGGAGGGCGGCGAGTAGCCTTGGGGAACATGTCAGGTTGCTGACAGGTTGCCATGCTTTGCTGGACCTGTTCCGGGGAGGGAGCCCCGGCGGATTCGGCAACCTTGTTGCCCAATGGGAGGAAACCAGATGAAACACGCATTCCTTGGCGTGGCCCTTTCGGCCGCGCTGGCAGTTCCGGCCTTCGCGCAGGACTACACGATCATGGCCCCCGCCAACCCGGGCGGCGGCTGGGATGGCACGGCGCGGGCCATGCAGGAGGTCATGCAGGCCGAAGGCATCGCGCCGTCGGTCGAGGTGATCAACGTCCCGGGCGCGGGCGGCACGGTTGGCCTGGCTCAGTTCGTGGCCGACAGCGCGGGCGATCCGACGAAACTGATCGTCGGCGGCTATGTGATGGTGGGCGCGATCCTGACCAACGCCTCACCCGTCACCCTGAAGGACGTGACGCCCATCGCGCGGCTGACGGGCGACACGCAGGCCATCGTCGTTCCGGCGGCCTCGGACATCCAGACGCTGGGCGACCTGGTCGAGAAGCTGAAGGCGGACCCGGGTTCGGTCAGCTGGGCTGGCGGCTCGGCAGGTGGCACGGACCACATCACCGTGGGGCTTCTCGCCAAGGCCGCGGGCGTGGACCCGACCAAGATCAACTATGTCGCCTTCTCGGGCGGTGGCGAGGCGATGGCAGCGATCCTGGGCAACCAGGTGACGGCCGGGGTCTCTTCGGTGGGCGAGTTCGCCGAGCAGGTGAAGGCCGGCACCATGCGGCTGCTGGCCGTCTCCTCGGCCGAGCGGCTGGAGGGGATCGATGCGCCGACCATCAAGGAAGCGGGCTTCGACGTGGTGGTCGAGAACTGGCGGATGGTCGCAGCGGCCCCGGGGCTGACGCTGGAGCAGGTGGCGAAGATCTCGGGCGATATCGAGAAGCTGAACGCCAGCGCCGGGTGGACCAAGATGCTGGCCGACAAGGGCTGGACCAATACCTACCTTGCAGGCGACGCCTTCGCGACGCAGCTGGACGCGGACATCGCCGCGACCGAAAGCGTGCTGCGCGACATCGGCCTGGTGAAATGAGCCAGGGGATCTCCCCGGAACGCCGCCCCCCCAATAACCCGCGGGGGGCGGCGTTCGTCATTGCAGCGGGGCTGGCAGGGCTTGCCGCGCTGCTTCTGGTCGATGCGGCGGGGCTGAAGCAGGACGGCGGCTATGCCGGCGTCGGCCCCGGCGACGTGCCGAGGATCATCGCCTATGGGCTTCTGGTGCTGGCGGTGCTGACGGTGGTGTCCGGGCTGAAGGGCGACCTGCCGAAGCCGCCGCGTCAGGCCCCTGCCCCGGTCCTGTGGATCCTGGGCGGGCTGGGGTTGCAGCTGGCGCTGCTGCACGTGGTTGGCTTCGTCATCTCGGGTGCGCTTCTGTTCGGCATGACCGCGCGTGGCTTCGGGCAGAAGCCGCTGTGGATGGCCGTGGCGGTGGGCCTGGGGCTGGCGCTGGTGATCTACGGGGTCTTCGACCAGCTGCTGCAGCTGAACCTGCCAGCCGGGCCGCTTGAGCGGCTGATCTTCGGGGGCTGAGGGATGGAAAGCTTTTCGCTGCTGCTGCAGGGCCTTGGCTCGGCGATGGACCCGATGATCCTGCTTTACGCGCTGATCGGGGTGACCTTGGGCACCGCCGTGGGTGTCTTGCCGGGGATCGGCCCGGCGCTGACGGTGGCGCTCTTGTTGCCGGTGACCTATGGCCTCGACCCGGCGGGGTCGCTGATCATGTTCGCGGGCATCTATTACGGGGGCATGTATGGGGGGTCGACGACCTCGATCCTGCTGAACACGCCGGGGGAAAGCGCGTCGATCGTCACGGCGATCGAGGGGAACCAGATGGCCCGGCAGGGGCGCGGTGGCCCGGCGCTGGCAACGGCGGCAATCGGAAGTTTCGTGGCGGGTCTGATCGCGACGCTGCTTCTGGCCTTCCTCGCGCCGCAGGTGGTGAAGCTGGCGCTGACGCTGGGACCGCGGGAGTATTTCGCGCTGATGGTGCTGGCCTTCGTCACCGTGTCGGCCACGTTTGGGGATTCGTCGCTGCGGGGGCTGACCTCGCTGTTCATCGGGCTGGCGCTGGCCTGCGTGGGGATCGACGGGCTGACCGGCGCGGCGCGGCTGACCTATGGCGTGCCGCAGCTGATGGACGGGATCGAGACGACGACGCTGGCGGTGGCCCTGTTTGCCATCGGCGAGGCGCTGGCGGTGGCCGCGATGCGCGAGCCGCCGGACGGGATGCACAAGGTGAAGGGGTCGGTCCGGATGACGGCGACCGACTGGGCACGGTCCTGGAAAGCCTGGCTGCGCGGGACCTTCATCGGCTTTCCCATCGGCTCCATGCCCGCCGGGGGCGCGGATGTGGCGTCGTTCCTGTCCTATGCGACGGAGAGGAAGCTGACGAAGCATCCCGAGGAGTTCGGCAAGGGCGCCATCGAGGGCGTGGCGGGGCCGGAGGCCGCGAACAACGCGGCGGCGGCGGGGACGCTGGTGCCGCTGCTGACGCTGGGCCTGCCGACGACGGCGACGGCGGCGATCATGCTGGCGGGGTTCCAGCAGTTTGGGTTGCAGCCGGGGCCGCTACTCTTCGTGATGAACGCGGAACTTGTCTGGACGCTGATCGCGTCGCTTCTGATAGCGAACCTGATGCTGGTCGTGCTGAACCTGCCGCTCATCGGGCTGTGGATCAAGCTTCTGTCGATCCCGAGGCCATGGCTTTACGGCGGTATCCTTCTGTTCGCCACCCTGGGGACCATCGGCGTCAACCCCTCGCCGGTGGAGCTGGGCATGCTGATCCTGTTCGGGCTGATGGGCTACGGGATGCGCCTTTACGGCTATCCCATCGCGCCGGTCGTGGTGGGGCTGATCCTGGGACCGATGGCCGAGCAGCAGCTGCGCCGGGCGCTGTCCATCGCGCAGGGCGACTGGACGACGCTGGTGTCCACCCCCGTCTCGGCCACGCTTCTGGGCATCTCGGCGGTCTTCCTGATCGTACCGATGCTGATGCGGCTGCGCGGGCGCGGGCAGGTTCTGAGCCAGGTGGCGGGGGACGCGGACTGATCCGCCCCCCGGGCTAGATCGTGATCTTGGCGAAACCTTCGCGCAGCGCGGTGGACCAGGCCTCGGACATGGCACGGAACTGGGGGTCGCCGTTCTCGATCCGGCGGCGAAGGGTGACCTTGCAGGCGTCGCGTTCGATCACCGCGAGGTCGAGGGGCATGCCGACCGAGAGGTTCGACCGCAGCGTCGAATCCATCGACAGGAGCACGGCCTTGGTCGCGTCGGAGAGGCTGGTCGTCGGCTTCACCACGCGGTCGAGAATCGGCTTGCCGTACTTGTGCTCGCCGATCTGAAGGAAGGGCGTGTCTTCGGTCGCTTCGATGAAGTTGCCTTCTGGGTAGATGAGGAATAGCCGCATCGCCCCACCCCTGCGCTGTCCGGCGACGATCATCGAGGCGGAGGCGCCCTGCGAGGCGGCAAGCTTGTGGTCGACCTCGGCCCGGACGACGGCAAGGCGATTGCCGACGATCTCGGCCACTTTCAGCATTGTGGGGGCCAGCATGATCGAGGTTTCGGGCGTCGCCTCGCGGTCGGCGATGTCCTCGCGCAGCTGGGCGATGGTGGTCTGGGTGACCGACAGGCTGCCGGCGGTCAGGATGGTGATGACGCGTTCACCCGGCTCTTCGAAGGTGAACATCTTGCGGTAGGTTGAGATGTTGTCGAGGCCCGCATTGGTGCGCGTGTCCGAGAGCAGCACCATGCCTTCGTTCAGCAAGAGCCCCACGCAGTAAGTCATCGTCGTCCGTTCCTTCTTCCGGCTCGGACCCTATTGAACCGCCTGCTGAACCGCAACCGTCACATCCATGTCCTCGCCGGTTCCGCCGCGCGAAATTCCGCGGATCGGGGCGGCGTCCTGGGCGTCGAAACCCGAGCCGAGTCGGATGTAGCGTTGGTCGGGGCAGCAGCGGTTGGCCGGGTCGAAACCCACCCAGCCGAGGCCGGGAATGTGAAGCTCGGCCCAGGCATGGGCGGCTTCGTGCGGGGTGCCGTCCTGCGCGGCGAAGAGGTAGCCCGAGACATAGCGCGCCGGGATGCCCCGGTGGCGCGCGCAGGCGATGAGAGCGTGGGCATGGTCCTGGCAGACGCCTTCGCCCAGGGCCAGAGCCTCGGACGCCGTGGTGTGGGCATGGGTCACGCCGGGGCGGTAGGCGATGGCGTCCGAGACGGCGGCCGAAAGCGCATGGGCGAGGCTGAGCGTGTCGGGGCCGGTGGCCGACTGGGCAAGCTCTGCCAATGCCACGTCGATCCGGGTGGGCAGCGTTTCGCGCAGATAGCAGTCGGGGGCGACGGACTCGCGATGGCCGCGGAGGACGCCGGCGAGGTCCTCGGTTTCCACGGTGCCGCGGACATGGACGGTGACTTCGGTCACCGGGCCGGCGATGGTCCAGCCCTGGACCTGGTCCCCTGCCCCGTCGCGGTGCCGGGCACCCTTCAGCCCGCCCTCGACCGTCACCTCCCAGTCGATAACCTTCTGGCCCGCGAAGGTCGAGGGCATCAGACGGTGGCTTTGCACGACCGACCGGGCGGGCGCGTCGTAGCGGTAGCGGGTCACGTGATCGACGGTCAGGCGCATCAGCGCATCTCTCCGCTGAGGTAGGAGGCGTGGATCGCATTGGCGAGCTGGGCCGCATCGGCGATGTAGCGGGTCAGGAATTCGTGCAGCCCCTCGTCGAAGATCGCCTCGACGGTGGCGCTTTCAATCCCGGCGTGCAGGCGCTGCGCCGTGGCCTGGGCCTCGGTCTCGCGCCCGTAGGCCTTGGCGAGGCGGCCGAGGTGGTTCATCAGCCCGGCGGTGCAGGTGGCAAGCGAACGCGGGGATTGCGGGTTGCGGATCAGGAAGTCGGCAATCTTCATCGCGGTGACGTCGCCGCCATAGGCCCAGTGGAAGGCCCGCTGCGCCCCCATCGCGCGCAGAAGGGTGGTCCACTGGTAGTTGTCGAGGCCCGAGCCCACGAAATCGACGCGGGGAAGAAGGACGTAGTATTTCACGTCCATCAGGCGGGCGGTGTTGTCGCCGCGTTCCAGGTAGTAGCCGATGTTCAGGAAGTTGAACCCGTCGTCGCGCAGGAGCGTGGCGTCGATGGCGCCCCGCAGCATGGCGGCGTGGCGCATGGTCCAGTCGGTGAGGCGCGAGAGTTCCAGCGTGGAGCGTTCGGCGCGTTCGAGCTGCTTCAGCTCCTGAAACGCGGTGTTGAGCGCGTCCCAGACCTGGGAGGTCAGCGCGGTGCGGACGATGCGGCCGTTTTCCCGCGCAGCGGTGATGCAGGAGGCGATGGAGGACGGGTTGTCGCGGTCGAAGAATAGGAAGCTTTCGATGTTGCGCTGGACGGTCTGCCCGTATTTCTGCGCGAAGGCATGGGCCATGCCGGTGGCTTGCAGCAGGCTGTCCCATTCGCTGCGGTAGCCCTGGGCCGATGGCAGCAGGCTGATGCGGGATCCGACTTCCAGAAGGCGCGCGACGGTATCGGCGCGCTCCATGTAGCGGGCGATCCAGTAGAGGTTGTCGGCGGTGCGGCTTAGCATGTGCGCTCTCCCCTCACCCCGGCCCTCTCCCCCGGGGGGAGAGGGTGACCCTGGCGCGACCGTTCCGCCCAACGACCGCCGGCCTGCCTGGCACGACGGTTCGATCCGCGCTTCCCTCTCCCCCCGGGGGAGAGGGTCAGGGTGAGGGGGAGGCCAGTCCCGGGTCCGACGTCTGTCATGCGCGCGCCCCTCATTCCGCCAGAACCCAGGTGTCCTTGACCCCGCCGCCCTGGCTAGAGTTCACGACGAGCGAGCCCTCCTTCAGTGCGACGCGGGTGAGGCCGCCGGGGACAAGCTCGATGCGTTCCCCAACAAGGCAGTAGGGCCTTAGGTCCACATGGCGGGGGGCGACGCCCTCCTCGACGAAGGTCGGGACGGTGGAGAGGGCGAGCGTGGGCTGGGCGATGTAGTTGCCGGGATCCTCGGTGAGCTTCAGGCGGAAGCGTTCGATCTCGTCTTTTGTGGATTTGGGGCCGACGAGCATCCCGTAGCCGCCCGAGCCGTGGACTTCCTTGACCACGAGGTCGGGAAGGTTGGCGAGGACGTGTTTCAGGTCCTCGTCGCGGCCGCATTGCCAGGTGGGGACGTTCTGCAGGATGGGTTCTTCGCCAAGGTAGAAGCGGACCATGTCGGGAACGTAGGTGTAAACAGCCTTATCGTCGGCCACCCCTGCCCCGGGGGCGGAGCAGATCGACACGCCGCCGGAGCGGTAGACGTCCATCAACCCGGGGATGCCGAGCATGGAGTCGGGGCGGAAGCACAGGGGATCGAGGTAGGCGTCGTCGATGCGGCGGTAGATCACGTCGACGCGCTGCGGGCCTTCGGTCGTGCGCATGTAGACGTATTCGCCGTCGACGAAGAGGTCCTGCCCTTCCACCAGTTCCACACCCATCAGGTCGGCGAGAAGCGAATGCTCATAGTAGGCGCTGTTGAAATGGCCGGGGGTAAGGATCACGACCGTCGGCTCGCCCTTGCACTTGGCGGGCGCGACGCTGGACAGGGTGCGGCGGAGTTTCTCGGAATAGGTGTCGACGGGTTCGATCCGGTTTTCCCGGAAGAGGTCGGGGAACATCCGCATCATGATCTCGCGGCTTTCCAGCATGTAGCTGACGCCCGAGGGGGTGCGGCAGTTGTCTTCCAACACGTAGAACTGGTCGGGGCCGGTGCGGACGATGTCGACGCCGACGATGTGGGAATAGACGCCCTTGGGCGGGACGAAGCCTGCGACGGCCTTCTCGTAGGCCTCGTTCTGGTAGACGAGGCGGGCGGGGATGCGGCCGGCGCGGATGATCTCTCCCCGGCCATAGACGTCGACGAGGAAGGCGTTCAAGGCGCGGGCGCGCTGCTTGATTCCGCGTTCGAGCTTGGCCCATTCCGAGCCGGAGAAGACGCGGGGAAACATGTCGAAGGGGATCAGACGATCGGGGTCGCCGCCCTCGCCGTAGACCGCGAAGGTGATGCCGATGCGTCGGAACAGCGCCTCTGCCTCGGCCTGTTTCAGGCTGCGCAACTCCACGGGCATCTGTGCGACCCAGTCTTTCAGCCGCGCATAGGGCGGGCGGACCTCCACCCCCTGATACATCTCGTTGAACTGCGTCACACCCGTCCCCCGGCACCAACCTAGAGGGAACTAGAGCAGAGCGCCCGGGCGTCGGGAAGCCCCGAGATGTCGAATCCGCCCGGGCGGTGACCACATGCCCAAGAATTGGGCAGTCGCAGGCATGGATCAGAGGCGGATGCGCTGGGGACGGCGCCCCAGCACCCGGTCGCGGACCCTACCCTTGAGCGAGACCGGGGGCAGATGCTCGCGGTCGCGCAGGAAGACGCGGCCCGTAAGATCCGGTCGCCGCAAGAGGGCAAGCGTCGCGCCCCATTCGGCCGCCTCTGCCGGATCGACCCCATCCGGGATCCCCTTGCGCGGCTGATGCGTGCCGGGAATCCAGTCGTTGATGACGATCCCCGGAAAACGGTCCCCGAGGTCGGCGACAAGCGCCCGCGTCAGGATGCGCAGTGCGCCTTTCGAGACGGCGTAGCCGGCGGCAAGTGGAGCAGGACTGACATCGGCGAAGGTGACGACGTTGATGATCCGCCCGGACCCGCTTTCGACCATGGCGGGCAGGACCTCGTGGCAGCAGTTGAAGGCGCCACCGAGGTTGAGCTGGACGGTATCCATGAACGAGGCCGGGGTCTCGTCCAGGATGTCGCGGTCAGGATAGGTCTCGGCATTGTTGATCAGGATCGTGGGCGTGCCCAGCTGCGCGCGGATCTCGCTGAAGGCTCGGGCGACTTCGGCCGGTTCACGGACATCGGCGGTGATGGCGTGGATGCCCTCGGCCTGGAAAGGCTCACGCCCGATCCCGGCCACGGCGATGCCGCGCCGGACCAGCGCCAGGGCCAGCGCCTTGCCGATCCCCCACCCCGCCTCGGTGATTACGGCGATCTCTGCAAGCGCTTCCTGCATGGGTCTTCCGTCCTGCATCAGCCAGCCTTGCGCCGGACCGCGGAAAGGCGGGCAGCAAGGATGTCGCCCACCCGCAACGCATTGGCGGCTATGGTCATGCTTGGGTTCACCCCCATGGATGTCGGCATGAACGAGGCATCGGCAACGTAGAGATTGTCGAGATCATGCGCTTTGCAATCCGCGTCAAGCACCGAGGTCGAAGGGTCTGTGCCAAAGCGCAAAGTCCCGCTGGGATGGCCGAAATTGAGGTTCAAGCCGAAGTTCAGGAACATCATCCGATGCTGGCCAAGCCTTTGTCGCATCAGCTGGCGCAGAAGCGCCCGCCGGGCTTTAAGTTCGTCAGATATCGTATAATGGATCAAGGGAATTTCCGGATCGTCCGGGTGCGGCTGGACGCGGTTACCCTGGTAGGGCAGATCTTCGACCAGTCCGACGAGGACCGTGGCCGAACCGAAGACATCGGCGCCGATCTTGGCCGCGACGGTCGCCATCCGCGACGCGCCTGGCACCCGACGAAGGCGGCTGCGGGACAAGAGGCCCTTCAGATGGCCCGCGATCTGTCCGTAATCGGCGGCGACCCCCATGGACTGCACAAGGCCCAGCCGCTGGCCCTCGTGGGTGTAGAAGTCCCGGAAGGACAGCGCCCGGGTCGCCCCCACCACCGGGCTGCCGCGCCGGGGCCAGAGCGCCACCATTTCGGACAGGTGGAACATCAGGCCCCGGCCCACCCAGCCGCTGGAATTCGCACAGCCCGCCGTGTGACGACCGGTCGAGCGCAGAAGGAGATTGGGCGAGTTGAGCGCGCCGGCGGCCAGGACGAAGGCATCGGCCTCCAGAAGGTAGTCCCTGCCATCGGTCCGGACGCGGACGGCGGTGATGCGGCCCTGCCCCTCGATCAGTTCCTCGACCGTGGTGTTCGGCAAAAGCGTCGCGCGGCCGGTTTCCAGCGCCGGTTCCACCCCGGCAGAGCGTCCGTCCATCTTGCAGGGCCGCGGGCACTTGCGCCCCAGGCAGTCATCGCACCCCGGCAGGCGGCGCAAGGCTTCATGCGCACGGTAGGGGTTCAGGCCCGCCGACCGGAGGTCGCGGAACATCTGCTCCTCGGCCTTGGTCAGGGGCGCGGCCGGAAGCTTCGGACCCGGCAGATCGGACAGCGGGTCCTTCTCGCCGCGGATCGACAGGACGTCCTCGACCTGGGTGAAGTAGGGGCGAAAACTGTCAAAGCCAACCGGCCAGCCGCCGGTCGGATGCACCATCGCGTTCGTCGTTTCGAGGTCGTGGCGTTCCGGCTTTTCCGCGGCCGCCGCGTAAAAGACCGACGACCCCCCGACCCCGCTGCCCAAAGGCGCGAAGAAACGGTGCGGTTGTCCCCCGTCGATGCGGGTCTCGATCGGGGTCGGCCAGAAGCCGCGGGCCTGGCGCGCGGTGTAATCGGCAAGATCGGTGCTGAGATACTGCCCCTCGGTCCGATAGCCGGCCGGGCCCTTCTCGAGGAAAAGCACGGAAAGGCCCCGCTCGGCCAGGCGGCGACCGACAAGGCCACCCCCGACACCCGTTCCGATGACGATGACGTCCCAGTGCCGAGCCGCGGCCCGTGCGGCCAGGCCCTGCCCGACCGAGGAAGGCGTGGATGCAGAAGCGGAGGTCATCGCAATACGTTCCATACTATTCAAAACCCAAAGGTCTTCAGGCGAGGCCGAACGACCAACGGTATGCGGACCCCGATCCGCGTCTCGTCGGTTTGTCCAGATTGTTCCCCACGTTCTGCGTCGCCGGCGGAAGGTTGCTCGTTTTGCAAAGTCCGGCAAGTCTTTTGTCGGGAAGAGTCGCGTTCCGGCAAGGATCCGCAGCGACAGGGCACCGAAATGGCGCTGCGACGGCCGGCCGCCCAAGGATTGACAATCCGGGTCGGCGACCCATCCTGAACGACCGGTAATCGCGCGCTTTCGCAATGTTGATACACTCTTGGACTAAGGACCGCGCATGACAGCGCCCGTCGCCAACGACCGACCCGAGCTGCCGACCCTTGGCCAGGCCACCCGCGTCTGGGCGCGGATCGCAGCCCTGTCCTTCGGCGGCCCGGCTGGCCAGATCGCGGTGATGCATCGCGTGCTGGTGGAGGAGAAGCGCTGGCTGGGCGACGGCCGCTTCCTGCATGCGCTGAACTTCTGCATGTTGCTTCCAGGCCCCGAAGCGCAGCAACTGGCGACCTATATCGGCTGGCTCATGCATGGGGTGCGGGGCGCGCTGGTGGCGGGGGGCCTCTTCATCCTGCCTGGCGTCGTCGCGATCATGGGGCTGTCCTGGATCTACGCTGCCTATGGCGAGATCGCCTTCGTTTCGGCCCTGTTCCTGGGGCTGAAGGCCGCGGTCCTGGCGATCGTGCTGCAGGCGGTGGTCCGCGTCGGACGGCGGGCCTTGCGCAACGGCGCGATGCGGGTGATCGCGGCGGCCTCGTTCCTGGCGATCTTCGCGTTGCAGGTGCCGTTTCCGCTGATCATCGCGATGGCTGCGCTGATCGGCTGGACGGGGGCGCAAGCCGGGCTGGCCGCGTTCCGGGCGGGGGGTGGCCATGCGGCCGTGGGCGGGACGCATGTCGCCGATGCCGAGACGCTTCTGGGCGAAGAGGCGGCGCTGCCGCCCGAAGCGCGGCGCAATGCCCTGCGGGCGGGCGTCGCGGCGATCGGGCTCTGGCTTCTGCCGGTCGCAGTGATCCTGCTCATCGCCCCCGGCAGCGTCTTTGCCGACATCGCCACCTATTTCTCGAAGCTGGCGGTCCTGACCTTCGGCGGGGCCTATGCGGTCCTGGCCTGGGTCGCGCAAGAGGCGGTGGGCACCTACGGCTGGCTGAAACCGGGCGAGATGCTGGACGGACTTGGCATGGCCGAGACGACGCCCGGGCCCTTGATCATGGTTCTGCAGTTCGTGGGCTTCATGGGGGCGCTTCGCGAAGCAGGCTGGGCCCAACCCTATCTCGCAGGCACGCTGGGGGGTCTGCTCACGACCTGGGTGACCTTTGCACCCTGCTTTGCCTGGATCTTCCTCGGCGCGCCCTACATGGAGGGCCTGCGGCGCAACGCGGCCCTGTCGGCGGCCCTGTCGGCCGTCACGGCGGCGGTGGTGGGCGTGATCCTGAACCTGGCGCTGTGGTTCGCGATCCATGTCGTGTGGAGCGAGGTCGCGGTGGTGGACCTCGGCCCGCTGGCGATGGAGTTGCCGGTGCTTCCGTCCATCAACTGGATCGCCGCGGCACTTTCGGCGCTTGCCATCCTTGCGGTGTTCCGCTGGCGGCTCGGGATGGCGACCGTCCTTGCGGGTGCGGCGGGTCTGGGCCTGATCCTGCACCTGGCGGGCCTTGCCTGAGGCCGGTCAGCCGGCCACCAGCACCCGGGCTTCATGCGCCCGCAGCGAAAGCCGGGCACTGGGAAAGGCCGGGGCGGTTGCGGCCAGGTCCGGGAAAAGCTCCAGCACTTCGGCCCGCGTGGCCGCATCCAGCGCGCTGACGGTCTTCTCGGCGGGCTGGAAACTCTCCGTCCAGGCCCCGTTCGACACCACCAGCTCATGCCGGTCAAAGAGCAGGTGGACATAGGTCACGCCGGCCTCGGGACAGTCGCGGCTGACACCCGGCAGGCCCAGAAGGTGCTTGGCCGGAACCAGTACCTCGTCTTCGCCGAAGTAGAGCTCGGCCCTGACACCGGACACCAGCACCCGGTGCTGGGGCGAGACGGTCAGCGGCCGGTCAGGTCCGCTGCCGAACAGCGCCCCGGCTGCAATGCGGATCGGCTGCAGGGCGGGACGGGCGCGCAACTCGCGCGGGGTCAGGTGACGCTTGCCGATCCAGCGCAGGGGCTGGAACCCATGGTCGCGCGTCTGCACAAGATCGCCCGGCTGCAGTGTCTCGACCGCGACCTCGCCGCGGTCGGTCAGGATGCGGGTCCCGGGCGTGAAGCAGACGATCACGAGGGTCTCGATGTCCGCGAAGGCCAGCGTGCCGACGACGGTGACGCCATCCGGGCCGAAGAACGTGATGGTGCCGTTCTCGTCATTCAGAGGGTCGTAGGCCAGATCGATGCGACCCCAGCCGAACCCGGTGATGTCAAGCCGGAGCGTGTCGTTGTCGGTGCCGCCAACACCGCCGTCCACGGTTTCGGCGCCGAGGACATCGTTCGCCGACGGCGTGAAGCTGACAGCAAGCAGGTCCTCGTCGTCGCCGCCGAAGAGCCCATCGCGCCCTGCCCCGCCGTAAAGCGTGTCGCGCCCCGTGCCGCCCGTAACGGTGTCATTACCGTCCCCGCCGAGAAGTCTGTCATCCCCGGTGCCGCCTTCGACAAGGTCGTCGCCGGTGTCGCCCGAGACGGTGTCATTGTCGGCCCCACCCCGCAGGATGTCGTTGCCGCCGAGGCCCGAGATGCTGTCGTTGCCGAGCCCGCCGTCGATGATGTTCGTGTAGCGGTCTGCCGGATCGGCGCTGAACCCGTCGAAGCCGACCAGCGTATCGTTGAAGTTCGAGCCGATGAGTCCGTCGACGCCCGTCCCGCTGTCCCCGGTCGCAAAACCGCCCGAAAAGCTGCTGGCGGCCAGGTTGACCGAGATGGCCGCGTTGGAATCGCTGTAGTCCAGCACGTCAAGACCGGTCCCGCCGACAAAGGTGTCAGCACCGTCGCCACCGCGCAGGGTGTCGTCGCCGTTCCCCCCGAGAAGGCTGTCGCCACCCTCGTCTCCCAGAAGGAAGTCATCGCCGTCGCCGCCGTCCAGGGTATCCGTGCCCGCACCGCCGTAAAGCGTGTCGCGGCCGGCCTCGCCGAAGATGTTGTCGTTCTCGCTGCCACCATAGACGAGATCGTCGTTGTCGCCGCCGCGCAGGACGTCGACGCCTGCGCCGCCGTAGAGCGTGTCAAAGCCGGTGCCGCCGAAAAGCGAGTCCGCCTCGGTGCCGCCGTCCAGACGGTCGTCACCCGCATCGCCGTAAAGCGTGTCGGTCCCGGCATCGCCAAAGAGCGCGTCGACCCCGTCGTTGCCGTAGATCAGGTCGCCGTCGTTGCCGCCATACAGCGTGTCGGCGTCATTGCCGCCGTAAAGCGTGTCGATCCCCACATCGCCGTAAAGCGTGTCGGCGCCCGTATCGCCGAACAGGGCGTCCCCATCGCCGCCGCCGAACAGCTGGTCGGCGTCGTTGCCGCCGTACAGCCGATCGATGCCCGCGTCCCCGTAGAGGGTGTCGAGACCGTCGTTGCCCGCCAGCACGTCAGCCTCGATCCCGCCGAAGGCCAGGTCCGCATCCGCCCCGCCGTAAAGGGTATCGAGACCTGTCCCGCCATAAAGGCTGTCCAACCCGGCCGCGCCCGAGATCAGGTCGGCCCCGACCTCGCCCTGCAGCCAGTTGCCAAGCGAGTCGCCGGTGATCGTGTCCGCGGCCGAGCTGCCGATGACCCCCTCGATCCCGGAGATGACATCGGTGCCGTCGCCCGAAGCGATGCTGGTGCCAAGATTGACGGTGACCGACGAGGTGAAGCCGGTGTAGCTTAAGAAGTCGAATCCGTCGCCGCCGATCAGCGTGTCGTTCGCGGACCCGCCGTAGAGCGTGTCGTTACCCGTTCCCCCGTCAAGGAGGTCCGTACCTGCCCCGCCGTAGAGGATGTCGTTGGCCGTCAACCCGCGCAGCGTGTCGTTGCCGCCGGCGCCGGAGATCACGTCGTTGAAGTTGCCGTCGATGTCACCGACCAGGCTGTCGTTGCCACTCGTGCCGGGAATCGTCGCCATGAACTCTCCGCATCCACGCCAGATCGTGTTTCCGTGAGGCTTGGAACGCAGGAATCAGTCGATTTCCGGGTCAAACCAAGAAACATGAACACAAAGTTAACAGCTTTGCGGCAGGACGTCACTTCCTGTGCCACTCGCATGGCGAGATGCTACTATATCTATGCAAAGACGCAATGGATGCCGAAGAGTGGCCCGAAGCGCCTTTGCGGGCGTGGCAACGGCTTAGTCCGCTTCGACGAAGACCTCTTCCCGCTTCTTGCGGATCGCCGGCAGAAGCATGACGACCAGCACCGCCACGGTCAGGAGGAGTAGCGTCAGGCTGATCGGGCGGGTCACGAAGATCGAGGGGTCGCCCCGGCCGAGGATCATCGCGCGGCGCAGGTTTTCCTCCAGCATCGGTCCCAGGACGAAGCCGAGGAGAAGCGGCGCGGGCTCACACCGCAGCTTCAGAAGCGCGTAACCCATGAGACCGAAGAAGGCGACGGCATAGAGGTCGTAGACGTTCGAGTTCACCGAATAGACCCCGATCGAACAGAAGGCCATGATGATCGGGAACAGGACGTGGTAGGGCACTTTCAGAAGCTTCACCCATAGCCCGATCAGCGGCAGGTTCAGCACGACGAGCATCAGGTTGCCGATCCACATGCTGGCGATGATGCCCCAGAAAAGCTCGGGCTGTTCGGTGGCGACGTTGGGGCCCGGGACGATGCCCTGGATGATCATGGCGCCGACCATCAGGGCCATAACGGGGTTGGCGGGGATACCAAGCGTGAGGAGCGGGATGAAGCTCGTTTGCGCCCCGGCGTTGTTGGCCGATTCCGGCCCAGCGACCCCGGCGATCGCGCCCTGGCCGAACTCTTGCGGGGTGTCGGAGAGGCGCTTTTCGACGGTGTAGGAGGCGAAGGAGGCCAGCACCGCCCCGCCCCCCGGCAGGATGCCGAGGACAGAGCCGATGGCCGTTCCGCGGAACATGGGCGCGACCATGCGGCGAAGGTCCTCGCGCGAGGGGAAAAGGCCGCCAAGCTTGGTGCCAAGGACGGAACGGTCCTGCTCGCCTTCCAGGTTGCGCAGGATCTCGGCGATGCCGAAGACGCCGACGGCGAGGGCCACGAAGGAGAGGCCGTCGGCGTATTCGGTGATCCCGAAGGTGAAGCGCGGGGTGCCGGTGTAGATGTCGGTCCCGACGAGGCCGAGGATCAGGCCCAGGACGACCATCGCCAATGCCTTCAGGATCGACCCGTGCGCAAGGGCGATGGCCGAGACGAGGCCGAGGACCATCAGGCTGAAATACTCGGCCGCCCCGAACTTCAGCGCGATGGTGGTCAGCGGCGGCGCGAAGAGCGCGACGAGGAGCGTGGCGACGGTGCCCGCGAAGAAGGATCCCAGCGCCGCCACGGCCAGCGCTGTCCCGGCCTTGCCGCGCCGCGCCATCTGGTAGCCGTCGATGGCGGTCACGGCCGAAGAGCTTTCGCCCGGCATGTTGATCAGGATCGCCGTGGTCGACCCGCCATACTGCGCGCCGTAGTAGATGCCGGCCAGCATGATGAGCGAGGAGACGGGCTCGAGCTGGAAGGTGATCGGCAGAAGCATCGCGATGGTCGCCGTCGCACCGATGCCCGGCAGGACGCCGATCAGGGTGCCGAGGATCACGCCGATCAGGCAGAAGAACAGGTTCTCGGGCGAGGCTGCAGTGGCGAAGCCGAGCGAGAGGTTGGAGAGCAGGTCCATGCGCGTGCCTCAGAACGGAAGCCAGGGGCCGAAGCGGCGGAAGGGAAGGCCAAGGCCGTAGGAGAAGACCAGGGTGGCGAAGAGCGTGACGCCGGCGGCAAGGAGGAGCGCCCAGTGCAGGCGCATCTTCAGAGAAGCCAGCGCGGCGATGAGGGTCGTCAGGAAGATCGCGGGCACGAAGCCCAGGCCGCGGACGGTGAGGCCGAAGAAGATCGGCGCGGGCAGGATGAAGAGGACGCCGCGCCAGGCGAGCGTTCCGATCCCCTCGCCGCCCCGGTCGTGGATGGCGCTTGCGACGATGAGGATGCCGAGAAGGATCAGGATCCCCGACAGGACCAGCGGGAAATAGCCCGGCCCCATGCGGAAGGCGGTGCCGATCTCCAGCCCCAGGGATTGCACCCCGAAGAGCAGTCCGAAGGCGATGAACAGAAGACCCGCCAGAGCGTCGGTCCAGTCGATGCTGAGTTTCATGGAATGGCGCCTCCCCTCGCCAAAAGATCGGGGGGCGCCTGCGCAGCGCCCCCCGTGGTCCTGATCAGTCCGCGTAGACGCCGGCGGTTTCGATGATCGGCTTCCAGCGGGCAATCTCAGCTTCCAGCTTGGCCTTCAGGGCAGCCGGGGTCGCATCGGCGGCAGGCGACGGCGCGGTGCCAAGCTCGGCCAGTTTCGCCGCGATGTCCGGATCGGCCAGGGCCTTCTGCAGCGAGGCCGACAGGCGGTCGACCACCTCGGCCGGCGTGCCCTTCGGCGCATAAAGCCCGTGCCAGACCGAGACCTCCATCCCGGGGAAACCGCCTTCGCCCACGGTCGGCAGGTCCGGGAAGATGTCCAGCCGCGCGGGCGTCGTCACCGCATAGGCCTTGATCGTGCCGCCCTTGATCTGTTCGGCGGTGTTGGTGGTCTGGTCGCACATGATGTCGATCTGGCCGCCCAGAAGCTCGGTCATCGCGGGGCCGGTGCCCTTGTAGGGAACCGTCACGATGGGGGCCTCGACCGCCTGCATGAACAGCATCCCGCACAGGTGCGAGGCCGCGCCGATCCCGGCGTTCGCCATCGTGATCGTGTCGGCGTTTTCCTTCACGTAGGTGACGAGCGAGGCGAAGTCGGCCGGTTCCAGGTCCTTGCGGGCGACGATGGTCATCGGGACTTCGGTGACGAGGCCCACGTATTCGAAGGCCTCAAGCGGGTTGTAGGCGAGGTTGCGGTAAAGCGTGGCGCTGGTCGCCATGCCGATGTGATGGAGCAGGATGGTGTAGCCATCCGCTTCCGCCTCGGCGACGTTGCCAGCGCCAAGGGTGCCGCCCGCGCCGCCGACGTTTTCCACGATGATCTGCTGGCCAAGGTCGGCTGACATCTTCTCGGCGATCAGGCGCCCCACGGTGTCGGTGGGTCCGCCGGCCGCGAAGGGCACGACCATCGTGATCTGGCGTTCGGGATAGGTCTGCGCAAAGGCGGCAGACGCGGCGAGCGTCGCGCCGGCGGCGAGGCCGGCGAGTTTCGATGTAAGGGCCATGATGTCCTCCCAGACGTGGCTTGCTGTCCGTAGCGTTGTCCCGGGGCGGCTTCCTCCTCCGTCCCGGCTGCGGACAGGGGGGCGCGAAACCGGGACCACGGCAAAGGAAACCGTCGGCGCGCGGGAAGGTTTCCGGGGCCTGGGGCCTGAGAATGGGTGGAAATGGCCCCATCACGCCGGTCGGCATGGGTGGATTTCCACCCATCCGCGGGCGTCAGCCTTCGCCCTCGTCCCCCTCGACGATCAGGCGGCGGTCAAGGCCGTGCTTCTGCATCTTCTCGTACAGCGTCTTGCGGCTGATCCCGAGCGATTCGTAGACCTTGCGCAGATGTCCCCGATGCGCAGCGATGGCCCCTGCGATCACGCTGCGCTCGAACCCCGCGACGCGGTCGGCGAGCCGTGGCGCCTCGGGTCCCTGCCCCTCCATCCAGTCGAGGCCAAGGACGAAGCGGTCGGCGGCATTGCGCAACTCGCGCACGTTGCCGGGCCAGTCGCGGGCGGACAGTTCGGCCAGAAGTTCCGGGTCGGGGGTGCGGTCTTCGGTGCCGTGGCGCGCGGCGGCCTCGCGGACGAGTTGAAGGAACAGGAGGGGTATGTCCTCACGCCGGTCGGCCAGCGGGGCGACGCGGATGGTGGCGACGGCGAGGCGGTAGAGGAGGTCCTGGCGGAAGGTGCCAGCGGCGGCGGCCTGGGCGAGGTCGGCCTTGGACGTGGCCAGGAAGCGGACGTCCAGTGCGATCGGGTCGTTCGAGCCGAGGCGGGTGATGACCCGGTCCTGCAGCACGCGGAGGAGGCGCGCCTGGAGGTCCAGGGGCATCGAGCCGATCTCGTCCAGAAGGATCGTGCCGCCGCGCGCATGTTCAAACCGGCCGTAGCGGGCGCGGAGGGCGCCGGGGAAGGCGCCGGCCTCGTGTCCGAAAAGTTCGGACTCGATCAGCTGGGCCGGAAGCGCTGCGCAGTTGATCGCGATGAGGGGCTTGCCCGCGCGGCTGGAGAGGTCGTGCATGGCCTGCGCCACCACCTCTTTCCCCGCCCCGGTCGGTCCGGTGATCAGCGCATCGGCCTCGGACGGTCCAAGCGTGCGGACCAGCCGGCGGAGGTCGATCACGGCAGGGCTGCGACCGGGAAGCCGTGCCTCGAGATCATCGCGCTGGCCCGCGACGGCGCGGAGGCGGCGGTTCTCGATCACCAGTGCGCGGCGGTCGAGCGCCCGGCGCAGGGTGGCAGCAAGGCGTTGCGTGGTGAAGGGCTTTTCGATGAAGTCGTAGGCCCCGCGCCGCATCGCCTCGACAGCCAGCGACACCTCGGCATGGCCGGTGATCAGGATGACGGGCAGGTCGCGGTCCGCAAGCGTGAGGCGTTCCAGCAGGCTCATGCCGTCCATCCCGGGCATCCGGATGTCCGAGATCACCGCGCCGGTGAAGCCGGGGCCGATCAGGGGAAGCGCGGCCTCGGCGCTGGGGAAGGACTGGACGGAGAAGCCCGCCAGTTCCAGCGCCTGTTCGGTCGACCGGCGCATCGCCTCGTCGTCGTCGATCAGAAGGACGGTCTGCGTCATTCGGCGGCCAGGGCGCGCGCGGTGGCGCGACGCAGGACCAGGGTGAAGACCGCGCCGCCGTCGGGGTGGTTCGCGACGCGCAGGTCGCCTTCGAAGTCCTTCATGATGTTGTAGCTGATCGACAGGCCCAGCCCCAGGCCGGAGCCTACCTGCTTGGTGGTGAAGAACGGGTCGAAGATGCGGTCGGCGATGGCGGGGGCGACGCCGGGCCCGTGGTCGCGGATCGCCAGCGTGACCTCCTGACCCTCGCTTCGCGCCGTCACCTCGATCCGGCGGTCGACCAGGCCCTCGACGGCATCGGCGGCGTTCGACAGGACGTTGACGATCACCTGCTGCAGCCGCACCGGCCCGCCCTGCACGGTCGGCAGGTCGGCGGGCAGGTCCAGCGCGACCGTGGCCCCGGCAGCGTTGAGGCGGGTTTGTGCGATGGTCAGCGCGTCCTGCACCACGGCGGCAAGGTCCACGACCTTCAAGGGTTCGTTGGGCTTCCGGGCCACGTTGCGAAGATGGCGGGCGATGGCGGCCATGCGGTCGATCAGGCCCAGGATCAACCCGATGTTCTCTCGCGCGCGCGGCAGGTCGCCCCGGTCGATCAGAAGGCCCGCGCTGTCGGCATAGTTGCGCGCGGCGGCGAGCGGTTGGTTGATCTCGTGGCTGAGCGCCGCCGACATTCGCCCGAGAGCGGCGAGTTTTCCCGCCTGCACCAGGTCGGCCTGCATCCGGTGCAGATCCTCGTTGGCGCGGGTCAGATCGGCGGTTCGTTCGGCAACCTGGCGTTCAAGGTCCGCCTGGGCCGCGGCCTGGATCGCCAGGCGTTCGGCCAGCCGGGCGCGGCGCTGGACCAGGGTCCAGGCTAGAAGGAGACCGACGAGCAGCAAAAGACCGAAGGCCGCGACCGCCAGCCGCGCCTGCGCCCGGATCGGCGCGGTGTCGAGGAGAACACGTACGGTCCAGCCTGCCCGGGGCATCGGCGTCTGGGTGGCGATTAATTCGCGCGAGGTCCCGGCCCCGTCGGCCAGCCGCATCAGCGCCACGCCACCGGATTGCGTCTCGCTGGGCTGCAGTTCCTCGAGCCGTGCGTCGGAATAGCGGCGCGTGGCGGCAAGACGCTCCAGCCGGTCGGACGTCAGCGGCAGCAAGGCGCGATACAGCCATCCCGGGTCGGTCGACATGAAGACGACGCCCTCGGGGTCGGTGACGAGGATGCTGTAGTCGCGGGCGCGCCAGCCGGCCTCGATGGCATCGACGCCGATCTTCAGCGCGACGACCCCCAGGACCTGTCCGGCATCGCCCCGCACGGGTGAGGCGAAGTAGTAGCCGCGGACCCCGGACGTGGTGCCCAGAGCAAAGTAGCGGCCCAGACCGCCATCGCGGGCGGCGGTGAAATAGGGGCGGTACGAGAAGTTCTGGCCGATGAAACTGTCGGGCCGCGCGTGGTTCGAGGCGGCGATCGTGTCGCCTGCAAGGTCGATGAGATAGAGGTCGGAGGATTCGACCAGCGCATTGGTCTCGGCCAGCCAGCGGTTCATGGCGGCGATCCGCGCTTCATCCCGCGGGGCGAGAAGCAGCGCACGGACGGCGTCGTCCTGGGCCAGGAGCGCGGGCAGCGCCTCGAACCGGCTGAGGTGGCTTTCCAGAGCGTTCACGGTCTGGCGCAGCGTGGTCTCGGCCCGGACCTGCCCCTCTTCAAGCGCGTTGCGGCTGGCGATCCGCTCGACTCCGAAGATCAGGGCCACGGCCCCCGCGACGAGGAGGAAGAACCAGGATTTCACGTGTCCCCCTCCCGTCGCTGCCGCCGCCCCGGACCGTTCCTGCCGTCACCATGCCACGCCCGCCGCCGGGGTGGGAGACCAAAATCGTCGCCGCCATTCAGGGTGCCCGGTCTGAAACCCCTTGCAAAGCCCGGCGAGGCGGTCTTGGTTTTCCATGGGCACCGGGTGCGCCCGGCAGGGTAGACAGGCAGACGGATGGGCGTAACGCTGAAGGACGTGGCAGAGCGGGCGGGGGTTTCGCGCTCGGCGGTCTCGCGCACGTTCACCGATGGCGCCTCGGTCTCGGCCAAGACGCGGGCCAAGGTGGAGAAGGCGGCGGCGGACCTCGGCTATGCGCCGAATGCGCTGGCGTCCAGCCTGACGACGGGGCGGACCAAGCTGATCGGGCTCATCGCGAACAACTTCCACAACCCGCTGATCCTGGAGGTCTTCGACCTGTTCACCCGCGGCCTGCAGGACCGCGGGCTGCGCCCGTTGCTGGTCAACCTCAGCGATGCGACCGACCCGGCGGCCTCGGTGCGCATGTTGCGGCAGTATTCGGTCGATGGGGTGATCGTGGCGTCCTCTACCCTGCCGCCCAGCTTTTCCGAAGCCTTCAAGGCTGCCGGCCTGCCGGTGGTTCACGCCTTCGGCCGCTATGCGACGGCGCCGGATGTGCATGTGGTGGGGATAGACAACGTGGCCTGCGGACGGATGGCGGCAAGGACGCTGGTCGACCGGGGCTATCAGCGGGTCGCGTTCCTTGGGGGGCCAAGGACCGCCACGTCGACCCAGGACCGGATGGCGGGGTTCCTGGCGGAACTGGCGGCGCACCCGCAGGTCGGCGCAAGCACCAGCTTCGCGGCCGAATACACGTTCGACGCGGGCCGGGCCGAGATGCAGCGGCTTCTGCAGGACCGCCCGGCCGAGGCCTATTTCTGCGGCGACGATCTTCTGGCTGTGGGCGCTTTGAGTGCCCTGCAGGAAGCCGGCCTGTCGGTGCCGGGAGATGTCGGTCTGATCGGGCTGAACGACATGGAGATGGCGCGCTGGCAGATGATCGGGCTGACGACCATCCGCCAGCCCGTGGCCCAGATCATCGACGCGGCCATCGAGCTGGTGGTGGACGCCAGCGAGACGCCTGACCGCCGACCGGAGACCCGGCTCTTCCCCTGCAGCATCGTCGAGCGCGAGAGCCTACGCCCCCTGCCCTAGCGGAACATCGGCGGGCGGGCGTCCATCCAGGCGCCACCGGCCTTGGCCGAAGCGACCGCCGTGTGCACCGCCGCCATCGACCGCAACCCGCTGGGAGCGGTCGGCAAGCCGTCGCGCTTCTCGCCCCGGATCGCGTCGGCGAGATCGCAGTAGATGTTGGCCACGGCGAGCGGGAAGCCTTCCGGGTGCGCGATGGCCACGCGGCTCAGCCGCTTGGCGTCTTCGTAAAGCCCGCCCTCTCCCTTCTCCATGATCTGCGTCCGGCCGCCCACGGGCGTGTAGATCAGCTGGTTCGGCTGTTCGGAGGCCCAGCGAAGCCCGCCCGTTTCGCCGAAGACCTGGATGTCGAAGCCGTGCTGCCGCCCGATGGCGACGGAGGACGTCCAGAGCCGGCCCACGGTGCCCTTCGTCATGCGGAAGTTGACCATCGCGTCGTCCTCCAGCTCGCGGCTGGGGATGGTCGAGGCGAAGTCGGCGGAAAGCTTTTCCACCTCGTCGTCGCAGATGAAGCTGGCCATGTGCAGCGCATGGATGCCGCAGTCGGCGAACTGGCCCGAGACGCCGGCCATCTTCGGGTCATAGCGCCAGCGGACGCGGGGGTTGTCGGCGTCGGTCGCGTCGCCGTGGTGGCCGTGGCTGAAGTTGGTCACGACCAGCCGCACCTTGCCGATGTCGCCATTGCGCACCATGGCGCGGGCCTGCCGGACCATCGGATAGGCCGAGTAGCAGTAGTTCACCGCGCAGATCCGGCCCGTCTTCTGGGCGATCTTCACGATCTCCTCGCCCTCCTCGACCGTCACCGTCATGGGCTTTTCGCACAGCACATGGAAGCCCGCCTCGAGGAAGGCCTTGGTGATCTGGAAATGGGTGGAGTTCGGGGTGGCCACGGTCACCAGATCACAGCGGTCGGGGCGGTTCCGCTCGCCCGCCAGCATCTCCGTCCAGTCGCCATAGGCGCGGTCGGCGGCGACGCCCAGGCGCTGCGCATAGTCGCGCCCCGCCTCGGGCCGGTGGTCGAGCGCTCCGGCCACCAGGTTGAAATGCCCGTCGGCCAAGGCGCCCAGGCGGTGGGCCGGGCCGATCTGGCTGCCTTCGCCGCCGCCGATCATGCCCCAGTTCAGTCGTGCCATTATGCGTCCCTCAGAAGCCGATGGATTTCAGGTAGGCGCGGTTCTTCCGCGCGTCGTCGATGGGGCTGACGTCCAGGGTTGGATCGCAGTCCTGCTCCACCGTGCACCAGCCTTCGAAACCGGCGTCAAGGAGGATCTGGCGGACGGCCGGGAAATCGACGTCGCCGGTGCCGAGGTTGCAGAAGATGCCCTGGCCGCAGGCGTCGTAGAAGCCGGTGGATTTGGCGATGACATCCGCCTTGACCTTGGGGTCGATGTCCTTGAAGTGCATGTATGAAATGCGTTCGATGTGCCGGCGCATGAAGGCCACCGGATCGAAGCCCGCGTAGGAATGGTGGCCGGTGTCGAAGCAGATCTTCAGGATCTTTTCGTCCACCTCGTCCAGCAGGCGTTCCAGTTCCGGCTCGAAGTCGATGAAGCCCGCAGCATGGGCGTGGATGCCGACGGTCAGGCCATATTCCTCGGCCCCCATCTTCGCCACGGTCGCGATCCGGTCGCGGAAGGCGGTCCATTCGGCCGGGTCCATCTGCTCGGCCGCGTCGGCCCGGCCAGCGGTCGGGGCGCGGCGGGGGGAGATCGAGTCGATCAGCACCAGATGCTTCGCCCCGTGTGCCGTCAGCGCCTTGCAGGTCCGGACCGAGGCGTCCCAGACCTCATCCCATTTCGCCGGGTCGTGGAAGGGCCGGAAGACCACGCCGCCGATCAGTTCCAGCCCATTCTGGGCCAGCGCCTCGCCCAGGATCGCCGGGTCCTCGGGCATGAAGCCGATGGGGCCAAGCTCGATCCCGGTATAGCCGGCAGCGGCGCAGTCGGACAGGACCTGACGCCAGGGCGGGTTGCGGGGGTCGTCTGCAAACTCGACACCCCAGGAACAGGGCGCGTTGCCGATACGGATGGTCATGGGGTCCTCATGCCGTGAAGGGTCAGTGGGGGACGGCGTGCCAGCGGCCGTCGTCGGAGGCCTTGAAGGCGGTGTCGATGATCCGGCTGACGGCCAGGCCGTCGCGGAAGGTGGGCCAGACCGGCCGGCCGGTGGCGATGGCCGTCAGGAAGTCCTTCGCCTCGATGATGATCTGGTCCTGGTAGCCGGTGCCATGGCCCGGCCCCTGGCAGAAGGCGAGGTAGTCTGGATGCTGCGGCCCGGTCAGGATCCTGGTGAAGCCGCGTGTCGCCTCCGGCCCCTCGGCGCGGTAGAGGTGGACCGCGTTCTGGTCCTCCTGGTCGAAGCGGATCGCGCCCTTCGTGCCGTGGATCTCATAGGCGTAGCCCATCTTCCGCCCCGTCGCGATGCGGCTGATGAAGAGGTGCCCCATGACCCCGCTGGCAAAGCGCAGCATCAGTTGCGCCTGGTCGTCATTGTCCACCGCGACGGGCCCGTCCGGGCCGGGGCGGATGGCGTGGACCGTCTCGATCCGGGCTGAAAGCTCGGCCACCGGCCCCATCAGCGCCAGCATGCAGTTGACCGGATGCGGCGCGAGATCGCCCATGCAGCCATTGGCCCGACCCGTGGTGCGCCAGGTCGCGGGAAGCGCCGGGTCGGCCAGGAAATCCTCGGTATGCTCGCCGCGGAAGAAGGTGACCTGCCCGATCGCGCCTTGGGCCAGAAGCTGCCGGACGAATTGCGTCGCGGGGGTCCGCACGTAATTGAAGCCGATCATGTTCGGCAGGCCCGACGCCTCGGCTGCTGCAACCATCGCCAGCGCGTCGTCCAGTGAAGCGCCCAGCGGCTTTTCGCAAAAGACCGGCTTGCCGGCCGCGAAGGCCGCCTCGGCTATCGCGCGGTGGGTGGACTGGGGCGAGGCAATCACCACCGCCTCGACCAGCGGATCGGCGACCAGATCGCGCCAGTCGCCCGTCGCGCGAGCAAAACCATAGGCCTTGCGGTAGCGCTCGGCGCTGGCTTCGCTGGTGGCCGCTATCACTTCAAGCCGGGGCCGCAAGGGCGTGTCGAAAACCGCGCCCACCGCCGAATAGGCCACCGCATGGGCCTTGCCCATGTAGCCACCACCGACCAGCCCGATCCCGATTTCCGCCACCGAAGCCTCCCTGCGCCAACCAGTATTGCAACCGGTTGCAAAAGCTGTATCCTCACTCGGCAGGCCGCGCAAGTCCTCCTTTGGATAGCCGCAGCAGAGGGAGTTTGCGATGTCGATCACACGGATGAAACTGGGGGGGACGATCCGGCTGACCGTCGCGCAGGCCATCGTGCGCTGGCTGATGAACCAGTACATCCTGATCGACGGGGTCGAGACCCGCATCTGCGGCGGGGGCTTCGGCATCTTTGGCCACGGCAACGTCCCCTGCCTGGGCGAGGCGCTTTACCCGGTGCACGAGGACCTGCCGCTTTACCGCGGTCAGAACGAGCAGAGCATGGGCTTCGCCGCCGCGGCCTATGCCAAGTACCACCTGCGCCGCCGCTTCATGTTCTGCACGGCGAGCGCGGGACCGGGGACGGCGAACCTTCTGACCGCCGCCGCGCTGGCCCATGCCAACCGGCTGCCGATGCTGATGCTGTGCGGCGACACCTTCCTGACCCGCCTGCCCGACCCGGTGCTGCAGCAGCTTGAGCATTTCGGCAATCCGACACTGGGCGTGAACGATGCCTTCAAGGCGGTCAGCCGCTATTGGGACCGGATCACCCATCCGGCGCAGATCCTGCAGTCGCTGCCTGCGGCGCTGGCGACAATGCTGGACCCGGCCGATTGCGGACCAGCTTTCCTGGGCCTGCCCCAGGACCTGCAGGGCTGGGCCTACGACTATCCCGAGGCCTTCTTCGCCCGCCGCCTGCACCGCATCCGCCGCCAGTCTCCGGACAGCGCAGAGATCGCCGAGGCGGCCGCCCTGCTTCGCACCGCCGCGCGCCCCGTCATCATTGCGGGCGGTGGCGTCCAGTATTCCGGCGCCGTGGACGAGCTGACCCAGTTTGCCGAGCGGCACGGGATTCCGGTCGTGGAAACCATCGCCGGGCGCGCGAACCTGCGGGCCGACCATCCGCTGAACATCGGTCCCTTGGGGGTCACAGGGTCGGACAGCGCCAACACCATCGCGGGTGCGGCCGACGTGGTGCTGGCGGTGGGGACTCGGCTGCAGGACTTCACCACCGGGTCCTGGACCGTTTTCGCGCCCGATGCCCGGCTGATCGGGCTGAACGCCGCGCGGCATGATGCGGCAAAGCACCTGTCGCTGCCCGTGGTTGGCGATGCGCAGCTGGGACTGAAGGCACTTGGAGACGCGCTGAAGGGCTACCGGGCGCCCGGGGTCTGGCTGGACCGCGCACAAGCGGAGTGGAAAAGCTGGGACGCCTATGTCTCGGCCAACGTGGCCCCGGGGAACCGCCCGAATTCCTATGCCCAGGCCATCGGCGTGGTGAATGCGCATTGCCATCCGCGCGACCGCGTGGTCACGGCGGCGGGCGGCCTTCCGGCCGAGGTGACGGCCAACTGGCGCACGCTGGACATTGGCACGGTGGACGTGGAGTTCGGGTTTTCCTGCATGGGTTACGAGATCGCGGGTGGCTGGGGGGCCCGGATCGCACAGGCCGAGGTGGAACCCGAGCGCGACACCATCGTCTTCGTGGGCGACGGCAGCTACCTGTTGATGAACTCGGACATCTATTCCTCGGTCCTGACGGGGAAGAAGCTGATCGTGCTGGTGCTGGACAACGGCGGTTTCGCGGTCATCAACAAGCTGCAGAACAACACCGGGCAGGCCAGTTTCAACAACCTGATCGCCGACTGCCCGACCGTCGCCGCGCCCTTCGCGGTGGACTTCGAGGCCCATGCGCGCGCGATGGGCGCCAATGCCGAGACGGTGGCAAATCCGGCCGAACTGGCCGCGGCCTTCCAGCGCGCGAAGGCTGCGGACAAGACCAGCGTCATCGTCATGCAGGTCGATCCCTACGAGGGCTGGACGACCCAGGGCCATGCCTGGTGGGAAATCGGCACGGCAGAGATTTCAGACAGCGACGGGGTGCGCGCTAAGCATCTCGAGGTGGAAGCCGGGCGCGCGGGCCAGAGGCGGGGCGTCTGATGGCGGACCTCGCGCGGCTTGCAGGGCGGAACTTCCTGGTCATCGGACGCGCGGGCATGGACCTGTACGCCGACCCGCCGGGAACGCGGATCGAAGAGGCCACCCGATTCACCACGGCGCTTGGCGGGTCCTCGGCCAACATTGCGGCAGCACTGGTGCGGCAAGGCTGCAAGGCGGCGCTTCTGACGCGGGTCTCGGACGATGCCGTGGGGCGTTTCTGCCTAGCACAGCTTTACGCCTATGGCATCGACCGGGCCCATGTGCGCGCCGTCGCGGGTGAGCCGCGCAATTCGCTGGCCGTGGTTGAAACGCGGATCGAGGACTGCCAGTCGGTCATCTACCGCAACAATGCCGCCGACTTCGCGATGACCATCGAGGACGTGGAACGGGTGGACTATTCCGCCTACTCCGCGCTGATCACCACCGGCACGGTCCTTGCGGCCGAGCCGTCCCGCAGCGCGGCCTTCCGCGCCTTCGAACTGGCCCGCGCCGCCGGCCTGCCGCTGATCTTCGATGTGGACTACCGGCCCTATTCCTGGCCCTCCGCCGCCGTCGCCGCCGAGGTCTACTCCCGCGCGGGTGAGATGGGCGACGTGATCGTGGGCAATGATGTCGAGTTCGGGTTCATGGCCGGGCACCCCGACCTGGGCCTGGACAAGGCACGCGCGCTGATCGCGGACGGGGCGCAGATCGTCGTCTACAAGCGGGGGGAAAAGGGGGCCGTCACGCTGTCGCCCTGGGGCGAATTCGCCACGGGCATCTACCGGACCCAGGCGCTGAAGCCGACCGGGGCCGGCGACAGCTTCCTTGGCGCCTTCATCGCAGGCCTCGCCAGCGGCCTGCCCCTGCGGGAGGCTGTTCTCAGGGGCTCGGCGGCGGCGGCGATGGTCGTGGCCCGCGTCGGCTGCGCCCCGGCCATGCCGACCGTGCCCGAGCTTGACACCTTCCTGGCCAGCCACCCTGGCCCGTCCGAATAGAGAGCCCCCATGCATATCGCGCCCCATGACAACCGGAACCAGCCCATCGTGGACAGGGACCATCCCCTGGTCCCTTACGTCTATTTCAACATCGTGAGGCTTCGGGCCGGCGAGGCGTTCGACTACCGGACGCCGGGCTACGAGACCTGCGTCGTCCCCGCCACCGGCACGGTGACCGTGGAAACCGCGGGCGAGACCTTTGCCCGGATCGGCAACCGCGGCGTCGATGTCTGGGATGGCGAACCCGAGGGCGTCTATGTCCCCGCCGACACCGGCGCGCGGATCACGGCGCTGACCGAGACCGAGGTCTTCATCGCCGGCGCGAAGTTCTCCGAGACGCTGAAGCCCTTCGCCGTGCGCCAGGCCGAGATCGACCTGGTGCAATACGGGTCGGACGACACCAAGACCCACCGCAAGATCAAGCATATCCTTGGCGCGGCCTACCATGACCGCGTGGGCCGCCTTCTGGTCAGTGAGCTTTACACCGTCGGCGCGGGCGGGTGGTCGGGCTTTCCCAGCCACAAGCACGACACCGACCGCCTGCCGGACGAGACGCGGCATGACGAATGCTACAACTTCCGCTTCCGGCCCGATCATGGCTCGGGCCTGCAGATGCTGCAGCGGGTGGATAACGAACCGGGCGACGCCTATCACATCATGAACCGCTCGACGGTGCTGATCGACAAGGGCTATCACCCCTGCTGCGTCCTGCCGGGCTACGAGATGTACTACTTCACCATCCTTGGTGGCCAAAGCCAGCGCAGTCTGAAGCAGTATTTCCAACCGACCCACGCGGCGCAGCTTCAAACCATCCCCGGCATCATGGACATGGTGGCCAAGTTCAAATGACGCTTGCGACCCTGACCGAGGTGCTGGGTCCCGCTCTGCGGGAGGGCTACGCGGTCCCCGGCCTCGTCTGCCTGGGGTGGGAGGACATGCGGGCCTATGTCGCCGCCGCCGAGGCGGAACGCGCGCCGATCATCCTGCAGGCGGGGCCCGGCTGCCGCGCGCATACCCCCCTGCCCGTCCTTGGCGCGATGTTCCGCCACCTTGCGGAAGCGGCCAGCGTGCCGGTGGTGGCGCATCTTGACCACGGCACCTCGCGGGAGGACTGCCGCGCGGCGCTGGATGCGGGGTTCACGTCGGTGATGTTCGACGGCTCGCGCCTGCCGCTACAGCAGAACATCGACCTGACCGCCGCCGTCGCAGAGCTGGCCCATTCGGCGGGGGCAGGCTGCGAAGGCGAGATCGGCTTCGTAGGCTACGCCGGCGGGGCCACATCGGCCGGAACCGATCCGGAAGAGGCCGCGCGGTTTGCCCGCGAGACGGGCGTCGATGCGATGGCGATCTCCATCGGCAACCTCCATTTGCAGGAAACGCCGGGCGGCGGTCTGGACCTGCCCCGTCTGCGCGCCATCGAGGCACTGACCGATGTGCCACTCGTCATCCACGGCGGGTCGGGCGTGCCGGCGGACCAGCGGGCCAGTCTGGCCGCGACCAGCCGCATCGCGAAGTTCAACATCGGCACCGAACTGCGCATGGCCTTCGGCGCGGCCCTGCGCGAGGCGGTGAACCGTGACCCGGCCCGCTTTGACCGGATCGAGATCCTGCGGGAAACCGAGACCCCGGTGGCCCTGGCCTGTCGCGCGATCCTGCGCAACCTCGGCGCGTCGGGGCGGGTTTAGTCAGGCACCGACCGCGACAGATTCAGCATCGCACGCGCCTCGGCCACCGTGGCGACGGGGCGCTGGTGGCGGTCGCAGATCTCGACCACCCGGCGCACCAGGGCTGCGTTCGACGGGGCGAGTGTCGTGCGGTCGAGGCGGACGTTGTCCTCCAGCCCCGTTCGGGCATGGCCGCCGGACGCCACGGACCATTCGTTCAGCGTCAGCTGCGCAGGCCCGATCCCAGCGGCGCACCATTCCGACCCGGGAAGCAGGCGTTCCACTGTGCGGATGTAGTAGTCGAAGACGTCCCGGTCGGCGGGCATCGCGTTCTTCACGCCCATGACGAACTGGACATAGGCCGGGGCCTTCAGCCTCCCGTCCCGCTGCATCGCCGCCGCCTGGTGGATGTGGGAGAGGTCGAAGCACTCGATTTCCGGCTTGATGTCATAGGCCAGCATTTCCGAGGCCAGCCAGTCGACGAGATCCGGCGGGTTCTCGTAGACGCGGGTGGGGAAATTGTCCGAGCCCACCGAGAGGCTGGCCATGTCAGGCCGCAGCGGCAGCATCCCGCCGCGCGCCTGACCCGCCCCGGACCGCCCCCCGGTCGAGAACTGGATGATCATGCCGGGGCAGTGCTTCTCGACCCCCTCCTTCAGCCGTGCGAACTTCTCGGGGTCCGAGGACGGGGTTTCGTCGTCGTTGCGGACATGCGCATGGACGATCGTCGCCCCGGCCTCGAACGCCTCGTGGGTGGACTCCACCTGTTCCGTGACGGTGATCGGCACCGCGGGGTTGTCGGCTTTCCGGGGCAGCGATCCGGTGATGGCGACGCAGATGATGCAGGGTTTCATTGCGGGGCGAGGATGAAATCGTGTTCCACCAGGAAGAAGGGCTTGTCGAAGCCCGCCTTCTTGATTTCGGCGGGATCGGTGATGGTCTGGAACTTGGCCAGCAGGCTTTCCTTCACACCGAAGACCGCATCCGAGCCGATGTAGGGATCGTCCGGGTCGAAGATGTGGGTGACCAGCCGCGCATGGGCCGGGGCCTCGATGATGTAGTGCAGGTGCGCCGGGCGGTAGGGATGGCGGCCAAGCGCGGCCAGCAGCTTGCCCACGGGACCGTCATCGGGGATCGGGTAGAACCTGGGCTTCACGCCCTTGAACCAATAGCTCCCGTCGGCCCCGGTGCGGAACACCCCACGCAGGTTGAAGTCGGGCTGAATGCCCTTTTGCTGCACGTCGTAGAAGCCTTCGTCGTTGGCCTGCCAGACGTCGATCTTGGCGTTGGCGAGGGGCGTCCCGTCCGTCGACCGGATCGTGCCACGCACCAGCATCGGCTCGCCCTTCTGGTCCAGGCAGATGTCGCTGCCCATCGGCAGTTCCGGCGCGTCGGCGACGTGGAAGGGGCCGAGGACCGTGCTTTCCGACGCTCCCGAAGGCTTCCGGTTGTTGATCGCATCGACCAGCATCGACACGCCCAACACGTCCGACAGCAGGATGAACTCCTGCCGCCAGTCGGTGCACATGTGGCCCGTCGCGGTCAGGAACTTGATCGCCTCGAACCATTCGGCTTCGGTCGGCTCGATCTCCTTCACGGCGGCGTGGAGGTGTTTCGTCAGGATCGCCATCACCTCGGCCAGGCGCGCGTCCTTGGCCTTGGCGTTGCGGGAGATGACGACCTCGGCCGAGGTGGCTTCGGTGAAGAACCCTTGTTCGGTCATGTCAGTGCCCCAGGATCTGGCGGAGGGCGCGGGTGAGATCGCCCTCTGGGTCGGAGGATGCCGTCTGGCTGCGCCAGGCGACGTGCTGGTCGGGGCGGACGAGGATGCAGCCCGAATCGCGGATCTCGCGGACCTTGTGCCAGTCGCCGACATGGTCCTCGTAGTCGGCGCGCGGGCCGATGGTGACGGCGCGGATCGGAAGGCCGAGCGACTTGCCCACGCTTTCGGCCGCCTTGACCCAGCCCTCGCCGCCGATGCCGGTCAGGATGGTGAACTGGCCCTTCCCGCAGAGGTCCAAAGTGGAGTGCTTGCCCCCTGCCCGGTCGTAGACCCAGGCATGCGGCAGCCGCGCGCCGGGGGTGGTGGTGGGGTGGTAGTAGAGCTCCATGTTCTCGCCCACCGGCGCGGTGGTGCCGTCGCTGACCACGGCCGAGGAGGCGTAGCGCTGGTTCATCTCGACCCCGTGGCAGTCGAATTCGTAGACCTTGAAGTCGATGGCCTTCCGCAGCGCCTCGCGCTGTTTCTCGCCAGCCTCGGTCGCGTCGCAGCGCGCGGCCATGCTGCGCTCGATCCGGTCGTGGTCGACGCCGCCGTCCATCCCGAGGGACTCGAAGATCGGGCCGAACTCGGCGATGGACTGGTTGGCGCGAGTCACAATCTGCCGTGCGACGGGCGCGCGTTCGGTCGAATAGCTGTCGAGAAGCTTCGGAGTCGCCTGGCCCTTGACCACGGCGGCAAGCTTCCAGGCGAGGTTGAACCCGTCCTGGATAGACGTGTTCGAGCCGAGCCCGTTCGAGGGCGGATGCCGGTGGGCGGCGTCGCCCATGATGAAGACGCGGCCCGATTGCATGTGGGTGGCAAAGCAGTTGTTCACCGTCCAGGTGTTGGCCGAGATGAGGTCGATCTCCAGGTCCGGGACGCCCACCAGCTGGCGGGCCACCTGGGTCGCCATCGCCTCGTCCACCACGGGGGCCGGCTGGTTGATGTCGTAGCCCCAGACGATCAGCCATTCGTTCCAGGGCCGGACCATCCGCACCAGCCCCATCCCGATCCCGCCCACATCCGCGCCGGGCTGCATGACCCAGTAGAGGACCGAGGGCCGGTGGGCGACATAGCGCGACAGGTCGGCGCGGAAGAGGATGTTCATCGATCCGCCGACGCCCATCTTGCCCTCGAACGGGAGGCCCGCATGTTCGGCCACCAGGCTGTTCCCGCCATCCGCCCCCACCAGGTACTTCGACCGCACGGTGAAGTCCTTGCCCGTCAGCCGGTCGCGGCAGGTGGTGGTTACCCCGTCGGCATCCTGGACGTGGTTCAGGTATTCCGTGGACATCCGGCTCTGCGCCCCGCGCGCGCAGGCGGTCTTGAAGAGGATCGGCTCCATGAAGGTCTGCGGCAGGTCGTTCATCTCGCAGGGGCTGGCGCGGAGGTGGCGGGCCTTGCTTTCGGGCGAGGTGCCCCAGGACTGCATGCGGCCCAGTTCTTCGCCGGCAAGACTGACGCAGAAGACGTTGTTCCCCATCAGGTGCTGGGGGGCGGCGTGCAGCATCGCCTCGGCCTCGACCTCGCGGCCAAGATCGCGCAGGACCTCCATCGTGCGCTGGTTGGTGATGTGGGCGCGTGGGGTGTTGGCCAGCCAGCGGTAGCGGTTCACTACCAGCGTCTCGACGCCGTAGGAGGCAAGCAGTGCGGCCGTCGCGGACCCGGCAGGCCCGGTGCCGATGATGAGCACGTCGGTGGTGATGTCGGCAGTCATGTCAGTCCTCCCTGGGGGTCGGGCCGGAGGTCATTGCCCCCGGCCTTTTGTCGTCAGGCCGTGATCCAGCCGTAGCGGGCCGTATCCTTTCCGGCATAGTCCGGGTCGAGGTAGATGAAGAGCCGGGTGATCTTGCCCTCCTTCACCGTGAAGCAGTCGCACCAGCGCCCCGCGCCCCACTTGGGCTGGTCCGCCATCCAGGGGCCGTCGCGGTGTTCGCCCTCGCTGGTGCCTTCGACGGCAAAGCTGTCGGTCCCGTTCATGTACCAGGTGAAGCCCTCGTAATGGTGCTTGATCGACTTCAGCGTGCCGCCGACGTCGGAGAACATCTTGATGACCTCCTCCTTCCCCCTCGCCACGCCCCATTTCGGGAAGAAGACCTCGGCATCGTCCGAGAAATGGTCGAAGAGGCCAAGGCCGGTGGTGGGCGAGACGCCGCCCGCGTCCAGCGACTTCAGGTAGCTTTCCGCGACGGCCTTGCGCTCGTCGTCGGTCATGCCTTGCGCGGCGGCGGGGGTGGAGAGGCTGGCGGTGGCGAGGGCGGCAGTGGCGACGATCGCGTCGCGGCGGGTCAGGTCGGTCATGGGCTCCTCCGGTTACGATGAGTGGATCACGAGACGGCGTTGCACTGGGAACAGGGACAGGCCCGTGCGGTCGTGGATGAGGCCCCAGAGACCGCGAGGGGCGAAAAGCATGGTGGCGATGGCCAGAAGGCCGAGGGCCAGGAGATACCAGCTGCCATAATCGGCGAAGGCGGTCTGCAGCCCCCAGAAGACGAGGACGCCCAGGATGGGTCCCTCCAGCCGCCCGATCCCGCCGATGACGGCGATGAAGATGACATAGGCCGTCCAGTTGGTGACGGAGAAGGCCGCGTCCGGGGAGATGCGGGCGGTCTGCATGTAGATCAGCGCACCGACGAGGCCGGTCATCGTGGCGGCGGCGAGAAAGACGATCCATTTGACGCGGCGGGCGTCCACGCCGACCGACTGCGCCGCATTGTCATTGTCGCGCACGGCGGCCAGCGCAAGGCCGGTGCGGGAGCGGAGGAGCGCGTAGATTGCGGCCATCGTGGCGATGGCAAGCGCGAGGGCGAGCCAGTAAGCCAGCACGTCGCGGGCGGCGGCGTCGCGGAGGCCGAACAGGGTGGCGATGGCCTCCACGCCGATGATGTCGGAGGTGGCCTCGCGGGGAAGCGAGGTGCCGGTGCCGCCGCCAAGCGTCTTCCACTGCGCGATGAGCAGCCGCGTCACCTCGGCGATGACCCAGGTGCCGATGGCGAAATAGGCCCCGGCCAGGCGGAAGGCGAAGAAGGCCATCGGGATGGCCAGGAGAAAGGCCGCAAGGCCTCCGAGGAGGATGGCGGGGACCGGGTCCCAGCCCCAGAGAATGACGCCTGCGAACATCGCATAGGCGCCGATGCCGACGAAGGCCTGCTGGCCGACGCTGACCATGCCGCCGAACCCTGCGATCAGGTTCCAGAGCTGGGCGAGGGTCAGCATGGTCAGGATGAAGAACAGGTCCTGGATCAGGCTGCGCGGGGCGAAGGCGGGCAGTATGAGGCCGACAGCGATCAGCGCCAGGGCGGCGATGCCGGCGATGGTCGAGGCGCGGGTGCGGGTTGTGACCGTGTGCATCTCAGTCCACCGCCCTGGGGAAAAGGCCGCGCGGCCTGATCAGGAGGACGACCAGGAAGGCGATGTGGCCTGCCAGGATCTGCCACTCTGGATTGATCTGCGCGCCGAAGGTTTGGGCGACACCGATGATCGCTCCTCCCGCCAGCGTGCCCCAGAGGGAGCCAAGGCCGCCGATGATCACCGCCTGGAAGGCGTAGAGGAGGCGCGCGGGGCCGATGGAGGGATCGAAGTTCGCTCGCATGCCGAGGTAAAGCGCGGCGAGGGTCACGATGACCATCGCAAGGCCGGTGGCGATGGCGAAGACGGATTTGGGATTGAGGCCCATGAGGCTTGCCGTGGTGGGGTCGTCGGAGACGGCGCGGAAGGCGCGGCCCAGGGCGGTGGTGTAGAAGATCCGGTTCAGGACGAAGATCGCGACGACGGCGCTGGCGAAGGTCAGAAGCGGCAGGGTGCCGACGGTGACCACCCCGAGGTTGATCGAGGCGCTTTCGAGGGGGCCGACGGAAAGGCGCTGGCTGTCGGCGCTGAATACCTCCAGCATTCCGTTCTGAAGTGCCACGGAGAGGCCGAAGGTGACGAGGAGAGGCGGCAGGATGTCCTTTCCGAGGACCCGGTTCAGGATGAACCGCTGCAGCGCCCAGCCCGCGGCGAACATGATCGGCGCGGCGATCAGCGCGGCGAGGAAGGGGTTGAGGCCGAGGGTGGCGGTGATGAGGAGGATCGCGAAGGCCGCGAAGACGATCAGGTCGCCGTGCGCGAGGTTCACGAGGCGCATGATTCCGAAAACGAGGCTGAGCCCCGCGGCGAAAAGCGCGTAGAGCCCGCCGAGGAGGATGCCCTGGACGAGGACGTCAAGCCAGATCATCGGGCGCCTCGCGGGTGGGGAGGGTTTTCAATTTGAGCGCCTTGCGGCGCGAGCCTTTTGTCTCGCCTTTTGCGCGTGAAGGACGCGCAACGGCTCGGCCGCGACATGGTTGCTCGAACCAGTGGCGCAAACCATGTCGCACCTCCGGCGGGGATATTTGGGCAAATGTGAAAGGCATGGGGGTCATGCGGCGGCCCCGAAATAGGCGGCGTGGATCGCCTCGCGGGTGACATCCTTGGCCGGGGCGGTCAGGGTCACGCGGCCCTCCATCATGCAGTAGACGCGGTCGGCGACGGAGAGCGCGCGGGAGATGTCTTGTTCCACGACGATGACGGCGGCCCCGGTGGCGCGGATCGCGGGGAGGGCGGCGTAGATGTCGCGGATCACCACGGGGGCGAGGCCGAGGCTGATTTCGTCGCAGAGAAGGAGTTCGGGGTTGGACATCAGCGCCCGACCGATGGCGACCATCTGCTGCTGCCCGCCGGAAAGGGCGGTGCCGGGGGAGTGGCGGCGGTCCTTCAGGATGGGGAAGAGCGTGTAGATTTCATCGAGCGACCAGCGGCCGGAGCCCTTGCGGACCTGGCCGCCGATCAGGAGGTTCTCCTCGACGGAGAGCGAGGGGAAAAGCTTGCGGCCTTCGGGGACCATCGCGATGCCGCGTTGCAGGATCTGGTCGGCGGGGAGTGCTCCGATGGGGGTGCCGTCGTGCAGGATCATCTCGGGCGCGTTCTTCAGGACCCCGGTGATCGACCGCATCAGGGTGGTCTTGCCAGCGCCATTGGCCCCGATGATCGCCACGCATTCACCGGGGTCGACATGCAGGTCGACGCCGAAGAGGGCCTTGAACTGGCCGTACTGCGCGGTGAGGCCGTGGGTGGAGAGGAGCGGCATTCAGACCTCCATCCCCAGGTAGATTTCGCGCACCTCCTTGGAGGCCATGATCTGGTCGGGCTCGCCGATCCCGATGACGCGGCCAAAGTCGAGGACCAGAAGGCGTTCCACGACCGAGGTCAGGGCGTGCAGGACGTGTTCGATCCAGATGATCGTCACCCCTTGCGCGTGGAGGCCCTTGATCGTGGCGACGAGCGCCTGGCATTCGCCCTCGGTCAGGCCGCCGGCGATTTCGTCGAGGAGGAGGAGTTCCGGACCTGTCGCCATCGCGCGGGCGAGTTCCAGACGCTTTCGGTCAAGGAGCGAGAGGCTTCCGGCCAGCTGGTTGGCTTTCGCGAGAAGCTCGGTATCGCGCAGGATGGCGACGCATGCCTCCTGTACCTCCGCCTCGCGCTTGCCCTGGCCATAGGCGGCGGCGGTGAGGAGGTTTTCGAAGACCGTCAGCCCCTCGAACGGCTGGGGGATCTGGAAGCTGCGGCCGACGCCCATCCGGACCCGCTCCATCGCCGCGGTGCGGGTCACGTCGCGGCCGAGGAGGGTTATGGTCCCGGCGTCGGGCAGGAAGTTGCCGGTGATCAGGTTGAAGAGCGTCGATTTCCCCGCCCCGTTCGGGCCGATGATGCCAAGCGCCTGACCCTTCGGCACCGAAAAGGACACGTCGTCGGTCACCTTGAGGGCGCCGAAACTTTTCGAGACATGGGAAAGGGTGAGGACGTCGGTCATGGATCAACGGGCCTAGGGTGCGGCCCCCGCTGGGGACGGGGGCCGCGAAGGATCAGGCCAACGCCTCCATCTTGCCGCCGGTCGGAATCGCCGGGGCGGTCTGGTTGTCGACGATGACAAGGTCGAAGGTCCCGTCCTCTTTCCGCCGCCACTGGCCGCCGACGAGAGGCGTCTTGGTGACGTTGGTCTTGGCGAAGTCCGGCACGCCCTCGCCCGTCCACGCGACCTTGCCGACCATCGTGTCGAGGTCGGTGGCAGCGATGGCCGCGGCCACGGCATCGGCATCGGTCACATCCGAAACGCGGCCCATGACGTTCGAGGCCACTTCGAAGAGCGAATGGACGAAGCCGATAGGCTGGGTCCAGGGGCGGCCCGACTTCGCCGTGTAGTCCGCCGCGAGGTCCGCTGCCGACTGGCCGGTGAGCGAGGACTTGAACGGGTGCGTCGCGCTCCACCACACCTCGGACGACAGGTTGTGTCCGGCCTCACCCAGGGCTTCGACGGATTGCGGGAAGAGGATGGCCTTGGCCACAGTGATGATCTTCGGATTGTAGCCCTGCTGCAGCGCCTGGTTGCGGAAGGTGGTGAAGTCGGGCGGGATGACGACGCCGGTGACGATGTTGCAGTTCGCGGCCTTGAAGGCGTTGATCTGGGCCGAGAAATCGTCGTTCAGGTTCTGGTAGCGACCGGGATCGGTCAGCGCATAGCCCTGCGCGGCAAAGCCTGGACCGACGCCCACGTTCGGGTCACCCCAGGCGTTGCCGTCGCCGTCGTTGGGGAAGAGGCCCCCGACCTGCTTGTTGGTCTCGATCTGGTTCCACATGTTCAGGAAGACGGCGATGACGTCCTCGAGCCCCCAGAAGTAGTGGAAGGCGTAGTTGAAGGGCTTCCAGCTGGCCGGGTCGCCAGGGTTGCCCTGCTGGCCGATGAACCAGGGCTGCCAGGGCGCCTTGGTCGAGATGACGGGCATCCCTTCCGCCTCGCAGGTGGTGGCGACGGGGTTCGTGGTTTCCGGCGTGGAGGCGACGACCATCAGGTTGATCTCGTCGTCGACGATCAGCTCCTTGGCCACGGCGGCGGCGCGGTTCGGGTCGGACTGGCTGTCCTTGACGATGACCTCGAAGTTCTGGCCGACTTCGGTCGCAAGGAACGCCTCGATGTTGTAGGCGTCGCTTTCCGCGAACCCGGCCAGGGGCCCCGACTGCGGGCTGACATAGCCGATGCGGATCTTGGCGCCCTGCGCGATGGCGGGCGCGAAGAGGCCGGGGGTGGCGAGCGCGAGGCCGGTGGCGGCGCCGGATTTGAGCAGTTTGCGTCTGGTAAGCATGGTGGTTCCTCCCTTTGTTGGTTCAGGCGGGGCAGTGCCCGTCGTAGGCCTGTTGCAAGAGCTGCCGGATGCCGTCCCGGCTGACGGGGCGCGGATTTGCGTAGGGGTTCTTCACCGCGATCTCGGCGGCGCGGTCGAGGTCGGGTTCGGTGAGGCCGAGGTCCGCCAGTCGCAGCGGCGCGCCAACGGACTTGGCGAAGTGCCAGAGGCCCGCGCCCGCCGTGCTGCCGAAGGTGTCGGCGATGGGTTTGAGCAGGTCCCCGACGGCGGGTTCGTTGTAGGCGGTGGTGTGGGGCAACAGGACGGCGTGCGTCTCGGCGTGCGGAAGGCCGAAGCTGCCGCCGAGGACATGCGCGAGCTTGTGGTGCAGCGCCATCGAGACGTAGCCAAGCGCGGTGGAGCAGCACCAGGCGGCGTAAAGCGCGCCGGACCGTGCCTCGCGGTCCTGCGGGTCCTTCGCCAAGGCTGGAAGCGCGTCGCGGAAGGCGGGCAGCGCGTCGCGGACCATCGCCTCGACCACCGGGTTGCGGTCGGGGGCGTAAAGCGCCTCCATCGCATGGGCGATCGCGTTCAGCGCCGAGGTGACGGTCAGGCCCACGAGCAGTGTGAGGGTCAGGTCCACGTCATAGACCACGACCTCGGGCCGGATCGCGGGGTCGCGGCGGGTGGTCTTTTCGCCGCCTGCCGTCTCGCCCAGGATGTCGGTCATCTCGGACCCGGCATAGGTCGTCGGGATCACCACCTGATCGGCCCCGGTGCGGACGGCGATGGCCTTACCGAGGCCGGTGGTCGAGCCACCACCCAGCGAGACCACGCAATCGGCCTGTGCCGCGCGGAAGGCCGCAACGGCCTCCTCCGTCACTTCGACCGGCGTGTGCATCGCGGCCCCGGCAAAGACGCCTGCGGCCTTGTCCCCAAGCGTTGCGGCCAGCGCCTCCGCCTCGGCCTTCTGGTGCGGGGTGGACAGGACCAGCGCGCGGGAATGGCCCAGACGCGCGACCTCGTCGGGGACCTGGGCCAATGTTCCGTGGCCGAAGACGACGCGGGTCGTGAGGCCTGGGAAGACGAAGGGGCGGGTCATCGGGGGGCCTCCATCAGGGGGACAAGGCCAGAGGCAAGGTCGGAAAGGACGCTGTCCAGCATGGCAATCTCGGCATCCGAGACTTCGTGCGGGCGACCGGGAAAGACATCGCAGCGCAGGCGAGCCTCGGCCTGGCCCAGCGAGGTGGCGGCCTCGGCGAAGGCCGCAACAGGGATCCACGGATCGGCGCTTCCGGCGCTGAGATAAACCGGCAAACCCGAGGGCAGCGCGTGGGGGCGGTCATCGGAGGCGATCCCCACCCGGCATCCGGTGAAGGCCACCACGGCATCGGGGGCGGCCTTTCCCGAGAACGCGTGCTCCAGCGACAGGCAGGCGCCCTGGCTGAAGCCACCCAGCACCAACGGCAGGTCGGGTGCCTTGCCGCGTAGGTCCAAGACTGTCGCTGCCAGCCCTTCCAGAGAAGCCGCCAGCTCAGCCCGCGTCGTTTCGGTCAAGGAATCGACGGCGCGGGCGTTGTACCACGTCTTGTCCCCGGCCCTGGGCAGCGCGAAGGCCACATCGCGGGCGGACAGGCGACGGATGACCGCCGCCTCCATCTCCTCGGGCGACTGGTTCCGGCCGTGGACAAAGATGCACAGCACCTTCGCCCGGCCAGGGTCCGCGCCCCGGAACAGGATGTCCGCCACGCCCGGCATCAGAAGTTGGCCGGTTCCAGGCCCGCTTCCATCTCGGCGCGGCGATCCTCGAACCACGGCGGGAAGACGAGGCTCTTGCCGATGGCATCCGCCGGTTCGTCCTTGGCCCAGCCCTCGGGCACCGTCCAGGCCAGCTCGAACAGCGCCCCGCCGGGGGACCGCATGTACATCGACTTGAAGTAGTTGCGGTCCTTCTGTTCCGAGACGTCGGTATAGCCCATCCCCTCCAGCCGGGCCTTGAGCGCGATCTGGTTCTCTTCCGTCTCGGTGTTGAAGGCGAGGTGATGGACCGTCCCCCCCGCCAGCGTCCAGGTCCCCTGCGGGCTGTCGCGGTCGGTGATGATCTCGATGACGGAGCGCAGGCCATCGTTCTGCGGCACCACCCACAGGCTGCCCTTGTCGTCGGTGCCTTCCCGACGGAACTGCATCCCGATGTCCAGGAACTCTTCCATCGCGGTCGCATCCATCACCGCCACGGCCCCGCCGTAGATGCCCTTGATCCCATGCGCCTCGGACACGCCTTGCGCGGGGTTGGCGATGGATTTGCGCATGTCGCCGGGGTTCTCCACCAGCTCATGCGGGATGCCGCAGGGATGGGCGAACATCACCCGGGTCAGGCCGAAACGGTCGCCCTTGGTGGCCGGGATGCCCTGCTTGTTCAGCCGGTCCACCCAGTAATCCGCCGACCCCACCGGGATCGCCTGCATGATCGTGCGGGTCTGGTTCGTCCCCCGGCGGCCATAGACGCCCGGCTTCTTGAACGGGAAGGTGGTGATGATCGTCGATGCATCGCCGTTCTTCGACCCGTAGTACAGGTGATAGACCGGCAGCACGCCATCGAACAGCACCGTGCGCTTGACCGAGTAAAGCCCCAGCGCCTTGGTGTAGAAGTCATAGTCTTCTTGCACGCCATGCGTGCTCATCGTCAGGTGGTGATAGCCGGAGACCAGGGCCATGGACGTCATCCTTCCTCTGAACTGCGTTGCGAAGCGTCGTCCCGGTCCAGGACCAGGGCGACGGAAAGCGAGACCCCGGACTTCTCGGCACGGAAATCGCCGATCAGGCCGGGCTTGACAGCAAAGAGCGCATCGCGGCCGATGGCCGGATCGCTGCCGTCGAAGATCGAGGTCACCAGCCGCGCATAACCCGGGGCGGTGACGGCAAAGTGGATATGGGCGGGACGGTCGAGCGAGAGGCCGATGCGGCGGGCAAGCTGGCCCACCGGGCCGTCGTCGGGCAGCGAATAGCTAGCGGGCCGGATGCTGCGGAAATGGAAGCAGCCCTGCGTGTCGGTCACGAACCGGCCCCGCAGGTTGTGCTCGGGCTGGTTGTCGGGGTCCTGGTTTTCGTAGCGGCCCTCGGCATTGGCGTGCCAGACCTCCACCTGGGCCCCGGCAAGCGGCTCGCCGTCGCAGCCGGTCACCGAGCCGGTGACGACCAGCGGCACGCCTTCGCCGGCCCGGCACAGGTTCGCCCCAAGCGGCAGGGCGGGCGCATCGGGCCGGTAGAAGGGACCCGGCAGGGTCGACGGGGTCGCGCGCGCGGTCCCTGCGGCCGAGCGGGACAGGACCGCGTCGGTCAGACCGAAGACATCGGCCAGCAGGACCCACTCCTGTCGGCGGGCGTCCGTGGCATAGCCCACGTCGGTGAGGAACTGCACCAGCGCATCCAGTTCTTCGGCCGAGGGCTGCAGCTGCGCAACCACATCATAGGCGTGGCCCAGGATCATCCGGACCGCATCGCCCAGGCGACCCGGGGCGGCGGCGGCCAGACGCAGGCGCTGTTCGGCGCTGCCCCCCTGCCCGTTCGACCCGTTCCCCTGCCCGTCCATGCCGGTCCTCCCCCCTGCAGGTCCCAAACTATGGAGGGCAGAGCACGCGGCTAATGACTTCTTCGAAGATCAATATACCATTCTGTTATGAAGCTTTCCGAGTCTCACCTGATCCAGCTTTCCGCCGTGGTCGACGCCGGCAGCGTCAGCAAGGGGGCCGCCGCCCTGGGCCTGTCGCAGCCTGCGCTCTCCCGCTCTCTCGCCCAACTCGAGGCGCGGGTGGGCAAGCCCCTTTTCATCCGCGACCGGCGACCCCTGCAGGCCACGCCTCTGGGCATGCAGCTTGCCGCGCATGGCCGCCGGATCCTGCTGGAAAGCCGCCGCGCGACCGAGGCGGTGCAAAGCCTTTTGCGGGGGACGCGCGGCCTGGTGCGGGTGGGCGGGGTGCCGTTCTTCATGGACGCAATGATCAGCCGGATCATCGCGTCGTTCCAGAACCACCACCCGGACGTCGATTTCCAGCAAAGCTACGGCAACCTGTCCGAGGTCGGCGCGGGTCTCATGTCCGACCAGCTTGACCTTGGCATCGTGCCGCTCGGCACCTCGGGCGAGCCGGAGGGCCTTGCCTTCACCGCGATCCTGCCCGCCCGGAACGTGGTCTGCTGCCGCTCGGGCCATCCGCTGCAGCATACCAAGCGCCTGACGACCGCGGATCTGGGTCGTTTTCCCTGGGTCGCTCCCCTGCCCGGCTCGCCGCTTTTGGCCGACCTCTTCGCGATCCGCTCTTCGCTGGGGTCGGTGGACCTGGACATCCGCTATTCCGGCGGGTCGCTCTTGTCAGTGATCAACTACATGACCGAAACCGACGCGCTGGCGGTCCTGCCGTTCTCGGTCTGGTTCGCCGAGCGCAAGCACAACCGCATCGCCGTCCTGCCCGTCGACATCCCCCAGCCCCAGCGCAACCTCGGCATCCTGAGGCCACTCGGACCGCCGAAGAACCCCGCCGCCGCGGGCTTTGCCGAGTTCGTGGTCGAGTCCTTCGAGACGATGCAGCAACTGATCCTGCGGCACGAGAATGCAGTGGTCTGGCGACGGTAGGACCGGCCCTTCACCGAGAGGACAAGGACATGAGACCGTCCAGCAGCGCGGTTGCCACCGGGTCGGCGTCCGGCGCCTCTTCCGTCAGACGGAACGTCGTCGCCACCAGGGTACCGCGTCCCAGGCGCTTTTCGATCAGGAAGGCGCCGGGCTTGTGGACCCAGCCGACCACCACGCCGGCATGGACCCGGCCCTGGAACTCCCACGGACGGAAGCCGGTCATCAGCTGCCGCGGGACCACGCCGGTGAAGGACAGGTCGAACAGCGGACCGCCCGGCAGGTGGGAAAACACCCCGTCGCGCCGCAGCCAGCTGAAATTGCCGACCCAGTCGCCGCGCCAGATGCTGCGGTGCCGGTCGACCAGCTGATAGCCCGGGAAGGTGAAATAGGCCGCCGAGCGGAAGCCGCCCAGCTCGTCCTCGATCTGCATCGACATCGGCCCGTCGCGCGGGGAGAGGTCGTCGCGCAGCCGGCCTGCTTCCTTGGCAACCAGCTGCAAGATGCGCGCACCGGCGTGGATGTCCTCGACCCGTTGCGCGTCGAGGTCATGGGTCACGAACACGTCCGCCTCGTGCCGCGACGTGACGCGGTAGCCCAGGCCCGCCAGCCGTTCGGCCAGCGCCCCGTCGTCCGAGGCGACCGTGACCCCTGACGCATGGCGGGCGGCGTAAAGCGAAACGGTCTCGTCATTCCGGGCGAGGATGCTGCCGTCGGGCGTAGTCAGGGTGAAATCGGCCCGCACCAGCGCAGTGGCTGCCGTCGCATGGGTCGCGGTGCTGACTGGAACCGGGATCACCTGCATAGGACCCGCCGCCGCCAGGGTCGCGCGCCCGCTGTCGCTGCCGAAGCTCCAGTCAAGCAGGCAGCCCTCAGGCAGACTGGCCCCGCCGGTGGCAACGGTCAGGTCGAACTGCACGGGCGTACCAGCCCGGGCCGCATGGCGGGCAAGACCGGGTGAGATCACGATGTCGGCGTTGGCCTTTGGCATGGCGGGCGCAAAGATGCGCGGGTTGCGCGCCATGTCGAGCAGGCCGTTGCCCTCCCAATGGACATCAGTGAACTCGGTGATCACGTAGCCTGCGATCGTCGGGTGGCGACGCATGACCTCGATCTCGTGCTTCAGGTTCATCCACTGGTGCCATTGCACCTGGTCGATGAAGGCCGGGAAGCTGCCGAAGACCTGGGCCAACCCCAGTTCGCGGAACCGCGCCTCGACGCCCTGCGGCAGGACTGCGCCATCGGCCCAGGTCGCGCCATAGGCCATCCACCAGGGATCCTGACCGTCCAGCCGCAACAGGTCGGGCTGCGGCAAGCCCCAGACACCGAATTCCGAGACGATCAGCGGCTCCTGCCCGGTCCGGGTGATGTCCGGCCCGCTTCCGAAGGTCCAGTCCGCCCCCGCAGCGAACTCCACGTTCAGCGCATCCCATTCCTCGCGCCGGTCGGTGGCCGTGCGGTAGTAGTGATAGTCGTTGAGGTCGGTGTTGACGTGCCAGTTGGGAAAGCAGGCCGAGTTGTCCACGACCAGCCGCAGCGGGTCCTCCTTGCGCAGCCAGTCGACCATGTCCGAAAGCCACTGCCGCTGCTCGGCGACTTCGCGCAGGCGCGTGCCCCAGTCCTCGTTGATCAGGGTCCAGATCACGATCGACGGGTGGTTGCGGTCGCGTTCCAGGATGCCTTCCATGGTTTCCCTCAGTCGCCGGGCCGAGTCCGGGGTGAAGGTCTCGATGTTCGGAATCTCGGTCCACATGAGCAGACCCAGCCGGTCGGCGACCTCATGGTAGCGCGGGTCGGGAACCTTGATATGGCAGCGCAGGCAATTCAGCCCCATCGCCTTGGCATTGCGGACCTGGTCTTCCAGAAGTGCAATCGACGGCGGAGCGCCGAAGCCGTCCGGGTAGTAGTCCTGGTCCAGCGCCCCCCGCAGATACAGCGGCGCGCCGTTCAGCCAAATCTGCCCGTCCCGCGTCTCGATGCGGCGGAAACCGAAGCGTTCGAGGCGGAGGTCGATCTCTTGGCCGTCCAGGGACAGGGTCGCGCGCAGGGTGTAAAGGGCCGGGCTTTCCGGCGACCAGGGCCGAACATCGGGCACCACGAGTTCGTGCCGCACCCGGGCGCCGCCAAGGTCCAGCGTCACGGCCTGCACCGCCTGTCCCTTGGGATCTTCGATCTCAAGCCTAAGCGAGCCAGCGACCGGGCGTGAAAGCGCGATCTCCAGGGCAAGCCGGCCGTCCGGCCAGTGCGGGTCCAGTCGCATCGCGCGGATATGGGCCGGATGACGCGCCTCCAGCCGCACCGACTGCCAGATGCCTCCCTGCGGCCCGTACCAGCTTTGCTTGCCATGCGGGATTTCCGAAAGATCGGCACCCTCGCTACGATGGCCATCGGGCAGGAAGGCCTCCACCTCCAGCTGGTGCGTGCCCGACAGTCCGGACGGCAGCACGACCTCGAACGGCAGATAGCCCCCCTCGTGCCGGGCCAGTTCCGCCCCATCCAGCCGGACTACGGCCGTGTCGCTGACCGCGCCGAAGGCCAGGGCGACTTCGAACCCGGTCCAGGCGTCGGGAATGGTCAGCTCCCGCAGGTAAGTGACGCGCCCGAAGGCCACCGCAAGCTCGGGAAACTGCGCCTGCCAATGCCCCGGAACCCGCACCTCGCGCCAATCCGACTGGCTTTCGTGGCGGAACTGCCAGGTGCCGTCCAGCGAGAGGCAAGGCCGAAGGGGCGTGGCGGGCTGGGCGGAGAGGACGGTCTGGCGCATCATGCGGCTTTCCTGCTGTCGATTGCATCAAGGTTCCCCTGGACGGGCGCGATGGGCGCAGGCGCGCATCGGTCCCGCCGTGGGCGAGGGTCATCCGACGCCGACGAAAAGCCGCGCTTTGGCCAGCACTCCCGGCTCCGTTTCCTCCGCCATGTCCAGCGCGCGACGGACAGTCCAGGGCTGCAGCGCGCGCCAGGGGCGAGCCCTTGCCAGAACGGCAAAGACGGCCCGCATGGGCTGGGGACGGCGGAACCGAAGCGGTCAATCATCCGGCGCGACAAGAGGGTGGGCGTAACCAAGGCAGACCTTACCCCCGACCTTCATCCACCGGGCGACTCTTTGGGTGAGTGTTGCCGGATTGGACGGGTTCGGCAACGGGAACATGGGACGGCACTTCGCCCCTGCGCCGCGCCGCCCGGAAGGTTTCCAGCCTGTAATGTGCCTCGTGCGCCACCGGATGCCGTGACCTGACCCGTTTGGTCCGACCGGGGTGCAAGCTTCCGATACGAGAGACTGGCGGAGGATGGGGGTCTGAAAGACAACCTTCTCCACTTATACTCGTTTGTTTTCAATAGCCTAGCGGACCAAAGATTCGGCTGATCAACGATCCTTCCGCTGATCCGCGACGATCCGCCCGTCCTCAAGCGCCACGAAGCGCGCCGCACGCACTCGCGCCGACACATCTGCGCCGCTGGCCAAGGCCAGCGGCATCCTTGATGTGTAGTGTTTCTTTGGTTATATTGAATACGCGCCGCACATGAGGAGTCTGCGAAGTCCCGCTCCACGACCATGACCGTCTGCCTCAGCGGTGCGTTCAGCGACTTCGTCGCGGCCAATGTCAGCGAGAACGGCTCCTACGAGAACATCAGCGAATACGTGCGTGACCTGATCCGGCGGGACAAGGAGCGGGCAGAGCAGGAGGCGTTCGACAGGCTGAAGGCCGAGTTGACCCGCCCCTTCGCCGGGCCCGAGACCAGCTACAAGCCGCGGACAGCGGCCGAAGTCATTGCCAGCGACCGGGCCTGCGCGTCGGCGAGAAGACCGCACCATCGGGGCCGAACAGCAGCCCCTTCATCCGTAGGGCCGCCGCCGCGTCTCGATACACCTTATCGCATCGCGGGATCCTCGTGGTCATGGAGATCGGCCAGCATCAGAATTATACGGAATCGAACCCATATGTTGCTCGCAGCACATTGAACGGTTCAAGGACGGCCATAGCGATACGCAGTGTTTACCTCCCGGTGACCTGCTTCTGGGCGGCGCCGAGTTCCCGCAGCGTAGGATCGCAGTAGATCGGTGACGATCTCCTCGGGGGGACCGCAGCGCTTCATCAGTTTCCTGAGGAAGTTCAGGGCGGCCTTGCGGTTTCGGGTCTTCGTGACCAGTCCCTCCAGCACCTCGCCCTCATGGTCGACGGCTCGCCAGAGGATGTGCTGCTCGCCGTTGATCTTCACGAACATCTCATCGAGATGCCAGCGCCATTCAGGGCCCGTCCGCAAGCGCGAGGCGCGGCGGCGCCGGATCTCGGCGGCGAACATTGGGCCGAAGCGCATTCACCACTGCCGGACTGTTTCATGGCAGATGTCGATGCCACGCTCGCGCAGCAGGTCTTCGACGTTCCGAAGCGAGAGCGGGAAGCGCACATAGAGCATGACCGCCAGGCGGATGACCTCGGGCGAGGTCTTAAAGTACCGGAAGGGCGAGGGCTGGGTTATGACAGGGTGGGTAGGGGGCTCGCCGCAGTCCGGCCAGACAGGTTTCCCTGACAGCGCCCCGGCATGCAATCGGGGAACTTTTTTCGAGCCATGGGTAGATATACTCATGACTCGAATCTGCCGCCCTCGTAACGTGTAAGCAAGATGACATGTCTGGAGTTCTAAGTAACAACAGCGCAGGTAAAGCATGCAGATTGATAATTCGCATTACGCGACATCCGCACAGCGCCGGTCTGTCTCGAATATCATGTCAATCATGTCTGAAGACCTGTCCCGAGCCAACAGGATTTTGTTGGTCGCAGAGGAACTGAACACTCTGGCGCCGCTGGCCGCGATGTCGCTATCGATCTATGACCCGCTGACCCGCAATCACAACTCAATATTTTCGCACGGATATTCCCGGGAAACCGTCGCCTACCTGGACAATTCATACATGTCCATCGATCCGGCTTATCTGTGGATCCTGCGCACCAACCAGTCGTTCTTCAGCTGGGAAACAACCAATTTCGATTACTCTCGCAGCATTTCCGCGCGCAATTTCTGGAACCCGGCTGGCTACAAGGGGGGGTCGACCAGCTATCTGAAGAGCCGATCAAACAGATATGTCGGCAATCTGCATACCAGCAGCGAAGATCCCGGCCAGCCATCTGTCGGGTTCCTGAGGATCATTGATGACATTTCGCCCGTGCTGTCTGCGCTGGTCGACAACTGGGAAACACCGAAATCGCTGATCGAAGGGCTGGAGGAACATGCCTGCTCCCTCTTCATCGACGACAAGGGAAACACTCAGCGCCCCCACAGGCATGAGGCATGTATCTTCGGCAGGATACATGAATTGTCCAACATTGCCGTCAGAAAATACGGCAACATCGACAGCCTGCATGTCATCGGCGCGCGTCTGCCCAGCACCTGCTGGTGCCTATGCGGAGAGATCGTGCATCGCGTCGATTTCAAGATCTGCCATGGCGGCTGGCTTGTAAGCCACGTCCCCGCGTCCCTACCCTTCGGATTGACCATCAGGCAGGCCGAGGTCTGCTCACTCTCTGCTATCGGCATGACGCGCACCCAGATTGCGGACATTCTGACAATATCTGCACGGACCGTCGATCGGCATATCGAAAATATACTAGAAAAAACCTTCGCCAGAAACCGGATCGAGCTTGCATATCTCGCCGCGAGCTCCGGCCTGATCAACCTAGATTACCTTGTCGCACATTTCAATTCGGCACAATGCCACAAAAAGGGAGGAGAAGATGACTGAAGCCAGCGAATCCTGCGTCCGGGATCCGTCGAACTATCGTGACAGGAGCGCCGACTGGTACGCGTTCTATGACGAGCGGCGGCGAAAGGAGATCATTGACATCATTGATGAACACCCCGAAATCGTCGAGGAGCATGCCGCGAACCCGTTCGGCTACAGGAAGCACCCCAGCCCCTATCTTCAGCGAGTGCACAACTATTTCCGCATGCAACCGACCTTCGGAAAATACTACATCTATTCCGAAAGGGAATGGGACGCCTATCGGATCGCCACGATCAGGGAGTTCGGCGAGCTGCCGGAGTTGGGTGATGAGCGATTCAAGACCGAAGAAGAGGCCATGCACGCCGTGTTCCTGCGCCGCATCGAAGATGTGCGCGCAGAGCTTGCATAGTCATTTCTCAGCACGAATTCACACAGGGGGAAGACATGAAAGACATTGCCATTCGCGGATATTGTGACCGCCCCAGCGTCGCCACTGGAGAAACGATCCGCTTTTACGTCAGCGCCAACGAAACCAGGGGGACATTCGATGCCGAGCTGGTCCGGCTGATCCATGGCGACAGCAATCCGGCGGGTCCGGGTTACAAGGAGGAAGCGATCAAATCCGATCTGGAAGGGCAGTATCCCGCCCGCTTTCAGCGCACCCAGTTCGGAAGCTATGTCGAGGTCGCGGATCCCGACGCCGGGTTGCAGCCCGATGGTGCGTTTTCCGTTCATCTGTTCCTCTGGTCCACAACGCCGAGCCGTGGCCGTCAGGGGATTGCGTCGCGATGGAACGACGAGCGCCAGTCGGGGTGGAACCTCGCGATCGAGGACGGCCGCGTCGTGTTTACGATTGGCGACGGCAGCGGTGCGACCTCCAGTGTCGTCAGTGATCGCCCGCTGTTTCAGCAGATCTGGTATTCGATCACCGGTGTTTATGATCCCGAAAAGAAACAGCTTCGGCTGTATCAGAAATCCGTCGTGAACCGGACAAACAGCCGCTTCGGGCTTGTCGTCCCGCTCGATTCGGATTGTGCCGTCTCTGCCGATGCCACTGTAAAGGCTGCCGATTCCGAAACCTCGCTGCTGATTGCCGGGCTCGGCGAGGCAGCCGCGCAGGACGGCCGGACCTGGTGCATCGCCCATTACAACGGCAAGGTCGATGCCCCCAAGATCTATGGCTGCGCGCTGGGCCAAGACGATGCGGAAAAGCTGTCCAGGGGCGAGATCGTGAGGCCTATTTCCCGCCTTGCCCATTGGGATTTTTCTGCTGGGATCGGGCTGAACGGGATTCCCACCGATCACGTCGTCGATGCCTCGGGGAATGGGCATCACGGCCGCTGCATGAATCAGCCCGATCGCGGCTCGACCGGGTGGAACTGGGACGGGCATGAGGAGAACTTCATCCACTGCCCCGAGCAGTATGGCGCGCTCTGGTTTCACGAGGACTGCCTGGACGACTGCCGCTGGGAAAAGGATTTCGAGTTCACCGTTCCAGAGGGCCTGAAAAGCGATTTCTACGCGGTGAAGATCCGTTACGAGGACACCGAGGATTACATTCCGTTCTTCGTTCTTCCGCCGCGCGGAACCGCCACGGCGCCGATCCTCGTCATTGCCAGCACGCTGAGCTATCTCGCCTATGCCAATGAGCAGATCATGCACAAGGCGGATATCGGACAGGCCGTCGCCGGCCATACGCCGGTTCTGAACGAAAACGACGTCGAGTTGCACAAGAACCTGAGCTATTACGGGCTGTCAACCTATGATGGTCATATCGACGGTCGCGGCGTGCAATACACCTCATGGCGGCGCCCGATCATGAACCTTCGCCCGAAACATCGTCAGGGTTTCGGCTCGATCTGGGAGCTTCCCGCCGATCTACACTTGATCGACTGGCTGAACCATAACGGTTTCGAGTACGACGTCGCCACGGAACATGATCTGAACGATCAGGGCGCGGAATTGCTGCGCCGCTATAAGGTTGTGCTGACCGGCTCGCATCCCGAATATCAGACTTGGGCCAATGCCGATGCGTGGGAGGATTATCTGGCCGACGGCGGGCGCGGCATGTATCTGGCCGCGAACGGGATGTACTGGATTGTGGAAGTTCATCCGGAAAAGCCCTGGGTCATGGAGGTCCGCAAGGAACTGGGCGTGACCGCTTGGGAAGCGCCGCCCGGCGAATATCACTACAGCACCAATGGACGGCGCGGCGGTCGTTTCCGTGGACGCGCCCGCGCGACCCAGAAGATCTGGGGCACCGGAATGAGCAGTTTCGGTTTCGATCATTCGGGTTATTTCGTTCAGATGCCCGACAGCCAGGACGAGCGCGTCGCCTGGATCATGGAGGGGATCGATCCTGAAGAGCGGATCGGCGATGGCGGCCTCGTCGGAGGTGGTGCCGGTGGATATGAGTTGGATCGCTACGATCTTGCTCTGGGCACGCCGCCGAATACCTTACTGCTTGCAAGCTCGGTCGAGCATAGCGTCGTCTATACGGTCATCCCCGATGACAAGGCATTTCCGCATCCGGGGATGAATGGTGGCGAACATCCTTTCGTCCGCGCCGACATCACCTACTTCTCGACCGCAAATGGTGGCGGCATGTTCGCGACATCGTCCATTTCCTGGCTGGGCAGCCTGTCCTGGAATGATTACGATAACAATGTCTCGAAGATGACCAAGAACGTGCTGAATCAGTTCATCAAGGATGAGCCGGCGCCGCGGGTCTGACCAGAGCCGAGCGGCGGATATTGTCACGATATCCGCCGTGCGCTCGGGCCGTCGTTCCCCCGGTTCGCCATGCACAAAGCGAAGTTGTTTTTCAGCAGGCCTGAAAGCTTGAGCGCTGAACAACATGGCAGGGGGAAAAACGGCGGTTTTCGCTGTGCGCGATGGCCGCTGGTGCTGTTTGGGTCAAACCCGCGGAGGGGCTGATCAGGCACACAACTCTCTGTCTCGTGCCATATCAGATAGCACGGGAGCGCCGCGAAATCCTGCGCATTATCGGCGGACGGTAAAATCAGCCTCGTCAGGCGATCCTTCGGTGTCGTCGGGTTCATCGTTGACTGTCAGCCGACGGACCGTCGCCAGTAGCTCCTCGATCGCCTGTTCCGCTGCCGCGAGTTTCACGGCCATCATCAGTTCCTCCCGCCCCGCCATTGCGAGGAACATCCCCAGCACCTCGTCGGAGTGTCGCGCCGGAGCGACCAAATGCTCTCCGCTCGGGCCGTATCTGCCAGCGAACCAGTTCTTCACCGTCTTCTCATTGGCGCCGGTCCAGGAGGCGACGATCTTTGCCCCCGCCCGACTGTCTCCGAGTGATCGCTTCAAGGTCGATGCGATCTCAGCCGCGAACCAGTTGTCCGGCTCGTGCTGACCGTTCCCAGTATGCCTTTTTTCGTTTGGAAAGAACTTGCCCTTTTTCGGAAACGACATTCCGGCCTCCCTCGCGTTACATGGACACGGGGATTCAGCCGCAGCTTTGCGCGGACTGGAGGAATTTGCTTGGAATGACGAGGAGATGCGCGCTTGGGCGGTCGATGGACGACCAATTCGGACAGGAGCGACGGGGCGCCCGAGGTGGATGTGCCCGCGGTCGCTTATGTCCGAATGTCGACGGATCACCAGAAATACTCGACCGAGAACCAGCTCGACGTCATCCGCAAATATGCATCGGATCGCGGTCTTGAAATCCTGCGCATCTTCGAGGATTCCGGTCGGAGCGGGCTACGCCTCGACGGCCGCGAGGCACTACAGAGCTTGATGGGAGAGGTCGAATCCGGGCAAGCCGACTTCAAGGCGATCCTCGTCTATGACGTCAGCCGCTGGGGCCGGTTTCAGGATGCCGACGAAGGCGCCTACCATGAGCATGTCTGCTCGCGCGCCGGGATCCGCGTCCACTACTGCGGCGAGCAGTTCGAGAATGACGGCAGCATCGGCTCGAACCTGCTGAAAACCGTGAAGCGGGTCATGGCTGGCGAATACAGCCGCGAACTCTCGGTCAAGGTTTTCGCGGGCCAGTGCCGCCTCGTCGAACTCGGTTTTCGCCAGGGCGGCGCGCCCGGATACGGATTGCGCCGGGTGCTGATCGACGAGCACGGCAATCCCAAGGGTGAACTGTCGCGCGGCGAGCAGAAAAGCCTTCAGACCGACAGGGTCATTCTCGTCCTCGGTCCCGAGCACGAACAGGATGTCGTCCGGCGCATGTATCGCATGTTCGTCGAGGACGGCCGATCCGAGCGCGAGATAGTGGATGCCCTGAACGCCGATGGACTGCGCACCGATCTCGACCGGCCATGGACGCGGGCGACGGTCCATCAGGTGCTGACCAACGAGAAATACATCGGCAACAACGTCTTCAACAAGATCTCCTTCAAGCTGAAACAGCGCCGGGTGGTGAACCCGCGCGAGATGTGGATCCGCGCCGAGGGCGCTTATCCGGCCATCGTCGATGAGGCTCTGTTCCTGCGCGCTCGGGAAATCGTCGATGCGCGCAGCCGCCATTTCTCGGACGAGGAGCTGCTGGATGCCCTGCGCGCGATTCTGAAGCGCCAAGGGATGCTTTCGGGGCTGATCATTGACGAGGAGGACGACGTGCCGTCCTCCAGCGCCTATCGCGGCCGCTTCGGCAGCCTGCTGCGCGCGTACCGACTGATCGGCTATGAGCCCGACCGGGACTACAGCTACATCGAGGTCAACCGGGCGCTGCGGCAGGCCCATCCACAAGTGGTGGCCGAAATCATCGCTGGCGTCGCCCGGCGCGGCGGGTCAGCCGTGCAGGACCCCGACACCGACCTGGTGCGCGTCAACGGCGAGTTCACGGTGTCCATCGTGCTGGCTCGCTGCACAGCCACAGCGACCGGATCACTGCGCTGGCGCATCCGTCTCGACACCGGCCTGGTTCCCGACATCACGATCGCCGTGCGCATGGACGAGGCGAACGCGGCGCCGCGCGACTACTACGTGCTGCCCAGCATCGACATCACCTTCGGGAAACTGAAATTCGCCGAGCAGAACGGGCTCGCGCTCGATGCGTACCGGTTCGACACGCTCGATTTCTTCTACGCGCTCGCCTCGCGGGCCAGGATCGCGGAGGTGGCGTGATGCCCGACGACATGGAGCCGATCAGCCAGAAGCAGGTGACCCTGATCCCAACCGAACGGATCCGGGTTCTTAATCCCCGCATCCGCAACGGTCGCACCTTCGAGGCGATGGTGGAGAACATCGCGCGCATCGGCCTGAAGCGCCCGATCACCGTGGCGCCGCGCGCCGGGACCGATCCGCAGGAATATGACCTCGTCTGTGGACAGGGCCGCCTCGAGGCCTTCATCGAACTGAAGCAGGACCGCATCCCGGCCATTGTGATCGAGGCCGACGAAAGCGATTGCCTTGTGATGAGCCTCGTCGAGAACTGCGCGCGGCGGCAGCACAACCCCATCGATCTGATGCGCGAGATCGGCGCGCTCCGCCAGCGCGGCTACAACGACCGCCAGATCGGCGAGAAGATTGGCGTGTCCACGGAATACGTAAACATGATCGCCGGCCTGTTGGAGAAGGGCTAAGAACGCCTGGTCTCGGCCGTGGAGACCGGGGTTCTTCCGCTGAACCTCGCTATCCAGATATCCAAGACGGACGCGAAGGGCGCGCAGAAGGCGCTGATGGACGCCTACACGCAGAACAAGCTGCGGGGCCGGAAGCTGACACTCGTCCGTCGGCTGATCCAGCAGCGTGAACAGCGCGGGCCGCAGCTACGCCACAATCCCTTTGGCCGCCGCGATGGGGCGAAGCGGGCGCTGACCAGCGAAGGGCTGGTGCGGGCCTATCAGCAGGAAGCGACCCGTCAGAAGCTGCTGATCAAGAAGGCCGAACTGACGCAGGGCCGACTGATGTTCGTGCGCGAGGCGTTTCGGAAACTCCGCACGGACGAGCATTTCATGACGCTTCTGCGAGCCGAAGGACTCGAGACGATGCCGGGCGACCTCGCCAAGGCTGTCACGGATGGGAGGCCGACTTGATCCGCGATTCGAGCCAGCACCCGCATGACGTTGATCGCGGCTTCGAGGACGACTGCGTCACCATTGCCATCGAGGCGATCCTCCCTCTGCGCACGCTGGGCAAATCCGCCAAATCAAGTCGGAAGTATCGACAGATCCTTGCTTCCATTGTCGAGATAGGTCTCGTCGAGCCACCGGTCGTGGCGCGAAACCCGGATCGATCCGCCACATGGCTGCTGCTCGACGGGCATATGCGGATCGAGGTATTGAAGGACCAAGGCGTTCAGGAGGTGGAATGTCTGGTTTCCACCGACGATGAGGCGTTCACCTACAACAGGCAAGTCAGCCGCCTCGCCCCGGTCCAGGAACACAAGATGATCCGCAAGGCAATCGAGCGCGGCGTCCCGGAAGAGAAGATCGCGGCCGCGCTCGCTCTCAATCTCAGTAGCATTCGGCGAAAAGTTCATCTTCTGGACGGGGTCTGCGAGGAGGCGGTGGCGATCCTGAAGGATAAACCCTGCACGGCTGCCGTCTTCGAGGCGCTGCGCAAGATGAAGACCATGCGCCAGATTGAGACCGCAGAACTGCTCGTGAACGCGAACAACTATTCCGTAGCCTATGTAAATGCGATCCTGGCGGGAACACCGCAATCGCAATTGCTCGAGTCGTCGAAGCCGAAGAAGGTCAAGGGCATCACACCAGAAGCCATGGCGCGGATGGAACAGGAACTGGCCCGGCTGCAGGAGGGCATCGCTTCGATCCAGGACACATACGGTCAGGATCACCTGCATTTGACCGTGATCAAAGGATATGTCGGCAGGCTCCTCGGGAACGCTCGTGTGGTGCGGTATCTCGCGCAGAACCATCCAGAATTCTTCGGCGAGTTTAAGACAATTACTGAGATCACACCGGTGGAAACCAATAGCCCCGATTGACGGGCTGGCAGCAGATGATGGGGACCCGGACCCGATAAGCGCGGGGACCGCAGGAGACGCCGGACGGTGGGCCGGATCAAGTGCGGCGGTGGGGATGGCGGCGAACCCGCTCGGAGCCCACCACGGTCGGCGGACATATCGCCGACCACGCAGGTATCCCATAGGTGGCTATCTGCGATGTTTGACGGGCGCGCCGCCACTAGCCGGATACTGGGTGCCGGTTGAAGGAGCGGCGCGCCCGCGCGCTGTATGTGGAGTCAGCGCAAACGAGTTGCGGCTGTCAGCAATCGCAACACACGGTGGTCTGGAATGACCACGAGGCCCAGTTCTTTGATTCGACTGCAACAACGCCCTTTGCTCGGTTTTCTCGCTGATCCCCTCGGCATGTGTGTCCACATAATGGAACTGGACGGAGACATACCGACATTCGGACGATCCCGTGCTCTGGCATGCGGACGAAGTCATCCTTGGGTCATTGAAGTGTAATAGCATGCCTCCCTCAGCCGATCTTTGCGCCCCAGAACGAGGAGTGATCGGCGGCGAAATACCCATCCGCCGCGCGGAAGGTGCCCTGCAGCTCGACGGTGTCGCCCTGTGCGAGCAGCACCATGGTCTGCAGCCAGAGCGCCGTCGCCTCGGAGGCATGGGCCCCGGAAATCTCGCCCCGCGATCCCCGGATTTCGGTCGATCCGTTCAGCACCAGTCGCCCGCGCATCCGGGCATTGGTGCTGGAATTGACCTTGTAGAGCAGCGTGGCGCCGAAGAGGTAGGTGCCATCGACCGGGGCGACGAAGCGGTTGTTGCCGGCATCGAAGGCATCCTGATCGTTATAGTCGGTGTTATTGATGCCGATCTTCGTCCAACTGTCGACGGCGACATAGTTGTCGTAGTTGGTATAGCCCTTGAAGCGCGGCAGCCGGGGCTGATCGACGATGCCGGTGGCGTTGTCGACGATCAGCCCGTCGAAGAAGCTGCTGCCATCAGCCGAAACCGCGAGGCGGAACTTGTCTGAACCGAAGAGGCCGACCAGCGCCTTGGTCACGAAGCCGGTCTGCAGCGTCAGCCCGAGATCGTCGCCCGCAGCCTCCTTGTTCATCGTGTAGAAGAGATCGCCGGTCCCACCCTCGGCCACGGTCTTCGCCGTCCAGAGCGCCGCATTCAGCTTGGCCGAGAATGGGTTCGACACATCCGCCGTCGTCCCCAGCCCAAGGAGCGCGAGGTTCTGCAGCGATGCCGGGGTTGTCCCGGCCCAGCCAGACCCGTTGTAGACCAGCAACAGGTCCTCGTCCTCGACCCACACCCGCCAGCCGGTCCGGGGCGGCAGGCGCAGCCAGGCGCCGTCCGTCCAGAGCGCCACGCTCAGATCCCAGCCCGCCCAGTCGCCGGTGGCGCCGGAGCCGACGATGTAGCGGTCGCCATCGGCGGGGCTGCCTGGCGGGCTGTTCAGGTTCCGGTCGAGAACGGAGAGCTGGACGAGCCCGTCGAGCAGCCGCAGGGCCTCATTGTGGGTGACATGCTTCTGGGCCTGCGCCGTCAGGATGTAGGGCAGCAGGAGATGGGTCGTCGTGTCGGACATGGGGAAAGCCTTCAGAAGCTGAGGGTCACGGTTTTCGCTGCGCCCCGCCCGATCAGGGCGGAGAGCTGGAAGATGCGGATTGCCAGCGTCTGGCCGGGTCCGAGCGGTGCGCCCCAGTCGGCGGACTGCTGGGTGGCGGCGTAGACTACGCTGGTGCTGGCGGCGGCCAAGGTTCGCTTGACGGCCGGGCCGTCGAGGATCTCGACCTCATAGGCTTCGACCTCCTCGGAGAGCGGCACCTCGCCGGTGCCCCAGTTGTCCGCCGAGAGGGATCGCGAACGGCGGGTCCAGCGGATCGTGAGATCACCCGGTGTGCGTGGCTTTCGCCATGGCTGCTCGACATGGGCGACCGAGAACGGCCGGCGCCCCACGCCCTCGGGCGTGAAGCTCGTGGCAACATAGGTCTCGTCGCTGACCGGACGGCTTGCCGGGCCGATGCGCCAGTTCCAGGGAAGCCCGAGATCGGCCTCGGCGACCGGCAGCGAGGCAAGGCTCTCGTCCAGCACGACCACCCGCGCACCAGCGGGCGCCGGATTGCCCATCGCACCCTCGGTTCCGCGCTGCCCGCGCAAGAGCCGGGTCAGACGATACCGACCGGGCGCCAGCAACTCGGCCGCACCCGCCTGCACGATTTCCCAGATGCCTGGTGCGCTCTCGATGGCGAGTGCATTGGCGCCGCTGAACAGCGCCAGATCCGTGACGCTCTCCAGCGTGCCCGAAAGCAGATCGACCACCAGCACGTTGCCGAGATCGAAGCGTGAGGTCGGCCCCGACCAGAAATCCGAAACCAGGACGCCGATCCGCGCCCGACCGCCGAAGGTGGTCAGCAGCTCGAAGCCATCGGACGAGCCGCTGCGGAACACCGCCATCTCGCCGGGCCATGGAACGGCATGGGCTGCGACGAAGGGACGATGCGCCGGCTGATCCTCGGTCAGTTGCGGCAGGTCCATCACTATCGCGTCGGGCGCTCCGAACACGACCGGGCGCGTCAGCGAGGCCGCACGCGGATCGCCGGGCGGCAGATCATAGGTCGCGCGGTCCTGGCGGATCGCTTCCACTCCGCGTGCCTCGGCATCCGCGACGGAGACGAGACGGAACTCGATCTCCCGCCCGTCATGGGCGAGCCGGATCACGTCGGCGGGATCGAGCGCCAGCCGCGAGGGCGGAAGGCGGAAGATTGCGCTCTCGCGCCCAGTCCAGGCTTCGAGCAGAGCGCGGCGGCAGCGGCGTTCCGCCTCTTCCGGCGGAACGGCCATCGGGAAACTCTCCGATGTGATCCGCGCCGTATCGACGGTGATGCGTCGCGCCTCGACCAGCGCGGCGTCGTAGTCCTCGTCGGCCCGGGCTAGTTGCCATTTCAGCGCCTGCGGCAGCTCGGTTTCCTGGCCCCGCGTCAGTTCCAGCACCTCACCCTCGCGGCTGGAGGCCAGATCGTCGACCGATAGGGTCAGGCTGGATGCCCGGCCGCGCATGACGAAGCGGATCACGCCCTCGGTCTCGATGGCATCGAAGCCGAAGTGGCGGGCCAAAGTAGAAATCGACGCGCGCGGGCTTTCCAGCGCGCCGATGACATAGCCCTCGACCGCGCCCCAGAGGCCGGAAACGTCGATCAGGCTTTCCGCAAGACCGGCGCGCATGCAGAGGTGGCGCACGAGCGCGGCGAGCGACACCGCGCCCAGCCGACCTGTCAGCCAGTGACCGAGCCGCCAGTTGGGGCCGTCCGTCCAGATGCCCGTCAGTTCGGGGAAGAAGGGATAGGGCCGCGCATCCCAGGTCCAGGCGGCGCATTCCGGCACATGCACCATCCGGTCGCCGTAGATGGCCGAAACCGGATTGTTCGCTGAGGTGCCCCACCAGAGGTAACTGGCCTCGAGGTAGGCACGCTGGATGGCGTCGTCGCGCCAGCCGCGCGAGAAGTAAGGCGTGAAGCTCTCGGAGGACTTCGGGTCGAAGAACACGTTCGGCTGGTTCGTGCCTCGGTCGATGGCGGGGCATCCAAGCTCGGTGAACCAGACGGGCTTTGACTGCGGCACCCATGCCGTCGGCGTGCCGCTCTCGATCCCGCCCGGTCGGTTGAAATGCGGGTTCGACCACCAGGCGCGGAGATCCTTGTAGCGGAAGACCCAGGACTTGCCTGCAGCGCCGTCGGTGATGGGCGTGCGCAGTTGCGCCGACCTGTCGGCCGCACTGGCATAGAACCAGTCGAAGCCCTCGCCCCCGGCAATGTTGGCCTGCAGGTAGGCCCGGTCATGGATGCCGGGCCAGCCCTCGAGGGCGTCGGCATGGTCGAACCCGTCGCGCCAGTCGGAGAGCGGCATGTAGTTGTCGATGCCGATGAAGTCGATGTTCGCGTCCGACCAGAGCGGGTCGAGGTGGAAGAACACGTCCCCTGTTCCATCGCCGGGCTGGTGGCCGAAATACTCGGACCAGTCGGAAGCATAGCCGACCTTGGTGCCCGCGCCGAGGACTGACTTTACATCCGCCGCCAGCGCCTTGAACGCCGTCACGGCCGGATAGGCGCTGCCGCTGGACCGGATCGTCGACAGTCCCCGCATCTCGGTCCCGATCAGGAAGGCATCGACACCTCCCGCCACCGTGCAGAGATGGGCGTAATGCAGGATCATGCGCCTCAGGCCCCAGTCACCCGCGGGGCCGGTCCAGTTCACGTTGTCGCCCGATACTGCGAACTGCGCCAGGGTGGCTGTACCGAAGAAGCTGGAGACCTGTGTTGCGGCGGCTGCTGTCTTGTCCGCAGTTCCGGCATAGCCCGACGCCGGGGAACAGGTGATCCGGCCCCGCCACGGGAAACTCGGCTGGCCCGGCGTCGCGGCATTCGCGCTGTAGGGGTTCGGCAGCGTGTTGCCGGGTGGCACGTCCATCAGCAGGAAGGGATAGAAGGTGACGCGCAGGCCGCGCGCCTTCATCTCGCGGATCGCCTGCACCACCGCGAAATCCGCAGGTGTGCCGCCATAGACGGGCCGATCCTCGGCATCGCGGCTGACGAGATGGGCGGCGGCCCGTGCCACGCCGTTGACCGTCCACACCTTTGGGCTGGTGACCTTCGTCGCCACCTCGACGCCCGGTTTGATCGAGCAATTGCCCGCGCGCAGGTCATTGCCGAACCAGGCGACGACGAGGCTGACACTCTCGACGGCCGGGGCCATGGCCTGCAAACGGTCGAGGGCCACGACGATATCGGCCTCATCGGGCAGCGCGTTCAGGTTCTCGGCCGAGGTGGTGCCGCCTGTCGTCTGGCCAAAGATGGTGGTCGTGGCCCCGACTGTCTTGCGGACCGCTTCGGTAGCATAGGTGAACTCGCCCGAGGCCGGGATCATGGTCACGGCTTTGACCAGCCCCTCGGCCGTGTCGGGATCCGCGAGCGGCCGGAAGACCTCGAACGAAAGCTGCGGCAGTCGATTGCCGTAGTTCGAGAGCGCCAGTTCCTCGAAGACCACATAGGCTGTCCCGCGATAGGCTGGGGTATTGGTCACCCCCATTTTGGCCGCGATGAAGGGGTCCGCAGCTTGCGCTTCGTCGCCGGGATACCAGCGCCAGGTGATCCCGGTCATGTCGAGCGGCTTGCCGTCCGCCCAGATGCGGCCGATGCCGGTGATCGGGCCTTCGCACAAGGCGACCGCGAAGGAGGCGTAGTAGAGGTATTCCGTCGTCTGGACCCGGCCACCGCCGCCGCCCTTGCCGCCGCCCTGTGTCGTGGTCTTGGTCTCCTCGCGGAAATCCGTGGCCCAGATGATGTTGCCGCCAATGCGCATGCGGCCGTAAAGGCGCGGGATGATCGCGCCTTCCGTGGCCGAGGTGATCCGCAAGCTGTCGAGGCGCTGGCCCTCGATCTTCTGCGCGGGCGCCAGCGAGGACACGATCCAGCTATCGACGACCGAACCGATGGTCGAGCCGATGAAACCGCCGATGGCGGCTCCGGAAAAACCGAGGATCGCGCCACCGAACGCCCCGCCGATGGCGGAACCGACAGCGCCGAGGACAAGCGTGGCCATGGGAAAATCTCAGCGAGCGGGGAAGAGGAAGGCGAAGGCGATGCGGCGTCGCCATGTGGGCGTCAGCGGTTCCTCGATCACGCCTAGTCGCTCATAGGCGTGAAGGAAGGTGCCCGGTCCGGTCAGGATGCCGACATGCTTGGCGATAGCGCGGGGCATCATGCGGAACAGGACCAGCGCGCCGGGTGGGGCATCTGCCGGTGCGATCTCCGGCATCATCGCCCGCGCTCCATCCGCCAGAACCTCGCGCGGACCGGTCTCGCCCCAATCCCGGCTGTAGGGCGGGATCGGGAAGGGCTCCGGCCCGACCACGTCGCGCCAGACACCGCGCGCGAGGCCGAGGCAGTCGCAGCCGACCCCGCGCAAGCTCGCCTGGTCGTGATAGGGCGTGCCAAGCCAGGATCGGGCAGCGGCGATGACGCGGGTCGGATCGGCGGCCTTCACAGCACAGCTCCCTCGTGGCCGCCGTCCTTGCTAGCGTAGCGCAGGACCGCGTCTTGACCTGGGATGTGGGGGAAGCCGCGAAAGTTGGCGACATTGGCGAACTTCGTCCCGCAGGTCGCGATCCGCTTGTCGCAGCCCGCCCGGACCACAAAAGCATCCGTCGCCATGATCGGCCGCACCGGGGCTTCCAGCAGGGTGAGGATCGCCAGACCGTCGACGAGATCATGCGACAGCACCTCGACCCGTCGCCCGGCATTCGCCCCAGTCGACCATTCGACGAGACCGAAGGCGAACCACCCCGCCGCGAAACTGCCGAGGCCGGAGGCTGTAAAGGCTCGGTCGCGCAGCGCATCGATCACCGCGCCGATGCCCTTGAAGGCCGGGGCCTCAAGGTTCACGCCGCAGCGTGCATCACCCAGCGCGGCGTCGCAGCTGGCCTGGAACGTTCGTCCGACGGTCTGGCCAAGGATGTGCGCCAGCGACCTGACCTCGGCGACGAAGGCGAGCCGCCCGCGCCGGATCTGACCGATGGCGCCGCGGCGCAGGAGCACGCGCTGCGCCGGGGCCGACCAGTTCACGCGCCAGACCTCGACTGCCGCATTGTCCCACCGGCCGTCGAGGATGTCGGTCTCGGTGATCCGGTCCGACGACAGCACCCCTTGGGCATCCTGCGCATCCACGGACAGATCCGACCCCGACCGGACTTCGGACGCCGTCAGCCCGCTTTCCGGTTCGAACTCGGTCCCGTCGAACGACAGCGTCCGGTCGTGATCGGTGAAGCCGAAGGTCACGCCGTCCGCCCGGGTGATCCGCCAGCACCAGGCGAGCGTCGTGGTGCCTTCGTCGAGATGGGCCTGCAGTGCTGGCGGGAGCGACTTCACTTCCGCCCCCAGCCGCGCCAGAGCGCGATCGAGGCCAGCGCCGAGGAGACGACCCCGCCTGCCGCGCCGGTCAGGGCATAGAGGTTGAAGGGCCTGAGGTCGAAGGTTCCGGTCGCCAGGTCGAAATCCGCCAGCCCCGCCATCGCGAGGCCGGAGGCGATAAGGCAGGCGAGATAGACGAGGCCGCGGGCAAAGGTCCAGTTCATGTCGTTTCCTTTCCGGTGAAGAGGCTGGCGAGGCGCTGCCACCAGCTGGGCGCGGTGGCGGGATGGGTGGGAGGCGGCATTGGCGTGCCGCTCGGGCGCAGCAAGGCCAGCGCCTCGGCCTCGGTCAGCCGCCTGATCGGCCGCGAGAAATCCACCCTGCCGTTGCGGTCGACGGCCCAGACCGGGACGGTGCCGGTCGGGTAGATACCTTTCGCGAAGAGATCGCGTTCCGCCTCGCGCCGGGACCGAATGGCGGCGGGCTTGAGCCAGCCCATGAAGGCCGCTGCGGCCGCCGCGCGGTTGCCTGCGTTCAGGTGACGTGTCAGCGCAGCCTTGGCGATGCCACCCGTGTTGTAGTGGAAGGAGACCAGCGCATCGAACTCGTGCGGTTCCAGCGGCACCTTCACCGCGCGCAGCACTTCGGCCTCGTAGGTCGCGAGGTCGGTGCGAAAGAGCCGAAACGCCTCGCTGATCCCGGCTTGCGTGTCGGCGGGCATCCCGCGTGGCATGCGCGCCGGATCGGGCGGCCCGGCAGCAGCGGTGTGGCCGATGCCAAAGGTCCAGACGTCCCTCACGTCGAGATAGGGTCCGGGCACGACGCCTTCGTGCCGGATCAGGGCCAGAAGCCCCCGGTCGGTGGTCTGCATGGCGGTGGTCCTTTTGGGAAATCAGGGGACGTCGTGGCGGCGTTCGAGCGCGGCGGTCAGCGCCTCGATCCGGGCGAGGATGTTTGCGATCCGCTCGTCGATGACGGCGATGCGGCGGTCGGCTTCGACGATCTGCCGGTGGTAGAGCGGCGAGGTGGAGAGCAGTTCGGCCACCCGCGCCTCGAGCGACGTCATGCGGGTGTTCTGCGTGCCCGCCCACCAGATCGCGGCCCCGCCCTGCGCCGACAGCGCGAGGGCAAGGCTCAGGTAGGCGGCCAGTGCGCCCATGCGCACGGTCGTGGGTTCGGACATGGGATCGGTCCTTCAGAGGCGGAGTTCGATGAGGGGGATCGTGGTGATCGATCCGAGACGTTCGAGATCGAGCGTGACGTCGAGGGCGTCAGTGTCGAAGCGGACGGGGACGTCGAATTCGAAACCTGCGGTGATCGCGACGCCTGCGGCCGGGGCGGTGGTGAAGGTGACGAGGCCCGTCGCAGTGGAAACCGACCAGCCGGAGGCCTGCGGCGTGCCGTTCAGGGCTAGGGTGACGGTCCCGGCCACCGGCTTGGTGATCGAGCGCGTCCAGGACTGCGCGCCGGAAGTGTAGCGCTTGGTCAGTTGAAACAGGGTGGCCGATCCGTTGCCGGTGCCAATCGGCTGGTTGGTCGGCCCCGGCGTCTGCGACGGCAGGCAGGACTTGAAATCGGCCCAGTCCTTGAAGCGGAAGCCGTGCAGGCGGCCGTTGCGGGCCTCGAAGAAGGCGACGACCGCCGCCAGATCATCAGCGCGGCGAATGCCATAGGCGACGTCATAGCGGCGGCGGCTGTTGGCCCAGCTGGCGTTGCGTTCCTCGGCGCCCGAGGCGAGCTCGACGATCTGGGTGCGCCGCTCGGGGCCACCGCGTGCGCCGCGGCTGATGTTGTCCGGAAACCGGACCTCGTGGAAGGCCATCACATCCCCCTCTGCCCGAGGGACACGGCTCGGGCGATGTCGCTGGCGACCTGCGTCCGGGACTGGCGGAAACTCTCGGCGTCGCGGGCGTTGATCGTGACGTTGACGGTGGGCGCGCCCGCCTGGCCGTAGCTTGCTGCTTCGCGCCGGGAGAGAACCCGCTCCCCGCGTTGCAGGATCGCGGGCACTTCATCGGGGCGCAGTCCGGCCCAACCGCCGGTGTGCATCCGAGACGCGCCCGCGAATGCCAGGGCCGGGACCATCCGGCCGGGGCTCGGGCCGCCGACCATCCCGCCTGCATGCAGGATGTTTGCGAAAATCCCGCCTGCCCCGCCCAGCGCGCCGGAAAGGGCGTTGGCGATGGGGCCAAGGATGAAACGCCGGGCGGCGAGCTTGGCGAGATCGGCGATCATCGATGTGACCAGATCTCGGAAGTCGAGTTTGCCGGTCTTCACGAAGTCGCCGATGGCGTTCTCGGCGCTCTGAAACGCCCCGACCAGCGCGCTGCCGATATCGCCGCCAATGTTGCGAGCCTTCGCGGCGTAGTCGGCGAGCGCCGCGGTGACGGCCTGCCAGCCGATCAGGGCGGTGTCCGCGCCTTCGGCTGCAGCGGCCCCAGCGTCGTGCGCGGCACCGCCCGCGCTATCGGCGGCGGTGGCCGTGTCATTCAGCCCGGCCGTGAGAGCATCGGCCGACGCGGCCGCATCGGCGAGTGCGGCCTCGGCTTCCTTCCCTGTGCCGGTCACGGCATCCTTCAACGCCTGCCAGCTGGCCAGCGGCCGACCGGCAGCATCGGCGAGCATGCCTGCCGCTTCGCGGAACCCATCGGCCCGAGCGAGGGCATCCTCGGCCATCGCGCCGAGGCCAAGATCGGGCGGTTCCAGATAGGTGCGTGCCAGCGCAGCCGAGAAGGCATCCGCGGCCGCGGCACCGGCTGCGGTCGCGGCGCCCTCGAACGGATTGCCGATGCGGCCGAGTTCCACCGGATCGAGCGTTCCAATCCGCACCCCACCTTCGCCAGTGGCCCATTCCGGCAGGAGGGCCAGCGCGGCATTCAGGGTCTCGATGAAGCTGTTGATGCGCGTGACGACGCCGTTCAGCATCGCCTCGACGCCCGAGATCAGCCCGTTTGCGGCCTGGAAGGCGAAATCGCCGATGGCACCGGGCAGGCTGCCCCAGATCGCCACGGCCGCATCATAGGCCCCTTGGAAGATCGCGGCCGTCCGGTCGCCGAAGCTGACGACGCCTGCGATGGTGCCCTCGAGGGCCGAGAGACCGGCCGCCTTCAGCCCCTCCCACCCGGCCGCCATCCGCGCGAGGGCAGCGTCCAGCGACAGCCCGATACGGGACCAGACCTCGCGGGCCAGATCGCCGAGCAGGCGGAAGGCCTCGCCCACGCCGCCGACACGGGTGACAAGCTGCGAGAACTGGTAGACCAGCTCGCCCGCGCCGACGATCAACGCCCCGATGCCGGTGCGGATGAGGGCACCGCGCAGGAACACGAGCGCCGTTGCGAGCCCGCGTACGGAGAGGGCGGCGGCGGCCAAGCCCGCCACCCAGCGCCCGGCCATGACGGCGGCGAAAGTCGCGGCATAAGAGGCGAGACGCCCGAGATTGCCGATCAGCCCGTCGATGGCCGAGCGCAGGATGCCGCCGTCCGAGGCCAGCGCAACGAAGGCATTGGCGAGCGCCTCGATGGTCGGGGCCACGGCGACGGCGATGCGGTTGCGCAACCCGTCGAAGACCAGCGATACGGTGCCCAGCGCCAGCTGCGTGCGGCGCAGGGCTTCCAGCGCATCGCTGTCCAGAACCGCCCCAAGGTCGGAGGCTTGGTCGCCAAGCCGCGTCATCTCCGCCCCACCATTGCGCAGGAGGGGGATCAGCCGCGTGGCGTCCGAGGCCATGGCCTCGAGATAGAAGGTCATCTCCTGCTGGCTGAGTCCCGCGCGTTCCAGCGTGTCGACGTAGAGTTGCAGCGCCTCGGGACCGGAAAGCCTCGCGAACTGGTCAGCCGTGACGCCCACGCGCGGCGCGACATTCTCGAAGAAATCCGCCATCGGCCCGCCGCCGGTCTGCAGGAAATCCCCGACCCGGTCGTTCACGTCCTTCAGGATGTCGGCCAGCTTCTCCTGCTCGATACCCACCGTCCGCGCCCCGGCCGACCAGCGCTGCAGGGCCTCGGGCGTCGTGTTGGCGACCTGCGCGAACTGTCGGACTTGCGCGGCGCTCTCGGCCGTCGACCGGACGATCAGCCCGAGCGAGGCCGTGGCGGCGGCAGCGGCGGCCCCGAGTGCGAGGCCCGCGCGACGCGCGAAGGCCGCAAGTCGGGTGTTCGCCAGTTCCATCTCGCGTGACAGGCGGCCGAAGCCACGGGCCCCGGCCTCACCGACACCTTCCAGCTCGGCGCGCACCTGGCGACCGCCAACGGCGGCGAGCCGGACGGAGACGCGTTTCTCGGCCATGGGATCGGGGCTCCGGTTGGGATAGGGTCAGTCGCGGCTGGCCGCGATCTGTTCGTTGACGCGGCGGACCATCACCGCCTCGAAGGCGGGCAGCAGTTCGGCGATGGCAGGCGGGGAAATGCCGAGGGCCGCGCCCAGGGCCAGCGCCGCACCCATGTCCCAACCGATCACAGCGCCGGGGATGACGCGCATCTGGCCGCCAAGGCGCTGCGCCAGGTCCCAGACCTGCGCGCCTTCGAGCGTTAGCGGCCGGTTCAGCCGTGCGGGGCAGTCGGGACAGGGTCCAGCACAGGCCGCGCAGTAGCCTTCGCCCCCGCCGAAGGACCAGTCGGCAAGGGCGCAGAGGCGTTTTTTTCCGCGTCCAGCAGGAGGGCCTTGGCGACGTAAGTTGTCTGGAACGCCTCGAAGGCAGGCCAGAGGTCGAGGAGCGCGTCGATGGCCTCGGGGCCCGGATCGATGGGACTGCCATCGGCATCGCCGATCCCCTCCCATGCGAGGATCGCGCGCCGGGCCAGCGCCTTGGCCATGGCGAGCGCGGCTTCCTCGGTCGCAGCGCCCTCAGGCAGGTCGGCAATCGCGGGATCGCCCCGCGCCGAGACCATCAGGGCCGTGGTCAGCGGGCGGAGCTTCACACGCACGCCGGGAATGAGGTCACACCACTGCGGCGCGTTCGTGAGGTCGAGGGTCAGCATGGCGTGCCTTCTCAATAGGTTGCGACGGTGTTGACGAGGACGGCGGTGCACATCCGGGCGGGACTGGTGGCGCGGGCCGCCTGCCAGTCGAAGGTTGCCTGGATGCCCTGCGGGCCCGGGATCTCGATGCGCGGCCGCGGCAGGTAGACGGCATGCGCCGTGAAGGTGAAGCTGGCGTTGGCCCCGAGGCTCCAGGCGAAGACCAACTCGCACGGCGTGCCGTCGATGGCCTGCGTGATCAGCGTGGTGTCGGCAAAGCGCACTTCCACCCGGCCCGTCAGCGCGGCCATGCCGGGGTCGGCCCCCTCGATGCGCCCGTCCGAGCGGATGGTCTCGATGCGGTCGAGGCCATTGGAATAGGTCACCTCGGCCGAGATGACATTGCCGAGCGGCGATCCATTGCGGGTGATCGCCCCGTTGAAATGCCCGAACCGCTGCAGCGCCAGCGAGGTGGGCGTGCCTGCGGCCGTGGCCGCCGCGACGCTTTCACCTTGCGCCACCAGCCGGGCCGTGGCGGTCAACAGCCCCGACCGCGCCATCTGCCAGGACAGCTGATCGCAGACACAGCCGGTGTACATCGCGTAACGCGGCACTTCGGGCATCGCTGTCTCGATGGCCATCGACGGCAGCGTCCAGTTGCCAGACTGGAAGGTGTGGGTCTTGGGCGTCGTGCCGGTGGTCGTCGGCTGTCCGAAGGCCGCCTTAAGCCAGAGGCCGAAGTTCTCGACGTCGATCGGCACCACCACATCCCCATCGGCGGTGACCGCATCCTTGATCGGGGCCAGCGGATCGCGCCCCTGGCCCAGCAGTTCCGAGGCGATCAGCGGCTGTTCGGACCCAAGCGTGGTGCTGGCGAAGGGCACCGTGCGGTAGCCCGAAGCGGGCGCGGTGCCATAGACAGATTCGAACGCAAGCGCCATCTGCGCCCGCGCCCCATGGGCTCGTGCCATCGTAGTCTCCTTTCGTTATTCGGGGTCAGGCCAGCGAATCGGCCGTGGAATAGTGCAGGATGACCGGGATCACCGCTGCCTTCAGGCTGGCGGCACCCTCGACCGGCAGATCGACCGGACGCGGCGCTTCTGCCTCGACCCAATCGCAGAGGCCTCCCAGCGTGCGGTCGGCTGCAATCGCCGCGCCGATGCTGGCGCAGAGGATGTCGAAGGTAGCGTCACGGGTGGCACCTTGCACGACCGCCTCGATCTCGGCGCGGTGCTGATAGTGGTAGCGCAGCGGCGACAGCGTCACCTCGGGTTCCCCCGGCTCGCCGTCGCGCAGGATCAGGAGGCCTGCGGTTGGCACGCGCTCTGGCAGCACGTCACCGCGCAGGGCGGCGGCGGGCAACGTCGAAAGCCGCGCGTGCAGCGCGGCGAGGATGGTTTCGCGGGGGGTGGGCATTGCTCGAGCCAATTGCGATAGTTGATCGGAAGGCGCACGAACCTTCGTCCGATTTTCGGGCACGTGCGGCCGTGGCCGAGTCATGCTTTGCCGTGGAGGCGCAGAGAGTATTGGACACCGAAGTATTCTGGCTTGCCGGCGTCTTTCTCGTAATTGCCGTGATCTACGCCGCCGTAGGACAGGCAGGAGCGTCCGGCTATATCGCGATCATGGCACTATTCGGAGTCGCGCCGTTGGCCATGAAAACGACCGCGCTCGCCCTGAATCTCATGGTGGCCGCAATCGGCACGGCGTGGTTCATGAAGTCCGGCCGATTGTCATGGCGCCACATCTATCCATTTGCCGTTCTGGGCTTCCCGTTCTCGATGCTTGGTGGGTCGATCCAGTTGGCGGAAGGGGTGTACTACCCTATCGTCGGTGCGATCCTGGTGCTTTCCGCGTTGCAGATGGCACGATCAGTGATGAAAAGATCCGCAGGAAACGTCGCACCTCCCAGGACGCCGCCATTCCTGGCTGCTCTGGCGACAGGGGCGCTGATAGGCTTCGTATCGGGAACGACAGGGACCGGTGGCGGTGTTTTTCTCGCGCCAGTCATTTTTGCGATGAGATGGGGCACGGCGCATCAGACGGCCGCAACGACAGCGCTCTACAATCTGATGAATTCTGCGGCCGCCCTGATCGGTGCCTACGCCTATTGGGATCAGATCCCCGCATCGCTGCCCTTGTGGCTTGCGGCAGTCGCGGTTGGGGGCACAGTTGGCGCGTTCGTCGGAAGCCGATACCTCTCGGACCGCTGGCTGCGAGGCATCCTGGCCGCGCTGCTGCTGGCATCGGGGGTCAAGTTGCTATTGTAGTCCTGCGTCCCTGAGCGGGTTTACTTCGTCACAAGACGTTCCCTCCACCCAGTTCGCGACGATCAACCCCGGCACCGCATGATGCGCCCGCGCCGCGTCCCGCGCCAGATCCAGCCGCTTCGGCAGCTTGACCTGCGGCACCAGCAGGAAGATCGGTGCTGTCACGAGGCCCCGGCCGGTCCTTGACCGTGACGCGACGGCGCGGCCCTTGGTGTTCAGCCGCCCCTCGGCCACCAGCAGGCTCGGCCCCCTGCGGCGATAGATGAAGCGCAGGCGCAGGCCAGTGCGCCGTTCCCATTCGCCGGGCGTGTTCCGACCGCCACGCAAGGACTTGCCTGCGGCGGGCGTGGGGATCGCCAGCCAAAAGCCATTTTTCGAGCGGATCAGCGGGCCGGTGTCGTGCGCGCCGACGATGACCGGGGCGTTGGACCAGACCACGGCTGCCGCGTTGAGGCTGGGCGTGACCTTGGGGAACTGCTCCGACCGGATGGTGCGGGCGAGCCGGGCCCCAAGCCCCGCACCAGTGATCTGCAGCCGCCAGGCGGCCTTCAGCCCGGTCCCGGCCTCGCGGATCGCGGCCGACACGGCGCGCTCGCCCGCCGAAACCTCAGCCGCCATCATCGCGACGATGTCGGGATCGATGTCGAGCTTCAGCTTCATCGCGGTCATGCCGGGCGCAGGTCGATGGTCCAGACCAGCCGTTCACGATCACGGACGGGCTCGCCTTGGATGAGGAAGGCGTCGCCGTCGATCTCGATGCGGTCGCCGGGCCGCGGCGCTGGCACCTCGGCCACGCGCAGATCGACGCGCGTAGTCTCCGACCAGAGCCGCGCGTCGCCGAAGGAGGTCGACGCATCGGCGCGCCGCGCCACGACGCGCACCAGGACCGGCGCGCCGCCATCGGCGATGTAGACCGCATCCCGGCCGACGTTCGGATCGGCGAAGAGTACGCCGACGGCAGCGGCGAAGGCGCTCATCAGAACGCCCCGTTCAGCCGCACCCGGCCGACTACATCACCCGCGCCGCCCGCCACCACTTCGGTCGCCACGCCGATCAGGGTGTTCGAGGTGGTGACCTTGGTGGTCTGGCGGGCGGTGTTGTCCCAATAGATGCGCTCGCCGACGGCCCACGCCTGCGTAGACGCCGACAAGCGCGGCCTCGACACTTTCGCCAATGGCGGCGGTGCCGGAGGCCACGCCGAAGATGGAGCCGACGAGCAGGCCATCGCCCGCGGCGACGGCGTAGGGCGCGGTCAGGGTGATGGTGTTGCCGGGCTGGACGTAGGTTTTCATGGGGAGGATCCTTGTGGAATGACGAAGGGCGGCCCGATTGGACCGCCCGCATGTCAGGGTTCAGCATGGGGTGGCGGTTATGCGCCGGGGTTCTTGTAGAGGCCGCGCCAGTCGATGGCCTTGGCGCCGAAATCGAGGCGGCACTTGATCTCGACGCCGTCGACGTCGAAGCCGTTGCGGGTCTCGATGTAGGCGCCCTGCTGGCCTTCCAGATAGGCGTATTCGATGGTGTCGATCTGGTTGGGCGAGGCCGCCAGATACCAGGAGGTGGCGCTGGCGGCGTCGAGGCGCGGCTCGCTGATCGGGGACAGCGTCCGGATCGACTGCGGCACGACCTTGGCGCTGTCGGCGGGGACGAGGTTCTGGGCGACCAGCTGCTCGGCCTTCAGTTCCAGCGCCGCGGGCACGATCAGGAAGGCGGGCCGGATGTTCAGCACCGTCTTCTTGTCGAGGCCGGTCTGCAGCGCCATCGCGGCCCGGGCCGCGCCGACACTCGCCACATCCAGCGCGGCGCCCGCTGCAGCGAGGTTCTTGTGCGTGGTGTGGAACAGCGCATTGCCGTCGGCCATCGCCGGGTTCGCGGTGATGATGCCCCAGACGACATCGCTTTCCATCTGGGCGATGGAGTTGCCATACATCGCCGGGATCCGGGTGAATGCGTCGAGATCGTCGTTGATCAGCACCTGCCGGGTGATCGCGACGACCCGGCCATAGGTCTTCACGCGGTAGCTCTCCTTGCTCTCGCCGAGGGTGCCGCGCTTGAACTCGCCGCTTTCGCCCACTTCCAGAAGCTGGGGTGCCTCGCCCAGCTGGACGCGGTGCATCGACTTGAAGTCGGTGGCCAGCACCTGGCGGCAGAAGAGCGCGAAGGTGCGGGGATAGGCGTCATAGGCCTGGCGCAGCGTCTTGTTGGTGACGGCCGACAGGATTTCGGGGAAGTCCGAGGTCGAGTGCAGGGCCCGCGTCGCCACCTCGTCACGCGAGAGACCCCGCGTGTTGACCCCCGCATTGCCGAGGCTTTCGCGGGCCAGTTCCAAGAGCGTCATGCCGCGGTACTGGCGGGCAGAGTCGTCCAGCTGGAACAGCGTCGGGCTGTAGCGGTGCAGCAGCGCATTGGCCACGGCGTCGCGGCGGGTCACGCGTTCATCCCGGCCGCCGAGCGGGATCGAGACATGCGGGAAGGTGCGGGTTTCTTCCGACTTCGCGGCAACCTGGTCGAGGATCAGACGGCGGGATTCATCGACGGTGACACCGCGCTTGACCAGATCCTCGGCAAAGCCGCGCTCGAGGTTCAGGCGGCCCGCCAGATCGTAGATGGTGGAGACGCGGTCGCGCTCGGCCTCGCGGGCGCGGGTTGCGATGGCCTCGCTGTCGGGCGCGGGTGCCGGTTCCGGCATGCGCGCAGCGGCCTGTTCGGCCTGCGCCGGGGCCGCGACGGGCGGCTGGCGGGTATCGGTCAAGGCGGGGACATCCCCGGCCACGATGGTCGTGTTCTCAGGCATGGATGCCTCCTTTTGCATGCGGGTGTCGACGATCTCGACGGGATAGCTGGCCTGATCGGCGGCGCGGACCTGCGCGCGGGGATCGGCGGGAACGGTCACGAAGCTGACCTCGAGCGGCGTCCAGCGTTCGACAATGCGCTGCTCGACCTCGCCCTTGGCGGCGGGCTCGACCACTTTCACACGCTCGATGGAATAGCCGACCGAGACGTTCCGGATGATCCCGTCGCTGATCAGGCCGAACATGCGGTCGGCGGCCTGGTCCAGGCCCTCGCGCGGGAAACGGATGGTGGCCTTGCCCTCCTTGCCCTCGATCCAGGCGCGTTCGACCACGCCCACCTGCGAATGCGAGGACCAGACCGAATGGCTGTCGAGCGCAGGGGCCCCGGCATTGAGGCGCGTCAGATCCACCGCGCGGTCGCTGACCTCGAGGATCTCGTCGAAGGGCACGGAGGTGTCCCAGCCGGTCCAGCGCCGCCGCCGGACAGCCGCGCCGGAGGTGAAGACGACGTCGACGGAGCGCGCCTCGGAATTGACGGTTGCGGGCAGGATCGGTGCGCGCCGCAGCTGCATCGGCAAGGCGACCGGGGCCGCCATCATCGTGTCGGGCATGGCCCTATTCCTTCTCTGTTTCGGATGCGGGGGCGGCCGGGTCACTGGTCGGGTCACCCGCCTGCACGCTGCCGGTCTTGGTGACGCGGCGCGGATCGCTGTCGAGCACGAGGCCGAGGCCATCGAGCTTGGCGTTGGTGGCAGCGATTTCTGCCAGCACCGCGTCCGGGTTGTGGCCCTGCCGGGCAATGGCTTGCGCGAGCGTCATCGTGCCTGTCCGGATTGCCAGCAGGTCGGCCATCGCATCCTTGTAGGGATCGACGGCATCGAACTTCGGCGGCGACCATTCCACCGGCACGTCCGGTGTCGGGATCTGCCCTGCTGCCCATGCGGCTTCCGTGAACCAGCGCCACACCGGCGCGCATAGCATCGGGATGAATAGCTGCCACTGCACGGCGTCGATCATGCGGCGGAACTCGACGAGCCCCGCCCGGATCGAGGAGTAGTTGACCTGGCTGAGGTCACCGGTCAGCAGCTCGTAGGGCACGCGGAACCCGGCCGAGATCGTGTGCAGGCTCGCGCGCTTGTATTCGCCGTAGCCGCCGGTGGCAGAGGGCTGGTTGAACCGGATGTCCTTGCCGCCGCGGGCATAGGCGATGAGCCCTGGCTCGAACTGCTCGACCCGGTTGCCATCGGCGTCGACCACAGAGGGCGCGATGCCCTGCTGCGCCTCGTCGTCGCCGAAGACGATGGCGGTGACGCAGGCCTCGGTCTTCTTGCGGACCAGTTCGGCCACCTCGTAATCGTCGAGATCACGCAACGACCGGATCACCGGCGCGCCCCAGGGAACGCCGCGCGCCTGCGTGCGCTGCTTCTCGTAGATGTGCGCGATCTCGGTCGCGGGGACCGGGCGGCTCTGCAGGCCGTTCTGCAAGGCGCCATAGGCGTCGCCCGGATGCTCGGCGTGCAGCCAATAGGCCCGGCGCTTGCCGACCGGGTCGAACTCGATCCCCTGGACTAAGCGTCCCGCGCCCAAGGCGCCGGATTTCGAGGCGTCGAGGAAGTCCGCTTCCAGCACCTGCAATTGCAGCGGCACCGGCAGGCCATCGCTTGCCCGCCGCAACCGGCGGCGTACCAGGACCTCACCCGCCTCGACCATCTCGCGGCAGATCAGCGTCTGCAGGCCGTAGAAGTCCAGCTGGCCGTCGGCATCGCACTCCGCCGTCCAGCGCTCGAAGAGCGCGTCGACCTTCCGGTCCAGCGTGTCGTCGCCACTGGCGGCGCGGGGCATTAGCCCCGAGCCGATGATGTTGTTGACCAGCACCGCGACGGCCTTGGCCGCGTGCGGGTTGTTGCGCACCAGGTCGCGCATCCGATCGCGCAACAGGGCTCCGGCGACGCCGATCTCGGTGTCGGCGGAGGATCCCGGCGCGCGCCAGCCCTCGGTCCTCCGCCCACGCGCGGCCCCGTCATAGCCCCGCGTCAGGGTCTCGAACGCCTGACGCGCCATGACGCGGCGGGCGGCCATGCGCGGCGCCACCGTGGCGATGGCGTGATCGAACCAGGTCGCCGACATCAGCGATCTCCGCGGCTGAAGCCAGCCAGCCCGGCCACCGGCAGCGGCCGTGTCTTTCCCGCGATGGCGCGCTCGATGGTGCGGATGCGCGCCAGCAGATCCTCGGCCGAGCCGTAGTCGACCGACTTGCCGTCATAGCTGACCCGCGTCGTACCGCTGGCATAGGCCCGGCGCAGCGCCGAGAGCTCGGTTTCCGTCCAGTCCGTCATGTTCAAAACCATCCTCCACGCCGCCCGAGCCAGTCGGAGCGGCGCTTGCCCTGCGGGGCCTGTCCCGGCCGGTTGATCTGTCCGGCGGGATCGGTGTCGGTGGGGGCGGCCCCGAGCTGATCCTCGAGGTCACGCCATTTCTCGTTGGGCCAGCGATCCGCGCCCGCGATCCAGGCAGCGGCGCGGGCATAGACCCGGCAATCCAGCGCTTCGTTCCGCTCGCGCAGCTTCTGCCATTCCAGCCGGGCGAAGCCACGTTTCGTGCGCACCGTCACCAGCTGCTCGGCCACGAACTGCTTCAGCCATTCGTTCTCGACCCAGTGCGGCAGGTGGACCGATCCGGGCGGAAACGCCGCCCCGTCGGCCATCTCCTCCTCGGTCGGGCGCGCCAGCCGCAGGAAGCGATAGGTCTCGGCCTTGAAGGTCGACACCGCCACGGTCCAGAGCCGCGCGCCGCGCCGCAGGCGTTTACCGCCCTCGGTCGCGTCGACGAAGGTCGGCCCCGACACCGGGCTGGAGCGGTTGAACCCCTCGACGCCCTTGACCGGCGACACCTGCCCAAACCCCTGCGCCCGCGACCAGGAATAGACCGCCGGGGCCTCGTAGCCGGTGTCGATGGCCATCCGAGCGATGCGCAGATGCGCGCCGCGCTCGTGCGGCCAGCTTCGATCCAGCAGCGCCGTCAGCTCGGACCATGCGTCGCGCCGATCCGGCCCGCCCTCGATCACGACGTGATCGACGAGCCAGGACTCAAGCCCGCGCCCCCAGGCCCAGACATCGACCTCGATCCGGTCCTTCTGGACGTCGGCCCCGGCGGTCAGGAACAGCCCGCCCGCAGGCACCGTGCCGGATTTCCAATGCTCGCGCCGGTCGTAGAGCCGCTGCCAGTCGGGCGCTTCCCCGGTCTCGACCCATGTTTCGCCGAGGATCGTGTTGCGGAACGCCTTGATCGCCTCGTCCGACCCTTGGGCCGCGTCCCATGCCCGCACGATCCGCTCCCAGCTCAGCCAGCCGATCGGCGAATAGAGCGCCGAGAGGTGATACCCGACCGTGGTCGGATCGGCGGCCGTGGCGGTTGCCCGCCATTCGCCGCCCTCCAGCATCGCCGTCTTGTGGTGCTCCGCGATTGCCGCGTCGCAGCCCTCGCAGTGATACTCCGCTGTCTCCGGGCGGCCCTTCTGCCAGCGCAGCCGGTCGAACTTCAGAAATTGCATCGCGCCGCAATGCGGGCACGGCACAAAGAACCGCCGCTGGTCGCTCGCCTCATACTCCCGCTCGATCCGGCTCAGACCCCGGATCGTCGGCGTCGAGACCAGCAGCACCTTGCGCCGGTGGGCGAAGGTCAGCGACCGCGCCTCGGCCAGCGTGACGGGATCGCCTTCCTCGTCGGCCGAGGCGGGATAGGCATCGACCTCGTCGAGGAAGATATAACGCGCCGGGGTCGAGCGCAGACCCACGGCCGAGTTTGCCCCGGTCATGATCAGGATGCCGCCCGCGAATTCCTTCGACAGCATGGTGTTGCCCGCGTCGCGGGATCGCGCGGGCTTCACCCGCTCGCGCAGTTCCGGGCTCTCGTCGATCAGTGGGTCGATCCGCTGGCGCGAGTTGCGCTTGGCAAGTTCTACGGTGGGCTGGACCGCCAGCATCGGCCCCGGCGCCTGGTGGATGGCGAACCCGATCCAGTTGTTGCCCGCCTCGGTCGCGCCGACCTGTGCCGCCTTCATGAACACGATCCGTTGGGTGGGATCGCCGGGCGACAGCCGGTCCATGATCTCGCGCATGTAGGGCGTGCGCGCCGTACGGTAGCGCCCCGGTTCGGCCGAGGCGCGGCCCGAGAGCATCCGGTGCTGGTCCGCCCATTGTGACACTGTGAGATCAGGATCGGGCGACAGCCCCGCGCCCCAGGTGCGCAGGATTTCTGCCTCGCCGTCGAAGTCGGTCAGGTCGTCGCCAGTTTCACCGGAAGTCGGGCCGGACCTCGGCAAGTTCGTCGAGGTGGGCGCGTACATGTTTTTCCAAGGCCTTCTGCATCGCGGCCGGTTCCACGCCCAATTCCGCCGCCATGAGTGCCGACGACCGAGAGGGCCAGTTCACCCACGCATCCCGCACCTCCCGCGCCAGGCGAAACACCAGAGACAGCGCCCGGGCACGCTCGATCAATTCCCCCTTCAGCTTCTGGAGCCGGATGCGCCGCTCCTGCGCCTTCAGCACCTCGTTCGCGGTCTTCGCCTGCAGGAAGGTCGTGCCGCCGCCGACCGCCGGCACCGCCAGACCCTGTTCGCGGAGCGTGTCACCGACGGCGGCCACCGCCGCCTCGGGGACGGGCTTCAGCTTCGGCGCGGGCGGCTTGCGCGTCTTCGATGGGTCGGTGGTTTCCGCCCGCCGCACATCACTTTCGGCCGCGTTGATGCTGCCGTCGGGATAGAGGACCAGCCGTTCGGCGGTCTTCGCCTTCTGGATCGCGCCCCGCGACAGCCCGACGTGCGCGGCGTACTGGCGCTCGCTCATGCCCTGCATCGACGGCTCCGATTATCATTCAGATTCATGCGCTTATCGCGTTGATAAGCGCGGCGGACAGAGCGAACGTCACTCCAACGAAGCGATGCAACTCGACCCAAGGAGCCACCACGATGACCCGCCGCGCGACCGACAACACGAAAGCCCTCGACGCCTTCATCGCCGCCAAGACCGAGATCGACGCGATGCTGGAACGCCTCGCCGCCCTCAGCGCCGACCACTTCGAGACCCACCCCGACGAGATCAACTGGGGCCACGTCGGCACCCTGAACCACTACCGCGCCAAGCTGCGCGAGATCACCGACATGGCCTTCCACGAAGGCGAACACGCCGAGTGAGACGACCCGCTCCCGGTCCCGCCCGCCGACTGGCGGGCTCGACCTCGTAGAAGGGCCCGCATTCCGCGCGCCCCGATACGGGAGACGACGATGACCAAGCTTTCCGACACTCAAGCAATCATTCTCAGTGCCGCCGCACAGCGCGAGGACCGCATCGCCCTGCCGCTGCCCGAGAGCCTGCGGGGTGGCGCCGCCGCCAAGGTGGTCGGCGCGATGCTCGCCAAGGGCCTGCTGCAGGAAGTCGATGCCGACCTGCGCAAGGGCGAGCCCATGTGGCGCGAAACCGGCGATGGCCACGGCACCACGCTCGTCGCCACCGACGCAGGCCTCGCCGCCATCGGGATAGAGCCCGAGGACGCGAACACCGCGCCTGCAGGCGCGACGGACGCGCCTTCCGAGGAGCCCTCGCCGAATACCCCGACCGAACCGGAGGCCGCGCCCAAGGCGCGCACGCCGCGCGAGGGGACGAAGCAGGCCACGCTGATCGCCATGCTGCGCGCGCCGAAGGGCGCGACCATCGAGGAGATCATGGCCGCGACCAGCTGGCAGTCGCACACCGTGCGCGGCGCGATGGCCGGGGCGCTGAAGAAGAAGCTCGGGCTCGAGGTGACCTCCGAGAAAGTCGAGGGGCGCGGGCGGGTCTATCGGCTTCCCGCCGCCTGACGCCGCGAGAAGATTGCTACCGCCGCCGCCCCGACCGGGCGGCGGTTTTTCATTGCCACGACAGCAGATCGCGGGCGGCGGCCTGCAGGATATCCTGCGCCATCCGCGGCTCGCAGGTGTAGATGCCACCCGGTTCCGGCTCGCCGACATGCTCCGCAAGCCAGTCCCGTCCCTCGTCCGAAATCGGACGCAGGACGACGATGGTCCCATGATCGTTGATCTCGATATGTTGCCAGCCTTCGGACATGCCTGAAGGCTACCAGCGCAGGAGCCGGACCGCCAGCCGCCGGATCAGGCTCGCCGCAGCCGTTCGAACAGCCGCCGCAGGACGTAGGACCGCGCGATGCTGACCACTGTGAAGACCGCGCCCATCTTCAGGTTCTGGGCCAGTGTCGTGTGCAGCCCGAAGACCGGGAAGATCAGGATCTGCGTGGCCACCGCGACGCCATAGCCGACGATCACGTTGGCGACGGATTCGACCAGCGACATGAGGCGCGACTGCTTCATGTCGCCCCCTCAATCATCGGCCAGCAATTCAGCTGCCAGAGTTCGCAGCGCATGCGCCGCAACCAGCGGCACCACTCCATTTCCACAGAGGCGAAGCCGGTCCACCCGGTGGGCCAGCCCATCAGTGCCTCGACGAACAGCGGGTTCAAGGTTCGGCGCACATCGCAGGTATCGTTCCCAGCCATCGGCGTCACCAGGACTTGGCGGCCAAGCAGGCCGTTGACCGGCGTGTTCGCGAGTGTCGTCGCTCCGTCCTTGTGATCGCGGGCCGTCGGCGTCATCCACATCCCCGCAGAATGGGTCAGGTCGGCCGAGCGGCGGTTGCCCGCGCTCGGCTTGCAGCCGTCGTTGGCCATCGGCGTCGGCCACATCGCAGCCGTCGTCGCAAGGTTCATCCCGTGCTGACCGGCTTCCTGCGAGGGCGTCGGCTTCGTCTGCCGGTTCTCGTTGGCGCTGGCCCGGGGCGTCGGCCAGAGCCGCAGCAGCTCCGTCCGGTTCCCGCCACTCGACCGGGTCCCAGAGCAGGCGCGCGGGGTCGGCCAACTTGTCCCCCTCTCGGACGGCGAGGATGAACAGCCGCTCGCGCTTGTGGGGCGCGCCGACTTCCGCCGCCGTGAAGAGGCCTGCCGCAAGGCGGTAGCCCATGACGACCAGTCCTGCGGCGACTTCGGGGAAGCCGAGGCGGAGATGATGGGCGACATTCTCGAGGAAGACGAAGGGCGGCCGGACCTCGTCGATGATGCGGGCGACATGGGGCCAGAGGTGGCGCGGGTCGTCGGTACTCCGGCGCTTGCCCGCGACGGAGAACGGCTGGCACGGATAGCCCGCAGTGACGATGTCCACCGCGCCGCGCCACGGGCGGCCATCGAAGGTGCCAATGTCGTCCCAGACAGGCGCGCGATCCAGGGACGCATCTTCCATCCGCGCCACGAGAGTGGCTGCGGCGAAGGTTTCCCGTTCGACATAGCCCACAGCACGATATCCGGGGATGGCGAGGACAAGCCCGAGATCGAGCCCGCCTGCGCCGGAGCAGAGGGAGAGGCCGAAGAGGCATGCGTCTCCGGCTCCGGAAGCGCGTCCGGAGGAAGGTAAAGCCAGGTCATGCATGTCACGCGGCGGTCTTGCGCTTTCGCGCGGGTTCGGGGGCGGCGTCCGTGTCCGTCGCATCGGCCCGTGCGTCGGCATCGTCGCCCAGCCGCTCGATTCTCACCTGCGCGAAGGTCCGACCGTCGCCGTCTAGGGTCGCGTCGCGGCCGGTCTCGGCCTGCCAGCGCTCCACGGCGACATCGACATAGGCCGGGCTGATTTCCATCGCGAAGACGCGGCGGCCGTTGGCCTCGCCCGCCATGATCTGCGAGCCCGAGCCCGAGAACGGCTCATAGCACAGCCCGCCGCGGGCGACGTGCTGGCGCATCGGGATGCCGAAGGCGTCGAGGGGTTTCGGCGTCGGGTGATCGGGGCGTTCGTCCTTGGCGAAGGACGGTAGCGCCCATGTCGAGGGCAGCGTTTCCTCGGCGACCTTCGGCGGGCGGTTCGGGCGGCGCCATCCCATGAAGCAAGGCTCGTGCTTCCAGAGGTAATGCGACCGCGTCAGGACACCGCGGTCCTTCACCCAGATGATCTGCTGGTGGACGAAAGCGCCGGCCTTTTCCCAGCAAGCCTCCAGCATCGCCTGGCGGCGCGAGGCGTGCCAGCAGTACCAGGCCGCGTCATCAGTGATCGCCTCGGCCACGGCCGCGGCGATGAAGCCGTCGTAGAGCTCCGCGCCCTGCGAACTGTCGTCCCACGTGGTGCCGTAAGACGCTGACCAGTCCTTGTTCCGGGTCGGATGGTTCGAGCCGTCGTAGTCCACCAGATACGGCGGGTCCGTCGCGAACAGAATTGCGCGCTCGCCATTCATCAGGCGGCGCACGTCGGCCGCACTGGTGCTGTCGCCGCAGAGCAGGCGGTGGTCGCCAAGGATCCACAGATCGCCGGTGCGCGAGGCCGGGTTGCGCGGTGGTTCCGGGATGGTCACCGGCGGCACGGAGCCCCCGGCGCCACCGTCTTCACCGTCCTCTTCCGGCACGAAGGCCAGCAGCTTGTCGAGCTCGCCGTCGGAGAAACCGACCAGCGACAGGTCGAAATCCTCGGCCAGCAGATCGTTCAGTTCGGCCGACAGCAGCGCCTCGTCCCATGTGCCGAGCTCGGTCAGCTTGTTGTCCGCGATGCGGTACGCCCGCCGCTGCGCCTCGGTCAGGTGGCCCAGCACGATAACAGGCGCCTCGGTCAGCCCGAGCTGGGTTGCGGCCAACACGCGGCCGTGCCCGGCAATCAGCTCCCCGTCCTCGCCAACGAGGCACGGCACGGTCCATCCGAACTCGGCCATGCTGGCGGCGAGCTTCGCGACCTGGTCCGGCCCATGCTGCTTGGCGTTGCGGGCATAGGGCTGGAGCCTGGCCAGCGGCCATTGCTCGATCCGGTCCGGGGCAAAGCTCAGCGTCATGGTGGGCAAGGTTCCTCGGTCGGGTGGATGCCGGTGGCTTCTGGACTCCGGATGCCGGGCTGGACTCCACAGGGGGGTCCAGCGGCCACCAGCGGTGTCCGGTCGGAAGGCCAGCGTTCATTGGTGTTTGTGCGGGGCTCGGGTGGCTCCGGCTTCCGGGTGGCTTCCCAAAAAATCGGCCCTGTCGCTGGCGATGTCCCGCGCTTCGCCCGCCAGCATACGAATACCGCCAGGAAGGAACCGGAAATCAGTGGGTTAGCGGGATGGCCCCCGGCTGGACTCTTGTTCGATACCGGGATTCAGCAGCCTCCGAGAACGAAAACGGGGAAAGCCGTCTCCGCGACGCACCCTCCCCATCATGCCTATGAGATAGCACGGATCTGTTGCAGCTGTCGAAAACAAAAGTGTTGCAACACTTTATGCCGCCGCAGCGACCGAAAAGAGAGTGGAGAACGCTTCAGTGTATCTCCGATCTAGTCACCGTTTGTTAGAACTTCAGTATTGGTTTGTCCAAGGCTGTTTACCATGTCCAGGACATCGATACCGGCCAAACGAATACCGACGGCAAGAATAATCAAAATTAACGTGTTAATTGCCGTAGCTACTATTCCAAAGCCAACCTGCTTCCAAAATGATGCCTGACTGCCAATGTCTGCGGCGGCCTTTTCAACCCTTGCAGTAATCGCTTCACGCTCGATGTCGGGTCGCGCATCGTCGACTGTTTGATTGGCGAATGCTATTAGGATGTCCCGCGCATCTTTTCTATACCGTTCCAGTTGGTCAGACGTCGCTGCGACCTTCGCGAACGCCAGATCGTCAGCCGGAGTCGGCGCGTTGCCATGTTCAGCAAGGAAGTCTTTTGACCAAGCCCTCTTATGGCGCTTGTACAATGCATAAGCGGTGAGGGCTTCGATGTCGTCTCCCTCCGCTCCAAGCAAATCGAATACAGGGTTACCGGCCATGTCGTGGCGTCATGCGGGTTGTTTTCGGGCTTTCATGGCACCAGCTGCGGCCTTCTTGGCAGCTAGATAAACGTCACGCTTCAGGGTGACCACTTCACCACCGGTAGAAGAGTGGCGGGTAACGAAAGCCGCGATCTTACCATCGCGCCCAACCGTCTGGACCCTAAAGAATTTTGTCGGCTTAACCGAGGGCATCGTTGCCTCCAAGCGTTCATCTCCGTCCAGAAGTAACAACGAAGAGCACACCAGGCTAGTGGGGATCGACGTATTTTTGAGCCAGATAGAGCTTAACGCACTTCTAACCGCAGCCGCGCGCCGATCAGATCGCTGAGCGAGCCAACAGCTCAGCGATCTGAAAAGCAAGTGCTTTCTAGGCATTAAGCCGTGAGGCGATCTTGGTCAGCGCCAGCTGCCAGCGACGCCACGCGGTCGTGCGGTCGCAGCCGAGTTCCCCGCTGATCTGCTTCCACGGCACACGGGCCGCGCGCGACCAGACCAGCTTGCGCTCCGCCTCCTTGATCCAGAGCACCCAGTCGAAGGTCTGCTCGAGCCGGGTGATCGCGGCGGCCGAGGGCCAGACCCGCATCGGCTGCGGCTCCATCGCCGCGATCTCGCGGCTGGTCCGCACGATGTCGGGCCAGGTGTTGAAGTAGCCCTGCGCCTTCACCGGCGGCAGCTTGCGCAGGGTGCGGAACGCCTCCTCGAAATGATCGGCGACGCAGTCGGCGGTCCATTCGCGATCAGCCATGGCGCACCTCCCTGTCGGAGGGACGCGGGCCGTAGAGCTTTTCGCCGAGCTGGCGGACCAGTTCACGCTCGGGCCAGGTGAGGCGGTCGTCATCGGCGGAGACCGCGAGGACGCCCTGTTCCTGCCAGCCCTCGCGCTTGACCTGCTCGGGATCCCGGCGTCGCCCGCCGTAGCCGTGGGGATGCCATCTCATGCGACACCCCCGTTCGTCTCGATCGCCCAGAGCAGCAGGGCGATGGCGTCGGCCTCGTTGTCGTCGGCCGGGCTGAAGCCGCGGGCGCGGACGGCGGCGACCATCGTGGCTTTGTCGGCGTTGCCCTTGCCTGCGGCGTGACGCTTGATCGTGCCGACCGGGACGCCCTCGTAGGGCACGCCGCGCAGTTCGGCCCATGCGGTCAGCGTGGCCATGAGCCCGCCGTAGATATGGCTTGCGTCGGTGCCTGCGTGGCGGCGAACTTCCTCGAACCAGATGGTGGCGACCGGCCCCGACAGCCGGTCGATCTCGGTCAGCCAGTTGGTGAAGCGAAGGTAGCGCATGCCGCCGCCGTCGAAGCGGCCCGGGCGCAGCGAGACGGTGCCGCTGGTGAGCAGGCCGTCATGGCCACGGATCGCCCAGCCGGTCGAGGTGCCGAGGTCGAGGGCGAGGATGCAGCGGCCCGCTCCATCAACGCCTTGAAGACCGGGGGCAGCGGTGACGGGTGTGACGGATGTGACGGATGGTTCCTTATCCGCTCCACAGGCGCGCGCATGCGCGCGCGTAACGGTCATATAAGTATGATCCGTCACATCCGTCACACCATCTGAATTCATTGGCATTTTCCTATTCTCCCGAGAAAAGGTCAGAATTGCTGTCATTGGGGGCGATGCCGCGAAATCCCTTGGCCGCACGGGTGTTGTGGCGCTCGAACCCGCGCACGATCAGCGCCTCCGAGAAGCGCTTGACCGAGCCCGCGAACTCGCCGTTCGTCTCGGCCCAGGCCTTCCAGTCCGCGAACATCGTGGTGGTGGCCGCGCTCAGGTGCGATCCGAGCGAGCAGCGTTCATCGATCCAGCGACCGATGGCGTCCTCTGCCTCGAAGTAATCCTCGGTCGCGGCCATCACGGCGGGCGGTGGGCGCAGCCCCGTCCGCTGCCATTCGATGCAGCCTTCGAGCGCCCATGCGAGGATCCCGTCGCGTTCGGCGAGCAGCCTGTCCGCCAGGTGCTTGTCGCGCCGGGCGGGCGGGATGGTGACGGTGAACGGCACCATGTGCAGGCGCCGCTTCATCGCCTCGTCCACGTTGCGGATGGAGGGCTTGTGGTTGCCGACGATCAGCAGCTTGAACTGCGGGATGAACTCGAAGAAGTCCTGCCGCATGAAGCGGGCGGTGATCTTGTCGCCCCCGGTCAGCGCCTTCAGCTTGCTTTCGGCCCAGCGGCTGCCCTGTTCGGTCTCGATCGAGGTCACGATCCGCGCACCACGCAGCCCCGCCATGTCGGTCGGGTGGCGATCGCCCTGCGTGGCCATGAACATGTCCATCGGCGCGACGGTGGCGTAGTCGCCGAGGATGGCGGTCAGGGTGTTGGCGAAGACGGATTTGCCGTTGGCACCGGTGCCGTAGAGAAAGAACAGCGCATGCTCGGTGGTGACGCCGGTCAGGCAATAGCCCGCCATCCGCTGCAGGTAGGATTGCAGCTCGCCGTCCCCGCCGGTGACGGTCTCCAGAAAGCCCAGCCAGACGGGACAGGTGTCGGCGACGGACGCACCGGCGATCCTGGTCATGAAGAGACCGGGATCATGTGGCCGGGATGCGCCGCTCTGGAGGTCGACCACACCGCCCGGCGTATTCAACAGCCAGGGATCACGGTCCCACGGTTCGGTCGTGGTCGCGTGGCGGCGGTCGGAACGGGCGAGCCGCTCCACGGCCGAAACCGTCGCGGCGGTGGAGAGCTTGGCCTTGAGCTTTGCGGATCCCGCGCGCGCGGCCGCCTCGCGGCAGATCATCCGCGCCAGATCGAAGGCCTGCAGCGTCTCCTCACGCCGCCAGAGCTTGCCCGACCAGGTCAGCCATTGCCCCCAGCCGGCGACGTAGCGCCAGGTCTCGGCATGTCGGGCTGCGAAGGTTGCGGCGAGCGCATCCTCGGTGAAGCGCACCGGCACGGGGCCGTCGTCGTCGCCACCGGCCGGGCCGCCGCCATCGCGCCCGCCATCCTCGTCGTCGAGATCGCCGTTGCGGGCGGTGTCGCGTTTCCAGAGCCGTTCGGCTTCCTCGCGCAACCGGGCCTCCGGCCAGGGAGGCGAGACGCGGGCCGTGTTGTAGGAGACGATTTCTTCCCAGGCCTGTTCGCGCGGCACATGGCCTTCGCGAGCACGGCGGATCCAGTAACCCATCACCCGCGACAGCGCGTCGAAGCGCGTGGTACCGTCGACGCCACCTTCGCGGACCTGACGGCCGAAAAGCTCGGTCACGCTGCCGCGCTCGGGGGCCGCCATGTTGAAGTCGAGCCCGGCCTCGCCTTCGAGCGGCGGCATGGCGATGATCGCCTCGAGCAGTTCGCCCAGATCGTAGTCGCGGGGGCCGTGGTGCAGAATCTCCACCAGCCGACGTCGGCCCTGTTTGGCATGGATCGATCCGGCCACCCGGATCGGCTGGTGGGCGGACCGGAAGGACGGATCGCCGCCGACCTTGGCGGCGATCATGTGCCGCGCACGGCAGACCGTGGCGATGTCATCGCCCTCGGCGGGCTCGGACAGGCGCCAGTAGAGGTGCAGCTTGCGCTGGCCCTCGGCGGTGACACCGCCGGACGCCACTTCAAGCGTCGGGCATCCGAGATGCTGCACGAGGTGGTCGCGTTTCGCGCCAATGTCGCCATGGTCGAGATCGACGAGAACCACCTGAGTCTGCACGATGCTTTCCGCCCGGGCGTCGCCGGGAGCCACAACCGTACCTGGTGCCACGAACAAGGCCATGCCGGCGTCGCTCGCCCATGTCGCCTGAAGCGCCAGTTTCGCGGCGAGCGTGGCGTCCGCTTCGATGAAGGGGACATGCGGCGGGCCGTCGCCCGCGCCTTTCTCGGCCAGTGCACGGACCGGCACCCAGCCGTCGCAGTATCCGAAGACGACGTCGGCATAGATCGCGATCATTTCCGCGTCGAGCGCGACGTCGTCGGGCGCGGTGGTATCGGACGACACGCTCATGCCCAGCACCGTTCCCGCCAGGCGCAGAACCGGCATTCGAAGTGTTCGGGGTCGGCGGTGTGGCGCGGCAGCAGTTCGCCGGCATCGCAGGCGCGCAGGATCGTCACCGCCTTGTCGCTGGCCGACTGTGCGAGTGCGGCATCGAACGGCACGGTTTCGTGCCAGATCTCGCAGGTGTCCTTGTTGATCGCGGTGAACAGCGCGGGCGTCTCGGTCAGGCCGAGATAGGCCTGGTAGAGCGCGATCTGCGCGGCGTATACCGGCTTGGCTTTCGCGACACCATGCTTCGCGATCTCGCGCCAGTTCTTCGCATTGGCCGACTTGCATTCCCAGAGCGCCGGGACCGCCATGCCGTTCGGCGCCGCGACCACCACACCGTCGGCATGCCCCTGGACCCGTCCGCCGACGACCGAAAAGCCAAACTGATCGCCATGGCGATTGCGCGTGCGAAGGTCAAAACCCGCCTTGCGCAGCCATTCGATGGCCAGATCTTCGAGGACGTGCCCGAGCGCGAAGATGCGCAGAGACTGGCCCGAGAACCCGGCGTCCGGATCCTTCGGCGTCTTCAGGTATTCGTATTGCAGCCTGCGCTGGCAGACATCGCCTAACCGGCTGCCCCCGAGATAGTCGCGCGGCGGGCGTTCGGCCTGTTCCGCGACGAGGGCATTGTCGATGCAGGTGTTGACGGTATCCGCGAAACTCAGCGGCTTCTCCCGATGGTTGAAGTCGAAACCGGCGTCCATCAGAACGGCACCTCCGGATCGGGCCGGGGTGCGCTGGCCATCATCGCTTCCTGGAAGCCGTCGACGGCGGCGGTGGCGAGGGTGAGCGCCTGCGCCTCGCTGAGGTCGGCGAACCGCGCGGTCCAGCCGATCTCGGCCATCAGTTCGGCCATGTTCTTCAAGGCGGCGCGGAGCGCGGCCTGTTCACGTTCATCGGGATCGATCATGCGCAGCCCTCATGTGCCGGGGCCGCATGCGGGCATCGATGGATGTCAGCGCGGCGCGCGAAGGGGATTGTGGTCATGGGAGAGCTCCAGATGCTCTCCTCACCTACCGGCTGGCTGTCCTGACTGTCGGATGTGCGGTTCGGAACACTTCGGGAACATGGACTTGTGCGTTCACAACTCTGCCGATAGCCTGAACTTTCCCCGATTCACCCTGGAGCCGAGTCGCGCATGGCGTCATTCAACCCGAGAAGCTTCACCAACCCTGATCGCCTCAAGAGCATTTCGCCGAAGCACCTTCTGAAGTTCTTCGCGACGTGGGCGGAATATTTTTCGGCGCGGGGTTTTGAACTTCCGGTCGAAGCGGATGAGGATTTTCCCTACGACGATCTTGCTGCAGTGTTGATGAAGCCCGACGAAAACGTGCCGCCCGAAATGGTCGACGCCCTTTTCTACGTGCACGAGACCGCGACCAAGGAAACCGCCGAGGAGCTGATCGATGCGGCAGGACGGGCTGGCCTCACGATCGAGGCCGGTGAGGAACCATCCGATGCGGACATCGCCCTGCAGATCTGGCTCCAGAAACCTGATCTGCTGCGACGTCAGCATGCCGAGACCGTGGCATTCACACGTTCGCGTTTCATCTACTTCGCGGGCCACAGCGGCAAGCCGCGACCGGCTCCGGATCCGACCGTCGAAAAGACCGCGATCATGCAGGAGCGGATGGACGAGTGGTTCGACCGCAAGCGCCGTGGCAAGGGCTCACGGGTATTCGCTTTTCCGCGTGGCACGAAGACATGGTTCATGGTCCGGCATGGCGAACCGATGCGGCGCGAGGGGCGACATCAGGATGATGGCGGATCGGGAATCGCCTACTACCGACCGCAGAAGCACGACGTCGTCATCTATGACGGCGAGTCTGACGAACTTGCCGTCAATGCAGGGACGAAAGGCGAAACCGAGCTCTACCTGCGGACGTTCGGCGGGGTCATCTTCGGGGACGAGGAGTACTTCGATCGCTCGAACCGCTTCACCCTCGATCCGCTGCTGGAGAAGGGCGAGAAATCGCTCGACAACGACACTGTCTCCGAGATCGTCAAGGTGCGCCTGATCGAAATCGAACGCTTCTGGGGCGGAAAGGCCAAGGAGAAGGAGGTGCGCAAGGCGAACGACCTCTTCATGGCCTGGGACGACAATTGGGAGCGGCGCCTTGCGGGCGGTTCCATCGACCGGGCCGTTTTCAAGGTCAAGTTCGATGGGGATGGCAAGGAGCGGACGGTTGCCATTCTCCCGCCGAGCCTCGCGCGCTATGACCGTGATGCCGACAGCGATCTGATCGACCGCTGGCTCAAGGATCAGGGATTCTGCCGCCCCAACGTCGGAGATGAGGACGATGACGTCGGCGTTCTGGAGGACGATTGAGCGCGTTCTCGGTCACGCGACCGACACGCGCGACTGGAAGGTGGACCTGACGGATTGCTGGACCCAGGTCGAACGCTACCTTCCGGAGACCTCCAAGTACGCAGAACGTATCGACTGTCCCTGGCCCGGAGGGGAACATTGCCCGCGCCATGTCGTGCGACATGCCGGCGGCTCGGTCCGTGCCGTCTGCAGCGATCCGGGGCGACACTGCGAAACCCTCGACATCAATTCCGACGATATCCGCATCCGTGAACTCGACCGCCGCAGACTATTCGCCGACATTGCCACGGCGCTTGGTCTCGTCGCGCCCGCCGCGTTTGCGCGCGGGGCGGCCCTTCTGCACATCGGCGATCATGCCATTGCCGCCGGCCGGAGTTTTCCGGTGTTCGCTGCGCTCACAAGCCCGGGCGCGCCGCTCGGCCGGGCAGACGTCCTCGATCTCGATCGTCGCAATCTGCCGTTCGTCCTGCTGGTGACATCGCTCGGCGCGATTGACCCGGACGTTCCGGCCTTTCTTGCGGCCCGGCGAGGGCGTGTTCTGACGTGGGCCGAATGCCTCGACTTCGCCCCCCCACCGCGCAAGGGATTCGTCGCTGCCATGCCGGTTGCAGACCTCTTCGCGCCCGAGATCGCGGCACTGACGGACGCAGGTGATGTCGTCCAACATCCCGTGATGACTCTGCCTGCGAATGCGCGCTGGTCCGATCTGCGCTTCGCGTTTCGCGAGGAGGCAGTGCTCAACGTCAGCTACCCCGGGCAGACTCCGGCGCGTCTTGAACCAGATCAGATCGGCATGCGTGACGAGCGGAACGGCAGGCCGAACCGCCAGTGGCGGTTGCTCCTTGTTTGCGCCGCGCTTGGCGGGGCATTGCCTCGGTCCTTTCCGATCTCCACCATCAGGGGACGCCGTCCCTCGCGCGACGTGGTCGCTATCCTGGGGGAGTTTGAGCGCGGCTACGATCGGCAGCGCCAGCTTCTCGCCGCCGCGCTAAGGGCGCAGTTCGGGATCGACGACGATCCGTTCACGGCCGAGGACGATTGTTACGCGGCACGCTTCCTTGTCGATGCAAGTGCGCTGCGTCAGGGTCGCGCTGACCAGCGCGACCGAAATTTCGTCGACGACGACTGACCCTTTCCGAACTTTTTTCATCCCACCCAACCCCATGAAGCCGCTAGGTTTCGTGGGGTTTTTCGTTTTCCGATCCCCCTGATTTCGAGGCCCTCCAACGAATTTTCGCCGGTGCCAGGTACTCGGGCCGCGTGCCCGTCCACCTGGACGAAGGCGAAACTTCATGGAGCGTTTCCACCCCATTTGCGACGCGCACTCGCGCGTCTCCCGTAACATCACCATTCGCGCCGAACGGCTGGCCCGCTCGGGCTCCGTCCCCGGAATGGACGCCGAGGACATCAAGCAGGACCTGCGGCTGCACCTCTATCGCCGGGACGGGAAGTTCGATCCTTCCCGCGGTCAGTACGACACCTTCGCGGACCGCGTTCTGGCGAACCGCATCGCCACGCTGGCCGCGCCGACCGAACGGCTGCGGGCCGAGCGGGCTTGGATCGACTTCGACAGTCCCGCCGAGGGGCACGGTGATGACGAGATGCTGCCGCTCGCGGAAACTCTGCCCGACAGCGCGATGCCGCATGCCGCCGTCACACGCACAACGGACGAGGCGTTCGGGCTGGTCCGGGACGTCCAGCGGCTCCTTGCTGGCCTGACCCCGACCTACCGCGCCCTCGCGCTGGCCCTGATCGACATGACGCCGACGGAAGCGGCCGAAGCCCTCGGGATCCATAGGAGCACCGTCTACGCCCGGCTTGCCACGATCCGGAAGGCCGCCGAGGCGCTTGATCTCGCGGCATATCTCGGCACCGCCCCGACAGTCTCGGAGGCTCGCCGGTAGGTGACAACAGGACCGGCGATGACCCGGTCCGCCAGTTTCATGCCGGGCCCTCGGAGGAATGCAACACCCCCACGCGGGGAAACACTCCGACCGCAAGCTCCAGGGCGGCGTCAGGCCCGGCAGCAGTCTTCCCGACGATCCCTGGACAGCAACCGACGACAACACGGAGCGTCACCATGTTCAAGACTACCCCTCTGAAGCGCCTGCGCGAACTGCGCTGGCTGGAAATGCTTCCCGACAACATCGACGTCCCGGCGGTCTTCGACAGGCCGAACCAGGTCGTGCCGATCGAACGCGCCACGGTGGACGAAATCGAGTTTGCCCTTGTCGCCCTGGCGCGGCAGCAATCCGATCTCTACCGCCTCACCGGCGCGCTCGGCGACGTGCTGAAGATGGCGCGCCGCCAGGGCGCCTGTGGCGCGGACAATGCCATCTCGGCGGCTGCGCGCGATCTGGAGGGCGGCAAGTGAGCGCCCCCTTCGGCGCCGGGCCGCTCCGGATCATCACCGCCGACGAACGCCTGCGCGAGGCGCGCGGCATCAAGGGGGTGCTCACGGGCACCTCCGGCATCGGCAAGACCACGCAACTCCTGACCCTCGATCCGCAGCGCACGCTGTTTCTGAACCTCGAGGCGGGCGAGCTCGCCGTGCAGGGCTGGCCCGGCGACGAGATCCGCATCCGTGACTGGGAGGTCGCCCGCGATCTCGCTGCCTGGATCGGCGGCGCCAACCCGGCCATGCGGGACGACCAGTCCTATGGGCCGGGGCATTTCGCGCGGGTCTGCGCCGCCTTCGGCCCCGCCACCCAGCTCGACAAATACGACACCGTCTTCGTCGACAGCATCTCGGTCGCCTCGCGCATCTGCCTTCAGTGGTGCAAGGGCCAATCCCAGGCGCAGTCCGACCGAACCGGCAAGCCGGATCTCCGCGCGACCTACGGGTTGCTCGGACAGGAGATGATCGGCTGGCTGACGCATCTGCAGCACACGCCCGCCAAGAACATCTGGCTGGTCGGTCTTCTCGACCGCAAGCTCGACGACTTCGGCAAGCCCTTCTTCTCGATGCAGATCGAGGGATCGAAGACCGGCCTCGAACTGCCCGGCATCGTCGACGAAGTCGTGACCCTGACCGAACTGCGCCCCGAGAAGGGTGACCCGTTCAGGGCCTTCATCTGCACCACCATCAACGATTTCGGCCTGCCGGCGAAGGACCGCAGCGGCCGGCTGTCGATGATCGAACCCGCCCATCTCGGGCGGCTCATGGCGAAGATCCGCGGCCCGCGCCCCGAGGGCGCCGCCCGCCTGAACTTCGATCTGCCCGCGGCCGCGACCGCACCCAATCCCCCGACGACGCAAGGAGCATGACCATGGCGAGCGACATGGATTTCAACGGCGCGGACACGCAGGACGCCGCCTTCGACCTCATCCCGGCCAACACGCTGGCCAAGGTCTGCCTGACCATCCGCCCCGGTGGCGCGGGGCCCGAGGGCTGGCTCACCCAGAGCAAGACCAGCCCGGCCCTCTACCTCAATACCGAAGCAGTGGTCATGGAGGGGCCGTTCGCGCGGCGTCGCATCTACACCCGCATCGGGTTTCGCGGGAAGGCGGCGGGCGGCCCGGGCGACGACACCTACGGCAATCGCGGTCGCGCGATGATCCGCGGCATCCTCGAATCCGCCCGGGGCGTGCGCGCCGACGATCAGTCGAACGCCGCTCGTGCGGCGCGAATGATCCGCAGCCTCGGCGAGCTGAGCGGGCTCGAGTTCGTGGCCCGCATCGGCATAGAGCGCGACAAGGACAAGCCCGAGGACAGCGGCCGCAACGTCATCAAGGCGGCCATCGGCGCCGACCATGCCGAATATGCGCGCCTGATGGGCAGCGTGTCGCAGCCGCCGCAGCAGGGTCAGTTCACCGCGACGGGCACCCAGCTGTCGAACACCGGTATGGGCCAGTCCGGCGCGCCGTCCTCCGGTTCCGCGCCCTTCTGGGCACGCTGAGGGGGAGGGTCATGATTCCACGCGATTATCAGAGGGCGGCAGTCGATGCCGCCCGCGACCGCACCGCTACCCACGGCAATACCATGCTGGTCCTGCCGACCGGGGCGGGCAAGACCGCCATCGCCGGTTTCTACATCGGTGAGGAACTCGAACACCGGCGACACGACCGCGTCCTGGTTCTGCAGCACACGGACGAGTTGATCGATCAGAACCGGACCTCCATCGGGGCCGTGACCGGAATGACCACCTCGGTGGTCAAGGCCGAGCAGGACGATTGGGGCGGCCGCATCGTCTTCGGCAGCGTCCAGACGCTCGCCCGCGCCAACCGGCGCGAACGCATGGCGCCGGTCTCGCATCTCGTCATCGACGAATGTCACCGTTCGGCCGCGCAAAGCTATCAGTCCGTCATTGACGCGGCACGGGAACTCAACCCCGAGATCAGGCTGCTCGGACTTTCGGCCACGCCCGGTCGCGGCGATGGGCGCAGCCTCCGGCGCACCTTCAGCAATGTCGGCTATCACCTGAAGATCGGCACGCTGATCACGCGCGGTCTCCTGGTGCCGCCGCGCACCTATACCATAGATCTCGGCGTCGAGGATGAGCTGGCGGGGCTGGAGGCCAGCGCGGGCGATTTCGACATGCGCGCCGCCGACAAGGTGCTGAACCGCTCGGTGCTGAACGAGGCGGTCGTCGAGCACTGGCAGGCGAAGGCGGCGGACCGGCGCAGCGTCTTCTTCTGCGCGACGGTCGACCATGCCGATGCGGTGGCGGAAGCCTTCCGCGCCGCGGGCGTCACGGCTGAAACGATCTCGGGCGACATGCCCTCGCGGACACGCGCCGACCTGATCGCCCGGTTCGACCGGGGCGAGGTGCAGGTGCTGACGAACTGCATGGTCCTGACCGAAGGTTTCGACAGCCAGCCTGTCGGCTGCATCGGCATCTTGCGCCCCATGCTGCACAAGGGCACCTTCATCCAGGCAGTCGGTCGCGGCCTGCGGCGGGTTGATTCCGCGCGTTTCCCAGGCATCGTGAAAACCGACTGCATCGTGCTCGATTTCGCGGGCGCCGCGCTCCGGCATGGGTCGCTCGAACAGGAGATCAACCTCGACGAGGACGATCCCGAGCCCGGCCAGGCGCCGTGGAAACTCTGCCCGACCTGCGAGGCGGAACTACCGCTCGGCGCCTCGGTCTGCGATTTCTGCGGTCATGTCTTCACGCGCGAGCGTGGCGAGGCCCGGCTGCTCACCGCCTTCGACATGATGGAGATCGACCTCCTGGAGCGGTCACCGTTTGCCTGGTGCGACCTGCATGGCGACGGCCAGGCGATGATGGCGAGCGGGTTCAATGGCTGGGCCGGCGTGTTCCACGACGGCACGCTCTGGCATGCGCTCGGACAGCCGAAAGGCAGGGCGATCCGGCCGCTCGCCATCGGCACCCGGGTGCAGGCGCTCGCCGCCGCCGACGACTTCCTGCGCGCCACCGAGACCGGCACCGCCTCGATCAAGAGCCGCCGCTGGCTGAACGACCCCGCCACGATGAAACAGATGGCGCTGCTGCAGCGCGCGGGGCACGAGGTCAACGGGCTGGATTTCAGCCTGTCGAAATACGCCGCCAACTGCCATCTGAACTTCCGCTGGAACCGCGGAGCGATCACCGCTGCCGTTCTTGGCCGTGCGGAGCGGTCGGCTGCATGAAACGCCCCAATCCGCTCCCGCCCGACCAGATGACGCCCGCGGAGCGCCGTACCGAGCTGTGCGGCCTGCTGGCGCTCGGGCTGGTTCGGTTGCGGATGCGGGATGGCTGCGAAGTATCTGACGAAACTGGAGAACATTGCCTACACTATCCGGCCGACCAATGCCGTCATGCAACTCCAACGCACCGGAGAAATGCATGAACAAGCCCGATCCCATCCCCGCGCGCCTGTCCGCGCTCAAGACCACGCCGACGCCCGAGCTGAAGGCGCAGTGGCGCGACCTGTTCGACAGCGAACCGCCGCCGTTCAACCGCCGTTACCTTGAATCCCGTCTCGCCTATCGCATTCAGGAACTCAGCCTTGGCGGGTTGAAGCCGGAGACCATCCGGCGACTGGAACGGCTGGGCGAGGAACTGGACGGCGGCGACCGAGCGAGGCGCAGCATCCGCGCTGACCGCGACCGCCCCATCACCGGCACACGGCTGCTGCGAGAATGGCAGGGTGTCGAGCAGATCGTCACTGTCACCGCCGACGGCTTCGAATGGCAGGGGCGGCCCTACAAGTCGCTGTCCGCCATCGCCCGCGCCATCACCGGCACGCGGTGGAACGGCTGGGTATTCTTCGGCCTCAAGAACCACAGGGGGCGGACATGACGAAGCCGCCCGAAAAATCGAAGGTCGTCCGCAAGCTTCGCTGCGCCGTTTACACCCGGAAATCCTCCGAGGAAGGGCTGGAGCAGGAGTTCAACAGCCTTCATGCCCAACGCGAAGCCTGCGAGGCATTCATCGCCAGCCAGCGGTCCGAGGGCTGGGTGCTGGTCCGCGATCAGTATGACGACGGCGGCATCTCCGGCGGCACGCTGGAACGGCCCGGCCTGAGGCAGTTGATGGCCGACATCGAGGACGGACTGGTCGATGTGGTGGTGGTCTACAAGATCGACCGCCTCAGCCGCTCGCTCGCCGACTTCGCCAAGCTGGTCGAGGTGTTCGACCGGAACGGCGTGACGTTCGTCTCGGTCACACAGTCGTTCAACACCACCACCTCCATGGGGCGGTTGACGCTGAACATCCTCCTGTCCTTCGCCCAGTTCGAGCGGGAGGTGACCGCCGAACGCATCCGCGACAAGGTTGCCGCGAGCCGCAGGAAGGGCATGTGGATGGGCGGAGTACCGCCCTACGGCTACCGCGTCGAGAACCGCAAGCTGCTGATCTACGAGGAAAGCGCCGCGCATGTGCGCTGGATCTTCGCCCGTTTCCTCGAGATCGGCTCGGCCACGGAACTGGCGCGGGAGGTCGGCAAGCGCGGCATCCGCACCCCGCGCGGCAACCGGATCGACAAGAAATACATCTACCGGTTGCTCAGCAACCGCGCCTACATCGGCGAGGCGGTGCACAAGGGCGACAGCTATCCCGGTGAGCACGACGCCATCATCGATCAGGAAACATGGGACCGGGTCCATGCGATCCTGACGGAAAGCCCGCGCAAGCGCGCCGCGCGCACCCGTGCCGACACGCCCGCGTTGTTGAAAGGGCTCCTTTTCGGGCCGGACGGCGCAGCCTTCTCGCCGACCCACACCCGCAAGGGTGGCAGGCTCTATCGCTACTACGTCAGCCAGACCGTGCTGAAGCATGGCGCGGGGGCGTGCCCGGTCGGCCGCGTGCCCGCGGGCGAAATTGAGGCGGCGGTGGTCGACCAACTCCGCGCTGTGTTCCGCCAGCCCGAGATCGTGGCCGGTACATGGAAGGCAGCGCGGACGCGGGACAACGGAGTCACCGAGGCCGACGCTAGCACGGCCCTCCAGAAGCTCGATCCGCTGTGGGATGAACTGTTCCCCGCCGAGCAGGCGCGCATTGTAGCGCTGCTGGTCGAGCGTGTCGACATCGGGACGCGGGGCCTCGATGTTCGTCTGCGCGTGGAAGGCCTCAGGTCATTGGCGCACGATTTTTCAACTGGCGCGGTGGCGCAGCAAGCATGACGAGGGCCGCGCAGTCAGCGACAACCTTGACGGTCAGGGTCCCCTTCAAGTTGGTCAAACGGGGAGGCCGGAAGGAAATCCAGCTTCCAGACGGTGCGCCGCTGCGGAGGACCATCGACAACACACTAATCAAGGCGGTGGCGCGTGCCTTTCGCTGGAAGCGCCTGCTGGAGACAGGGGAATTCGCCACCATTGCCGAACTGGCCGAACACGAAGGCATTGCCGCCCCATATCTGACCCGAACGATGCGGCTCGCCCAGCTTGCCCCGGATGTCGTTGAAGCGATCCTGGACGGACGCCAGCCGCGGCACCTGACGCTCGAAGCATTGAGGCAGCCTTTGCCGGAGGCGTGGGATGCGCAGAAGCGGATGCTCGCGGTCGATCAGGGCTGCGTAAATCCCGAGTGAAACAAGGGATTCCCGTCCGAACCGTCACATGCTACGGTTCCAGAAAATGAGGCAGGCATGAGCGTTGTATTCACGGTAGGCTACGAAGGCACGGACATTGATCGGTTCGTCCGCACACTGAAGGCGGTCGGGGTCGAAAAGTTGGCTGATGTGCGTGCTGTTGCCGTGTCACGCAAGGCCGGTTTTTCCAAGACCAAGCTGGCATCGCGGCTGGCCGAGGAAGGCATCGAGTATTCGCATTTCATCGCGCTGGGTGATCCCAAGCCTGGGCGTGAAGCCGCTCGGGCCGGAGAATTCGAACGCTTTAGGGCCATCTATGGCGCGCACATCGAAACATCAGCTGCACAGGAATCGCTGCGGGATCTGGTAGATTTCGTGCAGTCTGCACCTACCTGTCTGCTTTGTTTCGAGCGTGATCCGGAGACCTGCCACAGGACGATTGTCGCGCAAGAAGTGATTGAAGAGACGGGCTTCGAAGTGTTCAATCTGTTTGCCGATGACCCGGAGCGCTATGTCCGTCACGCTTCAAAGTTGCCGCGTTTCAATCCTGGTGAAGGCCTTACCGCAGCGTAGCGCCACTCACGGAGAAACTGTCTGCTGCGCCGGAGTAACCCCGGGCGGCGAGTTCAAGCGTCTTTTTCCCATTCGCTTTCGGCATCTCTCTGATGATGCCTCATTTGGCCGTTGGGATTGGGTTGACTTCAAGTATCGCCCTCCGACCAGTGATCGCCGAAAAGAAAGCTGCCACGTCATGGAGGACAGTATCCTCGTGAACGGCTGTATGCCGCCCAAGGATCGACCCTCCTTCCTGAATAGGCTCGTCTCCGGATCAGTCAAGGCGGCCGAGGCCAATGGCCAGTCGCTCGCCTTAATCCGCCCTCGCAACACGCAGTTCTATTTCAAGAAGAAAAAGCCGGATGAACTGGAGGAAGAGCGCCGGACCTATGCGGAAGCGGCCCGTCAGGGTTCCTTCTTTGATGAACAGTTGAAGGCGCTGGAACCCAGCCCCTACGAATTTCGCTTCAAGTTCGAGGATGATGCTGGGCCGCACGACTACGCCAATGGCGATTGGGAAGCGCATGCGATGTACTTCAATGGCCGCAGGCGCGAAGGATCGGAACAGGCGGCGCTCGACTGGATGAGCAAGAAGTTCAACGAAGAATACCCCCGAAAGGGCATGCTGTTCTGCGTCGGCAACATGGCCAAGCGACCGCAAACCTGGCAGTTGCTCGGCGTGCTTCGGGTGGATGACACAGGTCAGCCCGCCCTGTTCTGAACTTGGCGCCGCGCTTTCCGTCCAGCAGGCATGGAAACAGGCCATCCCTTGCGCCAGACAGGGTCCATTCGGCTTGCGCCAGCGCGATGTCGCGGTTTAGTCTGCACCGGTAAACGGCGGTACTGTCAGCTCAATTTCCCGGGCGTCCGGCATCGCCGCCGCCGACCTGACAGGACCTGCAATTGATGACAGCCGCGACAGCGATACCCCAATCCATAACACCCGTTCGGGCGCAGCACAGCATGGGCGGCGACGTCCGGCCCCTGGCACATGCAGGGGGGTGCCCCTGCGTTGCAGGGTTGAAGGCAGTGGGTAAGGGGGGGGCATGTCGCGACTGACGGATCTGATCGCGCGGGCCAAGGCCAGGGACAGCGCGCTGGGGGATGAACTTGAGCGCGAGTTCAAGGCGCTGGCGTCGCGCCGCGCCTTTGGGCTGAACTTCGAACGGCATCGGCCGGAAAGCGTGGAGCTGCCAGGGCGACCTGTGCGGCGGGGCGACAAGGTGCTGGTGCTGCCGCCGCGGGGCGCGGGCACCCGCGGGGATCAGCGGCTGTGGCGGGTGACGCGCATCGAGGGTGACGGCGAGGCGCGGATGGCGCAGATCACGCTCATCGACGCCGAGACGGCCGAGACGGCCGATGTGGCGGTCGCCGATCTGGTCGTGGTCGCCGAGTTCCGAGACTTCATCTATCCCGGTCTGGTCAGCACGGGGCGCGTGTCGCGCGGGGGCGACAAGCCGTTCCACACGGTGATCAACGGCGAGAATTTCCATGTGCTCGAGGCGCTGACCTACACCCACCGCGGCAATATCGACGCCATCTACATCGACCCCCCTTACAACACCGGGGCGCGGGACTGGAAATATAACAACGATTATGTCGAGTCGGAGGACATCTATCGCCACTCCAAATGGCTGGCGTTCATGGAGCGACGCCTCCTCGTTGCACGAGAGTTGCTCAATCCAAACGAGTCCGTTTTAGTGGTGACCATTGACGAAAAGGAATGCCTAAGACTTGGGCTGTTGCTTGAGCAACTTTTTCCAGATGCCGCCCAACAAATGGTCACTATTGTCATCAACCCAAATGGTGTTGCTCGGGGGAAGGAGCTGGCGCGGGTTGAGGAATACGCATTTTTTGTCTTTTTGGGGAATGCCGGACCCTCGCTTGTTGTCGACAGCCTGTTAGACACTGAGAGCCTTTCATCTTCACAAAGATCATCTGTACGTTGGGAGTGGCTTTTGCGCGGCGGGAACAATTCTCGCCGCCAAGACAGACCCAACCTTTTCTTTCCGATCTTTATTGACCCTGAGAAACGCACAATCGCAAAAGTTGGCGAAACGATTCCATTGAATGTTGATCGGTCGACGGTACCTGATGAACCCGGACTCGTCACCGTTTGGCCTATTCGAGCAGGACGCGACGAGGAAGCAACATGGCAGAAGTCACCCGCCTCACTCCGCAAACTGGTTGTCGATGGTTTTGCTCGCGTTGGCGCTTACGACTCGAAGAATGATCGGTGGTCAATTCTCTACTTGGGGCCGTCGCAACTAAGACGACTTGAGACAGGCGAATTGATCGCAACTGGTCGTCGAGAAGATGGTTCAGTCGAGGTCGATTTTGGCGAACGTGGTGTTCGCAGAACACCAAAGACGGTATGGAATCGGGGAAGCCACAAAGCCGGCGAGTATGGGTCTATGCTTGTGCGGCGGCTGACAGGTGACAGAAAGTTCCCCTTTCCCAAGAGCCTTTACGCGGTCGAGGATGCTCTGCGGATTGCGGTTGCAGACAAACCGAACGCCATCATCCTCGACTTCTTCTCCGGATCCGGCACGACCGCCCATGCCGTCATGCGGCTGAACCGCCAGGACGGCGGGCGGCGGCAGTGCATCTCGGTGACCAACAACGAAGTGGCGGCCGACGAGCAGGCGGCCCTGCGCCAGGCGGGCCTGCGTCCGGGTGACCCTGACTGGGAGAAATGGGGCATCTGCGACTACATCACCAAGCCGCGGATCGCCGCCGCCATCACCGGCAAGACGCCGGAGGGAAAAGACATCGAGGGCGACTACAAGTTCACCGATGAATTCCCGATGGCCGAGGGGTTCGGGGAGAACGCCGAGTTCTTCACGCTGACCTACGAATCCCACGTCGCCGTCGGTGCGAACTTCGCCTTCCAGCGCATCGCCCCCCTGCTGTGGATGCGGGCGGGGTCGGAGGGGCGTCGGATCGACGACCTGCCAGAGGGTGGTTGGGCTTTGGCCGATACCTATGGTCTGCTGGTCGACCTGGACCGCGCGGGCGCCTTCTGCGACGCCGTGGCCGCGAAAGGCGGGCTCCGCGTCGCCTATGTGGTGACCGACGACGACCGCCGTTTCCAGGCGGTGGCCCGCGCGCTGCCGGACGGGGTCGAGCCGGTACGGCTCTACGAGTCCTACCTTTCCAATTTCCGCTTTTCGATGGGCCGCTGAGCCATGAAGTTTACCCTCAAGGACTATCAGGAAGAGGCCGTCGGCAAGGTTCTGGTGAACCTCAAGAAGGCGTCGAAGCGCTGGCGCGAGGATGGCGACAAGCACGCATTCTCGCTGACGGCGACCACGGGCGCGGGCAAGACTGTCATGGCGGCGGCAGTGTTCGAGGCGCTGTTCCACGGTGACGACAACTACGACATCGAGCCCGATCCGGGCGCTGTGGTGATCTGGTTCAGCGACGATCCCTCGCTGAACGAACAGTCGCGGTACCGGTTGCTCGAAGCATCGGACCGGCTGTCGATCTCGGACCTGGTGGTTGTGCAGAACACCTTTCAGCGCGAGGCGCTGGAGCCCGGAAAAATCTATTTCCTGAACACGCAGAAGCTGAGCAAATCGAGCCTTCTCGTGCGCGGTCGCGATCAGGACGAAGACGCCGACACGGATGCGCCGCCGCTGCCGATGCCGGACAGCCGTTCCTGGACGATCTGGGACACGATCCAGAACACGATCGATGATCCGGCCCTGACGCTTTACCTCGTGCTGGACGAGGCGCATCGCGGCATGCGCGCGAGCACAGGCGCGGGCGAGAAAACCACAATCGTCAAGCGACTGATCAACGGTTCGGGGTCCGTGCCTGGCATCCCCGTGGTCTGGGGCATCTCCGCTACGGTCGAGCGGTTCAACGCGGCCATGTCCGACATGCAGGGACGCGCAACTCTGCCCAACGTCGTCGTGGATTCGGGAAAGGTGCAGGCATCAGGTCTGCTCAAGGACACCATCATCCTCGACGTGCCCAAGGAGGCCGGGCAGTTCGATACCGTGCTGGTGCGGCGTGGCACCGACAAGCTGAAGGAAATCTCTGCCGCATGGGCAGCATATGGCGCGCAGCAGAGCGATGCCGGTGTAGTGCTGCCGCTGATGGTGCTGCAGGTGCCGAATGCGCCGGATCACAATGACATCGGCAAGGCTCTGGACACGATTTTCGCCCAGTGGCCGGAGTTGCCCGAAGATGCGGTGGCGCACGTCTTTGGCGAACACTCGACTCAGACCTTCGGACGCCACAGCGTGCCTTACATCTCACCCGAACGGGTGCAGGACTCGACATGGGTCCGGGTGCTGATCGCGAAGGACGCCATCAGTACGGGTTGGGACTGCCCACGCGCCGAAGTCATGGTCTCGTTCCGGCCTGCACGGGACAAGACGCACATCACGCAACTTCTTGGGCGGATGGTGCGCACTCCGCTTGCGCGCCGGATCCCGGGCAATGACCGATTGAACTCGGTGGACTGCCTTCTGCCGTTCTTCGACGAGGCATCGGTCAAGGATGTGGCCAAAGCGCTGATGTCAGGCGGGGATGGAGGCGACGATCTCCCCGGCCGCCGCGTGTTGATCAACCCGGTGGAGCTGAAGCCTAACCCGGCAATCCCCGAGGGTGTCTGGGACAAGCTGCTTGCACTTCCGTCACAGACGTTGCCGAAGCGGCATGCGCGCCCTGTAAAGCGGCTGACTTCTCTCGCACACGAGTTGGCGGTCGATGGCCTGCTGCCAGATGCGGGGAAGCTGGCCCATTCAGAAATGCACAAAGTGCTGAACGGCATCCGCGCGCGCTTCAAGACCGAAATTGAGGCCGCCCGAAAATCTGTCATGACAGTCGAGGGCAAGAGCCTGAAAGCCGACCTGAAGGGCGGCGCGATGACCTTCGACGACTTTCTGGAAGAGGCTGACTACGCCGTCATCGAGGACGCCTACCGCCGTGCCGGTCGGGCGATCAGCCCCGATCTTGCAACGACATACAGCGATTACCTCGCTCGGAACGAAGGCAAAACCGACGACATGGAAACGGCGCTCATGGAGGCGCATGTCAGTATCGCAGCCTTGGGCCTGGTCCCACAGGTTCGTGAAACGCTCGAGGCTGAAGCCGAGAAGCTCGCCAATCAGTGGCTCACCCGGTTCCGCGTCGAGATCAAGGATCTGTCCGACGAACGCCAGGACGTCTATCGCCAGATCAGAGAGATGAGCGCCAATCCGATGGATGTGGACCTCGCTCGCCCGACATCATGGATGCAGGCGACCACAATCCGCGAGGCGAACGGCACCGAAACACCCCTCCCGACCTTCGAGAGACATCTTCTCTGTGATGAGCAGGGCCTGTTCCCCGAGGATTTCAATTCCTGGGAGGGCGAAGTGGTCCGAGCTGAGCTTGGGCGTTCAGGCACCGTCGCATGGTATCGTAACCCGTCGCGCGCCAGCCAGGACTCGCTTGGGATCATCTATGATGATGGCGGGGAGCCGAAGATCGTGCGGCCAGACTTCGTGTTTTTCGGTCAACAAGGCGACGGCACATTCACGGCAGACATCGTTGATCCGCACGGCATCCAGTTCGGTGATGCCATCCCAAAGTTGAAGGGCCTTGCCCAGTATGCAGAACGCTTCGGCGACCAGTATAGACGGATAGATGCGGTCGCGAAGATCGGCGATACATTCAGGGTCCTTGACCTGAAGGAAGCGGCAACGCGTGCAGCAGTCTTGGCTGCCACATCCATCAAAGCGCTATATGAGGGGGCGCATGCGTCGGACTACTTGGTCTGAGCCGTTCTTTTTTCGATTTGAGCGGCGCGCGGCAGGCGTGTGCCATTCCAAAGGTTAAGTGTCAGCGCGGGCGCAATATATCACAAAAACGGACACTTACACGGCATAACCGGAAAGTGTCCGGTTAACAGGTCCGGAGAATATCGGCCCGGAGAGAACGCGTGCGCGCCCGTTGGGGCGTTGGCCGGTTAAGAGCCCCTCCCGCATAACCCTCGAAAACAACGGAAAAATCCGGCCGCAGCCGGATCGGGAGAACGCTTTCGCGAGGGCAAGTGGCGGACAGTGAGGGATTCGAACCCTCGAGACGGTTCCCCGCCTACACACTTTCCAGGCGTGCGCCTTCGACCACTCGGCCAACTGTCCGTCCGCGGCTGATACCCCGGCTTTGCAGCGCTGTTCAAGGGGATATCTTGCGCAGCGCGGGATTTCCCGGGATCAGGCCAGGGTGATCGTCACCCGGCGGTTCTGGCGACCCTTGTTCTCGATCTTGCCGATCTCCACCCGGCCGATCTCGGACGTGCGGCGGACATGGGTGCCGCCGCAGGGCTGCAGGTCGACACGCGTGGTGCCATCCATGATCCGCACCAGCCGCACCCTGCCCTGCCCCATCGGCGGGCGGACGGACATCGTCTTGACCAGCGCCGGGTTGGCCAAAAGCTCCTCGTCCGTGATCCAGTCGTCGCTGACCGTCAGGTCGCGCGCGATCAGGCTGTTCAGCGCCTCTTCCAGCGCGGCCACGTCGCCGGGGGGCTCGGGCATGTCGAAGTCGAGCCGCCCCTTGTCCGCCGCGATCTGGCCCCCGGTTACCGGAAGCGGGATCACCACCGACAGAAGGTGTAACGCGGTGTGGACGCGCATGTGGCGGTGGCGGCGGGTCCAGTCGATCAACTGCCGCGCCGTCGTGCCCGCGGGCGGAAGGGCCACCGGCTCGGCCGGCACCAGCGCGATGCCGCCCTCGACTTTCAACGCCGTGGCGATCGGCACCTGCACCCCGCCGCAGTCCAGGACGCCGCTGTCCCCCGGCTGGCCGCCACCCGTGGCATAGAAGATCGACCGGTCGACCAGGATGCCGCCCTCGGCCGTGTGGCCGATGACCTCGCAGTCTGCGGCTGTCTGATAGGCATCATGGCGGAAGAGAAGCTCGGTCATCGTTCGGCCCCTTTCACATCCCGGGCGGGTTCCCCCCGCACCGGCCTTTTGCGGGCGGCCGCGGGCTTTTCGCTGTCCAGAAGCTCGGACAGCGCCAACACCGCATCCGCCGCCTTCATCGGATCGGGCGCGGCGGGCGGAGGCGGCGGCGGAACGATGTGGATCCCCTCCTCCTCCAGCCGCTCTAGCACACGGTGGTTCATGTCGCTGCGCACTTGCACCCCGAAGTTCACGTCGCGCAGGATCACCCGGATCTCGAAGTTCAGCTGGTTCGTCGTGTAGCCGGTGAAGGCCACGACCGGCGGCGGGTTGAGGATCGCCAGCGGCTGCTCCTCGGCGATTTCGCGCAGAAGCTTTTCGACCTTTCGGGTATCCGACCCCATCGCCACCGCGACGGGCACGATGATCCGGCCCGAAAGGTTGAAGCGCGTCCAGTTCGTGACGCGGCCGGTGATCAGGTCTGCGTTCGGCACGATCACGTCGTTGCGGTCGAAGGTCTCGATCCGGGTCGACCGGACGCTGATCGCGCGGACCTTGCCCTGCACGGTGCCCACTTCGATCCAGTCGCCCTCGCTGACCGGGCGTTCGATCAGAAGGATGATACCCGAGATGAAGTTCGACACGATGTTCTGCAGGCCGAAACCGATACCGACCGACAACGCACCGGCGACGATGGCAAGGCCCGACAGGTCAAGCCCCGCGGCGTTGATCGCAATCAGCGCCGCAAGAAAGATCCCCACGTAGCCGACACCCGCGACAAGCGCCGTCTGGCCGCCGGGCTCCATCTTCGTCTTGGGCAGGATCGAGGTCCGCAGCGCCCCCTGGAAAAGCCGGGTCAGCATGTAGCCAATCACGAAAACCGCAGCGAAGATCATGAAGTTCGACGGCGAGATCTTGGTGCTGCCGATCTGGAAGCCTTCGGTGAAACGCGTCCAGAGTTCGGTCAGGTCAGAGAACCGGGCGCCCCAGATCAGCGCCAGCAGCGGCAGCGAGGCGATGGACAGGAAGAACCCCGCCAGTACCGGGACCAGCGCGTCGCGCGCCGTCTCCTCGGACTTGGTGATCAGCGCCCAGCCGTCGCCGATCAGCCGCTGCAGGATGAACAGGAGCGTCACCAGCGCGAAGGACATCATCGCCGGGTAGATGATCGCCTCGGCCGCCTGGACGTAGCCGAAGCCCGCCAGGACCGGGCCGAGGATCCCCAGCACGGTCAGTCCGCGGGCAAGAAGCTGGATCAGCCGCAGCCCGTAGCTTGCGTTCCGGTCCTCCGCCTCGCGCGCTCGGCGCAGGGTGCGGCCGAGGCGGATCAAGACCAGGCCCCCGGTCAGCAGGATCGGGAAGGACATGACTGAAGTGGTGGCGTCCGAATAGGCCTGCGCATCCATCGCTGCGCTGCGCAGCATGTCGGCTGCGATGACGAGGCCCATCATCACCGACAGGAACCGCCCCTCGGCCCGGCGCTCTGGCGGCAGGGGCAGGACCGCGTCGTCGTCCTGCAGCCGGGGGAAGGCGCGCGCGCCCAGCCATGCGGCCGTGAAGACCACCAGTCCGGCAAAGGGCAGGACCACGGCGATGCGGGACCCGACCTCGCCCAGAAGACCACTGGCCAGAAGCGCGGAGGACAGCGCCACCACGCCCAGGGTCGGCAAGAGAATCCCGCCCAGTGACGCGATCAGCGCCCAGAAGTGCCGACCCCGCACCGAGGCGCCTTGCTGCAGGCGGTCGGTGAAAAGCTCGATCCAGCGCCGGACGTAGACGACAAGGGCAATCGCCACGACCACCAAGGCCAGGATCAGCGGCAGGTTGACGAGGAGTTCACCCCGTACCTCGGGGTCCTCCCAGGCGGTCACCGTCTCGTCCCAGAGGCGCTGGACCGTGTCGGCAAAGCCGATCGCGGCCTCGGGCCAGTTGCCGGGGTTCAGCGGCGAGGGCCAAAGCTGCAGAAGCTCGTCCGCCTGCCGTTCGCGCAGGGTCCGGTCGATCTCGTCGATCAGCCCGTCCGCGCGGCGGTAGGCCTCCTCGGCGGCGATCCCGGGGGCCTGCAGCTGGACAAGCTGGCTGGCCAGCTCCTGCCGGCGGACCGAGATTTCCTCGGCCTCGACCTCCCCCTCGGCGGGGGCAGGCCCAAGCGCCTCGATCTGCTGACGCAGCGTGGTGATCCGCGCCGAATTGGCGCTTTGCGCGCTGAGAAGGGCTGCCCGCCACTTGGCCAGCTGGGCGCGGATCTCCTCCATCCGCTCGGACGAGGTGTTGCGATTCTGGATCTCGGCTTCAGCCCGTTCGGCCATCCGCTCCCACAGCGCATAGTCCAGTGCGGCCCCGTCGTCCGTGGGCTCTTCACTTGCCGTCGGTGCCCCCGTCTGGTCCTGCGCGACGACCGGCGCTGCCGCCAGCGCCAGCACCAGGCCAAACCAGAGGAGAAGCCGCCTCATGCGTCTTCGTAGACCGGGGGAATGGGCCGTGCGGGACGGTCAAGCCAGTCGGGGACGGGCAGGCCCTTCTCGCGCAGGAACGTCGGGTTGTAGATCTTGGACTGATACCGGCTGCCATAGTCGCAGAGGATCGTGACGATGGTCTTGCCCGGCCCCATCTCGCGCGCCATGCGGATTGCGCCGGCGATGTTGATGCCCGTAGACCCGCCCATGCAGAGCCCCTCGTCCATCAGCAGGTCGAAGATGATCGGCAGCGCCTCGGCGTCAGGGATGCGGTAGCTGAAATCGGGGGTGAAGCCTTCAAGGTTCGCGGTGATGCGCCCCTGCCCGATCCCTTCGGTGATCGAGTTGCCCGGCGCCTCGAGCTTCCCGGTGGTGTAGAAGCTGTGCAGCGCCGCGCCCTCGGGGTCGGCCAGCCCGATCTTCACGCCCTTCGGCTGCAGCGCTGCGGCCACGCCCGCCAGCGTCCCGCCACTGCCCACGGCGCAGATGAAGCCGTCGACCTTGCCCCCGGTCTGTTCCCAGATCTCCGGACCCGTCGTCTCGATATGCGCCTGCCGGTTCGCTGTGTTGTCGAACTGGTTGGCCCAGATCGCGCCATTGGGCTCGGTCTTGGCCAAGGCCTCTGCCAGGCGGCCCGAATAGCGGACATAGTTGTTCGGGTTGCGGTAGGGCGCTGCCGGGACTTGCACCAGCTCGGCCCCGGCAAGCCGCAGCATGTCCTTCTTTTCCTGGCTCTGCGTCTCCGGGATCACGATCACCGTGCGGAAGCCCATGCTCGCGCCCACCAGCGCCAGCCCGATCCCGGTGTTGCCCGCCGTGCCCTCGACGATGGTGCCGCCGGGTTTCAGCAGGCCCTTCGCCACCGCGTCCTTGATGATGTAAAGCGCCGCCCGGTCCTTGACCGACTGGCCGGGGTTCATGAACTCGGCCTTGCCGAGGATGGTGCAGCCGGTCATTTCCGAAGCCTTCTTCAGCTTCAGAAGCGGCGTGTTCCCGATCGTGTCGGCCAGATCCTGATGAATGCGCATGGGGTGCGGGTCCTTCCTTGGTCCCTGAAGGTGTATTGGGGTCGGGGGGCAAACTCAAGGCGTGAGGGGCGCGACTGGCACGTCCCGGCAGCCAGGGTTGACAGAGGCACCGCACTGCCTGACCCTGTGCCCGTGATCTCCAGGAAGGGTTCGACCATCCTCTAGCCTCCTTCGACCATTTGCAGCGCGTCTGCGCGGCCCCCGGGCCGAACCTCGAACATGGTCAGACGAAGGAGACGACAATGATCGATGACGATGACTTCCCAGCGCAGGACATGCTCACCGAACAGCGGATCTGCGGCCGACTTGCGTTGGTCTGCTGGGAACTTGAAGCCATTCGCGCCTTTCCCAGGCCTGCGGATCGGCTGAAGGTAATCGAGCGTCTCGAAGCCGCAATAATCCGCTACGCGACGGTGACTGTCCTTTACCATATCGAACAGATCGACGGGCACCACGTTACCTTCAAGACTTTGGAAGACCGTGGGTGCAACTTCGTCACCGTCTGGCTGGGAAGGCCGATCGTGAACCACCTGTCCCAAGAACTTCTGGATGAACCTGACTAGGCCCCGACGGCTGGGCGGGGCCATGCGCCCTGCCCTTCTTTCAGGCCGGACGAACGGAAGCGCCTCATGCCAGCGGCAGGGAAATCTCTGCCAACAGGCCCTCGGCGCGGAAGTCGAGCCGCACTGCGTCCGGCACCGCGAATGCTCCCCGGCGCAAGAGGTTCAGGCCGAAGCCATGGCTTTCGGGCGCCTTGACCTTGGGTCCCCCGGTCTCGGTCCAGCGCATATGCAGCTTCGCGTCCTCCAGCCGCCAGGTCAGCTCGACCCGGCCTGCGCGACTGGACAGCGCGCCGTGCTTGGCCGCATTGGTCGCAAGCTCGTGCAGCACAAGGGCAATCCCGGTGAAAAGCCGGTCCGAAAGCACTGCGTCCGGTCCGTCCAGGGCGATCTGGTCATGGAAATCATTGATGAAGGGCTGCATCGAGCTGTGAATGACGTCATGAAGCTGCAGGACCGCATCCCGGGTTCCGAACATCAGGTCCGCCGACATCGCCAGCGCCCGGATCCGGCCAAGGTAGGTGTCAAGCTTCGGGTTCCCCGCCCAGGTCTGCCGGGCGAAGATCCCGGCCAGGTTGGCCATGTTCTTCAACCGGTGGCGCAGCTCGCCGTTGACCGTCGTCAGCCGCGCCTCGGCCCGCACCTGTTCCGTCGCATCATAAAGGACACCGATCACCCGCTTCGACGCACCACCCTCGGTCGACGCGGCAAGCGCTGCGCGCAGGACATAGGTCACCTCGCCCTTCCCCGGCACGATGTAGTTCACCCGCGCCTGCAGGCTTGTCTCGCCGCGCGCCATGGCCTCTGCGCCCAGGGCCTCCAACCGCTCCCGCTCGCCCGGAGCATAGCGGGACCGCAGTTCCTCGGCGGTCGGGCGGGCGTCTTCGGGAAAGCCGAGCATCCGGTTCAGTTCGGGCGAATGCGCCACCACGTCCGTCTCGATGTCCAGATCCCAGACCGCCATCTGCGCGGCATCGACAGCCAGCCTCAGCCGCTCCTCGCTGGCTGCCAGACTGCGCCGCGTCAGCTCGCGTTCCGTCACGTCCCGGATCGAGCCAGCATAAAGAAGCGGAATCGCATCGTCTCCCGCACCGCGGAAATAGGCGATGCCGTCGCCGACCAGCCAGCGCGTCTCGCCGGTGTCGGGACGCCGGATCCGGTAGGTGTAGCTTTCGGTGGACCTGACCTTCGGGTCCAGCGCCCGTTGCGCAGCCGAGCGGACCAGGCCCGCGTCCTCGGGGTGGATCACCGCGTAGACCATGTCCCGAGTGATCGGACCCTCTGCCGGAAACCCGAAGATGCCCCGCGCGATCGGGCAGTAGACCAGCCTGTCCTCGGCGACGTGAAGCTCCCAGACGCCGATCCCGGCCGCCTTGCAGGCCAGTTCGTACTTTACCGCCGTCTCGTACTCAGTCGCGGGCTCGACCGCTCCTTTCATCAACGTCTCCCTAAAGCGCGAACCTTGGTCGCGACATGCTTTGGGAAGGCCGGAAACGATAGAAAACACAGCCGCCGTCGCCCCGGCCTTTGGATCAGCCCGAAGCACCTGCGGCACGGCAAGAGAAAGGACACAATGCTCCCCTACCTGCCATTGTTCCCGATAACCCCTTAACAGGCAACGCAATTAAATCCGCCTTCATAGGGAACCGGACTCCGGTCCCGGGCGTTTACACGTTTAACCGCAGGACGCCTGCAGTTGGGGGAACAAGGTGTCTGAGACAAGTCAGCAGGGCGTGAGTGTGTCGACCAGCGACACTCTTCAGGCCCTCTATGAATTCACCGACGCGGTCTATCATGCCCGTTCCGTCGAAGAGATCTACACCTCGGCGCTGGACGTGATCACCCTCACGCTGCGCTGCGAACGCGCATCGATCCTGCTCTTCGACGACGAGGGCACCATGCAGTTCGTGGCCTGGCGCGGGCTTTCGGACCGCTACCGCACCCGGCTGGCGGGACATACGCCCTGGAAACCGGGCGACCGCGACCCTCCCCCGATCTTCGTCCCCGACATCCGCGCAACGGACGAGGCCGACTGGATCAAGGACGAGATCAGCCATGAGGGGATCGTCAGCCTCGGCTTCGTTCCCCTCACGCTCGAGGGCCGGGTCATCGGCAAGTTCATGACCTACTATGCCCAGCAGCAGGACTTCGACCCGCAGTCCCGATCGCTGGCCGTGACGATCGCCCGGCAGCTTGGCTTCTCGATCGGTCGCGCCCGGGCCGAGACCGCCCGCGAGACGGCGCTCTCCCAGCTCCGCCAGTCCGAGGCCCGCTTCCGCCAGATGACCGAAGAGGCCCCGGTCATGATCTGGATGAGCAATTCCGCCGGACATTGCGACCAGCTGAACCGGGTCGCGCGCGACTTCTGGGGCGTGGCCGAAGATGGCCTCGATTCCTTTGACTTGTCGGCCACGATCCACCCCGACGACAGCGCCGCGGTCCTTGCCCGGATGGGCCAGGCCATCGCCCAGGGCGAACCCGTCATGGTCCGCGGTCGCTATGCCAATCATGCGGGCGACTGGCGGCTCCTGCAGACCGAAGCCCGTCCGCGATACGGCTGCGACGGAAGCTTCCTGGGAATGATCGGGGTCAACGTCGACATCACCGAACAGGAAAGCGTGGCCCGCCAGCGCGAACTGATGCTGGCCGAGCTGAACCACCGCGTGAAGAACACGCTCGCCGTGGTGCAGGCCATCGCGCTGCAGACCTTCAAGGCGGACCGCGACCTGGCTTCCGTCTCGACCTTCCTCGGCCGGCTCAGGGTCCTTGCCCGCGCGCATGACATCCTGTCGGGCGTCCGCTGGGAAAGCACCCCGCTGCAGGAACTGGCCCGCGAGGTCCTGGCCGGCGCTCCCCTGGGGCGCGGCCGCATCATGGTGGACGGTCCGGCCTTCCTGCTTTCCCCCAAACAGGCGCTCGCCGTGGCGCTTGCCCTGCACGAATTGCAGACCAACGCCTTGAAATACGGCGCGCTTTCCGTCGATGGCGGGACCGTCTCGCTGGTCTGGAAACCCGTTCCCGAAGGCCGGCTGGAGATCCTGTGGCAAGAGAACGGCGGCCCGCCGGTGATGCCGCCCGCGCGCCGGGGCTTCGGCACGATGATGCTGGAACAGGGGCTCGTCACCGAACTGAACGGCAGCGCCACGCTGGATTTCCAGCCGCAGGGACTGGTCTGCCGCATCGAAGCGACATGTGAAGGAACGAACGCATGAGTCGACTGGCAAACCGCCGCATCCTGGTCGTCGAGGACGAATTCCTCATCGCCGCGGCCCTGTGCGACATGCTTCAGGACGCCGCAGCGATCGTCGTGGGTCCGGCCTCGACCGTCGCCGACGCGATCCAGCTTCTGCGCGCCCAGCCCGTCGACGCCGCGATCCTCGACATGAACCTGAACGGCCAGTGGAGCGATCCCATCGCCGAGGACCTGCGCGCCCGCCGCATCCCCTTCGTGTTCACGACCGGCTATGGCGCCAACGAACGGACCGAACGCTTCGGCGTCCGCGTCGTGCCCAAGCCCTATGGCTGGGAAGAGGTGGAAGAGCAGCTGTCCCGGGCCATGCTGGAAAACGCCGCGCACCGGCCTTGACCGGCCCGACCGCACCACGGTTGACGGGTCGGCTGGTGGCGGAAGCGGTGGGATTCGAACCCACGGTGGGGTTCCCCCCACGCTGGTTTTCAAGACCAGAGCCTTAAACCACTCGGCCACACTTCCGTCGGGCGGCCTCGGTCGGACCGCGACGGCTCGAATACGCGCGGCGGATCGATTCTGAAAGCGGCCCGCAGACGATTTCCGCTGATCGTGACAAGGGGAAACCCCCTCTGCCCTTTCCACGGCCACTGCAAGTCTGTATGTTGTGTCAAAGGCAGGCAGACACACGTGGGGTGGAGGGCGGCGAACGCTCCGGGCGGACGGCCCGATACCACGGACAGGATCATCGGCAAGCACGGCGTCCTAGACCGTGCGACTTTGAGGGCGGACATGGCACGAGTTGAATTCCGGAAGTTTGTTTTCGGCCTGGCGGCAACGGGATTGCTGATCGGCTGCGTGGAAGGTGGCGGACAGACCGGTGCGACCGGCTCTCAGGTGTCGGCTCCGGCGACGCGCGCGGCAGGTGGCGCGGCCCGCGACATCGAAGCCCCCGAAGTCTATCAGACCACCGACAGCGCGCTCTGGGACGGTCGGCCCTCCCTGGGCGGGATCTGGGTCGCGGCCCCGGATGCGGTCAACCCCGAGCGCGTGCTGATCTTCAACCCCGCCACCGGCAAGTCGATCACCGGGGCGCTCTTCAAGCGCGAGCGCGAGAATCCCGGCCCCCGGCTGCAGCTGTCCTCGGACGCGGCCGAGGCCCTGGGCATCCTCGCCGGCCAGCCGACCGAGATCCGGGTGACGGCACTGCGCAAGGAAGAGGTCAAGGAGCCCGAACCCGCCGCCGAACCCGCCGCCCAACCCGCCTCGCCGGATGCGGCCGCAGCCCCGGCTGGTGAAAGCGGCGAAGCCGCTGCCATTGCGACGGCCGCGCTCGCCGCAGTCGATGGCGAGGGCACGACCGCTCCTGCAGCCGCTGCTGCCGAAACCGCCAAAGACGCGGCAGCCGCTGCCACCGTCGCCGCCGAAGGCGCTGCCGCCCTCGCCCCGGATGGCACCCCGAAGAAGAAGACCTGGAAGGAACGCCGCGCCGAAGCCAAGGCCGCCCGCGAAGCCAAGCGCCGCGCCGCCGCCGAAGCGAAGGCCGCAGCAGCCGCTGCCGCCGCCGGCGCGACCGCGGTCGAAGGTGAAGTCCCTGCCGCCGCACCCGACCCGGCGGCCGCCGCCGTGGCTGCCGTCGAGACCGCACCGCTGGACGCCCGCGATCCCGACGCCGTGGCGAATGCCAAGCCGGAAAAGCCCAAGCGCAAGACCGTCGGCGCGGACCCCGCCCCCGTCGCGGCGGCCGAGCCCGCGGCCGAGGCGCCCGCAGCGACCGGCCCCGCGCGCCCAATCCAGGTGGCCTCGTTCTCGAAAGAGGAAAACGCCCGCCGCGCCACCGAGGCGCTGGCCAAGATCGGTATCACAGCCAGCCCGCAGAAGTCCGAGAACGGCGGGAAGGCCGTCTGGGGCGTCGTGGTCATGGGCGACGCTGCGATGCTGAAGAAGATCAAGGATGCCGGCTTTGCCGACGCCTATTTCCTGAAGTGAAGGCCCATCCATGCTGAACCGTCTGCGTCTTGTCCTGACCCTTGTCGCCCTCGCGCTCGCCGCCCTTCCGGCGCGCGCCTTCGAGACGGCCGCCACCGCCGCCTGGGTCTACGACATGACCACCGGGACGGTCCTCATGGACAAGAACGCCGACGAGCCCCTGCCCCCGGCCTCGATGTCGAAGCTCATGACCATCAACATGCTCTTCGAGGCGCTGCGCGACGGTCGCGTCACGATGGAGACCGAGTTCGCCGTCTCCTCCAACGCCACGGCCATGGGCGGCTCGACGATGTTCCTGCAGGAAAGCGACCGCCCGACGGTAAGCGAGCTGATCCACGGCATGATCATCAATTCCGGCAACGACGCCTGCGTCGTGGTGGCCGAGGGGCTTGCCGGCACGGAAGCGGCCTTCTCGGCCCAGATGACCGAACGGGCCAAGGCGCTGGGGATGACGAACTCGGTCTTCGCCAATGCTTCGGGCTGGCCCGACCCCGACCACCGCATGTCGATGCGCGACCTTGGCATCCTCGCCCAGCATCTGATCGAGGATTTTCCCGAGTATTACCCGATCTTTGCCGAGACCGAGTTCAACTACAAGGACCGCGCCCCCGCCAATGCCCGGAACCGGAACCCGCTCCTGGAACTCGGCGTCGGCGCTGACGGGCTCAAGACGGGCCATACTTCGGAAGCGGGCTACGGCCTTGTCGGCTCGGCCAAGCAGGGCGACCGCCGCGTGATCTTCGTCATCACCGGCCTGCCGTCGGACGAAGCGCGCGCCGAAGAAGCCGAACGCATCGTCTCCTGGGCCTTCCGCCAGTTCTCCGAGAAGACCGTGGCCAAGGCAGGCACCCGCGTGGCCGAGGCCGAAGTCCATCTCGGCGCGACCGAGACCGTCGGGCTGGTCCCGGCCGAGGATGTGCGCCTTCTCGTTCCCGCGCTTGTCCAGGACAGCGTGACGGCCGAGGTCGTCTACAACGGCCCGCTGATCGCCCCTGTCGCCAAGGGCACCCCCGTGGCCGAGCTCATCGTCCACTCCCCCGGCCTGCCCGACCGCCGCGTTCCCCTGGTGGCCGAGGCCGACGTGGGCACCGCCGGCTTCGCCAAGCGTCTGACCACGGCCGCCCAGGCGCTTTACACCCGCTACGTCGGATCGCCGGCCAGCTGAATGGCGGGCCTCTTCATCAGCCTCGAAGGCATCGACGGCTCCGGCAAGTCGACGCAGGGGCGCAGGCTGGCCCAGACCCTGCGCGACCAGGGCCACCAGGTGACCCTGACGCGGGAACCGGGTGGCAGCCCCGGCGCCGAAGAGATCCGCCGCCTTGTGCTCGAGGGCGCCACCGACCGCTGGTCGGCCGAGACCGAGATCCTCCTTTTCACCGCCGCCCGCCGCGACCATCTGGAAAAGACCATCCGCCCGGCCCTTGCGAGGGGCGAGGTGGTCATCACCGACCGTTTCGCCGACAGCACCCGCATCTTCCAGGGCATCACCCGGGGCGACCTGAGCGAAACGGTGGACCGCCTCCACGCGTTGATGATCGGTGTCGAACCCGACCTGACGCTGCTCTTCGATCTCGACCCTGCCGTGGGCCTCGCCCGCGCCACCGCCCGCGCCGGGGCGGAGCTGCGGTTCGAAGACATGGGCCTCGGCTTCCAGCAAAAGGCCCGCGCGGGTTTCCTCGCACTGGCCAAGGCACATCCCCGCTTCCGACTGATCGACGCAGACGCGGACGAGACGACGGTGGCCGAGCGGGTCTGGCACGCCGTGGCCCCGCATCTGGGCCGGTCGTAAACTGGGCGTTTCGCCCACCTTACGAACACGCGTCCCGACCGACCGCGGCCCCGTTCGCGCTGTCCCGCAGGGATGAGGGCCCGCGCGGGCACCCTGCGCTGGCCAAAGCGCAAGATCGACGGGACCACTGTAGCCCAGCGGGTCCGGCACGCCGTGGCCGCACCTGGCCCGAGCGTAGGGTGTGCGTTCCGCCCACCTTACAAACAGGCCTCCCAATGGACCTCGGCCCCCCCTTCTTGGGGAGAACAGACACTGGTCCCTTTCGGTACGTCTCCCCCGGCCTGCACCGGCGGACATGCGTCCATGCAAGCTCTGGTCCAGTCCGCCTCAACCCGGCAGCATCGCCGGGTTCCACGCCACCTCCCAGAGGTGACCGTCCAGGTCCTGGAAGTACCCGGCATAGCCGCCGTAGAACGTCTCCTGCGCCGGCTTGACGACCCGCGCCCCGGCCCGCTCGGCTGCCGTAATCACCGCGTCCACCTCGGCCCGCTCCCGCACGTTGTGCGCCAGGGCGAAACCCGTCGGGCTGACCGGCCGCGCCTCCAGCCCGGTGTCATGCGCCAGATCCGCCTGAGCCCAAAGCGCCAGCCTCAGCCCGCCTGCCAGCGGGAAGAACGCCACCGCCCCATGTTCGAACTCGGTGCCAATGATGCCCTCGGTCGGCAGGCCCAGCCCGTCTCGGTAGAAGGCGACCGACCGCTCCAGGTCCGCCACTCCCAGCGTGATCAGCGAAATCCTGGCTTCCATGCTGCCTCCTTTCGGCCTGGCGAGGCGCGCCTTTTACAACCGGCCCCCACTGTTCGGCGTCCCGCAAGCCTGACCGTCGCGCCCCGACCGGTCAAGCTGCGTACCACAATGTTCTTCCCGGTGGGGTGACCTGTCCCGCCATACAAGGCTAACGCTTTCCAAATGCCCACAGACAACCCATTGTTTTCCTTGATAGCGGACCCGCTGCCCAGCGTGGACATCCCGCACCCCCTTCCCCTTCCCCCCCGCCCCGTGCAATCTCCGCCGCATGGCCGAGAAAGACCCCCTGCCCGAGCCCGACCGCCTGGAAGGTGCCCCCCACCCGCGCGAGACGCGGGTTCTCGTCGGTCATGCCGAACCCCAGGCCGAGTTCCTGCGGGCCTTCAATTCCGGCCGCCTGCACCACGCCTGGATGCTGACCGGGCCGAAGGGGGTCGGCAAGGCCACCCTCGCCTGGCGCCTTGCCCGGTTTCTGCTGGCCACGCCCGAGGATGACGGCGGCATGTTCGCCGCCCC
>NZ_JAYSFG010000004.1:159729-215052 GCF_041913445.1 Tabrizicola sp.
GACAGCGATCCCGTCGCCCGACGCCTCCTCCAGCTGGCCGAACCGCGCCACTTCCTCCTCCGCCGCGGCCCGAACGACAAGGAGACGGCGCTGTCGCAGGTCATCTCGGTGGACGAGGTCCGCAAGATGAAGTCCTTCTTCGCGCTGACCGCCGCCGACGGTGGCCGCCGTACCGCGATCATCGACGCGGTGGACGAGATGAACCCCGCCGCCGCCAACGCGCTTCTGAAGCTCCTCGAAGAACCCCCGCCAAACGTCACCCTGTTCCTGATCGCCCACCAGCCTGCCCGCCTCCTCCCCACCATCCGCTCCCGCTGTCGCGAGCTGCGCCTCGCGCCGCTTGCCCCGCAGGACCTCGCCGACGCCCTGACCCAGGCCGGTGGCGACATCGCGCCCGAAGACCGCACTGCCCTTGCCGAACTTTCCGGCGGCTCGGTGGGCGAGGCCTTCCGCCTGACGAACCTCGACGGCCTGAAACTTTACACCGCCCTCACCCGCCTCTTCGCCACCCTCCCCCGCCTCGACCGCCCGCAAGCGCTGGCCCTGTCCGAGCTTGCGGCGGCACGGGGCGCGGCAGAGACCTTTGACCTTCTCGTCACCCTGATCGACCTGCTTCTGGCCCGCATCGCCCGCTTCGGGGCCACCGGCCAGACCGTCCCAGAAGCCGCCGCGAACGAGGCGCAGCTCCTTTCTCGACTGGCCCCCCACCCCCAGGCCGCCCGCGCCTGGGCCGACCTCGCCGCCGACCTCTCGTCCCGCGCGCGGCGGGGCAAGGCTGTCAACCTTGACCCTGCCGCGCTTCTGATGGATATGCTCCTGAAGGTCGACGAGACGGCGGGGAGCCTCGCCCTGAGGTAGCCCGAATGACATCCCCCCTTCCCGATCTGGTGGACAGCCACTGCCACCTCGACTTCCCCGACCTGATCACGGAAACGACCGAGATCATCGCCCGCGCCAAGGCAGCGGGGGTCAACCGGATGGTCACGATCTGCACGCGGCTGAAGAACGAACCCAAGGTCCGGGCGCTGTCGGAAGCGCACCCCGAGGTCTTCTACGCCGCCGGCACCCACCCGATGAGCGCACACGAAGAGCCCCTCGTCACGGTCGAGGACCTCATCGCCCTCGCCCGTCATCCGAAGTTCGTCGGCATCGGCGAGACCGGACTCGACTACCACTACACCGCCGACACGAAGGCCATTCAGCAGACCAGCCTGCGCATCCATATCGAGGCCGCTCAGGAAACCGGCCTGCCGCTGATCATTCACGCCCGGGACGCGGATCAGGACATGGAAGCGATCCTGTCCGAAGGCATGAAGCGGAAGCAATACACCTGCGTCATGCACTGCTTCTCCTCCGGCCCCCGGCTCGCCGAGGCGGCGCTGGAGATGGGTTTCACCCTCTCCATCTCAGGCATCGCGGCCTTCCCCAAAAGCCAGGACCTCCGCGACATCTTCGCCAAGGCGCCCCTCGACCGGCTGATCCTGGAAACAGACAGCCCCTACCTTGCGCCCCCGCCCTTCCGCGGCAAGCGGAATGAACCGGCCTACGTGGCCCACACGGCCCGCGCTCTGGCCCCGGTCTTCGGCCTCAGCCTGGAAGCCTTCGCCGCCCGGACCACCGCGAACTTCGACCGCCTGTTCCCGCGCGCGGCCCGCGCTGCAAAGGCCGCCTGATGGCACGGCTCACCTTCACCATCCTTGGCTGCGGCTCTTCGGGCGGGGTCCCCCGCCTCGGCGGCATCTGGGGCGACTGCGACCCCACGAACCCGAAGAACCGCCGCCGCCGGTGTTCCATGCTGATCACCCGCGAGACCGCCCAGGGCGCGACCCGCGTGCTGATCGACACCTCGCCCGACATGCGCGACCAACTTCTGGATGCGGGCGTGGGCGCGCTGGACGGGGTCGTCTACACCCATTCCCACGCCGACCACATGCACGGGATCGACGATCTGCGGCAGGTCGTCTTCAACCAGGGCAGCCGCCTTCCCGTCTGGGCCGACGCGCCGACGCAAGAGGCGCTCCTCTCCCGCTTCGGCTATGCCTTCGTCCAGCCCGAAGGCTCGCCCTACCCGCCGATCCTTGACCTGCACACCATTCATGGCCCGGTGACAGTCGCAGGAAGCGGCGGCCCGATTACGCTTACCCCGTTCCGGGCCGACCACGGCAGCATGGACGTGCTCGGCTTCCGCATCGGTCCCCTGGCCTACCTGCCAGATGCCGTCGACATCCCCGCCGAAAGCTGGCCGGTGCTCGACGGCCTCGACTGCTGGATCGTCGATGCGCTCCGCCGCAAGCCGCATCCGACCCACGCACATCTGGACCTGACGCTCAGCTGGATCGCCCGCGCCAAGCCCGCCCGCGCGGTGATCACCAACATGCACATCGACCTCGACTACGAGGTTCTGCGGGCCGAGCTTCCCCCCCACATCACGCCCGCCTTCGACGGCATGACCATCGCCTACGACAACCAGCCGTGAGCCTGCTTCTCGACGTCATCCTGCCGGTCTTCCTGGTGACCGGATTCGGCTATGTCGCGGCGCGCTGGCTGGGATTCAAGGAGGCCTCGGTCGACGGGGTGATGCACTTCGCCCAGGGCTTCGCGCTGCCCTTGCTTCTCTTCGCCTCGATCGCGCGGCTGGACCTGGGCCGGGCCTATGACACCGGGCTGATGGTCAGCTTCTATGTCGGCGCCTTCTCGGGCTTCGCGGCCGGGTTCCTTGCCGGGCGCTACCTCTTCGGTCGGCCCCTCACCGACAGCATCGCTTTCGGCTTCTGCGGGCTTTTCTCGAACTCCCTCCTCCTTGGCGTGCCGATCACCGAGCGAGCATACGGGCCGGGGGCGCTGGAGGGGAACTTCGCCATCATCTCGATCCACGCACCGGTCTTCTACGCCTTCGGGATCACCCTGATGGAGCTCGCCCGCTCGCACGGGCTGGGCCTGTCCGCCGGGGCGCTGGCCCGGCAGGTCGCACGGGCGATCCTGTCGCAGCCGCTGGTCATCGGCATCCTTTGCGGCTTCGTGGTCAATCTCTCGGGCCTGCCCCTGCCCGCCATCGCCTGGTCGGCCATCGACATGGTCCTCGCCGCCGCGCTGCCGACGGCGCTGTTCGGGCTGGGGGGCGTTCTCTACCGCTACCGGCCCGAGGGGGACATGCGGGCCATCGCGGTGCTGTCCGCGGTGTCGCTGGTCCTGCATCCGGGGATCACCTGGGTGCTGGGGACGCAGGTCTTCGGTCTGGACGATGCGGCGCTGCGGTCGGCGGTGATCACGGCGGCGATGGCGCCGGGGGTGAACACCTATGTCTTCGCTAACCTCTACGGGGTCGCCAAGCGGGTCGCGGCCTCGACGGTTCTGGTCGGGACCGGGCTCTCCATCCTTAGCGTGTGGGTCTGGCTGCAGATCCTGCCTTGAGCCTGTCCACCGTGGACAAGACCCTGATACCTCCGAAAATCAAGCACTTGCGCGCGGACGTTCGGAATTTCTTAATCTCCGCTCGGCACACCTTCCGCTGACTTCGCCCCACCTTGCGGAGGGTGCGGATCGGGATGCCGAAGAGGACGGCAGACCGCCCCTCAGCGCCCCGTCACGCCCCGCAGCCGGTCCGACCGGCGCCGCAGAAGCTCCACCGTCGTCAACAGCGCGATGGAGATCACGACGAGGATCGTCGCCACCGCCAGGATCGCCGGGCTGATCGCCTCGCGGATGCCGTTCCACATCTGGCGCGGAATGGTCTGCTGGTCGGGACCGGCGATGAAAAGGACGGCCACCACCTCGTCGAACGAGGTCACGAAGGCGAAAAGCGCGCCCGAGATCACGCCGGGCAGGATCAGCGGCATGATCACCTTGAAGAAGGTCGTGCGCGGATTGGCCCCCAGGGATTGGGCCGCCCGGATCAGCGACTGGTCGAAGCCCGACAGCGTCGCCGTCACGGTGATGATGACGAAGGGGATCCCCAGGATCGTATGCGCCAGGATCACGCCCAGGTAGGTCGAGGTCAGCCGCCCGCATTCCACCCCGATGATCCCGCAGGGGTTCGAGTAGAAGAAGAACATCCCCGTGGCGATGATGATGATCGGCACGATCATCGGGCTGATCAGGATCGCCATGATCGTCCGGCGATAGGGCATCTCGGGCCGCGACAGGCCAAGCGCGGCCAGCGTTCCCAGGACCGTCGCCAGGATCGTCGCCCAGAAGCCCACGATGACCGAGTTCTTGGCGGCGTTCACCCAGGTGGAGTTTTCCCACATGTCGGCGAACCAGGCCCCGTCGCGCGGCGCCTCGGGCGCCTGCATCCCGAAGGTCAGAAGCGTGTCATACCAGCGCAAGCTGTAACCCTCGGGGTCCAGCGCGATCATCTTCTCGGTGAAGCTGAAATAGGGCTCGACGTTGAACGACAGCGGGATGACGATCAGGATCGGCGCGATCAGGAAGATGAACACCAGCGCGCAGATCACCTGATAGGTGCGGTGCCAGAGGCGCTCCAGCGGGTCGGCGTAGGAAGGCAGTGCCATCAGGTCACCCGAGTTTCAGGCGGTCGATGCCGACCAGCCGGTCATAAAGCCAGTAAAGGATCAGGACGCCGACCAGGAGCATGGCGGACAGCGCAGCCGCCATCGACCAGTTCGAGTTCTCCATGTGGAAGGCGATCATGTTCGAGAAGAGCTGCCCGTCCGCCCCGCCGACCAGCGCCGGGGTGATGTAGTAGCCGACGGCCAGGATGAAGACGAGAAGCGAGCCCGCGCCGATGCCCGGCAGCGTCTGCGGCAGGTAGATGCGGCGGAACGTCGTCCAGGAGGTCGCACCCAGGCTGCGGGCCGCGCGGGCATAGCTGGGCGGGATCACCCGCATCACCGAATAGAGCGGCAGGATCATGAACGGCAGCAGGATATGCGTCATCACGATGATCGTGCCGGTCTGGTTGTTGATCATCCGCAACCGCCCGTCCTCGCCAATCGCGCCCAGCCAGAGCAGAAGGTCATTGACGACGCCCTCCCCCTGCAGCAGCGCCATCCAGCTGGTCGTCCGCACCAGAAGCGAGGTCCAGAACGGCAGCAGGACCAGGATCATCAGAAGGTTCGCCTTGGCCATCGGCAGGGTCGCCAGCAGATGCGCGACGGGGAAACCAATCAGCAGGCAGATCAGCGTGATCAGGCCCGACAAGAGGAAGGTCTTGATGAAGAGGTAGACATAGATCTGCCGGTTCTCCTCCACGCGCACGAGGTTTCCGTCGGGGCCGCGTTCGAAATCGGTGGCGGCCATGTAGAAATCGGTGGTGTAGGGACTCGCGGCCCCCCGCATCGCGCCCCAGAGGTCCGCCTCGCCCCAGCGCGCGTCGATGGCGAGAAAGGCATCGCGGTAGGGTGGCGCCAGTTCGTCCGCGTTCCGCGCCGTCTTGGTGAAAAGCGAGCGGGTCTCGGGCAGGACATAGTTCACCCGCGTCCCGGCCTCGCCCGCGGTGCGGTTGGCCTGCATCGCCTTGAAGTCCTCGGCAAGAGCCGCGAAGGCGGCCTCGTCGGGCTCGGTGCCCGCGGGGTTCGCGTCGAACCAGGCGGCGATGGCCGGAGCGTTGCGGGAAAATCCGTCGTGGTAGATCGACCGGTGCAGCATCTGCCCGATGGGCAGCACGAAGCTGAGCAGCACGAACAGAAGAAGCGGCACCACAAGGAAGAAGGCCTTCCGGCGCGCCTTGGACTGGGCCTGGGCAAGCGCCTCGGCCAGCGGGCGTCCATCGGCGGTGGTCAGAAGTTCGGCCATGGTCAACTCGGTCAGGAAGGGTGGCGCGGGGGTCAGCCCCCCGCGCCATATGTCATCAGCCGGCGGCGAGCCAGGCGTTGAAGCGCTCGTTCAGCTCGGCGTCCCGGTCAACCCAGAACTCCCAGTTGGATTCCAGCGCGTTCTTCATGTTGTCGGGATGGGTCGGCAGGTGCGGCGCCATCTCGGTCTTGCCGTCGTTGAAGATCAGCGGTTCGATCAGCGCCGACTTGCGGGCCGGGCCGTAGCTGATCCACTGGGCCTGCTGGCGCAGACCTTCGGTCGAGGTGGCATAGGCGATGAATTCCTTCGCCTGTTCCAGGTTCGGCGCGCCCTTCGGGATCACGTACATTTCGTTCTCGTAGATCTGCCCGTCCCAGACGATCTGGAAGGGTTTGCCTTCCGCGATCTGGGCGCTGAAGATCCGGCCGTTGTAGGCGGTGGTCATGACCACTTCGCCGTCGGCAAGGATCTGCGGCGCCTGGGCACCGGCTTCCCACCACACGACTTCCGACTTGATGGTGTCGAGCTTGGCGAAGGCGCGGTCGATGCCTTCCGGAGTGCCCAGCGTCGCGTAGACGTCGGCCGGAGCCACGCCGTCAGCCATCAGCGCGAATTCCAGGACCGCCTTGGCGCCCTTGCGCAGGCCGCGCTTGCCGGGGAACTTCTCCAGGTCGAAGAAGTCGGCTGCGGTGGTCGGGCCTTCCGGGAACTTCGTGGTGTCATAGGCGAAGACCGTGGCCCAGATGTCGGTCGAGACGCCGCAGTCGGTCACCGCGCCAGGCAGGAAGTCCTCGGCCGCCGGGGTGCCGTCCGCGCCGGCGGGCAGCGAGGCGACGTCGATCGGCTCCAGAACGCCCTCGTCGCACAGACGGATCGCGTCGGCATATTCAAGGCTTGCCACGTCGACGGTGACGTTGCCGGCCTCGACCATTGCCTTGATCGGCGTGGCGGGGTTCTCGCTGTCGACCATCATGGTCGCGATGCCGGTCTTTTCGGTGAAGGGCTTCAGGTGGCCTTCGGTCTGGGCCGCGCCGTAGGAGCCGCCCCAGGACATCACCGTCACGTCGGCATGCGCCGCGGCGGCAAAGCCCACAAGGGCGGTGGTGAGGATGAGGGTCTTCTTCATTGAGGTCTCCCTGTTCTGGTTATCGGTTTGGCCGGGCCCCCCGGCCGGGCATCAAGGGTCCAGCGCGCGGGCATCCTGGGGATGCCAGCCCACCTTGATCTTCTGGCCGGGGGTCAGCTTGGTCTGCCCCAGCGTATTGCGCATCTTCATGACAAACTCGTCCGAGCCCGCGACCTTCAGGACCGCGCGCAGGATGTCGCCCATGTAGATGATCTCGACCACTTCGGCGTCGAGCGTATGGATGCCTGCCGGCATCATCTCGGGCTTGAACTCCACCCGCTCGGGGCGGATCGAAACGAGCGTCTTCTGCCCCTTCTCCTTCACGTTCACCGCCGTCGCGTCGATCAGCTCGCCCGTGGGCAGGCGGACCAGCGCGCGGTCGCCGTTGAGCTCTTCCAGGGTGCCGGGCAGCTTGTTGTTCTCGCCGATGAACTGGGCGACGAAGCTGTTCTCGGGGCGCTCGTAAAGGTCGGCGGGCGGCGCAAGCTGCTGGATGCGGCCGTCGTTGAAGACGGCGACGCGGTCCGACATGGTCAGCGCCTCGCCCTGGTCGTGGGTCACGTAGACCACGGTGATGCCCAGGTTCTCATGCAGGTGCTTGATCTCGAACTGCATGTGTTCGCGCAACTGCTTGTCCAGCGCGCCGAGCGGTTCGTCCATCAGGACGAGCTTGGGATCGAAGACCAGCGCGCGGGCCAGCGCGATGCGCTGCTGCTGGCCGCCCGAAAGCTGCGCCGGCCGCCGGTTCGCGAAGGCCCCCATCTGCACCATGTCCAGCGCGCGCTTGATCTTCGCGTCCCGCTCGGACTTGCCCATGCCGCGGACTTCCAGCGGGAACGAGAGGTTCTCGCCCACCGTCATGTGCGGAAACAGCGCATAATTCTGGAACACCATCCCGATCCCGCGCTTGTGCGGTGGGACCTCGTTGATGTTCACCCCGTCCAGCCGGATCTCGCCATGGGTGGCGGTCTCGAAGCCCGCGAGCATCATCAGGCAGGTCGTCTTGCCGGATCCAGAGGGTCCGAGCATCGTCAGGAACTCGCCCTTCCCGATGGAAAGGTTCAGATCCTTCACGACCAGAGTGACACCGTCATAGCTCTTCTGGACGTGCTCAAACGCGACGAAAGCGTCGTTGCGGGGCTCAAGCGTCACCCGTGTCTCCCTGATGTCCTGGGCGCTGAGCGCCTTCTGTTGATTCGACTAAAGCGAAACGTTCCAGCCATTGCAACGCACTTTTTCCTTCGCAAAGCGGACTTAAGCGACCAGATTGGCCCCCTTTGCGCCGGAACGGGAAGAACGTTCAAAAAGCGCACTCAGATCGGTCTTTCTGCCTGTCATCCCGGCAAGAAAAGGAGGCGTTCCGGCAGCGTCCAGCGCCAAAAGCGAAGGGCGCGAAGGTTTCCCTCGCGCCCTCTGGCTTTGTCCCGACCGACCCTGGTGCGGATGAAAAGACTCGAACTTTCACTCCGGTTAAGGAACAGCGACCTCAACGCTGCGCGTCTACCAATTCCGCCACATCCGCACGGGGTCTGGTCTTGGACGACCGCTATCTAGCGGCAGTCGCGCGGGAAGGAAAGGGGCATTTTCGCCCCCGGCCACCCGCTCTCGCACAGGGCGGCCCGACGGGGTATAGAGCGGCAGGTTCCAGGCACAGGGCTAGGCGCATCATGGTCGAATGGACACATATTCCCGGGCTTGCCCCCTACCCCGAGACACTGGCGGCGATGGAGGCCCGCGCCGAGGCCATCTCGCGCGGTGAGGCGGGCGAAGCGATCTGGCTTCTGGAACACCCCCCGCTCTACACCGCCGGCACCTCGGCCAAGCCCGCGGACCTGGTCGATCCCGACCGATTCCCCGTCTACCCCGTCGGGCGCGGCGGGCAGTACACCTATCACGGGCCGGGCCAGCGGGTGATCTATACCATGCTGGACGTCAAGGCGCGGGGGCAGGATGTGCGCTGCTTCGTCCGTGAGCTGGAGAAATGGGTCATCGACACCCTGGCCGAGTTCAACGTTCGCGGCGAGATTCGCCCCGGCCGCGTCGGCGTCTGGGTCACGCGGCCTGACAAGGCGCCCAACCCCGACGGCACCCCGCGCGAGGACAAGATCGCTGCCATCGGCATCAAGCTGCGCCGCTGGGTCAGCTTCCACGGCATCTCGATCAACGTCGAGCCGGACCTGAGCCATTTCGAGGGAATCATCCCCTGCGGCATCCGCGAGCATGGGGTGACCAGCCTTGTGGACCTTGGCCTGCCGGTCACGATGGCCGACCTCGACGCAGCCCTCATGGCCACCTTCCCGCGCCGTTTTCAGGGCAGTTGCGCCGCGTAAGTTGTCGCATAGCGCCATCCTGCTATTGCATATCAGCCGCACCAGACCCCATCTTCCGCCCGTGGAGCTGCCCAAGGCGCTCCGTGACACATGAGGACACCATGACGAAGTTCATCCTTCTTGGCCTGACCGTCGCCGCCCTTTCCGCCCCCGCCTTCGCGGGTGACCCGGCGGCCGGCGAGGACACGTTCAAGAAGTGCAAGGCCTGCCACTCCATCGTCGCCCCCGACGGGACCGAGATCCAGAAGGGCGGCCGCACCGGTCCGAACCTCTATGGCATCATCGGCAAGGGCGTGGCGTCCGACCCCGACTTCTCCTATGGCGACTCGCTCGCCGCCCTGGGCGCGACCGGCGCCGTCTGGGACGAGGCAAGCCTGGCGGCCTATGTCGCGAACCCGGCCGAGTACCTGAAGACCGCGCTTGGCGACGATGCTGCCAAGTCGAAGATGTCCTTCAAGCTGGCCTCGGGCGGCGAGGACGTGGCGGCCTACCTGGCCTCGGTCGCCCAATAGGCAACCCGCTTTCGACACCAGATTTGGGCGCGACCCTTCGCGGGGCCGCGCCCTTTGCATTTCGGGAAAGATTTCTGTCCCCTGCGGCAAAGTCATGCATTGCGAGGCGGGCCTCGCGGGGCTAAAGACGGGATCACAAGGGAACCGGGCGGGCTTACAAGCTCGTGAACGGGCATGTAAGAACGACGAAAGCGGAGGACGCCTATGGCGGACGCAGCCATTCACGGCCATGACGAACATCATCGACCCGGGTTCTTCACCCGCTGGTTCATGTCGACCAACCACAAGGACATCGGGATCCTCTACCTTTTCACCGGCGGTCTCGTCGGCCTGATCTCGGTGATCTTCACTGTCTACATGCGGCTCGAACTGATGGAGCCGGGTGTCCAGTACATGTGCCAGGAAGGCGCGCGGTTCATCGCCTCGGGCGAGCTCTGCACCCCGAACGGGCACCTTTGGAACGTGATGATCACCTATCACGGCGTCCTGATGATGTTCTTCGTCGTCATCCCGGCGCTCTTCGGCGGTTTCGGCAACTATTTCATGCCGCTGCAGATCGGCGCGCCGGACATGGCCTTCCCGCGCATGAACAACCTGTCCTACTGGCTCTACGTCGCCGGGACCTCGCTGGGCGTGGCCTCGATGCTGGCGCCGGGCGGCGGTGGCGATCTGGGCACCGGCTCGGGCGTGGGCTGGGTTCTCTACCCGCCGCTGACCACCACGGCCGAGGGCGGCTATGCGATGGACCTGGCGATCTTCGCCGTCCACCTGTCGGGTGCCTCGTCGATCCTGGGCGCGATCAACATGATCACGACCTTCCTGAACATGCGCGCCCCGGGCATGACGCTGCACAAGGTGCCGCTCTTCGGCTGGTCGATCTTCGTGACCGCCTGGCTGATCCTGCTGGCCCTGCCCGTGCTGGCTGGCGCCATCACCATGCTGCTGACGGACCGCAACTTCGGGACCACCTTCTTCTCGCCCTCGGGCGGCGGTGACCCGGTCCTCTACCAGCACATCCTGTGGTTCTTCGGCCACCCGGAAGTCTACATCATCATCATCCCGGCCTTCGGGATCATCTCCCAGGTCATCGCGACCTTCGCCCGCAAGCCGATCTTCGGATACCTCCCGATGGTCTACGCGATGGTGGCGATCGGCGTGCTCGGCTTCGTCGTCTGGGCGCACCACATGTACACCGCCGGCATGTCCCTGACCCAGCAGTCCTACTTCATGCTGGCGACGATGGTCATCGCGGTGCCCACGGGCGTGAAGATCTTCTCCTGGATCGCGACGATCTGGGGCGGGTCGGTGGAGTTCAAGACCCCGATGCTCTGGGCCTTCGGCTTCCTCTTCCTCTTCACCGTAGGCGGCGTGACCGGGATCGTCCTGTCCCAGGCCCCGGTGGACCGTGCCTACCATGACACCTACTACGTCGTGGCGCACTTCCACTACGTGATGAGCTTGGGCGCCGTGTTCGGGATCTTCGCCGGGATCTACTTCTGGATCGGCAAGATGTCGGGCCGGCAGTACCCGGAATGGGCGGGCAAGCTGCACTTCTGGATGATGTTCATCGGGTCCAACCTGACCTTCTTCCCGCAGCACTTCCTGGGCCGCCAGGGGATGCCCCGCCGCTACATCGACTACCCGGAGGCCTTCGCCTACTGGAACTGGTTCTCCTCGGTCGGTGCCTTCATCTCGTTCGCGTCCTTCGTCTTCTTCATCGGGATCGTGTTCTACACCCTGATGTGGGGCCGTCGCGTGACCGAGAACAACTACTGGAACGAATACGCCGACACCCTGGAATGGACCCTGCCCTCGCCGCCGCCCGAGCACACGTTCGAGCAGCTGCCGAAGCAGTCCGACTGGGACCGCAGCCACGCGCACTAAGCGCCTGACGTGATCCAAGGGCCCCGGGCTGCAAATGCCCGGGGCCTTTTCCGTTTCAAGGGATATCCAATGCGCGCGGTCTTCTTCGTCCTGGTGATCGTGGCCGTGGCCCTGCTGGGCTATGTCGGCATAACGGGCTATTTCCTGGCCCATGCCGCAGCGGGTCTGTTGAAGGTGGGGGCGATCTCGACCGCGCTGGCCACGGCCGAGCCGCCCAAGGACCCGCTGGCGCTTGGCTACCGCGGCGACCCGATGGTGGCGCTGTCCCTGCCCTTCGAGACCGTCACCCTCGACACCCCGCTCGGCCCGACCGAGGCCTGGCTGGTCCCCGCCGCAGGACCCGAGGCCGGTCGCGCGATCTATGTCCACGGCATCGCCGGCGCGCGCGAGGACGGCTACCGGGCGCTGCAGCTCCTGCACGAGGCGGGCTGGTCCGTCCTGCTGATCGGCTACCGCAACGACCCCGGCGCGCCCGCCTCGGCCGATGGCACCTACGGATTCGGCCTGACCGAATGGCCCGACCTTGAACCCGCCGTCGCTCGCATGGCCCCGGCCGAGGCGGACCGCGTGCTCGTCGTCGCCGAATCGATGGGCGGCGCGATCCTTGGGCAGTTCCTGAAGCAAAGCCCGCTTGCCGCCCGCGTCAGCGCCATCGCTCTGGACAGCCCCGCGATCAGCTTCGGCGCGGTGATCGACCATCTGGCGGCGCAGAGTGGAAAGCCCCTTCCCGGCCTGATCGCCTGGACCGCCAGGCAGATCATCCCGTTCAAGGCCCCCGTCCCCATCGCCGAGGCCGAAGTCGCCGACACCTACGCAGCCTTCCCCGGCCCCCTCTTCCTCGCCCACGGCAGCGCTGACCGCATCGTGCCGATCGGCCCCTCGCAGGCCCTCGCCGCCGCACGGACCGCCCCGACCGTGACCCTCTGGACCGGGGCGGACCACCTCGGCTCCCATGCCGAAGACCCGGCGGCCTATGGCAAGGCCTTCCGGGACTTCCTCACGCAGGTGAAGGGCTAAAGGCTGTCGATCTCGGCCGCCACGCGGGCCTGCAGGTCCCAGAGGTAGCGGTCGCGGATGCCCAAAGCCTCCAGGTGGCTGACGGTGTTGTACAGGTATTCGGCGCAGCTGCCCACGTAGCCCGCAGCCCGCGCCAAACGCCCTGCCTGCTCCTCCAGCGGCAAGCGCACCAGGTCGGGATGCGAGGCGGGGGCGCAGTAGAAAGCCAGGGCCCGCACCGGCCCCTCGGCCGTCCGCACTGTCACCCACCGCAACCAGGGCAGGTCCTCGTGATAGGCAATCTCGCGGTAGAGCATCCGCAGAAGCCGCGCCTGCAGGTCATCCTCTGGCATCCGGTAGACAACACCGGCGCATGCCCCTCCCCGGTCAAGCGCCAGCATCAGCCCCGGCACCTCGTCCGTGCCGCGCCAGGAGGTGATGTTCAGGCAGAAGGACCGCCGCCAGCCGTGCACCCTGCCCCGCCGTGCCTCGACATGATCGAACTCGGGCTTCCAGATGAGGGAGCCATAGGCGAAGACCCAAAGTGGAGCATCCTTCAGCTGGTCCAGGAAGCCTTGGGCGACAGCCTTGAACTCTGCGTCAGACAAGGGACGGTAGCTGACCTGGTGGGGTTTCCGTTCCACCACCCGCGCGACCTTGGCCACATGCTGCGGCCCCAAGGCCATGACCCGACCCGCCATCCCGCCCCCCGCACGATCCGATGCGCAAGGATTGCACCGCCTCTCCCACCTGACAAGCTGCCGCAGGGTCTTCCCTTTCCCGCCCGCGAAATTACAAACGCCCCATGCCCTACGAATGGCTTCCCCCCGAGGGCGGCGAGGTCCGCCTGCATCTCTGGCCGCACCGGTCGCTGAACCAGCGCGGCTTCGTCTGGTTCATCGGCGCCACCGCCGCACTCATCGCCGTGCCGCTGGTCGGCATCCTGGGCAGCCCGGTCCTCTGGGCGCTTCTCCCCTTCCTGCTCGGCACGATCTGGGCGATCTGGTTCGCGCTGCGCAAGAACGGCCGCGACCGCGACATCGTCGAGGACTTGCGCCTTTCCCGGGATCGCATCACGCTCGTCCGCCACGGCCCCAGGGGCCGCCGCCAGGACTGGGAGGCGAACCCCTACTGGGTCCAGGCCAGGCTGCACGAAACCGGCGGGCCGGTCCCGAACTACCTGACGCTGAAGGGCGACGGGCGCGAGGTGGAACTGGGCGCCTTCCTGTCGGAAGAGGAGCGCATCGCCTTGCGCGCCGACCTGCAATCCCGCATCCACGCCTTGCGCTGAACGCGATCAACCCAAGAGCGCGCAGCCGTAAGTCTTCTCCAGATGCGCGGTGATGGCCCCCGCCCAGCCATCGGTCTTGCGGGTCATGTCCAGCGCCATGCCCAGCGTCGGGGCCCCCGCCTCGATGCCCTGCATCAGCTCCGCCGCAAAGGCCTCACCGAACTTCGTGGCGTTCTCCTCGAAGGCTGCTTGCGCTTTTGCAGCCTGCGCTGCGGGCGTCTCTCCCGCCGGGCCGGGCTTGCAGGCGTAGACATAGGTCACGCCGTCCTGGCCCAGGATCTCCACCCTCTCCCGCCCCGGATACATCAGCGCCAGGACCGAGGTCATGTCGAAGGCCAGCGCGACCGCCGCCAGCATCTAGCCGAGCCGTGCCTTCACCAGCGCGCCCACCGCACCGAAATCCATCTGGCCGGTGTAGCGGGCCTTCAAGGCCGCCATCACCTTGCCCACGTCGCGGATGCTTGCGGCCCCCGTCTCGGCCACCGCCGCGTCGACCGCCGCCGTGATCTCGGCCTGGTCCATCTGACGCGGCAGGAACTCCTGGATCACCCCGATTTCCGCCAGTTCCTTCTCGGCCAGCTCAAGCCGCCCGCCTTCCTCGTACGCGCGGGCCGATTCCTGGCGCTGCTTCACCATCTTGCCCATGATCTGCAGGATCTCGGCCTCGCCGACCTCGCCCGCGTCGCTGTCGCCCCTGACCGCAATCTCGCGGTCCTTGATGGCGGCGTTGATCAGGCGCAGCGTGGACAGGCGGTCGGCCTCCTTGGCCTTCATGGCCTCCTTGAGGGCCGTCTGCAGACGGTCGCGCAAAAGCATGTGAAGTCTTTCCGATAGTTTCCCCGGATCGGGAGTCTACCCCGAACCGCCCCTGACCGCAACCACGGTGGATTTTGCCAAGCCTCTGAAAATGCGAGGAAAACCTTTTCGCGCCGGGCCTTGACCCTGCGGCCCCCTCCCCTTAGTTTCCGCGCAATTTACCGATAGGAGAGTCGCCCATGCCTGCGCCGCAGAAGCCAACCGCCTGCCTCGCACTTGCCGACGGCACCCTCTTCTACGGTCACGGCTTCGGTGCCACGGGCGAAACGGTGGCCGAGCTTGTGTTCAACACCGCCATGACCGGCTACCAGGAAATCATGACCGACCCCTCCTACGCGGGCCAGGTCGTGACCTTCACTTTCCCTCATATCGGCAACACCGGCGTCACGGTTGAGGATGACGAGACCGCCACCCCCGCCGCCGCCGGCATGGTGGTGAAATGGGACCCGACCGAACCCTCGAACTGGCGCGCGACCGGGGAGCTCACCTCGTGGCTCCAGAAGATCGGGAAGATCGGCATCGGGGGCATCGACACCCGCCGCCTGACCCGGGCGATCCGCCAGCAGGGCGCGCCGCATGTGACCTTGGCGCATGACCCCGAGGGCAAGTTCGACATCGAGAAGCTCGTCGCCAAAGCCCGCGCCTGGAAGGGCCTCGTCGGCCTCGACCTCGCCAAGGACGTGACCTGCGCGCAAAGCTACCGCTGGGACGAGAAGCGTTGGGCCTGGCCCGAAGGCTATACCCGCCGCGAGGGCCCGGGCTTCAAGGTCGTCGCCATCGACTACGGCGCCAAGCGCAACATCCTGCGCTGCCTGGCTTCCGTGGGCTGCGAAGTGACCGTCCTGCCGGCAAATGCCACCGCCGAAGAGGTCCTCGCCCACAATCCCGAGGGCGTGTTCCTCTCGAACGGTCCCGGCGACCCGGCCGCGACCGGCGCCTATGCCGTCCCGATGATCCAGAGCGTGCTGCAGAAGGACCTGCCCTTGTTCGGCATCTGCCTCGGCCACCAGATGCTGGCCCTGGCCCTCGGCGCCAAGACCCGCAAGATGAACCACGGCCACCACGGCGCGAACCATCCGGTGAAGGACCTGACCACCGGCAAGGTCGAGATCACCTCGATGAACCACGGCTTCACCGTGGACGCCGACACCCTGCCCAAGGGCGTGAGCGAGACGCATGTCAGCCTCTTCGACGGCACGAACTGCGGCATCGCGGTGGACGGCAAGCCCATCTACTCGGTCCAGTACCACCCCGAAGCCTCGCCCGGCCCCCAGGACAGCTTCTACCTCTTCGAACGTTTTGCCGAAGCGATGCAGGCTCGGCGTGCCTGAAGGGCGTTAACCGCCTGTTAACCCGCCGCGCGCAAGGTTGAGCGTGGAATGGGGGAACGGGCATGGGTGCCGCAGAACGGATCAGCAAAGTCGACCTGTCCGGCCGTGCCGCAAGCGCGCCGCGTCGCACCTTTGCGGTCGGGGCCTCGCTCCTGCGCGAAGGGGTCGTGGCGCCGGACGAAATGCTGACCGCGCTTGCGCACCAGGGACGCGAAGCGGGCCGCCTGCCTGACGTGCTGCGGGCGCGCGGGCTGGTGGTGGAACGGGACCTTCTCGGGGTCGACGCGCGGAACTGGGGCCTGCGCGTCGTCGACCTGGATGCCGTCCTGCCCGATCCCCGGCTGATCGACGCGGTGGGCGCGCAGGACTGCCTGCGCCACGGTCTCGTCCCCTGGCAGAAGGTCGGCGATGTCACCATCGTCGCGACCTCGCGGCCCGAGGAATTCCGCCGGCTCCGTCCGATGCTCGAGGCCCGGCTCGGCCCCGTCGCCGCTGGCATCGCCTCGTCCCGCGCGATCCTCGCCGCGATCCATGCCCGCAGGGGCGACCTGCTGGCGCGCGCCGCCGAAGCGCGGGTTGCGCTTGCCGAAAGCTGCCGGTCCTGGCCGCGCCTGCACCAGTCGCCCCGCGCCATCGCGGTCATCGCCGTGACCTTGCTGGCCCTGATCCTGGCGCCGGTCGCCACGGGGCTTGCCGCGCTTGCCTTCGCAATCTTCTCGCTGGCCTGCCTTACCGCGCTGAAGATCGCCGCCACCATCGCGGCCCTGCGCGCCCCCCTGCCCGGCCCCACACCGGCGACCGACCTCATCCCCCCCGTCGTCACGATCATCGTCGCCCTCTGCCGGGAAGAAGACATCGCCCCGCGCCTCGTCCGCCGCCTGGCGCGGCTGGACTACCCGGTGGAGCTTCTGGATGTCATCCTCGCCGTCGAGGCCGAGGATCAGGTCACCGTCGACGCCCTGGCCGCTGCCGAGCTGCCGCCCTGGATCCGCGTCGTCATCGTGCCGAAGGGCCAGGTCCAGACCAAGCCGCGCGCGCTGAACCACGCGCTCGACTATGCGCGGGGTGCCATCGTCGGGGTCTACGACGCCGAAGATGCGCCCGAGCCCGACCAGCTTCGCCGCGTCGTCGAACGCTTCCAGCGCTCGGGCCCCGAGGTCGCCTGCCTGCAGGGCGTGCTCGACTATTACAACCCGCGGACAAACTGGCTGTCGCGCTGCTTCACCATCGAATACGCCGGCTGGTTCCGGCTGGTCCTGCCGGGCCTCGCCCGCCTTGGCCTCGTCGTGCCCCTGGGCGGCACCACGCTCTTCTTCCGCCGCCAGGTCCTGGACAGCCTGGGGGCCTGGGATGCGCATAACGTGACCGAGGACGCCGATCTTGGCATCCGCCTGGCCCGGCATGGGTACCGGACCGAACTGATCGACACCGTCACCCAGGAAGAGGCGAACTGCCGTCCCCTCCCCTGGATCAAGCAGCGCTCGCGCTGGATCAAGGGCTACATGATGACCTGGGCCGTCCACATGCGGCAGCCCCGGCTTCTCTGGCGGCAGCTTGGACCCAGGGGCTTTCTCGGCTTCCAGGTCCTGTTCCTGGGCACCATCGCGCAATTCCTGCTGGCACCTCTCCTGTGGTCTTTCCTGCTGCTGCCCTTCGGCTTTGACCACCCGCTTTATGCAGCCCTGCCGCTGGCCGCCGTCCTGACCATCGCCGGGATCTTCTTTCTGTCCGAGGTCACGAACATCCTGATCGGGGCGATCGGCCTTGGCCGCACCCGGCATGGGCTCAGCCGGCTTTGGGTCCTGACGCTGAAGGCCTACTATCCGCTGGCATCGCTTGCCGCCTACAAGGGTCTTCTGGAACTTGCGACCCGGCCCTTCTATTGGGACAAGACCACGCACGGCCTCTTCGACCACGTCGAAGCCAAGGACTGATCCGCAAAGCGCAGACCGCGGCCGCGGGGCAACTCCGGGTGCGTCAGCGCATCCGCAGTTCGCCCGCGTCGACCCGAAGCCGTGTCTCGAAGGCCTGGCTGATATGCGACTTCAGCGCCTGGTAGGCCGCATCGCCATCCCCGGCCTCGATCGCCGCGACGATATCGGCATGTTCGTCCAGCGCCACCTCGTCCCGCCCCTCGGCCGCAAAGGAGGTGTTGGCCATAAGCGCCATGGACCGGTGCACAAGGTCCAGCTGCTGGACCAGGAACCGGTTGTGGCTGGCGAGGTGAATCTGCTTGTGGAAGCGCTTGTTCGCCCGGCTCAGCGCCCGCGGATCACCCCCCAGAAGCGCCCGGTCCTCCGCCACCATGCTTTTCAGGACCCGCACTTCCTCGGGCGTCGCGTGGCGGGCGGCCAGACGCGCCGCCAGGCCCTCAAGCTCGGTCCGGACCGCGTAAAGCTCGGCCAGCTGGTTGTGGTCTAGGCTTGCCACGATCAGGCTGCGCCCGTCGCGGGTCAGCATCGCCTGCGTCTCCAGCCGCTGCAGCGCCTCGCGCACCGGGGTCCGGCTGACACCCAGACGCTCGGCCAGTTCGCTTTCGACCAGACGGTCGCCCGGCTTGTAGACCCCGGCCTCGATCGCCTCCATGATCAGCGTATACGCGTCTTTCTGCACTTTTCTCGCCCCTCGCTCGCGGCGCGGACCCTAACGCGCGCGGCGCGTCGCGATCAAGCCTTCCCAACGCCCCGGCGTCGCACTACATGCGTGCCCATGCCGAAACAGGATTTCTCCCACGTCCGCACCTGGGTCTTCGACCTGGACAACACGCTCTATCCCCCGCACATGCGGCTTTTCGACCAGATCGAGGTCCGGATGACCGACTGGGTGATGCAGGCGCTCAAGGTCGACCGGGCGCGGGCCGACCATCTGCGGGCGCATTACTGGGCGACCTATGGCACCACGCTTGCCGGCCTGATGACCGAACATGGCGTGGACCCGGGCCCCTACCTGACGGACGTCCACGACATCGACTTCTCGGTCCTGTCGCCCGACCCCGGCCTTGCGCGCAGCATCGCCGCACTCCCCGGCCGCAAGATCGTCTACACCAACGCCTGCGCCCCCTATGCCGAAAAGGTCCTCGCCGCCCGTGGCCTTTCCGGCCTCTTCGACGGCATCTACGGCGTCGAACATGCCGAGTTCCACCCCAAGCCGGACGCCCGCGCCTTCGCCACAGTCTTCGGGCGCGACGGGCTTGACCCCGCGACGGGCGCGATGTTCGAGGATGACGCCCGCAACCTTGCCGTGCCCCACGCGCTTGGGATGCGGACCGTCCATGTCGCACCCGAACCGGAGCCGGCCGACCACATCCACCACCACACCGAGGACCTGGCACATTTCCTTGCCCGGCTGGTGGAGTGACACTCCGCCACATCGCGCATGGCAGCGGCGGCCCTAAATGGAGCGGCACCCGCCAGTTCCGATGAGGCCGCGCATGACCCTTGCCACCACCAACGCCCCCAGCCCCCTCGGCCGCCTCGCCCGCGCCATCCCGGTCCTGGGCCAGGTGATCCGCGACATCGAGCGCGACACGAACAGCATCTACTACCTGCTGGTCATCCTGCTGACCGCCCTCGTGCTCGCGATCCAGACCTGGGGGCTTCCGGCCCTGGTCCTGACGGCGCTGGCACTCGTCCCGGTGATGTTCGTCCTCCTGGTCCTCATCGCGCGGCCCTGAGGCGTCCTGTCCTCTGGCCCCCTGCGGCCATGCGGCCTATGCTCATGGGTGGAGGCCCCGAATGCGCGAAACGACTGACATCCTGATCTCCGGCGGCGGCGTCGCCGGCTTGACGGCGGCCTGTGCCTTCGGGTCGGCCGGGTTCCGCGTGATCTGTGTCGATCCCGCGCCTCCGGTCACCGAGGTCGACGCGGACGGGGCCGACCTTCGCACCACCGCCTTCCTGCAACCCTCGATTCCCGTGCTGCAGGCCGCCGGCCTCTGGACCCGGCTGGAGCCGCACGCGGCGGCCCTGCAGGTCATGCGGATCATCGACGCAGGCGGCGAGACGCCCGAGGCCCGGCTCGTCAAGGACTTCGACGCCGCCGACATCTCGGACGCGCCCTTCGGCTGGAACCTTCCGAACTGGCTTCTGCGGCGCGAGATGGTCGCGCGGCTGGCCGAACTCCCGACGGTCAGCTTCCGCCCCGGCACAGGCTTCGCCCGGATGCTGGTCCGCGACGCCGAGGCGCTGGTCAGCCTCAGCGACGGCGCGCAGGTCGCGGCGAAACTGGTGATCGGTGCTGACGGCCGCAACTCTCCCGTCCGCGAGGCGCTGGGGATCCCTGCCAAAACCACCCGCTACGGCCAGAAGGCGCTTGCCTTCGCCGTGACCCACGACGTGCCCCACAACGACGTCTCGACCGAGGTGCACCGGTCGGGCGGGCCCTTCACGCTGGTCCCGCTGCCCGACCGCGATGGCCGTCCGGCCTCGGCCGTGGTCTGGATGGAAAGCGGCCCCGAGGTCGCGCGCCTCGCCGCGCTTCCCGTCCCGGAGTTCGAGGCCGAGATGACCCTGCGCTCCTCGGGCATCCTCGGGCCACTAACGCTGGTCAGCCGGCGCTCGGTCTGGCCGATCGTCAGCCAGATCGCGGACTGCCTCTCCGGCCCGCGAACGGTGCTGATGGCCGAGGCGGCCCATGTCGTCCCGCCCATCGGCGCGCAGGGCCTGAACATGAGCCTTGCGGACCTCGCAAGCCTTCTCGACCTGGCCGAGCAGCACCGCACCGACCCCGGGGTGCCGGCGGTGACCGATGCCTTCCACCGCGCGCGCCACCTGGAAGTCCAGGCCCGCGTCACCGGAATCGACCTTCTGAACCGCGCCTCGATGGCCGGGGCCCCCGTCCTGCGCGACCTCCGCGCCAAGGCGCTCGACCTCCTCTACTCCGCCCGTCCGGTCCGCCAGACCCTGATGCGAGCGGGCCTTGGCGTTGGACGGAAGGCAGCTACGTCGGCACGCGACTAAGGTTTTGTGCAATCCTGCACAGGTCTCCCTCATCCTCACGGAACGACGCTTCATCCTTGAAACATGTGACCGGGCGCGCGGTCCCGGCCCCAAGCTTTCCTGGGAATTTCCCGCTCAACCGAGCGCAAGCCGCACGTGAGTTCACATTGCGGCGACCCTGCGCGACCAACCCGTGATTTCACTTTTTCCCTGCGTCACCCCAAATCTCCCTCACCGCCCCACGGTGGGGCAGGACGCAAGAAGATAAAGGATTACAAGATGAAAAGCTTCGTTCTCGCTACCGCTCTCGTCGCCGCTTCGGCAGTCGGCGCCATCGCCCAGGACGCGCCGGTCGCGCTGCCCTCCTCGATCACCTCGCAGATCCTGACCGTTCTGCCGAACGCTGACCTGTCGTCGCTGACCAACTCGCAGTACGCCCAGCTGGTCTCGTTCTTCGCCGACACCGAGAATACCAACACCGCTTCGGGCACCGCCCAGGGCGTCCAGGCGATCCTCAGCAACGCTCAGTGATCGACCACCCTTCCGAAACGCACAGGCCGGAGAGCTCCCCTCCGGCCTGTGTCTTTTCTAAAGCACCGCGTCCACGGCACGCCGCAACCGTTCGACCGTCGCGTCCACGTCCTTCAGCTTGTCGAGCCCGAAAAGGCCCAGCCGGAAGGTCTTGAACTCTGGCCCCTCGCCGACCTGCAACGGCACCCCGGCCGCGATCTGCATCCCTTCCGCCCGGAACTTCGCGCCGTTCTGCACATCCGGATCGCTGGTATAGCTCACCACCACGCCCGGCGCCTGGAAGCCCTCGGCGGCCACCGAAGCCACCCCCTTCGCGGCCAGCATCCCCCGCACCGCCCGTCCCAGCGCCCATTGCGCGGCCTTGGCGGCCTCGAACCCCATCGCCTTGGTCTCCACCATCGCATCGCGGAAGCCGACGATGGCGTCGGTCGGCATGGTCGCATGATAGGCGTGACCGCCCTTCTCATAGGCCTCCATGATTGACCGCCACTTCTTCAGGTCCAGCGCAAAGCTGTTCGACGTGGTCTCGGCCAACCGCGCCTCGGCCAACGGCGACAGCACCACCACGCCCGCCGAGGGCGAAGCCGACCACCCCTTCTGCGGGGCCGAGATCAGCACATCGACCCCGGTCGCCGCCATATCCACCCAGATGCAGCCACTGGCGATGCAATCGAGCACCATCAGCGCCCCCACCTCATGCGCCGCCGCGGCCATCTGCGTGATGTAATCATCCGGCAGGATGATCCCGGCCGAGGTCTCGACATGCGGCGCGAACACCGCCTCGGGCTTCACCTCACGGATCTTCGCCACCACCTCGTCAATCGGGGGCGGCGCATAAGGTGCCCGCGCGTCATTCCCGGTCTGCCGCGCCATCACCACCGTCGTCTCCTGCGCGAAGCCGCCCGCCTCGAAGATCTGCGTCCAGCGATAGCTGAACCAGCCGTTCCGCACGATCAGCACCCGGCCCTTCCCGAACTGCCGCGCCACCGCCTCCATCGCATAGGACCCGCCCCCGGGGACCAGCGCCACGGCCGAGCCCCTGTAGACCTCCTTCAGCATCGCCGAGACCTCGCGCATCACGCCCTGGAAGCGGGCTGACATGTGGTTGAGCGAGCGGTCGGTGAAGACGACCGAGAATTCCTGCAACCCGTCCGGGTCGATGTGCGGATGCGGCAAATTCATGTAGTCCTCCCTGTTTGGCGCAAAGCCTAGCGCCTGGCGTGCCGCTCTGCCAGCCCGTAGGGTGGGGTACAACCCCACCCTACCCTAAAGGCCCCGGCCGCCGCTCCTCCGTCAGAAGCACATTCGCCTCGACGTTCCCCACCCCCGGCAGCGTCATGATCCGGCGTCGCAGGACCCGCTCGAAATCCGCGATGTCCCGCGCCACGACCCGCAAGCGGTAATCGAACAGCCCCAGCACATGCTGCACCACCTGCACTTCGGGGATCGCCTGCACCGCGCGTTCGAAGTCCTCCAGCGACACCCGGCCCTTCGTGGCGAGTTTCACCCCAAGGAACACCGTCACGCCAAACCCCAGCTTCTCCCGGTCCACCTCAACCGCGAGGCCTTTCAGCACACCCGCCTCCTCCAGCCGCCTGATCCGCCGCCAGGCCGCGGGCTGCGACAGGCCGAGCCTGCGCCCCAACTCCCCCGCCGAAAGCGTTCCATCCGCCACCAACGCCCGCAGAATCGCCCGGTCGGTATCGTCCAGATCAATCACAGCGGCAGCCCCCCAGTCTCCTTGATGGTCGAGACGAGCATCAAGGCCTCCACCTCCGCGATATGCGGAAGCGTCAGGATCCGGTCGCGGTAGATGCCGGTCCAGTGCCCCATGTCCCGCGCGATCACGTTCAGGCGCACATCGACCCGGCCGAGGAAGGTCTCGATCCCGATGACCTCCGGCACCTCCCGCGCCGCCGCGATGAACTCGTCGAAAGCGCGGGGGTTGGTCTTGTCCAGCGTGAAGCGAAGCGAGACCTCCACCTCATACCCCAGCGCGCGCCAGTCCACCCGCGCCCCCTCGGACCGGATCACGCCCCCCTCGCGCAGCCGGTCGAGCCGCCGCCAGAGCGTCGCCGCAGTGACCCCCGCCCGCTCCGCAAGCACCGCACGCTCCAGCCCCGGCTCGGCGAGCCAGTGGCGCAGGATGCGGCGGTCGGTGTCGTCCAGTTGCATGAATTTCTCATTGCGAAGCCATTCAGAGAATGATCCTTCGCACATCACACCGTAATCGTCAAAGATTGCACGGGTTCCGCGCCAGAAATCCCTATTGTGCCGCCATCAACAACAAGGAGACGCCCAATGCGCGTTTACTACGACCGCGACTGCGATGTGAACCTGATCAAGGACAAGAAGGTCGCCATCCTCGGCTACGGCTCCCAGGGCCACGCCCATGCGCTGAACCTGCGCGATTCCGGAGCAAAGAACGTCGTCGTGGCGCTGCGCGAAGGCTCGCCCTCGGCCAAGAAGGCCGAAGCCGAAGGCCTGAAGGTCATGGGCATCGCCGAAGCCGCCAAGTGGTGCGACCTGATCATGTTCACCATGCCCGACGAGCTGCAGGCCGCGACCTACAAGCAATACGTCCACGACAACCTGCGTGAGGGCGCCGCGATCGCCTTCGCCCACGGCCTGAACGTGCACTTCGGCCTGATCGAGCCGAAGAAGGGCGTCGACGTCATCATGATGGCCCCGAAGGGCCCGGGCCACACCGTCCGCGGCGAATACACCAAGGGCGGCGGCGTGCCCTGCCTCGTGGCCGTCCACCAGGACGCGACCGGCAAGGCGATGGAAATCGGCCTGTCGTATTGCTCGGCCATCGGCGGCGGCCGGTCCGGCATCATCGAGACCAACTTCCGCCAGGAATGCGAAACCGACCTCTTCGGTGAGCAGGCAGTCCTCTGCGGCGGTCTCGTGGAACTCATCCGCATGGGCTTCGAGACCCTGGTCGAGGCCGGCTACGAACCCGAGATGGCCTATTTCGAGTGCCTGCACGAAGTGAAGCTGATCGTGGACCTGATCTACGAAGGCGGCATCGCGAACATGAACTACTCGATCTCGAACACGGCCGAGTATGGCGAATACGTCTCGGGCCCGCGCATCCTGCCTTACGACGAGACCAAGAAGCGCATGAAGGAAGTCCTGCGCGACATCCAGACCGGCAAGTTCGTCCGCGACTTCATGCAGGAAAACGCCGTCGGCCAGCCCTTCTTCAAGGCGACCCGCCGCATCAACGACGAGCACCAGATCGAACAGGTCGGTGAAAAGCTCCGCGCGATGATGCCCTGGATCTCCAAGGGCAAGATGGTCGACCGCGCCCGCAACTGATGCCGAAGGGGGCGCTTCGGGCGCCCCCCTCACTCACTCCAGCGTCGCGCGCGCCGGGAACCGGGTCTCGCCGCGGTCAGCCCGCGCCAGCGCCACGCGCAGGTTCGGCTGCAGCTGGTCCGGCGGCAGCAGGAACGCCACGCCCCCGAACTTGCCATCCTTCGCCAGCGTCGACACCGGAGCATTCGGGTCGCGCATCCGGTCCTTGGTCCGTTCCTTCGCGATCAGCGCCAGCAGGGCCACGGCAAGCAGCGTGAAAAGCGCAAGGAAGGGGACGATTCCTCCATCGAACATCTTTGCCTCCAAGGGATAGGGCACCCCACGGTGCCGTCCCCGGACCAACAAGGCCAAAGCCGACACGGTTCCGTTTTCCTTTGAAATCCCCCGGGCGCTTTGGCACCTTGCCGCCGACCAGCCGAAAGGGCGTCCGACCGATGGCCACCGTCCTCATCCTCATGCCCACCGGGGGCCAGGTCCATACGCCCGCGATGCTCAGCCTCATCGGGCTGACGCAGGCGATGGCGCGGCGCAAGGTCGCCTTCGCGATGAAGACCTGGGAATGGTCCGACCTCGTCATCTCGCGCAACTACCTGTTGTCCTATTTCCTCGCGCAGAAGCAGTTCACCCACGCGCTTCTTCTGGACAGCGACATGAGCTATCCGGCCGACCTGTTCTTCGATCTCCTCGCCTTCGACGCCGACTTCACCTGCGCCCCCTATCCGCAACGCCAGATGCGCTGGCAGGCCTTCCGCAGCCTGATCGAGGCCGAAGCCGCGAAGCCCGAGGCCGAGCGCGCATCCACCGCCGACCTCCTCGCCCGGTCGCTGCGCTACAACGTGGCCGAGGTCTTCGACGCGGGCCAGCCCTGGCCCGTCGAAGAGCGGGGCGGTTTCCGCAAGGTCCCGGGCGTCGGCACCGGCTTCATGCTCCTGCGCCGCGCGGTCCCCGAACGCATGGTGGAAACCGGTGCCGCCCTGCCGGTCCCCGGCTTCAACGGCCCGGGCTACCCCGGCGCCGATTTCCATGACTTCTTCAGCCACCTCCGCGGCCGCGGCGGCGAGATCATGCACGGCGAGGACACCTCCTTCTGCCGCCGCTGGATCGAAGGCTGTGGGGGCGAGATCTGGTGCCACCAGACCGCGAAGATCACCCACCATGGCAGCCTCGCCTACCCGGGCGATTACGGATTGGCCCGAGGCGCGCCGCATCCGGGTTGAAACCGCCTCACCACCCTTTTTCCAATGCGCCAAAGCTCCGGATGTGGCAGCTTTCGATTAGCGGCAACAAGGGAGACCGGATTGGTAAGCCTCATCGCCCGGCTGTCGCCGCTGTCCGCGCCTGTCCTGAAACGATTGATCGGACCCGGACGGGCCGAAACCGATGTCCTGCAACCGGCCGAGACGGTGCCTGTCCAACCCCGGCCCGACTGGACGGTATGCTGGACCGCGTGACCGGGACCGACGAGCATTCGACCATCGCCTACCACATTCAGACCGCGCAAGAGACCGAGGTCACCCATGCGCCGGTCCTGCGCCATTCCTGGCGAAACGCGCTGGTCCGGCGCGCGGGTTATGCGACCTGGCGGTGGCAGGAACGCTATGACAAGGGCCTCGGTGTGGCCGAGGCCACCGGCACCCTTTCCGAAGTCCCCGTGGTCCGCTACTGCCACAGCTATGTTTCCTGGCGCTATTTCGGGCATTGGCTGACCGATTCCATTCCCTCGGCCCTGATCGAACCAGACGCCGGGGCCCTGTGGATGCCGCATGATCCGGCCTGGGGCCACTGTCCCGCCTACCTTTCGGCGCTGTCCCTGCCCGCCCTGCCGGACCGCGCGGTCCTGGCAGAGGAGCTCATCACCTATCAGGACCATTCCCAAGGCAGCCACAAGATCGGCCGCTACCAGATCATCCGCGACGCCCTGCAGGCCCGCTTCGGCGGCCCGGGCGAAACGCTGGTCTACATCCGTCGCGGCAATGTCGGGGCACAGCGCCGGATCGTGAACGAGGATGCTCTGGTGAACACACTCGTGGCGCGGAACTGGCGCATCCTCGATATCGTGGGCACTTCGGTCGAAGAGATCCAGCGCGCCCTTTGTCCGGCCCGCGTGGTGGTCAGCATCGACGGCAGTCATGTGGACCATGCTCATCTGTCGCTGCGCGCGGGCAGTGCCATGGTGATACTGATGCCGGGCGACCGTTTCACCATGCGCCAGGTGGGCCCGTCGCGGGCGCATGGCGTCAAGCCGGGTTTCGTGGTGCTGAACGGCTCGGGCGAGGCCGGCTACACCGCCGATGCGGACGAAATCCTGCGCACCGTGGACCTGGCGCTGGCGATGGCGTGACCACCGCCCGTCAGCCTCCGGCAAAGCCGCCGCGGGCGCTCCAGGTCCAGTGCTCCCCGTCTCCCATCGGATCCTCTTCCAGGACGATCTGTCCCGGCGTGGTGGAAACCGTCAGCTCCACGCAGGTCGTGAGCGGCCCGTCGGTCGCCAGCTCCTCGCCCAGCGTCACCACGTAATAGGCCAGCGGGTCGCCCAGGTTCTCGCAGCTGTGCGTCCCCGGAACCACGGCCACCAGCGCCCGCGTTCCCAGCATCTGCACCGCCTCGTCGTCGGCCAACAGGTCCACGACCTCGATGTCCGCGGCGGAAAGCACCTGGATCCGCTCGAACTGGTTGGGGCCGGCCCACATGATCTCGACCGGATCGATGACCTCGATCTGCACGAGCAGGTCGCCCGCGACGAATTCCTCGTCCCGGACCTCGGCAACTGCAGCCCCGGCAAGAAGGCCGAGCCCGGCCAGAAGGCGCGCCGCCCTCACTCTTCACCCTCCGCCCGCAAGGCCGCCATTGCCTCGGCGGGCCACAGGTTGGTGTCCTGCGGCCAGATGTGCGGCTCGATCTCTCCCTCTACCTGCCAGGCGACGAAGACCCCCTCACTTGCCGGATGCAGGTAGAGGAAGGCCCAATCCGCGTCGCAGGTGAATTTCAGGCAGGCGCGGCCCAGATAACCCTCGGCCGTCAGATCACCGGAGCCAAGGTCCGAAATCCGCTCGGCAAAGGCCGGATAATCCGCGCCAAGGCCCGCCTGCAGCGCCGCCAGAACCGGGGCCAGCTTCATCGCCTCCACCGGATGCGCCTGCGCGAGGCCCGGCACCGCCTCCCAGCCCGCCCCGTCGCTGGCGAACTCCTCGGGCGAGGCTTCGGTCATGCCCGTCACCGGGTTCCAGACCCAGACCTCTCCCGGTTCCGACGGCAGCGGTTCGGTGGAAAACACCAGCGCCTCGGGCTGGACCTGCAGGGTGAACTCGCGGCAGCTGTCCAGGGGGCCATGGAAGGCCGGGGCCGCGCCCTCCTGCAATGCCAGCACGAAGGGCGCCGCGCCGCAGGCGTTCCCGCCTGCCCCGGCCACCCCCGTCACTACCGTCAGCCCGCTGATCGACTGGGTGGCCTCGTCCAGGTAGATTACCCCGTTCTCGTGTAGGACCTCGCCATCCACGACCAGCGCCGCGCTGCCCATTCCGTCATCGGTGACGCTGACCGTATGGCCCGCGACCGACAGGTCCTGCGCCAACGCGGTCGAGCCGCAAAGCAGCGCCGCGACGCCAAGTCCCCTGCAAAACATCCGCATCTTTCACCCAGTGTTGCGATCTTCCGCGCCGACAATGCCGCGACCCCGCGCCCTTCGCCAGAGCGGAAAGCCTGACCTTCCGGCCCTTCAGAGAAGGTTAACACCGCCCTAACGGGAAATTCCAAGCGGTTGATTTCATTGCGTGAACGGGTTTTGTCCACCGTGGACAGGCTTCAGACCGCGGCCTCCACCGCGCCCACGATCTCGTCCACCACGGCGGCGAGCAGGACCTCGTCCTCACACTCCGCCATGACCCGGATCAGGGGCTCGGTCCCAGATTTCCGGATCAGGATGCGTCCCAGCCCTTCGATCCGCGCCTCGGAGGCCCGGATCACCTCCTGGACCGATTCCACCTCCAAGGGCCGCGCCCCGGCGGAGAAACGGACATTCTTCAGCATCTGCGGGACCGTCTCGAAACTGCGGGTCAGTTCCGACGCCGGTCGCCCGGTCCGCACCATCTCGGCCAGGAACTGCAGCCCCGCGACAAGGCCGTCCCCCGTGGTCGCATAGTCGGTCATCACGATATGCCCCGACTGCTCGCCGCCCAGGTTGAAGCCCCCCTCCCGCATCCGTTCCACCACATAACGGTCGCCCACCGCCGTCCGCTCCAGCCGCAGGCCCCGGCCCGCCAGGAACCGCTCCAGCCCCAGGTTCGACATCACGGTGGCCACCAGCGCACCCCCGGCGAGCCGACCCTCCTCGGCCCAGCGCGCCGCGAGCAAGGCCATGATCTGGTCCCCGTCGGCGACCCGCCCCGTCTCGTCCAGGATCATGATCCGGTCGGCATCGCCATCCAGACTGATCCCCACATGCGCGCCGTGGGCCACCACCGCCTCGGCCGCCGTCTCGGTGTGGGTGGACCCGCAGCGGTCGTTGATGTTGGTCCCGTTCGGCGCGACCCCCACCGGGATCACCTCGGCCCCCAGCTCCCACAGCACCTCGGGTGCCGCGCGGTAGGCCGCCCCGTTGGCGCAGTCGATCACCACCTTCAGCCCGTCCAGCCGCAACCCGTGCGGAAAGCTGGTCTTGACGAACTCCTGATACCGTCCCCGTCCGTCCTCGATCCGCTTGGCGCGGCCGATGTTCTCGGGCTTCGCCGGCTGGATCTCGCCCTCGACCATCGCCTCGATCTCGGCCTCGGCGGCGTCCGACAGCTTGAATCCGTCCGGTCCGAAGAACTTGATCCCGTTGTCCTGGTGCGGGTTGTGGCTGGCCGAGATCATCACCCCCACGTCCGCCCGCATCGACCGCGTCAGATAGCCCACCGCCGGCGTCGGCACCGGACCCAGAAGCAGGACGTTCATCCCGGTGGAGCAGAACCCCGCCGTGAGCGCATTCTCCAGCATGTAGCCCGAAAGCCGCGTGTCCTTCCCGATCACCACGCGGTGCGCCGCCGAGCCATCCCGCCGGAAGTACCGCCCCGCCGCCGCGCCGAGTTTCAGTGCCAGCTCCGCCGTCATCGGCCAGCTGTTCGCCCGGCCGCGCACGCCATCGGTGCCAAAAAGCTTTCGGGTCATGTCTCGGTCTCCAAATGATCGGTGTTCAATGCCTGCCACAGCCGCAGGGCCTGCCGCGTCTCGGCGACGTCGTGGACCCGGACGATCTGCACCCCCTGCGCCACCCCGGCCAAAGCCGTCGCGATGGAGCCCGGCGCGCGGTCCTGAGGCTCCGCCGCCCGGCCGATGCTGCCGATGAAGCGCTTGCGCGATGTGCCCAGCAGGATCGGGCAACCAAGGCCGTGGAACACCGACAGGCCCCGGATCAGCGCAAGGTTGTGGGCCTGCGTCTTGCCGAACCCGATGCCGGGGTCGAGCACGATGCGCGCGCGGTCGATCCCCAGCGCCTCAGCCCTTGCCAATCGCGCGGCCAAGGCGTCGTAGACGTCCAGAAGCACATCCGCATAAAGCGGGTTGTCCTGCATCGTTGCAGGCACGCCCTGGGCATGCATCAGCACGACGGGAGCGGCGGTCTTCGCCACCAGCGGCCCCAGCGTCGGGTCGAAGTCGAAGGCCGAGACGTCGTTGACGATGGTGGCCCCTGCCCCCAAGGCCGCCTCGGCCACCGGGGCCTTCCGCGTGTCGATGGACAGGGGCGCGGTCAGCCCGCCCTCGCGTAGCGCCCGGATCACCGGGACCGTGCGGGCGATCTCCTCTTCGACCGGCACTTCCGCCGCGCCCGGCCGGGTGCTTTCCCCGCCGATGTCGATGATCTCGGCCCCCTCGGCCATCGCGCGCGCCTGGGTCACAGCGGCCTCGGCCCCCAGGAACCGGCCCCCGTCCGAAAAGCTGTCAGGTGTCACGTTCAGGATGCCCATCAGCCGCGGGCGATCCATAGTCAGCCCGGCGAAGGGCGCGCGAGAGGCGGTCAGGCGGTGCAGGACCGGCGCGGGGACGTCCTGGGCCGGGATGATCCGGGGCGCGGCGGCGCGGGACAGGACCTCCACCCGGTCGAACCAGCACCAGCCGCCAGCCAAGGTCAGCGCGCCCGCAGGCCGTGCCGGATCGGTCATCGCGATGGGACGAAAGTATTCCATGCCCCCGGAGTGGCCGAGGATCGTCCGCTTTTCAAGGGGGAAGGATCAGGCGCGCCGCACGGGAACGCGGCTTCCTGCCGGGACTGCAACCTCGCCGTGAACAACCAGCGCCGAGGCCGACATTGTTTCCGCAAGCCACAGGGCAAGGCTCACCGGCTCGGTCCCCTTCGGGCCGTCGACCGCGTCGAGCACCAGCTTCGACGGCGCCCAGACCACCGACTGCCCCCGCTTGATCGCCCAGTCGATCTCGGTCCGCGTCGCCACCACCACGCAGCGGGCGTCTCGGGCCGCGAGGGTCCAGGCGTTCTGCTCCATCGCCAGCAGGTCCACCCGGCGCTGGGTGGGCTTGTGGCCCGTCACCGGGCGCGGCAGGTCCGGCAGGCCCACGGCCAGGATCAGCGGCATCCCCTCGGCCAGAAGCGCGTCCAGCCGCGCCGAAAGGTCGGGCGCGTGGATGGTCGCGTTGTCCAGGAACACGACCAGCGGATGCACCGCTTCCATCCCCTCGTCGCCCGCCTTCTGCACCGGGCGTTCGGCGCGGGAGCGGACGATCTCCACCCCCAGGGCATAGGGGCCGATGTCCAGCTTCTCGATTCTGACGAAGACCCGCATCGCCGCAGGTTCGGCCAGGATGCGCTCGGCCACCCGTTCGGCCAGGGTTTCCAAGAGGTTCAGGCGTTCGGCCGAAAGCTCGGCGTCGATCGCCTCGGTGATCCGGTCGTAAGAGAGGATGCGGTCGACATCATCCTCCAGGGGTTCGGTGACGGGGCGCACCTCGACCACCACGTTGAAGCGCAGCCGCTGCTTGTGGCCGCGTTCCTTCTGGAAGGCGCCGATGTCGGCTTCGACCACATGGTCGCGCAAGGAGATCCGGTCGCGCGGGGCCGCACCGGCGGACGCCTCGGCCCGATCCTCGGGATGGGCGAAGGCAAGCTCGATGTCGGACATGGTCATGGGCGCCTCCGCTATTCGGCCCCTCATAGCACGCAGGGCGGTCAGGCCAAGCGGGAAGGCGTCACGGAACGCGCAATAGACGACATCAGCTTCGGTTGCCCTGCCGGTAGAAGAGATGCGCGCCGATCGCCGTCGTCCGCGCAAAGCGCTTCGACCAGCTGGGCTTGACGCCGCGGGTGTGGAAGTGGGTCGCGCCGTCGGTCAGGACCCGGGGCGCGCCGTCCAGCATCGCGCGGGCGATCCGTCCGGCCAGATCGGCGGCCTCGCGGTCGCGCATCCGGTCGGTCCGGCCATCGCATACGTAGGAGAACTGGCAGCCGCCGCCCCCGCGCTGCTTGACGACGGCGCAGACGCTGTGGGGGTAAAGCGGATTGTCGACGCGGTTCAGGATCACCTCGGCCACGGCAATCTGCCCTTCCAGGCTTTCGCCGCGGGACTCGAAATAGATCGCCTCGGTCAGGCATTCCCACTGCGCGTCGCCCTCAGGCTTTGGCTGGGACATCAGCCAGTCGGCGGTCAGGCCCTCTGTCATTGCCGTCGCCGGCTGCGGCTTCGAACGGTTGGCCTGGGACAGAAGCTCGAAGTCGGTGCTTCGGGATGCGGCCTGGACGCCGAACATGCTGGCGGGCCAACTGACTTCGGCACCGGCGGATGTAGTCGCCAGAGCCACCGCCAGGGCGAGGGTCGCGAGGTCACGTTTCATCTGCTCATTTCCGTCTTTGTGGCTGGCAGGAGTGCCCCCCGCCTTCGCAAGCAGCCGGCGACCTAGGGACTATGTTCCAGGGGGTCCACCGCTGTTGCCTAAAAGCCACGGAAATTCATGCTGCATAAGCGAAATACCGCCGAAAAACGGCGCGATTTCCTTAAGAAATCCTTACAAGCATATGAATTTAAACGACGTTCTTCCTATCGTTGAGCGCCAGGTGCGCCGCCGCGAGGCGCGCCATCGGCACCCGGTAGGGCGAGCAGGACACGTAATCGAAGCCCGCCTGGCGGCAGAAGGCGATGGATTCCGGGTTCCCACCATGCTCCCCGCAGATGGAAAGAGTCAGGTCTTTCCGCGTCTTGCGGCCCCGCTCTGCCCCGATGTGCAGAAGCTCTCCCACCCCGTCCACGTCCAGGATGTGGAACGGGTCCTCAGGGAAGACGCCCTGCCGGACATAGGTGTTCATGAACCGACCGGCGTCGTCGCGACTCAACCCGTAGGTCATTTGCGTCAGGTCGTTGGTCCCGAAGGACAGGAAGGCCGCGTGCTGGGCGATCTCTCCGGCGCGAAGTGCAGCGCGGGGGGTTTCGACCATGACGCCCAGCTTGTAGTCGAAGCCCGCTCCCGCCTTGGTGCGGACGGCGGCGGCCACCGCGTCGATGCGGGTCTTGACCAGTTCCACTTCGCGCCGGGCGCTGACGAGGGGGATCATGATCTCGGGCACCACGGGCGCGCCACGGCGGGCGGATTCCAGCGTCGCCTCGAAGATGGCCTGCGCCTGCATGTCGTAGATTTCCGGCAGGACCACGCCCAGCCGGACCCCGCGCATCCCCAGCATCGGGTTCACCTCGGTCAAGGCTTCCGCCCGGCGGGTCACTTCCGAGAGCGGCCGGTCCAGTGCCTCGGCGAGGCCACGCAGACCCTCGCGGTCCTGGGGCAGGAATTCATGAAGCGGCGGGTCGAAAAGGCGGATGCAGACCGGCAGGCCCTGCATGATCTCGAACAGCTGCACGAAGTCCGCCCGCTGCATCGGCAGAAGCCGCGCAAGGGCCGCCGCGCGGTCGCCCGGCGTGTCGGCGAAGATCATCTCGCGCATGACGACGAGGCGGTCTTCCTCGAAGAACATGTGTTCGGTCCGGCAGAGGCCGATGCCCTGCGCCTCGAACTTGCGGGCGGTCTCGGCGTCGGCCGGCGTGTCGGCATTGGCCCGGATGCCGATGTCGCGCACCTCGTCCGCCCAGGCGAGAAGCCTGCGGAAACTGTCGTCCAGCGCCGGGGGCAGCATCTCGGCGGCGCCCGCCAGCGCCTCGCCCTTGGACCCGTCCAGCGTCACCAGGTCGCCCTCGCGGAAGACGCGCCCGTCCGCCGTGGTCAGCTTCTTGTCCCGCGTGTCGAGACGCACTTCCGAGGCCCCCACGACACAAGGCAGGCCCAGCCCCCGGGCGATCACCGCCGCGTGGCTGGTCATGCCCCCGCGTTCGGTCAGCACCGCCGCCGCCGAATGCATCCCCCGGATATCCTCGGGCGAGGTCTCGCGCCGCACCAAGATGCAGGGCTCCCCCCGCGCCGCCGCCGCCTGCGCCGCGCTGGAGGAAAACACCAGGATCCCCGTCGCCGCCCCGGGCGAGGCCGCGATGCCCCGGGCGATCACGTCGCGTTCGCCGCGCGGGTCGACCTGGTGGTGCAGAAGTTCCGACAGCGCGCGCGGTTCGACCCGCAGCACCGCCTCTTCTTTGGGGATGACCCCATCCTCGGCCAAAGCCACCGCGATCCGCAGCCCGGCGCGCGCCGACCGCTGCACCTTGACCGCGTCCAGCACGGCCAGGCGGCCGTCCTCGATGGTGAACTCGACCTGCATCTCTTCGCGCAGGCGCTGGCGGCAGGTCGCGCCATATTCCACCAGCGTCGCGAAGATCCCCGGCGCCACGTCCTCCAGCGACGGGCCGCGGGGGTCGCGTGTGAGGTACAGCGCCTCGGTCGTCTTCAGCGCGTCGCGACCCTGGCTTTGCCCCAGGTAGCGCCCGGTGATCTGCGGCTGCCCGGTGACCGGATCGACGAACTGGATCACGCCCGAACCACTGATCCCCTGCCCGATCCCCTGCGCCATCTCCTGCACGACAAGGCCGAGGGCGGCCTCCTCGGGTGCGCCCTTAGCCTGGCGGAGGAGGCGGGCCGAGGTCCCCTCCCAGGCCCGGGCCATCGACCGCAGCACTTCCGAAAGCTGCCGCGCGGGGTCCTGCGGGAAGGGCTCGTCCGTCTCGACCTCGTATTCGCGGAGCGCATCCTTCAAGGCCCCCGGCCCCGGCTTCAGCCCGTCGAAGACCTCGGGGTCCAGCCGCGCCACATGGATCGCATAGGCCTGCACGAAACGCAGATAGAGTGCATCCGCCGCCGCCTCGCCATGCGTCTCGGCCAGACGCGCATGGCGCTTGGCGTTCAGTCCGATGTTCAGGATCGTCGCCGGCCCGCCCCAGTCGGGGTTTGCCGGGCTGGGACGTACGCTGATTAGCGGGCCGTCGCCGAAATGGTCAAGGATTCCAATGCTGTCCACCCCATGCCCCGCAGCGATGGCCCGCACGGTGGTCGAAGGGAGCGCTACCGACTTCGGAACCGGCAGGTCCAGCCGCACCAGCCGCTGCAGGCACTTCGCCCGCCAGCCATGCGAAGCCGCCGCGATCTGCGCCGAGGGCGTGATCTGCGCGAACTCCGCGATGGGGTCATGTTTCTGCACTGCAGCACCTGTTGTTCAGGTGCAGAATACGCTGAAACCCCTGTCAATCAAGGGTGACATGTCAGTTCGGTGACGAATCTTTGGGCGGTTTGCGAAAGCCAAGCTGCGCACCGCGGCTCCCCTCCCCCTTCGTGGGGAGGGGATGGGGGTGGGGGGCCGTTACCCCTCGATGCGTGTCAGGTCGGCGACACCCGAACAGACCGCCCGGATGCGGTGGAGGAGGTTCAGCCGGTTCCGCCGCACGATCTGGTTGTCGCTGTTCACCTGCACGGCGGTAAAGAAGGCGTCGATGGGGCCACGAAGCGCCGCCATCGCGGCCATCGCGGTCCCGAAATCCTCCTGCGCCATCGCTGGCGTGATCGTCGCCTCGGCCTTGTCCAAAGCCGCAAAGAGCGCCCGCTCCTCCTCTGTCTCGGCGAACTTCAACTCCGCCCCGAAGGAGTATTCGACGCCATCCTTCGCCTCGGCCTGGCTGAGGATGTTGTTCGCCCGCTTGAACCCTTGCAGCAGGTTCGCCCCGTCCTCGGTCTTGAGCGTTTCGGACAGTGCCGTAGCCCGCTTGACGAGCAGCGTCAGGTCGTCATTCCCCGGCATCGCGAGGCAGGCGTCGATGACATCGTGCCGGACGCCCTGGTCCTTGAGATAGACCTTGAGACGGTCGTGGAAGAAGGAGAGGAGGTCGTTAACGTCCGCCCACGACGGGCCGGACTTCGTCTCTTGGATGCCAATCTGATCGCGTGCCTTTCCGACCGGACCTTTGGCGTCAGTCATGCTCATGCGGACGTCCCGCGACAACACCAACCGGATCACCCCCAGCGCCGCGCGCCGCAGAGCGAACGGGTCCTTCGACCCCGTCGGCTTCTCGTCAATCGCCCAGAACCCGGTCAGAGTGTCGATCTTGTCGGCCAGCGCAACGGCCACCGACACCGGCTCGGTCGGGACGGAGTCGCTCTCCCCCTTCGGCCGCCAGTGGTCCCGCGCGGCGTCGGCGACGGCAGGCTTCTCCCCGGCCTCCAGCGCATAGTAGCGGCCCATCACGCCCTGCAGCTCGGGGAACTCGCCCACCATCGACGACCGCAGGTCCAGCTTCGCCAGACGCGCGGCGCGCTCCGCCTCTCCGGCATCCGCGCCCACCAGCGGCGCGATCTCCCGCGCCAAGGCCGCGATCCGCTCGATCCGCTCGGCCTGGGAGCCGAGCTTGTTGTGGAAGGTGACCGCATTCAGCCCCTCCACCCATTCGCCCATCCCGGACTTCGCGACCCGCAAGTCATTCTCCCAGAAGAACTTCGCGTCCGACAGGCGGGCGGCCAGCACCTTCTGGTTCCCCTTCAGGATCACCTCGCCACCATCCGCGGCCTCGATGTTGGCCACGGTCACGAAGCCCTCGATCCGCCCCGTCTTCGGGTTCTTCACGGAAAAGAACTTCTGGTGCTCCTTCATCGAGGTCTGCAGCACCTCGGGCGGCAGGCCAAGGAACTGGTCCGCAATCCGCCCCATCAGCGGCACCGGCCATTCCACCAGCCCCGCGACCTCGGTCAGCAACCCGGGGTCCGCCACGACCTCCATCCCCGAGGCAAAGGCCAGGTTCTGCGCTCCCTGCCAGATCGCCGCCTCACGTTCCGCCGTATCCAGCACCACCTTCGCGCGCTTCAGCTTTACGGCATAGTCGTCGAATCCCGTCACCACGAAGCGCCCATTGCCCATGAAGCGGTGGCCCTCGGTCGTGTTGCCAGCCTTGATCCCGTCGACCTCCAGCGGCACGACATGCGCCCCCGTCTCATCCGACAAAAGACAGATGATCGACTGCAACGGCCGCACCCAGCGTAAGGACCCCGAGCCCCAGCGCATCGACTTCGGCCAGGGGAAATTGCGGATCACGCCTTCCAGCACCTCGGCCACGATCTCGGCCGCCTGACGGCCCGGCTTTTCGACGACGGCATAGAAGGTCTCGCCCTTCTTGTCCGCCCGGCGTTCCAGCTGGTCGAGCGTCAGCCCGGTCGACCGCAGGAACCCCTCCACCGCCTGCGCCGGAGCCGACACCGAAGGCCCCTTCCGCTCTTCCCGCACCGCGCGGCTCTCGGCCGTCAGCCCCTCGACCGACAGCACCAGCCGCCGCGGCGTCGAGAACGCGCCGGCCGAGGCATAGGTCAGCCCCGCCTCGACCAGCCCGTCGGTCACCAGCTTCCGCAGGTCGTCGCGGGCCTTGCCCTGCATCCGGGCCGGGATTTCCTCGGAGAAGAGTTCGATCAAAAGGTCGGGCATATCGGGGTCCTAGATCCAGTCGAGGTTCACGCGGGCGGGCGGATAGGCGGCGGCGATGGCATCGCGAAGCGCGGCGAAGCGGGGGCGCAGGTCCTTGAACTTGCGCTCATGCGTCTCGGCGACGGTCAGCTGGATGGCGTCGAAAAGGCGCGCGTCCAGCATGGAGGACAGCAGGTCCAGCTCGGCCCCCTCGATGTCCATCTTGACGAAGGCGATGCGGCCATGCGCATCCAGAAGTCCGCGCAGGAAGGCCGGGAAATCGATCATCGGGACGTCGATCCCCTGCCCTTCGGCGATGTTGTGGCCCCCCGCGACGACGGTGCTTTTCACCGAGGCGAGGTCCGGGTCGTCGTCCCAGTTCGCCGCCCGCATCAGCCGCACGGTCCCGGCTTCGACCCCGACGGCAGCGGCATGCAGCGTCACGTTCGCACGGCTGGCAAAGCGGTCCTGCAGCTGCAGGACGTTGTAGGGGTCGGGCTCGAAGGCATGGACCGTCGCGCCCGATCCCGCCAGGGCCTCGGTCACGTCACCCCGGTTCGCGCCGCAGTCCACCACCACGTCCCCGGGCCGCAGCATCGCGACGACACCGGCCAGAAGCCCTTCGGCCCGCGCATGGCGCAGGTCGCGCTTGTGACGGCGCTTGAGCTTCTTGAGGGCGTCCTCGGCCTCGGCCATCGTCACTCCGCGAGCTTGCCGTTCAGCTGGTGCCAGGCGAAGGCGCGCCCGTCGGGGAAGACGGCGACGACGCGGTCGACGCCGGGATGGATATCGGGTTCCGAGAGGAAGGCCAGCGCCTCGCCGCTTTCCAGCGCGCGTCCGATCTCGGCCGCATCGAAGCAGTCGAAGCCGCGGGGCGCGATCAGGGGTTCGGCCGTCGGGTATTCGCGATAGGTCTCGGTCAGCATGGCAAGCGACAAGGGCGTGCGGAAACAGGCGCGGAACTTGATGGGAGAACTGTCGGCGTCGATCCCTTCGACGGCCTCGACCACGATGGCCTCGGGCTGGTCCGAGGTGAGCGGCACCAGCCGGATTTCCTGGCCGGGCTGGAAGGCGACGGGTTCATAGAAGGCGCGCTCGGCAGTGTACCAGAGGAACCCGCCCGCGATGGCGGCGACGATCAAGATGGCACCCACGATAATCTTGCCCGCATTCAAGTGAAGTCTCCTAAGGCCAGAACGTATCCACGGGGAAAGGCAGCTCTCCCCTCCGGTCCTTGCATCGCAAGCTGTACAGGAATTCGGTCTTGCCGGGGACCGAGCGCTCATGGGTTTCGACGAACATCGACTGGACCGGGAACCGTTCGCCTTCCTCCAGGACCTCCTCGAGAATGTCGAACTCGGCCCCCTCGATGTCCATCTTCACGATGGCAACGGGCTGACCGAACCCCGTCACCACGTCGGCGAAGGCAACCGTGCGCACGCGAATGCCGTCTGCCTGGTAAAGCGCCGGATCCTGAACCACGATGCTGGAGCCCTGGCTGAACTTATCCGGGGCCTCATCGAAATTGAGCTGACGCCTCAGCGTCGCGAAACCGGCGGTTCGGGCGACGGCGGCGTTGTGAAGATGGACGTTGGGGCGGTCGGCGAACCTTTTCTGCAGGGCCGCAAAGCAGTGGGGATCGGGCTCGTAGGCGTGGACCGTGGCCCCCGTGCGGGCGATCTTTTCGGTGAACTCGCCCATGTTTGCGCCCAGGTCCAGGCAGATGTCCGAACTGGTCAGCTTCGAGAGCCGCTGATCGAACTCGTCCAGGCTCAGCTGCTTGCGCCGCCGCCGAAGCTTGCGGTTCGCGCTTGCGCCGATGCGTCCGCTGGACCGGGACAGCCAGAACAGCAACCGCTGAAACGCCGTGAAGTCCCGATTGCTCACTGATCCGCCCCTGCTTCAGTCAGCCGGAACGCGTCCGCGCATTTCTTGGCCAAGGCCCGGACCCGGCCGATGTAGGCCTGGCGTTCGGTCACGCTGATGACCCCGCGCGCGTCCAGAAGGTTGAAAAGATGGCTCGCCTTGATCGTCTGGTCATAGGCGGGGTGCGCCATGATGATCCGCTTGCCGGACTTCGGGTCCTGAGGCTCGAAGGCGAGAAGCCGCTCGCATTCGGCCTCGGCGTCCTTGAAGTGCTGGAACAGCATCTCGGTCGAAGCCCCGTCGAAGTTGTGGCGGGAGTATTCCTCTTCCGTCTGGCGGAAGATGTCGCCGTAGGTCAGCGGGATCGGCGACTGCGGGTCATTGAAGGGCATCTCCATCACGTGGTCGATGCCCATCACGTACATCGCCAGCCGCTCCAACCCATAGGTCAGCTCGCCCGAGACCGGCTTGCAGTCATGCCCGCCCACCTGCTGGAAATAGGTGAACTGGCTGACCTCCATCCCGTCGCACCAGACCTCCCAGCCCAGGCCCCAGGCGCCCAGCGTCGGGCTTTCCCAGTCGTCCTCGACGAAGCGGATGTCGTGGACGCCGAGGTCGATCCCGATGGCCGCGAGCGAACCGAGGTAAAGCTCCTGCAGGTTCGAAGGCGAGGGTTTGATGATGACCTGGTACTGGTAATAGTGCTGAAGCCGGTTCGGGTTCTCGCCATAGCGGCCGTCCGTCGGGCGGCGCGAGGGTTGGACATAGGCTGCGGCCCAGGGTTTCGTGCCCAGGGACCGCAGCGTCGTCGCCGGGTGGAAGGTGCCTGCGCCCACTTCCATGTCATAGGGCTGCAACACCGCACAGCCCTGCGCGGCCCAGTAGTTCTGCAGCCGCAGGATGATTTCCTGGAAGCTTTTCGGCGTCGTCGGGGCATCGGACATGAGAGCGGCCTCTGGCAGGGGCATCGGGCGGGAGAAACTGCCGCCTTCCCTATCCACTGGCCGCCAAAGGGTCAATTCCGGAAAGGACCGGCGCAAACGTGACCGGTTTCACCCTTGCCGCGGCGCGCGCGCTGACTAAAGGTGCGAAAAATGCCGCTGCCGTCAGGACGCCCGATGTTCAAACCTGTTGCCCTGCTTGCCCTGTTCGTTTCCGTGCTTCTTCTCGTGCAGCCCCCTGCCGCCCGCGCCCAGGAGGGCGAGGTCTACATCCAGGTCGAGGCCCTGCCCGACCGTGCGACCGCCGTGACCCGCGCACAGGCCTACACCGCGCTCTTTGCGGAAACGAACGGCTTCGGACTGCGCTCCGGCTGGTTCGGGATCCTGCTTGGGCCCTACACGCCCGGACAGGCGGCCGAGCTTCTGGCCAGCCTCAAGGGCGAACGGCTGATCCCCTCGGACAGCTTCATCGCCTATCCCCGCGACATGGGCGACAGGTTCTGGCCGGCCGAGGGTGCTCCCGCTGCCGCGGCGGCAGACCCCGCTGCCGCCGATCCGGCCGCCGAGGCGACCGTTGCCGAGACCGCTCCCGAGCCCGAAGCCGCCCAGGCCCCCGACGAAGACCGCCAGCAGGCCCGCGACAGCGAGGCGCTTCTGACGCCCGAGGAACGCCGCGACCTCCAGACCGCGCTGCAATGGTTCGGCTACTACCCCGCCGCCATCGACGGTGCCTTCGGTCCCGGCACCCGCAACTCGATGTCCGCCTGGCAAGAGGCCCGCGGCTATGAGGCGACCGGCATCCTCACGACCCGCCAGCGCCGCGAGCTTCTGGAGGCCTGGAAGGGCGAACTGGCCGCCTTCGGCTTCCAGGAGGTGATCGAGGCTGAATCCGGGATCACCGTCACCCTGCCCCTCGCGCTGGTCGAGTTCGACCATTACGAGCCGCCCTTCGTCCATTACCGCCCCAAGACCGAGGGCGCGCCGAAGATCGTGCTGATCTCGCAGCCCGGCGACCAGGCGGCGCTTTTCGGCCTTTACGACGTGCTGCAGACGCTGGACTCCGTGCCCTTGGACGGCGCGCGCGACCGCGACGACCGCAGCTTCCGGATCCGCGGCACTTCGGCCAAGGCGGACACCACCGTCTATGCGGAACGGAACGGCGACCGGATCAAGGGCTGGATGCTGATCTCCACCCCCGGGAACGAGGCCCGCGACGCCCGCATCCTTCGGGTCCTGCAGGACAGCTTTTCGCCCGACGGCGACAGCGTGCTGGACCCCGGCATGGTCGCAATGGAGGCGGGCACCAAGGCCGGGCTCCTGGCCGGGCTCGAAGTCCGCAAGCCCCGCTTCAGCCGCACCGGCTTCTTCGTGACGACGGACGGCGCTGTGGCGACCACCGCGGAAGCCGTGGAACAGTGCGGCCGCATCACCATCGACCGGACCACGGATGCCGAGGTGGCGCTTTCCGACGCCGCCACCGGCCTTGCGATTCTGAAACCCAAGGCCCCGCTTGCCCCCCGCAACGTGGCCGCCTTCTCCAACGCCTCGACCCGTCCCGGCAGCGAGGTCACCGTCCCCGGCTATTCCTACGAGGACCGTCTGCCCGCCCCCGTCCTGACCTTCGGCACCTTCGAGGATGCTCAGGGCCTGAACGGCGAGCCGGGCCTTGCGCGCCTTGCGCTGCAATCTCTGCCCGGCGATGCGGGCGGCGCGGTCCTGGACGGCAGCGGATCGGTCGTGGGGATGCTCCTGCCCGCCGCAAGCGATGGCGGCAAGCAGCTTCCCGCAGGGGTCGCCTTCGCGCTTTCGGGGGCCGAGATCACCCGGCTTCTTGCCGCGAACGGGCTGACCCCGCAGACCCCCGCCGCGCCCACCCCGCTCGCCCCCGGCGCGCTGGCCGAGGCCGCCACGGGGATGACCGCGCTCGTCTCCTGCTGGGACTAGCGGCGCCAGAAGCTGGGAAGGACAAGGACCAGGATCGCCAGAAGCCCAAGACGCCCCAGGATCATGCAGAGCGACATGATCGCGATGGCGCCGGGCGGGAAGTCGATGAAGGTGCCCGTCCGCTCGACCAGCGGGCCGAAGCCGTACCCGACGTTGCCGATGGCCGTCCAGACCGCGAAAAGCGCCGAGACGCTGTCCACCCCCAGCAGGTTCATCGCCACGCTCATCGTTCCGATGATGAGGATGAAACTCGACACGAACAGGATCAGCGCGTTCAGCACATCGTCCTCGACCGCGCGCCCGTCATAGCGGATCGGATCGACCGTCGAGGGGTTGCCGATGCGCCGCACCTCGCGCTTAAGCACGGCCACCAGAAGCTGGGTGCGGAAGATCGAGAAGCCCGCCGCAGAGGACCCCGAACAGCCGCCGACCACGCCCACGACGAAGGCCACCACCAGCATGAAGCCACCCCAGGTCGGGAAGCTGCCCGAGAAGAACCCCGTCGATGACATGATCGAGGTAAGGTTGAACAGGGCCTCGCGGAACACGGGCTCCACCGGGTCGCCAGTGGTCCAGACGCGCCAGACCGTGACCGAAAGGACTGCATAGGCCAGCCAGCGCAAATAGGCCCGGACCTGCGCGTCCTGCCACAAGGGTCCCGCGTTGCCGTTCACAAGCTGCACGTAGCGGATGTAGGGCAGGCTTCCCAGGATCATGAACAGGGCCCCGAAATACTCGCCCGCTCCGGCGTACTTGTTGAAGGACACGTCCGCCGGGAAGAACCCGCCGGTGGCGATGGTGGAAAAGCCGCCGACGACGGCGTCCAGCGTCTCCATCCCGATGGCGGAATAGGTGGCGATGCAGGCCAGGGTCAGTGCCGAGTAAACGAAGAGAAGCTGCCGCGCGATGTCGGTCGCCCGTGGCAGGGCCTTGCCGAAGGTGTCGAACCCCTCGGTCCGGAAGAACTGCATCCCGCCGATCCGCATCAGCGGCAGGAAGATCATCGCGATGAAGGCGATCCCCAGGCCGCCGAGCCAGTTCAGCATCCCCCGCCAGAGGTTCATCCCCGCCGGCAGCTCGTCCAGGCCATAGATCACCGTGGCCCCCGTAGTGGTGATCCCCGAGACGGCCTCGAAATAGGCGTTGTTCAGCGACAGGCCCGGCGCACCGATCCAGAAGGGCAAGGCGCCGAAGAAGGGCACCAGGATCCAGATCCCCGCGGTCAGAAGATAGGCCTGCCGGGTGTCAAGCGCCTGCCCCAGCGCGTTTCCGGTGGACAGCGTCAGCGCCGCGCCGGTCACCCCCGTCAGCGCCGCGCAGGCGAGGAAGTCATAGCCGTTCTCCAGCCCGGCGCGCCAGTCGATGATGGCCGGGGCCAGCATCAGGATCGCAAGCACGATCAGGATGCGGCCGATGACGTAGGCGACGGGGCGGAAGTCAACCATGGTCGGGCATGGCTACGCGGCCCCGCGCCGTCGGTCAACCTCAGCGCGCGTGGATCAGCGTCCGGAAGAGATGCGGGTCCAGGCTTTCGGCCGCGAAGGTCTCGCCCTCGGTCAGAAGACTGACGGCGTCGTGGCTGTGGAGCGATTCCTGGTGGCTTGCCACCACCCGGAAGTCACCGATCCGCGCGTCCTGGCGCAGCGCCTCGCAGAAGAGCCGCGCCGCATCCTCGACGAAGATCGGGTTTGCCGCGTTCAACTCGGCAAAGGCCTGCTCGTCCTCGCGCTTGACCATCACCTGGGTCTCGGTGACGACCGCGCCCCGCGCCAGGTCCACCAGGTCCTCCAGCGCCATCTCGCCGGTCAGTTCCACCGACAGCCGCGCCACCGAGCGCTGCGAATGCGGCGTCGCCAGCTGGCCGCGCACCATGCGGGCGTGCTCCGACAGCTCCAGGCTGCAGGGGCAGGTCGAGCTGTAGACATAGTCCAGGTGCGCGATCCGCTTGCGAACGCCCGCCTGCTCCACCAGCTCCAGCGCGATGTCGTAGTACTGCCAGCCCGTCAGGTCCGACCGCAGGCTGACCATCTGCATCGGGAACGACAGCCGCATCTGGATGCGCGCGTCGAACGACCCGAGGTCGGCCTTGTAGTCGTCCAGCGCCGCCTCGATCACGCCGAAGGAGAACTCTTTCTCGGCATGGGCATAGAAGGACCGCATGATGCGGCTCATGTTGATGCCCTTCTTCTCGGCCTCGAGGCTCACCGTCCCGGTGACCGAGGTCTCCAGCACGATGGGCGCACCGTCGCGCGTCGCAAAGCGCACCGGCAGGCGGAAGTTGGAAATGCCCACGTGCTGGATGCGCGACTTCGCGCCCCGGATCAGGCTGGACGGCCCGTTCTGCAGGTCGGGCATCGACGCCTTGTAGCCCGCATCCGGGCGGAACGCCTCGGGGTAGACCCGGCTCAGCGCGGGATAGCCCTGGCCGGGCAGCAGCCAACCCACGGCGGAATCGAGCTTCGCGATATCCTCGTCCGAGGACTTGCCTGCCCACTGGCGCAGCACCGCAAGCGCTGCCTCGGCCTCTTCGCGCGTGGGAAGACGGTCGATCTCGGGGGTATGGATGTTCATTTGGGCAGGTCCTTTCGGTTCGGGCGCGGCCGTCGGGCAGGCGCCGTCAATTTCCGGAGAGTCTTACGTGGCAGTCCCGCCGCCGGATCACCCTGGTCCGGGACAGGTGACCAAGAGATAGGGATTCCGCGCCGTGACGCAAGACAAATCCGGACGCAATCAGGCCGTTTCCGACCAACGCGGCACGATCCTTTGCTGCAGCGCCCAGTCATGCAGCGTGCCGGCGACGGGATCCGGCCCACCTCCGCCCGTCCGCAATCCCGTCGCCCCTCCGCCCGCCTGCGCCGGATCGCCGCCGGAAAACCCCTCGGGAAGGCCGATCCCGTGGGGAAACCCAAGCGTCAGCAGTGTCTTTTCCAGATGCGGCGGCGTCTCGGACAAGGTGAGCGTCACCTCCCGCGCCCCGCTGATCTGCGCCGCCGTGATCCGGGTGGTAACCCCGCGCGGAGGATTCCAGGCGAAGCCGAAATGTTCCAGCGGCCGAACGCCAACCTCGACCGGCCCCTCGCCCTGGACCGAATGCTCAAGATCGCCGATGCCGCCCGCAAACCGCACCCGAACCTCGGCGCCCCGCACCTCGGCCTCGACCATCCGCAGCGGCTCCCACGCCTCCCCCAGCAGCGCCCGCCGGATCGCCCGGCCGTGCAGCACCCCCAGCCGCACCGCGCCGCGCGGCTTCAGATGCACCCCGTCCCAGCGTTCCAGCATGTATTCCGGCCCGGCCATCACCACCTGCCCCGGCCGCGTCGCAGCGACCTCGGCCTGGGCCAGCGCCGCGCCCCGCCGCCCGGCCCGGTAGAAGGCCGTAGTCTGGCTGAGGCAGAAGAGAAGGCTGCCCTTTCCCCCCGTCACCGCCGCCAGCGCCGCCTCGATCCCGTCGATCAGCGCGCCGAGCCGGTCGACATAAAGGCTGTGCGGCGTCCGCGCATCCGCCTGCCCCTGCACCCAGGAGACGACCAGCCGTTCGAACCGAAGCCCCCGCGCGGCGGCCAGCGCGACACCGTGCGCAAGGCAGCGCTCCAGGTTCCGGAAAGCCGCCCCGCCGGGCAGGAAGGCCGCGATCTCGGTGTTGCGCCGGGCAAGGTTCACCGTCAGCAGCCGGTCCTCCGCGCCCAAGGCCCCCAGGATCTCGGCCGAGGCTGCCGTCAGGGGACCCGACCTCCCGTCTCTCAGATGCGGAGCGGTCTCTCCCAGCGCGTCCCCGGGCAGGTCCTGCGTCGGATCATCGGCCACCCGCGGCGTGCCAGAGGCCGACAGGACCCAGGCCCGGACCGGATCGACCGGCCCCGGCGCCTGGCCCAGAGGCCGCTGCCGGGGCGTCAGGGCCAGGAGCGACTGGCCCAGGCCCAGATAAAGCACCAACTCTCCGGCTTCGGCGGCCAAGTCAGGCGACGGCCAGGGCCTGCGTCAGATCGGCGATCAGATCGCCCGCATCCTCCAGCCCCAGGGACAGCCGGATCAGGCCGGGAGTGATCCCCAGCGCGTCCTTCTGGTCCTGTGGCAGCCGCTGGTGCGTGGTCGTGGCAGGGTGCGTCGCAATGGTCTTGGCGTCGCCGAGGTTGTTGGAAATCTTGGCGATCTCCAGCGCGTTCATGAAGCGGAAGGCCGCCTCCTTGCCGCCCGCGATCTCGAAGGTCACCAAGGTGCCCCCCGACCCCATCTGCTCCATCGCCAGTGCGTGCTGCGGGTGGCTTTCGAGCCCCGGATAGATCACCTTGGTGATCTTGCCATGCGCCGCCAGCGCCTTGGCCACGGTCAGCGCCGTGTCCGCCATCGCCCGGCAGCGCAGGTCCAGCGTCGCCATGCCGTTCAGGTGCATCCAGGCCGTGAACGGGCTCATTGAGCCGCCGGTGTGCTTCATGTAGGGCTCAAGCACCTTGCGGATGAATTCCTTCGTCCCACAGACGACACCGCCGAGCGCGCGGCCCTGCCCGTCGATGTGCTTCGTGGTGGAATAGACCACGACATCCGCCCCCTGCTCCACCGCGCGGGAAAAGATCGGCGTCGCAAAGACGTTGTCGCAGATCACCAGCGCCCCCGCCGCATGGGCGATCTCACTCACGCCGCGGATATCCACCAGCTCAAGCGTCGGGTTCGACATGGACTCGAAGAAGACAGCCTTCGTCCCCGGCGTGACGGCCTTGCGCCACTGGTCCAGGTCCGCGCCGTCGACGAAGGTCACCTTGACGCCAAAGCGCTGCAGCACCTCCTCCAGCACGTAAAGACAGGACCCGAACAGCGCCCGGGCTGAGACCACATGATCCCCCGCCCGCAGCATCGACATCAGCGCGCCAGACACCGCCGCCATGCCGCTGGCGGTGGCGAATGCGTCCTCCGTCCCCTCCAGCGCGGCAATCCGCTCCTCGAACATCCGGGTCGTCGGGTTGCCGTAGCGGGCATAGATGAACTCGTCCTCGCCCGCCTTGACGAAGCGCGCCTCGGCCGCCTCGGCGGTTGGATAGACGAACCCTTGCGTCAGGAAGATCGCCTCGGCCATCTCGCCATACTGGCTGCGGCGGCTGCCTTCGTGCACCAGGCTCGTGCGGGTCTTCCAGTCCTTCGTCATCGCGCGGGCCTCCCGGCCAATAAAAAGCCCCGGACAACCGAAAGGTGCCGGGGCAACGCCCTTCACCTCTTTAGCGGCTTGTTTAACGTGGCCCGCAATCCGGAGGACAAATCGCCACGGCCGCTTCAATACGCCTGCGCCCCGGCCCGGTCAACCCGCCCGCCGCACTTGATTTCCTTGGCCCCCTGGGGGACGCTTGCCCATCCGTCCCTTGCCCCAAGGCCCCCATGCACCGCCTTCTCTTCGTGCTCGCGACCCTCGCCCCCGCCGCGCCCGCCTGGGCGCAGTCCTGCCTGGACCGGAACTCCGACCCCGAGGCGCAGGTCACCCTCTGCGACCAGGCCTTCCAGGCCGCCGCCACGCCCGAGGACGCATCCCTTGCGCTGGCCTACAAGGGCGAGGCGCAGCGGATGCTCGGCCAGTACGACGAGGCGGCGGCGACCCTGCAGCAGGCGCTTGGCTACACCCCTGCCAATGCCTGGGTCTGGGTCGAGCTTGGCAATGTCCGCTACGACCAGGGCGACACGGCGGGCGCGCTTGCCCATTACTCCGCCGCCCTTGCGACCGAGGACTACATCTCGGCCTGGGCCAACCGGGCCGAGACATGGTGGCAGTTCCGCGAAGGCCAGCGCTGTTCGGACGACGCCGACAACGCGCTTCGGCTTGACCCGCAATATGCCTATGCCAACGAGATCAAGGGCCGCTGCCTGATCGACCTGGACCGCGCGGACGAGGCGCTTGCCTATTTCGACACGGCGATCGCACTGGCGCCGGGGTATCAGAACGCCTACCGCAACAAGCTCGCCGCCCTGTCGGCGCTAGGGCGACACGAAGAGGTCGTGGCCGTGGCGGACGAGGCGCTTCGACCCGGGGTCGTCACCGACCCGAACCCCGCCATCGAAGAGGACATCCTGGCCCGCCGCCTGCTGGCCTTGGGCGAATATGCCCCGCCCGCCACCGTCGCGGCCGAGGCCGAGGCGCTGCTCAAACGCTATCCCCAGAACCTGGCCGCGGTGAACGTGCAAGGCGCCGCGCTTCTGGCCGATGGCAAGGTTGATGAGGCGGACAAGGTCACGCAGGTCCTGCGCCTGAACCCGGGCGGCGCGCGGATGGAGGGCGTCTATCACGATACGCTCGCCCGGATCGACGCCACGCTCGGCCGGATGGAGGAGGCGTTTGCCAACTACAAGGCCGCGATGGACCTCGACCCGGCCTTGTCCAGGACCTATGCCCGCAAGCTGTCGGAACTGGGGTTCCTGCCCCTGTCGAACGCACCTTCGGGCGTCCTGACGGCGCTTCGTCGCTGCATCGACGTCAAGAAAACCGCCTGCGTCATGGCCAAATGAAAAGGGCGCCTCCGGGGCGCCCCTTATGGATCTGCCGCAATCGGCTCAGACCTTGTGGCCGTCGTCCAGGTTGATCACCGTCAGGACCATCGCCCGCAGGACCGTGTGGCCGATGATCGGCAGGACCGCCCAGAACAGCAGCCAGTGCGACGGATCGACGGCGCGGATCATGGTTTCGTTCAGCAGCAGGAAGCCGAAGTTGTAGACCACCATCATCTTGGTCAAGTTCGGCAGATGCTCGCGCATTTCCTCGTCCGGCCAGAAGCTGGCAGCGGTCGCGGTGCGGCCGTTCATCACGTCCTGCAGGAAGATGCCGGCGATGACCACGTAGAACAGGCTTTGCATCCGCTGGCACCACAGCGGATCGTCCGCCAGCGCCAGCACGGCCAGCGGAACGGCCGCGAAGAGCAGCGCGAAGACCACCGCCTGGCGGGGCGAGTAGCGCGTCAGCATCCGCCGCACCATGCCCTCGAACCCCATGCCGATCCGCACGGCCAGCGCGGCCAGGAAGGCGGTGGCGAAGGCCTGGCCGTGGTGGTCCGGCCCCAGAAGCACCGACAGGATCGGATAGCTCACCAGCAGCACCGCGCCCGGCAGGTACAGCGACCGCGACAGGGGCGGCAGGTCCTGGAAGAGGCTGAGGAAGATACGGACGAGATCGAGCGGCGAGCGGTACATGGCGGAACCCTTCTTGCTTGCCGAAAGGTCTAGTCCTGCATCAAGGCAGACCTGCGGCAGAAGACGGTCCGCGAGGGGGCATTTGCCCGCCCGCCGTCACTTTTCCTCGGCGTCCGGTTCGATCATGAAGCGCTGCAGCGCCATGAAGTTTACCATCAGAAACAGAAACAATGCCGCCGGCATGGCAAAGGTCTCGAGCTTGACCCAAAGCTCGGTCGACTGGGTGCGCCAGATGATCTCGTTGGCCACCGCGAGCGCGGCGAACATGGCCGCCAGCCGCCGGGTCAGGATCATCCAACCCTCTGGTTTCATGGGCAAAGCTTCGGCCATCACCCATTGCAGGAGGCTTTTCCCGCGCAGGAGGCCGATGCCCAGGATGACCGCAAAGGTCCCGTAGACGATCGTGGTCTTCATCTTGAAGAAGCGCTCGTCGTTGAACCAGGCGGTCAATCCGCCGAAAAAGATCACCATCACGGCCACGAATATCTGCATCCGGCTGATCGTTCCCGTCAACAACCACAGAACAACGGTCGAGGCGAGAAGCAGCGGCACCAGGATCAGGGCTGCCACAATGAAGCCAGAATACTCGGTCCCGGCCAGGGTGAAACTGTCGTCCTTGATCCGCATGTAGATCAGGAAGAACAGAATCGTCGGCCCCAGCTCCAGCGCCTGTTTCAGGATAGGGTTGATCTTCCGTTCGGCCATTATCCCGCCCATTCCATGATCACCGCGCCCGCCGCGATCAGGGCCATCAGCCCCGCCCGCGCGGGCCCCACCTTCTCGCCCAGAACCAGCCAGCCGATCAAGGCGGCAAATACGGTCGAGGTCTCGCGCAGCACCGCCGCCTCGCCGACCTTGTCGAGCCTCGTGGCCAGCATGATCGAGCCGAAGCTGAAATAGGCGACGAAAGCGCCCAGGACACCCCGCTTGAGCAAGGGGACGATCTCGGCAGCGGGAAGCTGCCGCCAGCGGCGCTGGGTGACCAGCGGGATGAAGATCCCGTCCAGCATGAAGAACCAGGCGAGGAAGGTGAAGGGGTCCGCCGTGGCGCGGATGCCGTAGGCGTCGTAGGTGGTGTAGCAGGCCACCATCGCCCCCGTCGCCACCGCAAGCCACAGCGCCGGCACCATCGTCGCCCGGTCCACCGTGACGTGCCGCAGGTTCCAGGCCGCCAGGCCCAGGATGCCGCCCACCAGCAGCGCAAGGCCCGCCCATTGGCCGGGCGCGAAGGTCTCGCCGAAGACGATGCCCGCGCCGATCACCGTGAAGACCGGCCCCGTGCCCCGCACCACCGGGTAGACCACCGTAAAGGCCCCTCGGCTGTAGGTCATCGCCTGCAGCACCTTGTAGACGATGTGGATCAGCACGGCGCCCGCGAAGATCGGCCACATGTGGGCTTCGGGCCAGGGAACCACGAACAGCGCGAAAGGCGCCGCGATCACCCCGTAACTCACGTCGATGGCCGCGCGCGACAGCCAGGGATCGTGCCGCCCCTTCTGCAAGGCCCCGAACAACGCGTGGAGCACGGCGGCCAGCAGCGCCAGCGCCAGCGCCAGGTCATGCCCGGCTTCCGTCCCCTCGACCGACCGCAGGAACTCTTTCACGGGGCGATCCCGGGCTGCCAGTCCACCGTGACCTCCGCGCCCTGGAACAGCCGGGCCAGAGCCGTCGGTCCCAGCGGATCGTCCGAGAGCGCCGCGATCCCGACCGCGGCCATCCCGATCCCCTCGGGGGCGCGGAACTCCAGCCGCAGCCAGCCCCGGCCCTGCGGCAGGGCGTCGATCATCGCCTCCAGCCGGTCCCGACCGTCGTCCTCGAACATCGCGTCCGGCAGGTTCTGCAGCAGATGCCGCAGCGCCACGCGCGCCACGTCCACGCCCGCCTCCCCGGCCGCGCCGTCCGCCAGACCCTCGCCCCAGGCCTGCATGGCCGGGCGCAACAGCTTGCCGTCGTTCCGCCAGTCGAGCCGCGCAAGGGTCAGCCGCCCGACCAGCAGCGCCCCCGGCTGAAGCCCCGCCCCGGCGATCTCGGCCTCGATCCTGACATCGGTCCCGCCCGACAGCCGCAGCCGCGCATCCCGCAGGACCATCCCCTCCGGTCCCACCGTCGCCGCGGCCCTGAGGTCCGCCGTCTGCAGCCGCAACGTTTCCCGCAGGACCGGGTCCATGTCCCGCTGCCCCAGGCCCGGAGCCAGCCTGACCCCGCCCGCGTCCAGCGCCAGCGTCACCAGCGCGCCCTCTGCCGTCTCGCCCTGCAGTCGCAACCGCTCCGCCGCCAGCGCGGGGGCGCCCTCGGCCCGCAAGGTTGCCCGGTCCAGCACGCACCAGCCCGCCTCTGCCCCGGACGGGGGCGCCGTCACCGCATAGCCCGTCAGGCCCTCGAACGCCGCCACCAGGGCCGCACAATCGGCAGGCTCGGCCGCAGCCGGACCCGCCAGCAGCGCCAACAGCACCGCAGCCTCAGGGCGCATCGGAATGGGTCCAGACCGCGTCCAGCGTCACGCCCTGCAACAAGGGAACCGTCTCGGCCAGCGTTGCCAGCGCCCCGGTCCCCGCGTGGCCGCGGAACCGCGCGGGCCCGATCCCCGGCTCAGCCCGCACCGACAGTTCCAGATCGCCTGATGGGTTCGGCAGCTCACCGATCAGCGCCACCAGCGCCGCCTTGCTGTCCTTGGAGACGCTGGTCGCGGGCAGATCGCGCACCGCGGAAAGCATATCCTGCCGGATCGCCTCGGCCGCGGCGTCCATGTCGCCCTCATAGGGCAGGACTTCCGGGCCGAAGGGCATCAGCACATACCATTCGAACAGCCCATGCGTGGTGATCCGCGCCTCGACTTCGGTCAGCGCGAAGCTGGTGGCCGACATCTGCAGCGCGCCTGCCGAGGACAGGTCCACCCCCGTCACCGTGGCCCGCGCCTCCACCATGTTCTCGCCGGGGAAGTCGATGCTCATCCCTTCCAGCCGCAGGACCCGAGTCGCCGGATCCCAGGCCAGCGCCGCCTCGGCGTCGATGCTGTTCGGCCTGACTTGCGCGGCAAAGAGCCAGTCCATCTGCGGATTTCCGGTCTGCACGATCAGCCGCAGCCCCTCGACCACGATCTCCAGTCCCTCGGGCTGGCTGGACCCATCCGCGATCCAGCCCAGCGCCGCACCGCGCAGGCGCAACCGGTCCAGGTGCCAGTCGGGCATGTACGACCCCTGCAGGTCGAGGATGGGCGCTTCGATCATGCACCAGTCGCCCTCCTGGCCCACCGCTTCCGCCGAGACGGTGCCCAGCGCGCCAAGCCCGTCAGCCAGTCGGGTCCAGACGGCCTGACACAGGGCATCGCCCCCGAGTCCCTCACCCGCCGCCGGTCCGGCCAGCACCAGCGCCAGACCAGCGGCCCGGATCATGTCTCGGCCCCGACCAGGGCTCGGGCAAACTCTTCGGGGTCGAAGGGCGCGAGGTCGTCGATCTGCTCGCCCACGCCGATGGCATGGATCGGCAGCCCGAACTTGTCGGCCAGTGCGACCAGCACGCCGCCCTTCGCCGTCCCGTCCAGCTTCGTCATCACCAGGCCGCTCACGTCGGCGATCTTGCGGAAGATGTCGACCTGGGTCACCGCGTTCTGGCCTGTGGTCGCGTCCAGCACCAAAAGAGTGTTGTGCGGCGCCGTCGGGTCGACCTTGCGGATCACCCGGACGATCTTCGCCAGCTCCTCCATCAGGTCCTGCCGGTTCTGCAGCCGCCCCGCCGTGTCGATCATCAGAAGGTCCGCACCATCGGCCCGCGCCTTGGTGAGCGCATCGAACGCAAGGCTCGCCGGGTCCGACCCTTCCGGAGCCGTGAGGACCGGCACCCCCGCCCTGTCGCCCCAGATGCGCAGCTGGTCGACCGCCGCCGCGCGAAACGTGTCGCCCGCCGCGATGACCACCCGCTTGCCCGCCGCCTTGAACTGGCTGGCGAGCTTGCCGATCGTCGTCGTCTTGCCCGAGCCGTTGACCCCCACGACCAGCACGACCTGCGGTTTCTGCGGGTAAAGCGGCATCGGCCGGGCGACCGGAGCCATGATCCGCGTCACCTCGGCCGCAAGGGCCTCCCGCAGCTCGCGGGTCGAGACTTTCCGCCCGAACCGCCCCTCGGCGATGTTGGCCGTCACCCGCACCGCCGTGTCGACACCCATGTCGGCCTGGATGAGCAGTTCCTCCAGGCTTTCCAGCATCGCATCGTCCAGGACCCGGCGCGGCTCTTCGCTGCGGCCCAGAAGCCGCCCGAGCAATCCCGGCCGCTGCGCCGCGCTCTCGGGCTGCGGCGGGGGCTGCACGGGTGCCGCCGGGCTGGGCACGGCCGCGGGCGGGGCCGGCGGCGGCGTTTCGTCCTTGGGCGCAGCCTGCGCCTCGGGCGGCCGGGGCGGGTTCGGCTGCGGCGCGGGCTCCGGCGTGGTGTCGGGGGCGTTGTCGTCAGGGGCATCCGCACCTTCGGCCACCAGGGCCTCCAGCCCCTCGCCGATCTTGTCGGACGACCGGAACAAGCGGTCCTTGAGCTTCTTGAAGAACGACATCGGCGGTCCCCGGACTATGCTATCCCCCACCTAATCGCTTTGCCGGGGCAAGGAAAGGTTGGAAAGCCTGCACCCCTTGCCCTGGCCGAGCTTTCCCCGCCCCTCTCGCTTGGCGCCTGCCCGACCCGACAGGCGGGAAGGAGCCCGCGCAAGCCCCCTACCCAGCTCGCCCCGCCCGCTTCGCGCCGGAACCAGAGACCGGGCCAGCCAAAGCCCGCTCGACGCGCGCCCGGAGCCCGCCACGTGCCGCGACCCGGATGCCCGGCAGCCCGTCGGGTCCGCCGCACTTTGCGATCAGGAACCCGCCCATGTCCCGGCCCACACGCCAGCGCCCGCGCCCTACGACACGAATGCCAGTTGCAAGCGCGACGTTTTCGCTCGAATTTCCCGGCATCCCGCCCCAGAGCATTCGACCCGCCGCACACGATGCAAGCCCGCCCCCTGCCCCTTGCTGCCTTCGCCGTCGCAGCCCTTCTGCCCCTGCCGCTCGTGGCCCTTGGCGTGGCGCAGGGCGGCGCATGGGCATGGGCGGCCTTCCTCTACATGGCTGTCCTCACGCTTCTGCTCGACCAGCTGGTCCCGCTCACCCCCGGCAGCGCCGAGGGCGAGGACTTTCCCGCCGCCGACACCCTTCTCGTCGCCGTCGGGCTGTCAGCGCTCGGCCTTCTCTGTCTGGCCACCTGGGCCATCGCGGGCGAAAGCCGGCTGGACGGGGGCGAAAAGGTCCTCCTCTTCCTCGCCGCCGGCTTCTGGCTCGGCCAGGTCGCCCACCCCGCCGCGCATGAGCTGATCCACCACCGTCGACGCGCCTTCTTCCGGCTCGGCGCTGCCGTCTACGTGGCGCTACTCTTCGGCCAACACGCCAGCGCCCACCGGCTGGTCCACCACCGCGCCGTCGCCACCCGCGACGACCCGAACACCGCGCGCGAGGGCGAAGGCTTCTACCGCTTCGCGCTGCGCGCCTGGACGGGCAGCTTCCGCGAAGGCGCCCGGGCCGAGACGTCCCTGCGCGCGGGCCGTGGGGGGCTACATCCCTATGCGCTCTATCTCGCAGGCAGCGCGACCGCGCTTGGGCTAGCGACGGTCATCGCGGGCCTGCCCGGCCTTCTGGCCTGGACCGGGCTTGCCCTGCATGCGCAAAGCCAGATCCTTCTGTCCGACTACGTCCAGCACTACGGCCTGACCCGGTCGCGCGGGCCGGGCGGGAAGCCTGAACCCGTGGGCCTTGCCCACAGCTGGAACACCG
>NZ_JAYSFG010000004.1:215062-325161 GCF_041913445.1 Tabrizicola sp.
GTTTTCCTCTGCCCTGCTTCTGAACGCACCGCGCCATTCCGACCACCACGTCAACCCCGGCCGCCCCTTCCCCGCACTCCGCCTGCCCGAAGAGGCGCCCCGCCTGCCCTGGCCCCTGCCGCTTGCCTGCATGATCGCGCTCTTTCCCCGGCTCTGGCGCCGCATGATGCGCCCGCATCTTCAGCGCCTGCGGAAAACCTCACCCCGGGACACGGCGGCTTGACTGGCCTTGGCCGCAGGTCTCTGGCACTCTCTCCCCGTCCGAACGGAGAGCCTTATGCGTGCCCTGATCCTGTCGCTGATCCTGTCCTCGACCCCGGCCTTCGCCGAAACCCCGCTTGACGCGGCGGGCTTCGACGCGGCCACGCGGGGGGACACGATCACCTACGACTACGGCAGCGGGCTTTTCGGCACCGAGGAATATCTCGACGACCGCCGGGTCCGCTGGGCGTTCGAGGGCGATCTCTGCATCTACGGCGTCTGGTACCAGAAGGACGACCAGATCTGCTTCGAATACGAGAACGACCCAACCCCGGCCTGCTGGCTCTACTTCCTGGAAAACGGCAAGATCCGCGGCCGCTACATGGGCGAAGGCGGCGGCTGGGAAATCCTTGAATCCTCGCGCGATGGCGGGCCCTTGCCCTGCGCCGGGCCGGACGTGGGCGTCTGATGCGGGCTGTGGCGCTGCTCGCGCTGCCTGCCCTACGCCGAAACGCTCGACGGTCCCGGCCCGGACGCGGGGGTCTGACCATGGCCGCCTTCGCCCGGCTTGTGACCGTCCCGGCCCGCGCCGCAGCTCCGCTTGCCGGTCTCTTCGGGACTGCGGCTTATGTTCTAGGCCGCAAGGTGAAGGGGCAGGAACCGGGCGCGGGCTACGGCGGCACAGCCTGCCGACCCCGGCCTGCGGGAGTTTCGTCCGCGCGGGCAGCCGCGTCATCTCGCAGCACCGGGACGATCCACCGGGACACCAGCCGTTCGCATCGCGGTCAGCGACCCGCCACCCGACTGCCCCCTCCCTGGCCCGGTGACCGAATGACCGCGCCCCTTCGCACCGCAGCCGCCCTCGCCCTCGCCCTGGCCGCACCGGCCCAGGCCGAAGCCCCCATGACCGCCGAGGCGTTCGAGGCGCATGTCACCGGCAAGACCGTGACCTACCAGCAATACGATAGCCTCTTCGGAATCGAGGAATACCTGCCCGGTCGCAAGGTCCGCTGGTCCGTCTCGCCGGACATGTGCCAGTACGGCAGCTGGTATCCCGAAGGCGACGACATCTGCTTCGTCTACGAATACGACCCCGTCCCGCACTGCTGGACCTTCTGGCTGCGGGACGGCGCGATGGTGGCGCTTTCGGCCGACGGCCAGCCGGGGGAAGAGCTTTACGAGGTTCAGGCCAGCGACACGCCGCTGCCCTGTCCGGGACCCGAGGTCGGCGTCTGATGCACCCCCGCCTCGCCCCCGCCCTCGCCCTGGTCCTCACGGCCGCCGCCGCCGCAGCCCAGCCGATGCCGCCGGAAGAGTTCGACACCTTCGCGACCGGCCGCACGCTCGACTACGCCGTCGACGGCCGGGTCCTCGGCTCCGAGGCCTACTTCCCCGACCGGACCGTCCGCGACGCCGACACGGGCGGCCCCTGCCGCACGGGCTTTTGGTATCCCGATGGCCCGGCCGTCTGCTTCGTCTACGACGGCAGCGACCAGCGCCACTGCTGGCTTTACTGGCGCGAGGGCGGCGAGGTCTTCGCCAAGCCCGTGCTCGCCGGTCCCGATGAGCCCGCCCAGACCGTGACCCCGGCGGCGACGCCGCTTTCCTGTGCCCCCGAGGTGGGCGTCTGACATGCGCAGCCTGCTTCTCTCCCTGATCCTCGCCAACCCGGCATCGGCCGAAACACCCCTGACGGCCGAGGCCTTCGACGCCCTCACCCAGGGACGCACGATGACCTGGGCCGAGTTCGGCCAGGTCTACGGGGTCGAAGCCTACCTGCCCGGCCGCCGCGTCCGCTGGATGCTCGTCGGCGGCGACTGCAAGCTTGGCCACTGGTATCCCGACGGCGCGCTGATCTGCTTCCGCTACGAGGACGACCCCGAACCCGACTGCTGGACGATCACCGAAGCCGGTCCCGCCCTCCACGCCCGTGCCGCCGGAACCGCGGCCGACGCCGCCCCCGTCGTGGTCGAGGAGACCGCCGAACCGCTCGCCTGCCCCGGACCCGAGGTCGGCGCATGACCCGCATCGCCCCTGCCCTCCTCATGGCGCTTCTGCCTGCCGCGGCCGTCGCCGAAACCGACCCGCCGATGACGGCCGAGGCGTTCGAGGCCTTCGTCCAGGGCCGCACCTTCGACACCCATGATCAGACGGGCCGCTACGGCGTGGAAACCTTTCTCCCCGGTCGCCGCGCGATCTGGCGCGATGCCGAGCAATGCCTGCAAGGCACCTGGCGTCCGCAGGGCGACCAGATCTGCTTCGACTACGAGGGCGACGCCTTCACCTATTGCTGGACTTACCACGACCGCGGCGACTGGATGATGGCGTGGCTCGACGGCGACCGCTCCAGCGCGCCGATCATGCTTTACCCGGCAGAGGAGGTGGTGACCTGCGAGGGCTACTTCGGCGTCTGACCTGACGCGCCGGTTCACCCCGTGCCCAAATTTCTTAAGCAAGAAATTTGCCAGAATCCTTCCTTAAGGATTTTGTTGGCGTCGCACGAAAAAGGTAAACGCTTCGCAAACCTCCACGCGCAACCCGTTGAATCCAAAGGGTCAGCCACCGGCGCCCAGCGTGGACAGGAACCTCAGAACAGGCTCCCCTGCCCCCCGTCCGCCTCGCCTTTCGACCGCTTCCCGGCCCTGCCGCCGACCAGAAGCCGCCCGTCCCGGAACTCGATCTCCAGGCTCGCCGCCTTCTCCGCCCCCGTCTTCGAGGTCACGACCGCCCCATCCCCCCTGACGACCGCATAGCCCCGCTTCAAGGTCTCGGCATAGCCCAGCGTCACCCGGGTCCGGTCCAGCGCCTCCAGGCGATCCGAAAGCCGCCGGAACCGCTGGTCGGAAGCCGCCTCCAGCCGCCCCTCCAGACGGGAAAGCTCCCGCCGCCCGTCCGACACCTTCCTACCCGCCTCGCCCATCATCCGCGCCAGCGCCGGGGCGAGCCGCGCCGCCAGCCCCTCCAGCCGCTCCCCCCGCCGCTCCAGCCGCAGAAGGATCGCGCGGACCAACCGCTCCTCCCGCGCCGCCAGCTGATCGCGCTGTCGCGCCACCAGCCCGCGCAGGGCCGCAGGCTGCAACCGCCCCGCCACCCGGTCGAACTCCCGGTGCTTCCGGCTGACCGCCAGCCCCAGCCCCGAGCCGAGCCGCATCCCGCAGGCATCCAGCCTCTGCCGCGGCGTCGCCAGCAGCGTCTCCACCCGGGGAAGCGCACGGCTCAGGTCCCGCAGCCGCTGCCGCCGCAGCACCACGCCCTGCCCGATGCCCCGCACCAGCCGCGCGCCCAGCGCCTCCAGCGTGGCGAGCAGCTCCAGCCGCACCGGCACCGCCAACTCCGCCGCCGCCGTGGGGGTCGGCGCCCGCAGGTCCGCCGCATAGTCGATCAGCGTCGTATCCGTCTCGTGCCCGACAGCCGAGATCAGCGGGATCCGCGACCCCGCCGCCGCCCGCACGACGATCTCCTCGTTGAACCCCCAGAGGTCCTCCAAGGACCCACCACCCCGCGCGACGATCAGCACATCGGGTCGCGGGATCGGTCCGCCCGGTTCGATCGCATTGAACCCCCGGATCGCGGCCGCCACCTGAGCCGCGCAGTCCTGCCCTTGCACCGCCACCGGCCAGACCAGCACGTGCCGGGGAAACCGGTCGCGCAGCCGGTGCAGGATATCCCGGATCACCGCTCCACTCGGAGACGTCACCACCCCGATCACCTTCGGCAGGTACGGAATCGGCTTCTTCCGCGCCGGATCGAACAGCCCCTCTGCCCCCAGCGCCGCCTTCCGCTTCTCCAGCATCGCCATAAGCGCGCCCGCCCCCGCCGGGGCCACGTCATCGACGATCAGCTGGTACTTCGACTGGCCCGGGAAGGTGGTCATCCGGCCCGTCGCCACGACCTCCATCCCCTCCTCGGGGCGCACCTGCATCCGCGCGACCTGGCCCTTCCAGCTGATCGCCGCGATGACGCTGCGGTCATCCTTCAGGTCGAAGTAGAGATGCCCCGAGGCCGGACGGGACACCCGCCCCACCTCGCCCCGGACCCGCACCAGCCCGAACTCGCCCTCGATGACACGCTTCACAGCGCCCGAAAGTTCGGACACGGTGTATTCAGGCTGGTTGCCGCTGGGCCGGGGGCCGTCGTCTTCGAAAAGCTCGCTCATGGGCCATTGATGCCCGATCCCGGCCCCCGACGGAAGCGCCGGAATTACGCCGCCGCGCGCTGGTGGGTGCCCTCGGCGATCTCCTCGACCAGCTTGGCGCAGAAGGCCGGCAGGTCCTCGGGCTTGCGGCTGGTGACCAGACCCTTGTCCGTCACCACCGCGCTGTCTTCCCACAGCCCGCCCGCGTTCTTCACGTCGGTCTGGATCGAGCCATACGAGGTGACCTTCCGCCCCTTCACGATCCCGGCCTCGACCAACAACCACGGCGCATGGCAGATCGCACCCACGACCTTCCCGGCCGACCAGAAATCCTTGATGAAACCGATCGCTGCATCCTCGACCCGCAAGAGGTCCGGGTTGATCTGGCCGCCCGGCAGCACGAGCGCGTCATAATCCTCGGCGTCGACCTCGGACAAGACCTTGTCCACCGGCACCGGCCGGCCCCAGTCCTTGCCCGCCCAGCCCTTGATCTCGCCCGCCTTCAGCGAGACGACATGGACCTCGGCCCCTTCCGCGCGCAGGTGCTTGACCGGCACCTCCAGTTCCGACTGTTCGAACCCGTCCGTCGCCAGCACCGCGACCCGCTTGCCTTGAATGCGCATTCTGAATTCCTTTCCTGAGGGTTTGGCCGACCCAACGCCGCGCTCCGGCCCGAGTTCCCCGTCCTCACCTGGGCTTGAGCGCCCCTTCTCGCCACACTAGCCTTCCGCCATGTCCGACCGCACCCTGATCCTCCACCACGACGACCTCGGCGCGAGCCGCAGCGCCAACCGGGCCTTCGTCGAGCTGTCCGACAAGGGTGTCGTGACGAGCGGCTCCGTGATGGTCCCCTGCCCCTGGTTCGCCGACCTGGCGCAGATCGCGCGGGACCGGCCCGACCTCGACATCGGCGTCCACCTGACCCTGACCTCGGAATTCCCCCGCTGTCGCTGGCGGCCGATGACCGGGGCGAAGGGCCTGATGGATACCAGCGGCCATTTCCCCACCACGTCGGAGGAGGCCGCAACCCGCGACCCCGCCCTTGTCCGCGCCGAACTCATCGCCCAAATCGACGCGGCCTATGACGCCGGGATCGACGTCACCCACCTCGACACCCACATGCTGGTGATGGCCTTCCCCAGCCTCCTGCCCGTCTATCTGGAGCTTGGGGACCGCTATGACCTCCCCATCGTCCTGACCCGCGACGCCACCCGCTTCCTCCCGCCCGGGTCCGACCTGACCGAGGCCTTCCGCATCCTCGACCAGCGTGGCATCCCGCCCATCGGCAAGTTCCTCCACACGCCCTTCGGCAATCTCTCCCCCACGCCCGAGACCTACGCCCAGATCCTCGACCAGGCCCAACCCGGCCTCACCTTCTGCGCCTTCCACTTCACCGCACCCGGCGATGCCGAGTGGATGAGCGACGACGCCCCCACCCGCCTTGCCGAATACCGCATCTTTGCCTCTGGCTGGGCGAACGACTTCCTCGCGGACCACGGCTTCCGCCTTTCCGGCATGCGCGCGATCCGCGACCGGATGCGGGCCGCCTGACAGGCTTGCCCTCGGCCCCATCGCCGCCTAAGAGGCACCAAACGGCAGGAGGCGCGCATGAACATCCTCATCCTCGGTTCCGGTGGCCGCGAACATGCCCTCGCCTGGGCGGTGAAGCAGAACCCGAAGACCGACCGCCTGATCGTCGCCCCCGGCAATGCGGGCATCGCGATGCTGGCCGAATGCGCCGACCTGAACATCCTCGACGGCTCCACCGTGGTGACCTTCTGCGAGGAAAACGCCGTCGACTTCGTGATCGTCGGCCCCGAAGCCCCCCTCGCCGCCGGGGTCGCCGACGCCTGCCGCGCCGCGGGCCTCCTGACCTTCGGCCCCTCCGCCGCCGCCGCGAAGCTGGAGGCATCGAAGGCCTTCACCAAGGAAATCTGCGACGCCTGCGCCGCCCCCACCGCCGCCTGGGCCCGCTTCTCTGAGCCCGAGCCCGCGAAAGCCTACATCCGCGCGGAAGGCGCCCCCATCGTCGTCAAGGCCGACGGCCTCGCCGCCGGGAAGGGCGTCATCGTCGCCATGACCGAGGCCGAAGCCCTCACCGCCATCGACGACATGTTCGGCGGAGAATTCGGCGCGGCCGGGGCCGAGGTCGTCATCGAGGAATTCATGCAGGGCGAAGAGGCGAGCTTCTTCATCCTCACCGACGGCACCCACGCCCTCCCGATCGGCACCGCCCAAGACCACAAGCGCGTGGGCGACGGCGACACCGGCCCCAACACCGGCGGCATGGGCGCCTATTCCCCCGCCCCCGTCCTGACCGAGGCGCTGCAGGCCCAAGCGATGAACCAGATCGTCCTCCCCACCATCGCCGAGATGGCCCGGCGCGGCACGCCCTACCAGGGGGTCCTCTACGCGGGCCTGATGATCCAGGACGGCAAGGCCCGCCTCGTCGAATACAACGCCCGCTTCGGCGACCCGGAATGCCAGGTCCTGATGATGCGCCTCGGCGCGCAAGCCCTGGACCTGATGCTGGCCACCGCCGAGGGGCGGCTCAACGAAGTCCAGGTCAACTGGGCCGACGACCACGCGCTGACCGTCGTCATGGCCGCCAAGGGCTATCCCGGCGCCTATGCCAAGGGCAGCACGATCAACGGCCTCGACCGGATGCCCGAGGACAGCCGCCACATGGTCTTCCACGCCGGGACCGCGCTGCGTGACGGCCTTGTCACCGCGAACGGCGGCCGCGTCCTGAACATCACCGCCCGCGGCGCGACGCTGGAGGAAGCCCACCACCGCGCCTACGCGATGATCGACCTCCTCGACTGGCCCGAGGGCTTCTGCCGCTCGGACATCGGCTGGCGCGCGCTGCCGAAATGATCCTTCGCGACAAGCCCGGGATCCTTGCACTCCTCTTCGCCGTCCGCGGCTCGGTCCTGCCGGTCATCGCGCCGCAACTGCTGTTCGTGGCCCTCTTCTCCACCGCCGTCGTCGCCATCGACCGCTTCGTCTGGACCCTCCCCCATGTCCAGGCCGCGCCCTTGGCCGTCTTCGGTGTCGCGCTCTCACTCTTCCTCGGCTTCCGGAACAACGCCGCCTACGACCGCTGGTGGGAAGCCCGCCGCCTTTGGGGAGGCCTCCTCGCCGACGCCCGCGCCATCGCCCGCGAGGCCGAAATCTTCCTCCCCGACGCCACCGACCGCCGCCGCCTCCTGACCGCGATCCGCGCCTTCCTGCACCAGCACCGCTGCGCGCTTCGCGGCCTGCCCAATGACGCCGCCGCCCTCCGCGACGTCCCGTCGACCACCCCCGACACAACCCTCGACGCGATGGCCTTGCACCTGGCCGAGGCGCACCGCGAAGGCCGCATGGACGGCTTCGGCGCCCGCACGCTCTCCACCCGCCTCTCCACCATCGCGCTGGCGCAAGCGGGCTGCGAGCGGATCAAGCTCACGCCCCTCCCTTACGTCTACTCCCTCCTCATCTTCCGCACCTCCTGGCTCTACTGCCTCCTCCTCCCCTTCGCGCTGCTCGAGCCGACCGGCTGGCTCACCCCCGTCTTCGCCGTCATCGTCGCATACACCTTCTTCGGCCTCGCCGAGGTCACGGAAGAGCTCGCCCACCCCTTCGGCCTGACCGCCAACGCGCTCCCCCTCGACGCCATCTGCCGGACCGCCGAAATCTCCCTCGCCCCCCACCTGGACGAACCCCCACCCCCGCCGCTGCAACCCGTCGATTACCGCCTCGACTGACCCTTGCGCCCGCCCAAACCCCCGCATAAGAAGCGGGCGTTTTGAACGCCCAAGGGGGAGGCGCGGATGCCGCTTCTGGTGATGAAATTCGGCGGAACCTCCGTGGCGGACCTCGCCCGGATCGAGAACGCCGCCAAAAAGGTCCAGGCCGAGGTCGAGCGCGGCTATGACGTCATTGTCATCGTCTCCGCCATGTCCGGCAAGACCAATGAAATGGTCGGCTGGGTTGAACAGACCTCCAAGCTTTACGACGCCCGCGAATATGACGCGGTAGTCTCCTCGGGCGAGAACGTGACTGCCGGCCTCATGGCGCTGCGCCTGCAGGAGATGGGCATCCCCGCCCGGTCCTGGCAGGGCTGGCAGGTGCCGATCAACACCACCTCGGCCCACGGCCAGGCCCGCTTTGTCAGCATTCCGCGCGACAACATCGACGCCAAGTTCGCCGAAGGCTTCAAGGTCATGGTCGTGGCCGGCTTCCAGGGCGTCAGCGCCGAGGGCCGGATCACAACCCTGGGCCGTGGCGGCAGCGACACCACCGCCGTGGCCTTCGCCGCCGCCTTCGGGGCCGAGCGCTGCGACATCTACACCGACGTCGACGGCGTCTACACCACCGACCCCCGCATCAGCCCCAAGGCCCGCAAGCTCGACAAGATCGCCTTCGAGGAGATGCTCGAGCTGGCCTCCCTCGGCGCCAAGGTCCTGCAGACCCGCTCCGTGGAACTGGCGATGCGCTACAAGGTGCGGCTGCGCGTGGTCTCCTCCTTCGAGGAGGTCGACGAAAACTCTGGAACCCTGGTCTGCGACGAGGATGAAATCATGGAATCGAAAGTCGTCTCCGGCGTCGCCTACAGCCGCGATGAAGCCAAAATGACCCTGCTGAAGGTCGAGGACCGGCCCGGCATCGCCGCGGCGATCTTCGGCTCGCTTGCCGATGCTGGCGTCAACGTGGACATGATCGTCCAGAACATCTCGGAACAGGACGACCCGTCCGACAAGCGCGCCCATACCGACATGACCTTCAGCCTGCCCACCAACCAGGTGGACCGCGCGAAGAAGGCCATCGAGGACGCCGCCGCCGCCGGCAAGTTCGTCTACACCTCGCTCGTCACCGACACCGACGTCGCCAAGGTCTCGGTCGTGGGGATCGGGATGCGCAGCCAGGTCGGCGTCGCGGCCAAGATGTTCGCGGCCCTTGCGGCCGAGAACGTGAACATCAAGGTGATCACGACGTCGGAGATCAAGATCTCGGTCCTGATCGACCGCAAGTACATGGAACTCGCTGTCCAGGCGCTGCACGACACGTTCGAACTCGACAAGGCCTAGGCTACTTGACCTCGGGCCACTGGTCCGGCGGCGCTTCCAGAAGGGCGCGCAGCCGGGCGACCAGCAGGTCGGTCACGAAGGCCATCGTGAAGAAGGCCATGCAGGGCAAGCCGGTCTCGCGCGCCGTCTCGATGGAGTCGCCGATCAGGATGACCGGAACTCCGGCTTCCGCCAGACTGCGGACCGTCGAGATCTGGCGCGGGGTCGCGTCGTCGATGTCCAGGATCACCGCGCAGTAGCTCCGTGCCCGGTCCAGCCGCATTGCAGCGCGGAACCCCTGCGATGTCAGCGCCTCGCCAAGATCTTCCCGCAGAACGGCATTCCGGATCAGGCACAGGACCGGATTGGCCCTTTCGGGGCGGCGCTCGATGAAGTCCATGGTACGTCCTTTCTCCGGTCATTCTGGACCAGAGAGGGAAAAATTTACAGCAAAATCATATACATATTCGGAGGAAGCGCCTACCGTTGTGCAGATGCCGCCTTTGCAGGGACTTGTGCCACTTGATCCAAATGAGACATTCGCTCATTATGAGTAAAAGCCAGGGTGCACCATGTCTGACGGGACACGTGACATCGGAAAGCGGGGCGACCGGCTGCAGGTGATGCTGGCCGAGGAAGAGCTTGCAGCGCTGGACAATTTTCGCTTCAACGCACGCATGCCCAGCCGCTCGGCCGCGGTGCGAGAGCTGATCCGCCGCGGTCTGGCCGCCGACGGGTATTTCTCTCAGGCCGGACAGAACGCGCAGTCGTCGAAATTCGGAGTCCTCGGCAACGGCGACGGCGACCCGGACTGATCTCCCTTGCCACGGTCGCATAGGCGGCCCGGCTAGTCGTCCAGTATCCCCAGCAAGTCCTGATGGCAGGCCGCCCCTGCGCGGTTTCCCGTCGATGCCGCCTGCGTGGCCGAGGGATAGGGCCGGGCCAGGTCTCCCGCGGCAAAGACGCCCGGCACCGTGGTCCGCTGGTGATCATCCACCTTCAGATGCCGCCCCATCGGCGTCTCCACCACCTCGCACCCCAGCTCCTCCCCCAGCGGCGAGGCCGGCTCTTGCCAGGTCACAAGATAGAGCGCCCGCATTGCCGCCCGGTCGCCACCCTCCAGCTCCACCGACTCGATCACACCACCCGTGTGATGCACCCGCACCACCTTCCCGACCTGCCGCCGCAGGCCCGGCCGGTCCAGCTCACTGGCCTGGTCCTCCGTCACCTCCACGCCGTTCTCCAGCAGGATCAGGTCATCCGTCCAGTCCGCCAGGTGCACCGAGTGGTGCATCGGAATCGCCTCCCAGGCCAGCAGCCCCGTGGTCCGGTCGGCAAGCTCGTAGCCGTGGCAATAGGGGCATTGCACCACCGTCTTCCCCCAGCACTCCGCCAGTCCCGGGATGTCCGGCAACCGGTCGCGCTGCCCATAGGCCAGGATCACCCGCGCCGCCCGCACCTCTTCCGGCCCCTGCAGGACAAAGGCTCCCGACTTCCCCGAAATCCGCTCCACCCGCCCCTCCAGGTACCACGCCATGGGATAGGCCAGCACCTCGGCCAGCCCCTTCGCCCGGATCGCCTGCGGCGCGGCCCCGTCCATCCCCAGGAACCCGTGCGAGGCATGGGCATAGAGGTTCCGCATCAACCCCTCGTCGATGATCACCACCCGCCGCCGCCCCCGCGCCAGCATGATCGCCGCCGAAAGCCCCGCGAAGCTTCCCCCCACCACCGCCACATCCGCCTCGATCATCCGCCCGCTCCCGCTTCTCCCCGACCCAAGGCCCGGACCCCCGAACCGGTTCCCCCTGCCCATTCCGCAGGCACCACCCCAACCCCCGCGCGCATCCCGCGCAATTCCGTTTCCATCCGCGCAACACCCCCCTATAGAAAGGGGAAGACCAGGAAGGACCCGCGCCCCATGCCCGAACGGACAGAAAGCGAAAGTCGCAAGCTTCTCCGCCGCCTGCGCGATGTCCTGTCCGTCCCGGGCGAGGGGCAGGACCGCCTCGACAGCATCACCCATCTCATCGCCGACAGCATGGGGACCGAGGTCTGCTCGATCTACCTCTTCCGCGATCCCGAGACGCTGGAGCTTTGCGCCACGGAAGGGCTGAAGAAGGAAGCCGTCCACCAGACCCGCATGAAGCTCGGCGAAGGCCTCGTCGGTCGCGTCGCCCGCTATGGCCAGCCGGTGAACACCGCCGACGCGCCCTCGGAAAAGGGCTTCCGCTACATGCCGGAAACCGGGGAAGAGCTCTTCTCCTCATTCCTCGGCGTGCCGATCCAGCGCGTGGGCGAGAAACTCGGCGTCCTTGTCGTCCAGTCCAAGACCGCCCGCCAGTTCAACGAGGACGAGATCTACGCCCTCGACGTCGTCGCGATGGTGCTGGCCGAGATGACCGAGCTTGGCGCTTTCACCTCCGGCGACGGGGCGATGCGCGCGCTCCACAAGCAGCCCGTCATGATCCGCGGCACCTCCGGCCAGGAAGGCGCCGCCGAAGGCCGCGTCTGGCTCCATGAACCCCGCGTCGTCATCACCAACCCGGTGGCCGACGACCCCCTGACCGAAATCGACCGCATCCGCCACGCCGTGGGCGAGCTGCGCGTGTCGATCGACGACCTTCTGGAAGCCGAACAGCTCGACAAGGACCAGAAGCAGGTGCTTGAGGCCTACCGCATGTTCGCCCATTCCCGCGGCTGGCTGCGGCGGATGGAAGAGGACATCATGCGCGGTCTCTCCGCCGAGGCTGCGGTGGAAAAGGAACAGTCCGCCGCCCGCGCCCGGATGGAGCAGGTCCCCGACCAGTACCTCCGCGAACGCCTGCAGGACCTCGACGACCTCTCGAACCGGCTTCTCCGCATCCTGACCGGACAGGGCAAGGACACCGGGGCCGAGATGCCGGACAACCCGGTCCTCGTCGCCCGCAACATCGGCCCCGCCGAACTTCTTGACTATGGCCGCAAGCTCAAGGGCGTCGTGCTGGAGGAAGGCTCCGTCGGCTCCCACGCCGCCATCGTCGCCCGCGCCCTCGCGATCCCGCTCGTCATCAACGCCAGCCGCATCGTCGCCGAGGCGCTGAACGGCGACCCGATCCTTGTCGACGGTGACCAGGGCATCGTCCACCTGCGCCCCGAGGAAACCGTCGCCCGCGCCTTCCGCGACAAGATCGCCATGCAGGCCGAGGCGCAGAAGCGCTACGCGTCCCTGCGGAACCTGCCCGCCACTACGCTTTGCGGCACGACCATCGCGCTCCACATGAACGCAGGTCTCATGGCCGACCTTCCCAGCCTCGAAGGCTCGGGCGCCGACGGCGTAGGTCTCTTCCGCACCGAACTCCAGTTCCTGATCCGCTCGAAGATGCCCCAGCGCGCGGAACTCGCCCGGCTTTACGCCCGGGTGATGGACGCGGCCAAGGGCAAGCGCGTGGCCTTCCGCACGCTCGACATCGGCTCGGACAAGGTGCTTCCCTACATGAAGCCGCCCGAGGAGCCGAACCCCGCCATGGGCTGGCGCGCGGTCCGCGTCGGCCTCGACAAGCCCGGCGTCCTTCGGATGCAGGTCCAGGCCCTGATCCGCGCCGCGAACGGACGCCCGCTCACCATCATGTTCCCGCTCATCACCGAGCTCAGCGAATTCCAGGCCGCCCGCGCCCATGTCCTGCGCGAACTTCACCGGGAAAAATCGCTCGGCCACCCGGTCCCCGAACGGATCGAGATCGGCGCGATGATGGAGACGCCCTCCCTTGCCTACGCGCCGAAAAGCTTTTTCGAACTGACCGATTTCATCAGCGTCGGCGGCAACGACCTGAAACAGTTCTTCTTCGCCGCCGACCGCGAGAACGAACTCGTCCGGCGCCGCTACGACACGCTGAACCTGTCGTTCCTCGCCTTCCTGGAACAGATCATCGCCCGCTGCGCCGAGACCGCGACGCCGCTCTCTTTCTGCGGCGAGGATGCAGGGCGGCCCATCGAGGCCTTGGCGTTGGCCGCCATCGGCTTCCGCACGCTCTCGATGCGCCCTGCGTCGGTGGGGCCGGTCAAGGCGCTTCTGCGCAAGGTGAACCTCGCCGAGGCTCGCGCCGTGATCGACAAGGCTCGTGCCGCAGGCGAGGAAAGCGCGCGCACAATGCTGATGGACTGGCTGGCCACGCAAGAAACCGTCTGACCACCGACACTCCTGACACCACGCTGTCAGGAGCCTTCTGCTTTCCTCCGGGCACCGAAACCGGAAAGGAAAAGCCCGCATGAACCGCACCCCCGTCAATCCCTGGCCCTGGTCCCTGCCGCTTGGCTACAATCAGGCCGAACTTCTCACCGGAGTAACCCGACAACTGATCTGCGCCGGGCAGACCGCTGTCGATGCCACCGGCGCGCCGCAGCACCCGGGCGACATGCGCGCACAGCTGGCCCTGGCACTCGACAATCTGGAGGCCGTGCTGGTGGCGGCTGGCATGTCTCTGGCGCAGATCATCCGGCTCAACGTCTATGCGACCGATGTCGATGCCGCTATGCGGAACTTCGACCTTCTCGGCCGGCGTTTCGGTCCCCTCGGCATCGCCCCGCCGATGACGCTTCTCGGCGTCACGCGGCTGGCACTCCCGCCCCTGATGATCGAGTTGGAGGCCACCGCCGCCGACTGACCCTGCCCGTCGGGCGTGCTAGGCTTGCGGGATCGAAGCGAAAGGATCGGGAAGATTCGCCGCGCGGAAAGACTTTTCAGGCTGGTGCAGGACCTGCGCGCCCACGGCGTCAGCCGGGCCGAAGACATGGCCCGGCGGCTGGAGGTCAGCACCCGCACGATCTACCGCGACATCGCGCATCTGCAGGGCTCGGGCCTGCCCATCGAAGGCGAAGCCGGGATCGGCTACCTCCTCCGCCCCGGCTTCGACCTCGCGCCCGTGACCTTTACCCATGATCAGGTCGAGGCGCTGGCCCTGGGCCTCGCCTATGCCGAACGCGCGGGCGATCCGGTCCTGGCCCATGCCGCGCGCGAGGCGCGGGCCAAGCTTCAGGCCGGGATGCCGCGACCCGAGGACCGCACCCTGACGGACGCGCCCTATTTCAGCCTCCACGCCCGGATGCCGCCGCAGGCGCGTCTCTTGCGTGAGGCGATCCGCAAGCGTCGCATCGTGCAGATGACCTACCGCGACGGCGCCGACCGCGCCTCGGACCGGCGCGTCCGGCCGCTGGCGATCTGGAGCTTCACCGAAGGCTGGATGTTCACCGCTTGGTGCGAGCTGCGCGCCGACTTCCGCACCTTCCGCTTCGACCGCATCCTGGACCTGTCCGCGACCGCCGAGACCTTCGAGGAAACCGAGGCGACCAGCCTCGCCACCTTCCTCGCCCGCGACACTTGCGAAGGGCCTACTCTGCCTGCCGTTCCAGCACAAAGGGAGCTAGATCAGCCACTCGGCCAAGGCTTAACAGATCCCTAACGTCCGCGACCAAGCTATTGTTTTTGTTGCTGGATCAGAGTTTGTCCACCGTGGACACATCTCCGGCCCCGACCAGCCCCGCCTCCCACAGCCGCTCCAAAAGGGCCTGCAGATCCGCCGCGATCCTCTCCCGCGGGGTGCCCGGAAAGGCCTCCTCCAGCGCCTCTTCCAGCTCCTCCGGGGTGCCCGGCTCCTCCAGCATCGCCCAGATCGCCGCCGCGAGCGCATCCATCCGCTGGATCGCCCGCCCCTCCGGATCGGCCAGGTACAGGACTTCCCCGATCCACCGCACCACTACCCCCACCCGCTGGACGACCGTGCGTCCCAACGGGCCGGGCCGGTAATCCAGAGAGGCCGGCCCGAACCGCCGCTCAACGCCCCCTTCGACCGGCACGGCCCAGGCACGGAACCCCGCCGTCAGGCAGGCCACCGCCCCATCCAGGTCCGCATAGACCAGCTTCCAGACCGCCGCCGCTTCCAGACTGGCCGCGATCACCTCCAGCACCTCGCCCGAATGCCGGTCGCGGGTGAAGTTCTGGTGAAGAAGCGCATCCATCGCCGCATCCGCGCGGACCGGGATCAGTTCGGCCTCCACCGGCTCGTCCCGGCGGTCCAGAAGGACGAAGGCCCCCAGGGGCAGGGTCTCGCCGTGGGTCGGCTGACCGGCGATGGGAAGGTAGTGATACTGCCGGTTCCGCGGCCCCGGCACCGCCTCGGCCCAGCTGCGGAAACCCGCAGGCAGGCTCTCCGGCAAGGGAAGTCGCAGACGCGGGGCCGTTCCCATCGCATGGCCCAGCGCAGGCCCGCCCTGCGGAAAGGACAGCGGCACGACATCGTCCGAAAAGACCCGGTGCCCGGCACGGGCGAAGGCGGCGGACAGCGTGCTCTTCCCGGCCCGCCGGATGTTCGGGAACACGACCAGCCGCCCGGCAATCTCGACCCCGGCGGCATGAAGGCAGATCAGCCGGGGATCGGACAGCGGCAGGGCCACCGCAAGGCCGGCCATGGCATCGCAAAGCGCGTTTAGGGGATCCCAGTCCTGCGGCGGTCGGTCCTCGACATGGCTCTCGCAACGCAGCAGCGGCGCGTCGGGCCGCGCGGTGATCGTGAAGAAAGCAGGGGTATCGCCCGGTTCGACGATACGGAAGGGCCAGCCCACAACGATGTCCGGCAGAAGCGGCAGCACGACATCCGCGCCCTGCAGACGAAGCGGCGCGGCGACGCCCTGAAAGAGAATGTCCCGCTGCACTCTCGCAGTCCCATGCTGATGCCTTCGGCGCAGCTAGCCGCGCCGAAGAAAGCGATGCAAGGCCTCAGGGGGCGGTGCTGGTACCGCCGCAACCCGCATCATCATCGGTGGGGCCCGAGCAGGTGCTGGGCCGGGTGCTGTTGGTCGGCGAGGTCGTCCGGGACGGCGGTGTCGGCGGGGTCGGAGGCGTAGCCGGAGTCGGTGCGGTGCTGGACGTCGACCCGCTCGACCCGCTGCTTGCGTGCGCCACGCTTACCGTGGTCATCGCCGGCGCTGCATAGGCGGCCAGAGCAAGGGCGCCGATCCGGCCCAGGGCCTTGCGGCGGGAGAAGAGGGTGTCCTTCGGTTCGCTCATCTCATGTCCTTTCTTTTTGCATGTCGTGTCGACTGTCCCAACCAAGGGGTCTCATGCCCCCATTTGGTTCCCTTGGACTGCGGCAGGAAAAAGGCTCTGAACAGTGACCAGCGGTTTATCCGGGGTACATAAACCCAAGGTATAGGCGCAAATCGGCCGGAAATCGCCAAACGGGCCCAGAAGGGCCGCGTCAGGCCGCGGCGAAGAGGTCGCTGTATCTACGGCGAAGTTCGGCCTTCTGAACCTTCCCCATCGCGTTCCGGGGCAACTCATCCAGAATCAGCACCCGCTTCGGCAGCTTGAAGGCGGCCAACCGGTTGCGGAGCAAGGACCGGATGGCCTCTTCCGTCAGCGTCGCCTTGGGTGCCGCGACAAGGCAGGCCACCACCGCCTCGCCGAAATCGGGATGCGGCACGCCGATCACGGCCGAGGCCGCCACACCGGGCAGGTCGTCAAGCGCTGCCTCGACCTCGGCCGGGTAGACGTTGAGGCCCCCGGTGATCACCAGGTCCTTCGCCCGACCCAGAATAGAGAGATAGCCCTGGACATCGACGGCGCCCATGTCGCCGGTGATGAACCAGCCGTCGCGGAACTCTTCTGCCGTCTTTTCGGGAAGCCGCCAGTAGCCCTTGAAGACGTTCGGCCCCCGCACCTCGATCGACCCCGCCTCGCCCTGCGGCAGGACCTGGCCGTCAGGGCCGGTGATCCGGACCCCGACCCCCGGCAGCGGCATCCCCACGGTCCCGGCACGGCGGGAGCCGTCGTAGGGGTTCGAGGTGATCATGTTGGTCTCGGTCATCCCGTAACGTTCCAGGATCGCGTGCCCGGTGCGCGCCTGCCATTCGGCATGGGTCGCGGGCGACAAGGGCGCAGAGCCGGAAATGAAGAGGCGAATTTGCGCGACCGTAGCGTGCGAAAGGCCGGTGTCGGCGAGAAGCCGGGAGTAAAAGGTGGGCACGCCCATCATCACCGTGGCGTCCGGCAGCGCGGCCAGCACGCCAGCAGGCTGGAAGCTGCGGTGGAAGATCATGCTTGCGCCTGCATAAAGGACGCAATTCGTTGCCACGAACAGCCCGTGGGTGTGGAAGACCGGCAGAGCGTGCAAGAGCACGTCGGTTTCCGCAAAGCGCCAAAGACCGACCAGAGCCTCGGCGTTCGAGGCCAGGTTTTCGCGCGTCAGCATAACGCCCTTGGACCGTCCCGTCGTGCCTGAGGTGTAAAGGATCGCCGCCAGGTCGTCCGGGTCGTGGGCGGGATCGGGGAAGGCTTCCCCCTGCCCCGCAGTCCGCGCCAGAAGCTCTGGCAGTGCCATCACCCGGGCTCCGAGCGCCGCCAACCCGTCGACGCGGCCGGGATCGGTGACCGCCAGCGCGGGTTCGGCGTCGCGAAGGAAATGCTCGGTCTCGGCCACGGTGTACCCGGGGTTCACCGGCAGGAAGACCACACCGGTCCGCAGGCAAGCCAGGTAAAGCGACAGGACTGCCTCGCACTTGTCGACCTGAAGCAGCAGGCGGTCGCCTTTCCGGAGGCCCAGCGAAACAAGCGTGTTGGAAAGCCGCCCCGTCTCGGCCAGAAGGCCGGCATAGGTTTGCCCACCCCGGATCCAGACGCGGTCCGGATCGGCTGCCATCTGTTTCAGCTTCGCGATGACATCGGTGCTCATCCCGCCCCCCTTCTGGCCTTGGGACGCATTTACCCAAGGGACGGGGCGGATCGCAACCAGGTCAGGCCCGGACCACCTTGGGCGGCGTGGTGGCCAGTCGGAACTCGGCCTCGACCACCTCGGTCCCGTGCTCCTGCGCGAGCTTCAGAAGAGCGAAGCGGACGCGGGCAACCTCGCGGTAATAGGACAGGAAGGCCGCGTTCATCGCCGCCCCGGAGACTGCCCCGATCACCGGCACGGCCTGGGCGGCCAGCTTCTGGCCAAGCACCGAAGCAAGCTTGGGCGCAATGGCCGCGATCAGGTTCTGGACCGTCGACCCGGTCAGCGCAAGCCGCGTGCCGATGAACGAGGTGTTCACGCCGTCGTCCTGCTTAAGGGGACTTCCCGCGGCAAAGACCTGCAGGCATTCAGCGCGCACCCAGTCTTCATCAGGGTCGAACCCTGCCCCGCGCGCCTCGGCGCGAATGGCGTTCAGGAACAGCGTCACCGTCACCGGAAGCTCGGCCACCGCGGTCGGCAGTCCCCCTGCCCCGCCCGCCGCGCCCGTGGCTATGACGGCGGCCATCGGCCCCCGCGTGCCAAGCTCCGGCGCCCGCGCGGCAAGGCCGTAAGACGTCTGCAGCGCCTGAGCGGTCACCCGCTCGATCTGGGTCCGCACACTTTCGGGGAGCGCGGAAAGCTGGCTTTCCAGCGTCGACCCAAGCCGGTTCACCAGGCGGATCACCGGCCCGTTCGCGCGTTTGTAACGGCGGGCAAGGTCGGCCACCTGCGTGGCGAGGTCGGCAGTCTCGACAGAGGGAAGGTTCTGGTCCATTGCACTGATATGGGGCCGTTGAGCCCCCGTGCAATGCCGGTCAGGTCGCTTTGCTGACCTGGCCCGTCACGCCATTCCAGGCCCCGGCCTTGAGTTCCAACCCCAGGACCCGGTCGGGGTTCGTCGGCGGCGGCATCTCCACCCCCTCAAGCTTCTTGAAGCCGAAACGCGCATAATAGGGCGCGTCGCCGACCAGCATCACTCGCTCCCATCCCAGCCGCCGTGCCTCGGCCAGGCTCTCGTTGATCAGTAGCGCGCCCAGCCCCTCGCCCTGATGGGTCGGGTGGACGGCCACGGGGCCCAGAAGCAGCACGTCGTGTTCCCCGATCAGCGCCGGCCAGTAGCGGATCACCGCGGCCAGCGCCCCCTCTTCATCCCGCAAGGTCAGGCACAGCGGCGCGACGGTCGGCACGCCCTCGCGCAGGCGGTAGGAAGACAGCGCCGTCCGGCCGGGGGCGAAGCAGAGGTCATAAAGCGCCTCGACCTCCCACCAGTCGTCCTCGGTCTCTTCCTCAAGCCGGTACACTGGTTCCTGGTCTCCCCGAGGGCTTGCCGAATCCGCTGGCAACGGGCCGTAACATGGCGCAGTGTCACGATCAATTTGCCGACGGGCAATTTCTGCAACGGACCCTATCCATGTTCTACCGACCCGCCGAGGGCCATGGGCTGCCGCACAGCCCCTTCTCGGCCATCGTCTCACCCCGGCCCATCGGCTGGATCTCGACCCGGGCCTCTACGGGCGACAACCTCGCGCCCTATTCTTTCTTCAACGCGGTGGGCTACACGCCGCCGCAGGTGATGTTCGCGGGCGACTACCGCGACAGCATGGTCAACGCGATGGAGAGCGGGGTCTTCGCCGTCAACATCGTGGCCGAGGCCGCGCTGGAGGCAATGAACGCGACCTCGGCCCGGTTCCCGCGCGGGACGGATGAATTCGGGGCGGCGGGGGTGGCGAAGGCGGAATGCGTTGCCATCGACTGTCCGCGGGTGGCCGATGCGCCCGCGACGCTGGAATGCCGGGTGGTGAAGCTGGTCGACCTGATCGGCCCGGAGAAGCTGGTTCTGGGCGAGGTGGTGGGGATCCACATCCGCGAGGACTGCCTCGTCGACGGACGTCTGGACTACACCCGGTACAACCCCGCGGCACGGCTGGGCTATCACGACTACACCTTCGTCCGCGAAACCCGGGAGCTTCGCCGCCCGAGGGACCCCGCCAAGGGATGACGCCGACCCGCCGCAAGATCGTTTACGCCGTCTCGTTCGAGACGCTGGGAACGCTGGTCGCCTCGGCCTTCCTGTGGCTGGTCTCGGAGGCCAGCGCCGGATCGTCCTTCGCGCTGTCGGTCCTGACCGCCACGGTCGCCCTGGGGTGGAGCTACGTCTACAACTCGCTCTTCGAGGCCTGGGAGGCGCGGCAGGTCGTCCGGGGCAGGCCTCTCTCGCGCCGGATCGCCCATGCGGTCCTGTTCGAAGGCGGCCTGGTGGTGCTTCTCGTGCCGATCATGGCCTGGTGGCTGGGAGTTACGTTCGGGCAGGCTTTGGTCTACGAGGCGGGGTTGATCCTGCTCTTTCTCGTCTACACCTACCTCTTCACCTGGGGCTTCGACCGGGTCTTCGGGCTGCCTGCCTCGGCCCGATAGCCCTTGCGCTCAAGCCCGCGATCTGTATAAGGCCGCATCCTTTCCGCTTATCCATGAACCGGCGATGCCTCTCGTGGACGGGCTGCGGAAAAGGTTTCGCCCGTCCTATGAAGCCGCCCTGAAACGAAGGAAGCCCGCATGCCTCTTTACGAGCATGTCTTCATCGCGCGCCAGGACCTGTCCAACGCGCAAGCCGAAGGCCTTATCGAACACTTCTCGACCGTCCTCGCGGACAACGGCGGCAAAGTCGTTGAGAACGAGTACTGGGGCGTCAAGACGATGGCCTACAAGATCAACAAGAACCGCAAGGGCCACTATGCCTTCCTGAAGTCGGACGCGCCTGCCGCTGCCGTTCAGGAAATGGAACGCCTGATGCGCCTCCACGACGACGTGATGCGCGTGCTGACCATCAAGGTCGACAAGCACGCCGAAGGCGTCTCGGTGCAGATGCAGAAGCGGGACGAGCGCGAGGACCGTGGCGACCGCGGTGACCGTGGCGGCTTTGGCGGCGGTGAACGCCGTGAGCGTCCGTCGTTCGGCGACCGTCCGGACCGTGGCGAGCGTCCGTCGTTCGGCGCTCCGCGTCGTTGATCTGAGGAAAGGAATAGACCATGGCGAACAAGCCGTTTTTCCGCCGCCGCAAGGTTTGCCCCTTCTCGGGCGACAACGCTCCGGCGATCGACTACAAGGACACCCGTCTCCTGCAGCGCTACATCTCCGAGCGCGGCAAGATCGTCCCGTCCCGCATCACCGCAGTCTCGGCGAAGAAGCAGCGTGAACTGGCCCAGGCCATCAAGCGCGCCCGCTTCCTGGCCCTGCTGCCCTATGCCGTGAAATAAGGAGCGACGCACATGCAAGTCATCCTTCTGGAACGTGTGGCCAAGCTTGGCCAGATGGGCGAGGTCGTGAACGTCAAGGACGGTTACGCCCGCAACTTCCTCCTGCCGCAAGGCAAGGCTCTCCGCGCCAACGACGCGAACATCAAGTCGTTCGAGGCGAAGAAGGCCCAGCTGGAAGCCACCAACCTGGAAACGAAGAAAGAGGCCGAAGCCGTTGCTGCGAAGCTCGACGGCCAGGCGTTCATCGTGATCCGTTCGGCTTCGGACGCCGGTGCGCTTTACGGCTCGGTCACCCCGCGTGACGCCGCCGAGGCTGCCACTGAAGCCGGCTTCACCGTCAACCGGACCCAGGTCGTGCTGGACAAGCCGATCAAGGAACTGGGTCTGCACACGGTCTCCGTCCGTCTGCACCCGGAAGTCGCGGTGAAGATCAAGCTGAACGTCGCCCGTTCGCCCGAAGAGGCCGAGCTGCAGGCGTCGGGCAAGTCGGTCGCGGAACTCGCCGCCGAAGCCGAAGCCCAGGCCGAGTTCGAGATCGCCGAACTCTTCGACGAAATGGGCGCGGCCGCGCAGGACGAATAAGCCTTTCCCCTCAGGGGCTTGGGAACCGCGTCCGGGCAACCGGGCGCGGTTTCTGTTTTGCTCTACGGATGGTTCTTGCGTAGAGCATCACATCCAGGCGGGGGATGCTCCCTTTCGGGGCTTCATGTACTACACTCAGTTCCCGCTGTAGTACAAAAGGCTTGCCGTTAAGTGCGGCCTCATGTACTACACGGCTTATCCCTTGTAGTACATGCCATGCAAAGACTAAGCTCAATTGCCCATGCCGCCTACCTCGACCTCCGCACCGCGCTGGAGGACGAACAGACCAGCGAGATCATTGGCACCCCACGACTCGAGAGGCGCGGAGGCAAGTCCTACTGGTACGACATGTACCGTGTCGGAAGTGACGTGAGAAAGCGCTACATCGGCGAAGATACCCCAGAAATGGCGGAACGGATCGCCCGGCACCAAGAGCTCAAAGCTGCCCGCGAGGCCCGCGCCGCTGACCGAACGCGATTGATCCGCGTCCTGAGGGCCGAAGGGGCGCGACCCGTCGATCCTGCGACCGGATCTCTCCTCGCAGCGCTGGAGCAGACAGGCACCTTCCGTCTTGGCGGCACCGTTGTCGGGACAAATGCCTTTCGACTTTACGAATGCGAACTTGGAATCCGCATCCCAGGCACTGACATCATGCAGACAAGCGATCTCGACATCGCCCAGTTCGAGCGCCTCTCGCTCGCCCTTGGCGACACGGTCGAAACGCCGCTCAATGACACCTTCAAGACGCTGGACTTCGCCCCGATCCCTTCGGTCAACCACCGCTCGATCTGGCGCTGGCGGCAGACCAAGTCGAACACTCTGGTCGAATTCCTGACCCCCTCCTTCCGCCCCGAGGAGGACATCCGCGAACTGCCCTCCCTAGGTGTCGCCGCCCAATCGCTCCACTTCCTGAACTATCTGATCGCCGAACCCATCAAGGCCGCCGCGCTTTACCGCTCGGGCGTTCTTATCCAGATCCCGCGGCCCGAGGCCTATGCGATCCACAAGCTGATCGTCGCTGACCGCCGCCAGGGTCCCGACCGGCTGAAATCCCGCAAGGACATGGCCCAGGCCGCCCTTCTGATCGAGGCCCTGGCCGAGGACCGGCCCGACGAGTTGCGCGAGGCCTATGGGGACACGATGGAGCGGGGCCCCCAGTGGCGGGCGCATATCGGGGCGACGTTGAAGCGGATGCCCGAAGCTGCGACAAAGCTTGCCGCGCTTTGACCGGGCGGTGTCGGGGGCAGGCAAGCCACGCGCCCTGCCCGGCGTAGCGTGGCCGCATGCAGATGACAGCCACTCAGCGCGGTATCCTTGCTCTTGTCGTCGGGATCGCGGTCTTTTCGCTGCAGGACGTGATCCTGAAACGGCTGTCGGGAGACTATCCGCTCTATCAGGCGATGATCATCCGCAGCCTGACCGCTGTGCCGCTGCTGCTCATCATCGTCCGTGTGCTTGATGGCCGGCTCTCTACCATCACCACCCCGAACTGGGGCTGGATGTTCGCCCGCGGCTTCCTGAACTTCGTGGCCTACACCGCCTACTACCTCGGCCTTGCCGCGATGCCGATGGCCGATACCGTGGCGCTCTTCTTCACCGCACCGCTCTTCATCACCATCGCGGCCGCCCTGGTCTTCGGCGAGCGGATCGGGCCCATGAACCTGCTGGCGCTGCTGGCGGGCTTCGCCGGGATGCTGATGATCTTCAATCCCAGCGCCAGCGTCTTCGACCCCGCCGCGCTGCTGCCGGTCCTCGGGGCCTTCGGCTATGCGCTGACGCAGCTTGCCACCCGGGTCCTTGGCAAGACCGAGACAGCGGGCGCGATGACCTTCTGGGGGAACCTGACCTTCCTCGCCAGCGCCCTGGCGCTGGCAGCCGTCTTCGGGTCGGGCGCCTATGACGGCGCAACCCATCCCTCGCTCGCATTCCTGACGCGCGGCTGGCAGGCGATGCCAATGACCGACCTTCTTCTCTTCATGGCCTGTGGCTTCATCGCTTCGATCGGACTGTCGCTCCTGACCTACGCCTACCGCGTGGCACCTTCGTCCTCGGTGGCACCCTTCGAGTACAGCTTCATCATCTGGGGTGTCCTTTGGGGCTGGCTCTTCTGGGACCAGCTGCCCACCACGCTGGCCTGGGCCGGGATCGCGGCACTGATCGGGGCGGGGCTTCTGGTCATCCGCGCCGAGGCGCAAAAGGAAGAGACCGCGGAAAGCCCGGCATAAGCCATGCAGGCAGTCGGTCAGTCCCGCCCGGCCTCACCCCGTCGGCGAATGGCGGCTCGTGTCGTTGCCGCAGCCTCGCGGAACTGTTGCAGGCCGGTTGCAGGCAGCGCGGGCAGGCCGGCCACCACTGTCTCTGCCCATTCGACATAGGCCAGCATCCGGGCCTCATCCCAGTGCATCGGCGGCTCCCGTCCGATTTCGGCGACATTCGACAGCTTGTCCGCCAGCTTTATCAGGGCAGCCCCCACGCTCTTGTGACCCGCATTGACGACCTGAAGCCGTTTCCGCTCGGCCTTTGGCAGGGTCTTGTCGTCCGTTACCTCTGCGACCAGGCTTGCCACCTCGGCTCCGTAGGCGGCTTCAAGGCTGGCGAGGCTGACCCCGCAGTCTTCGACCACATCGTGCAGCCAGGCCGCGGCAACGACTGGCTCCGATGCCCCCCAGGCCGCGACCAGTCGCGCGACTTCGGCCACGTGCCCGATATAGGGCGCACCTGCTGCCCCTTTCCGTTGCTGGTCCCTGTGTGCGGCCTCTGCCTGTCGGCGCGCCGCGTCGATCATCGTCATCAATGGCTCCTTCTGCCCGGGCCGTCGGCCGGGTCATGTCGGGTTTCAATGTGTGGAATACGGGATGATCCCGCAGGCGCAGGTTACGGCACCTGGAAAGTCTGTCAATGAAAAAGGCCGCCCGGTGAGGGCGGCCCTGCAGACGCGGCAATCGGCGTCCTTACATCTCGTCCAGCGCTTCGACGGCCTTCTGGAGCTTCTCTTTCGAGATCTCCTTCTCGGTCACCTTGGCGAGGCCCACGAGGTGGTCGACGACCTTGTCCTCGAAGACCGGGGCGCGCAGCTGCTGCTGCATCTGGGCGTTCTTCTGCACGAATTCGAAGAACTGACGCTCCTGCCCCGGGTACTGGCGGGCAGCGGCCAGAACGGCCTGGGTCATCTCGGCATCGGTCACGGTGACCTCGGCCTTGCGGCCGATCTCGGCCAGGAGGAGGCCCAGGCGCACGCGACGCTCGGCCAGCTTCTTGTGCTCGTCCGTGGTCTCGATATGGCCGTGGTTGTGGCCATGCTCATGCGGGTTCTCTTCGTGCCACAGCTGGTGGGCGATCTGGTTGGCTTCCGCTTCGACCAGATTCGCGGGCAGGTCGAACTTGACCATGCCGTCCAGCTGGTCGAGCAGCGACCGCTTCAGCACCGCACGGGCCGCGCCCTTGTATTCGGCTTCCAGACGCTCGGCGATCTGGGCCTTGAGGGCCGCCAGATCCTCGGCGCCGAACTTCTTCGCCAGCTCGTCGTCGATCGCGGCCGGCTTCGGTTCCTTCACCGCCTTGACGGTGCAAGCGAAGACCGCGGCCTTGCCGGCGAGGTGGGCGGCACCGTAGTTTTCCGGGAAGGAGACGTTGACCGAAACCTCGTCGCCGACCTTGGCGCCGATCAGCTGGTCCTCGAACCCCGGGATGAAGGACTTGGAGCCCAGCACCAGCGGATAATCCTCGGCCGAGCCGCCCTCGAACAGCTCACCGTCGACCGAGCCCTTGAAGTCGATCACGATCTGGTCGCCGTCCTTGGCCTTCGAGCCCTTCTTGCGGTCGTCGAAGTTCTGCGCCGATTTCGCCAGGTTCTCCAGCGCCTCGTCGATGGCCTTGTCGTCGGCCTTCACGATCAGCTTTTCCAGCTTCAGCTTGGAGGCGTCGACATCCGGGATCGGGGGCAGCGCGTCATAGGTCATCTCGACCACGACGTCTTGACCTTCTTTCCAGGTATCGCCGCCGACCATCTTCACTTCCGGCTGCAGCGCCGGGCGGTCGCCGGTCTTGTCGAAGTGATCCTTCATCGCACCGTCGATGGCTTCCTGCATCGCGTCGCCCAGGATGCGGGTGCCGAACTGCTTCTTCAGGATCGCCAGCGGAACCTTGCCCTTGCGGAAGCCCTTGATCTCGACCTCTGGCTGCGCCTCGATCAGCTTTTCCTGGACCTTCGCGTCCAGTTCGGCCGCCGTCACCGTGATGGTGTAGCCGCGCTTGAGGCCTTCGTTCAGGGTCTCGGTGACCTGCATGGGGGGACGTCCTTCCTAAGCTGTCTCGGGCGCTGATCGCGCAATACTGCACAGGCACAGGGCGGAACCCTGCGCGCGTTGCGCGGCCTTCTAGCAGCGCTTTCCGTCCAATGTAAGGGGGAATCGCCAGCCGTACGCACTGGTTACGGCTGGTGCGGGTGAAGGGACTTGAACCCCCATGCCTTGCGGCGCCGGAACCTAAATCCGGTGCGTCTGCCAGTTCCGCCACACCCGCCGACCAGCCGGGGCCTTCTAGCAAAGCCTGCGGCGCGGCGCGAGGGGCAAATGTGCTGCCGCAATTGCGCCACAGCCGCCGATTTGCGGCCACATATGCCCCGAAATGACCGAACTGGCATCGAATGCCGACCACAAACCCGCGCGAGAACTGTCGCCAAGTTGGAAGAAGGATTGCGGGAATGGATTTCGAGGCTCCGTTTTCCAGGTCGGCCGGTGGCGAGGGGATCGAGGCGCAACCCGGCATCCTGGCTGGCACCATGGTGCGGACGCTCGATGGGGTGCTTCCGGTCGAATACCTGACTCCGGGCGACCGGATCGTGACGCGGAACGGCGCGCGCCGGCTGACCTCGGTCTCGGTCCAGGCGCGCAAGATGGTCGACCTCGTGCGCATCCGCGCCTCGACCCTGGGCCATGACCGGCCCGAGCAGGACCTGCTGGTCTCGCCCGGCCAACCCATCCTGATCCGGGACTGGCGCGCTCGGGCCATCTTCGGCACCCCGGTCGCGGCCATTCCTGCCTCGCGGCTGGCCGATGGTGAATTCGTCTGCCTGGAGAGCCACCGCCAGGTGCGGCTTTTCACCCTGCGGTTCGACGAGGACGAGGTGATCTATGCCGAGGGTCTGGAACTCGCCTGCCCGGCCCTTCTGCCCGAGCTTGCCTGACGCCGCGTCAGACTAGGCTTGGCAGCGTGATCCGCTAATCTCGCGGCATGACGCGCGCGCACCTGCATCCGTGCAATCCCAAAGCTGGTGTTGGAGCGCAGCTGAAAAGCTGTCGGACGCTCCCATGAGCTTTCACTACATCATCGTCGGTGCGGGATCGGCAGGCTGCGTCCTGGCAAACCGTCTGTCCGCTGACCCTGCCACCCGAGTCTGCCTGGTCGAGGCGGGTCCGCCAGACCGCAATCCGATGATCCACATGCCCTTCGGCCTGGCCGCGCTGGCGCATATGCGCTGGCTGAACTGGGGCTATGAGACGGAGCCGGAACCGCAGCTCAACAACCGCCAGCTCTTCTGGCCGCGCGGGCGCGTTCTGGGCGGCTCGTCCTCGATCAACGCGATGATCTACATGCGCGGCCATCCCCACGATTACCGCGACTGGGCGGCAGCAGCGGGGCCGGACTGGGACTGGCCCCGCGTACGCGAAGTCTTCAAGGACCTGGAGGGCAACCGCACGTTCCGCGACGACCACCACGGCCAAGGCGGCCCCTTGACTGTCAGCGACCTGGCGCATCCGAACCCGCTGTCCCGCGCCTTTGTCCGGGCGGGCACCGAGTGTCAGCTGCCCGAATGCCCCGACTTCAACGGCGCCGGTCAGGACGGCGTGGGGCTTTACCAGGTCACCCAGCGCAACGGGCGTCGCTTCTCTGCAGCGCGGGCCTTCCTTACGCCGGTGCTGGACCGTCCGAACCTGACGCTGGTCTCGGGGGCGCAGGTGCACCGTGTCCTCTTCGACGGCCACTGCGCCACAGGGGTCCAACTTCGCGACCGGACGGTCTCTCTTGCTCCAGGCGGCGAGGTGATCCTGTCGGGAGGTGCCATCAACTCTCCGCAGCTTCTGATGCTCTCCGGCATCGGCCCCGGCGCCCATCTGCAGGACATGGGGATCCCCGTCCTGTACGACGCGCCCGAGGTGGGGGCGAATCTGGCCGACCATCTGGACATCACCGTCCAGGCCGCGCTGCGCGACCGCACAGCCATCGGCATCGCCCCCAGCTTCCTGCCCCGCGCGCTTCGCGCCGGTTGGTCCTACCTGCGGCGGGGAACGGGAGAGTTCACCTCGAACGTGGCCGAGGCGGGGGGATTCGCGAAATCCGACCCGTCGCGCGACCGGCCGAACCTGCAGTTCCACTTCATCCCGGCCTATCTGCATGACCACGGCCGTCGCCTGTCGCTGGGCTACGGGCTGACGCTGCATGTCTGCGACCTTCTGCCGAAAAGCCGCGGGCAGATTCGCCTCGCCAGCCCCGACCCGATGGCCCATCCCCAAATCACCGCGAACTACCTTGGCCACCCCGATGACCTGCCGACCCTCCGCGCGGGGCTGAAGCTCGCCCGCCGGATCCTGCATGCCCCAGCGCTTGCCCGGCACATCCGCCAGGAAACCCTTCCCGGCCCGCAGGTTGCGACCGATGTCCAGCTTGACGCCGACATCCGCGCCCGGGCCGAGACGATCTACCATCCCGTCGGCACCTGCCGCATGGGCCGCGACGAGCAGTCGGTCACCGACCCGCAAGGCCGCGTCCGCGGGGTGCAAGGCTTGCGCGTCGTGGATGCCTCGCTGATGCCGCAGATCATCGCGGGCAACACCAACGCCCCCACGATGATGATCGCCGAGACCATCGCCCGGATGATCCTCGCCCCCGCCTGACTGTCATACAGCTTTTACAATTCTGCAATCTAAGCGTCACCCGACGGGACTAGAGCCGGGGCCAGGCCGACAGGGCCGCTACACGACGCTGCACCAATTCAGGAGTGCCTCGATGAAATCCTTCCACCTCACCGTTTCGGTGCTGGCCTTCGCCGCCGCGATGCCCGCCGCTGCCCGCGACCAGATCCAGGTCACCGGCTCGTCCACCGTGCTGCCCTATGCCACCATCGTCGCCGAAGCCTTCGGCGAGAACTTCGACTTCCCGACCCCGGTCGTGGAAGGCGGCGGTTCGGGTGCCGGCCGCAAGAAACTGTGCGAAGGCGTGGGCGAGACCACCGTCGACATCGCCAACTCCTCCAGCCGCATCTCGCAATCCGACATCGACCTCTGCGCCCAGAACGGCGTGGCCGAGATCATGGAAGTCCGCTTCGGCTATGACGGCATCGTCTTTGCCTCGGACGTGAACGGCCCCGAATTCGCCCTGACGCCGGCCGACCTTTACAACGCCGTCGCCGAGACCGTGCTGAAGGACGGCGCCCTGGTCGCCAACCCGCATGCCCAGTGGGCCGAGTTCAACCCGAACCTGCCTGCCCAGGACATCCTGGTCTTCTCGCCCGGCACCAAGCACGGCACCCGCGAAGTCTATGACACCAAGGTCATCGTCGCGGGCTGCGAGGAAACCGGCGCCATGAAGGCCTTCATGGACGGCGGCATGGACGAGGATGCGGCCGAGGCAGCCTGCATGAAGCTGCGCACCGACGGCCGCAACGTCGACATCGACGGCGACTATACCGAGACGCTCGCCCGCCTCGACGCCGACAAGAACGCCATCGGTGTCTTCGGCCTGTCCTTCTACCAGAACAACACCGACAAGCTGCGCGTCGCGACCATGAACGGCGTCGTCCCTTCGGCCGAGACCGTCGCCTCGGGCGAATACCCCGTGTCGCGTCCGCTCTACTTCTACGTCAAGAAGGCCCACATCGGCGTGATCCCCGGCCTGAAGGAATACATCGAGTTCTTCGTCAGCGACGACATGGCCGGCCCCGATGGCCCGCTGGCGGAATACGGCCTCGTCTCGGACCCGGAACTGGCCGCGACGCAGGAAATGGTCGCGGCGGAAACCCCGATGGGTCCGCTGGAATAAGCTGAAACCGGGCGGGGCCTTCGCGCCCCGCCCTTCCCGTTACAGAACCCGGAAGCCTGCATGTCCGTCCTGATGCTTCTTGCCGCCATCGCCGTCCTCGCCATCGCGGCCTTCTTCCTGGCACGACAGCGCGCCTTGGCCTCGACCCAGGGCAATCCCCGGCTTCTGCACTCGCTTCCTGGCTACTACGGGTGGTATGCCGCGATTTCCGTCCTGATCCCCGCCCTGGTCGCCCTTTTCCTTTGGCTGATCGCGCAGCCCCTGGTGATCGAGGCGCGCATCTCCGCCACTCTTCCCGCTGACCTCGTGGCCGACGACACGAAATCGGAACTGACGATGGCGGACATCCGCCGCGTCGCCGACGGCCTCGATGCCGCCGTCGCCAGCGGCGCGATCAGTGAGACCGAGGTCCAGGCGCTGGCTACCAGCACGACCGACGTCCGCGCGCTTCTGGCCGAATCGGGCGTTGCCCTCGCCGCCGAGGTCTCGCCCGAGATCCTGACCGCCGCGCAGGACTACCGCGCGCAATCGCATTGGGGGGCCGCCGGGCGCACCGCCCTGGTCCTCGTCCTCGCCGTCCTTGGCCTTTTCTGGGGCGTGACCCGCGCGCAACCCGACTTCCGCGCCCGCAACCAGGTCGAGCGGGTGATCCTTGCCCTTCTCGTCGCGGCCTCCTCCATCGCGATCCTGACGACCATCGGCATCGTCTGGTCGATGGTGTCCGAGACCTTCGACTTCTTCTCGAAATACCCGTTCCAGGACTTCTTCTTCAGCCTGACCTGGTCGCCCAACTTCCGCGGCGGGTCAGACCTCGGCATCCTGCCGCTGATCTGGGGCACGCTTTACATCACGCTGATCTCGATGCTGGTCGCGGTCCCCATCGGCCTTTTCGCCGCGATCTACCTGGCCGAATACGCATCAAAACGCACGCGGGCCTGGGTCAAACCGCTGATCGAGGTCATCGCGGGCATCCCGACCGTCGTCTTCGGCATCTTCGCCCTGGTCACCGTCGGCCCCGCCCTTCGCGACTGGTTCGCCGAGCCGCTGGGCCTTGGCAACTCCGGCTCCTCGGTGATGACGGCCGGCATCGTGATCGGGATCCTGAACATCCCCTTCATCTCCTCTCTGTCGGACGACATCATCAACGCTGTGCCGCAGTCCTTGCGCGACGGCAGCCTTGGCCTTGGCGCGACGAAGTCCGAGACGGTGAAGCAGGTGATCCTGCCCGCCGCCCTGCCCGGCATCGTCGGCGCGGTCCTGATGGCCGCCAGCCGCGCCATCGGTGAGACGATGATCGTCGTTATGGGCGCAGGGGCCGCCGCGAAACTCAGCCTCAACCCGTTTGAAGCGATGACCACGATGACCGTGAAGATCGTTGGCCAGCTGACCGGGGACACCGACTTTGCCGCGCCTGAGACGCTGGTGGCCTTCGCCCTTGGCATGACGCTCTTCGTCATCACCCTCGGCCTCAACATCTTCGCCCTCTGGATCGTCCGGAAGTACCGGGAGCAGTACGAATGACCGACCTTTCCGCCGGTGGCACTTTCTCGGCCCCGAAGCAGTCGATCCTGACCGCCAGCAGCGACATGAAGCGGCGCAACGCCGCCGAAGCGCGCTTCCGCGCCTATGGCCTGATCGCCATCGCCATCTCGCTGGTGACGCTCGCGGTGATGCTCTTCACCATCCTGCGGGACGGCGTCTCGTCCTTCCACCAGGCGACGCTGACCTTCCCGATGGAGCTTTCGGCCGAGACGCTGGACCCGAAGGGCAATCGCGATCCCGCCGAAATGGCCAAGGTCACGACGGTGGGCTACCAGAAGGTCCTGTCCCGCGCGCTTCTGGCGCATCTCGAGGGTCAGGGGATCACGCAAGAGGGTGTCAGCGACAAGGAGGTGGGCGAGCTCATCTCCAAGGACGCCGCCGGGCAGTTGCGGGCGCAGGTCCTGGCTGATCCTGCTCTCATCGGCACGACGATCGACGCGACCGTGCTTGCCGCCGGACGCGTCGACGGTTTCCTCAAGGGCCGCGTCACCTTTGAGACGGCCGAGCGCGACAACCAGATTTCCCCCGATCAACTGCGCCTGGTCGAACAGCTCCAGGCGGCCGGCATCGTGACCTCGTCCTTCAACTGGACCTTCTTCACCAACCCCGACGCCTCGGACCAGCGCCCGGAAGCCGCGGGTCTCGGTGTCGCATTGCTTGGGTCGATCTACATGATGGTCATGGTTGCCCTCATGTGCGTGCCAGTGGGTGTCGCCGCCTCGATCTATCTCGAGGAATTCGCGCCGAAGAACCGCTGGACCGACGCGATCGAGGTCAACATCTCGAATCTCGCCGCCGTTCCCTCGATCGTCTTCGGGATCCTGGGCCTCGCGATCTTCATCAACTTCGCCGGATTGCCGCAGTCGTCCTCCGTCGTGGGCGCGCTGGTGATCAGCCTGATGACGCTGCCCACCATCATCATCGCCACCCGCGCCGCGATCCGCGCCGTGCCGCCCTCGATCCGCGACGCGGCCCTTGGGGTCGGTGCGTCCAAGATGCAGACCGTGTTCCACCACGTCCTGCCGCTGGCGATGCCCGGCATCCTGACCGGCACGATCCTTGGCCTTGCCAGCGCCTTGGGCGAGACGGCACCCCTCCTCCTGATCGGCATGGTGGCCTTCGTCGACAACTACCCCTCGGCCCCGCCGGAAGGCGTGCTTGACCCCGCCACCGCGCTTCCCGTCCAGGTCTACTCTTGGGCCAGCCGCGCTGACCCAGCCTTCATCGAACGCTCGAACGGCGCGATCATCGTGCTCCTGGTCTTCCTCGTCGTGATGAACGTGGCCGCGATCCTCCTCCGCCGCCGCTTCGAGCGTCGCTGGTAACGCTAGAGAAGCGGCAGCATCAGCGCGAAGAGCTCGGCCTGGGAGGAGATCCCGCAGCGTGCGTAAAGCTGCTTGCGGAAGACCTTCACCGTCTGCGGCGAAAGACCCAGGTTCAGCCCGATCGACAGCGTCGAATGGCCCTTCAGGATCAGAAGCGCCACCTGCGCCTGCCGGGGTGAGAGCGCGATCCCCAACCGCGCCTCTGCCGCCGCCGCCAGTTTCGCTGGAGTGTCTTCCACAGGCTGCACCGCCAGCTTCGGCACCGGCCAGTGCGCCCGCGCCAGTTCGGCAATCACCGGCGCGATCCGTCGGCAGGCAGTAATCTCGGCCGGGGAGAACACCCTGCCCGTCTGCCCGTCCCGCCCCAGAAACAGGTTCAGCGACAGCCCCGCCCCCAGCCACACCGTGAAGTCGAGCTCGTCGATGATCGTCGTCTGCCCGAAGTATTCCACGTAGAACCGGCTCCGCTGGAACGCATCCGGCGCGATGTCCCGCAGCCGGTACAGCCCTTCCTCCGCGCGCTGCAGATGGAGCCCGTAGAACGGGCTAAGTCGGAACGCCCCGGCCATGTAGGTACTTTGCAGCTTGCCAAAGACCCGCTCGTCCCCTGCGCGCCGGAACAGTTCCAGCGCCGGCCCCCCATCGCTGTAGGCCAGCACCAGCATGTTGTCCGGCCGGACGAGCGCCCCCAGCATCTGCCACAGCGCCTCCTCGAACCCCGGTCGCCCAAGGGTCGCGATGGCCTTGGCCAGCAGCGGCTCGTAGCCTGGCGCGTTCATCCATACCTCGCTGGGGGTATATACCCCCTGATGGGAGATAACCTACCAATACACCGAATTCCAAGGGGTATGGCCGACGCACCGGTCCCTGATCACGATGGCCGGGACCAAAAAGGAGAACCCGATGCGTTTGGCACTTTGGCAGGGCACCTCCCCCGCCTCCGACATCGAAACCGCCTGCACCCAGGCCGAAGCCGCCCTCGCCGCCGCCGCCGCCCTCAAAGCCGACTCGCTGGTCCTGCCCGAGGTCTGGCTCCCGGGTTACAACCAGCCCAACATCCCCGCCCAGGCGATTGCCCTCGACAGCGCACCGATGACCCGCCTCGCCGCCGCCGCGAAACGCCACGCCACCGCCCTCGTCGTCGGCTACGCCGAGCGCGACGGAGACTGCCTCTACAACTCCGCCGCCTGCTTCGGCCCCGACGGCGCGGTTCTGTGCAACTACCGCAAGGTCCAGCTCTACGGCCCCCGCGAACGCGCGCTCTACACGCCCGGAGACACCCTTCCCACCTTCCGCCTTGGGGCGGAAACCGCAGCGATCCTGATATGTTACGACGTGGAGTTCGCACCCCACATCAAGTCTCTCGCCGACCGCGGGGCAACTCTGATCCTCGTCCCCACCGCCAACATGGCCCCCTTCACCCACGTCCCCCACGCCACCGTCCCCGCGATGGCCGCCTGTCACGGCGTCACCATCGCCTATGCCAACTACTGCGGCACCGAGGGCGACTTAACCTACGTCGGCCTCTCCACCATCGCCGGCCCCCACGGCGAGATTCTCGCCCAGGCGGGCGAGACGCCCACGCTCCTGATCACCGATATCCCTCCGCGCGACCCCGCCCGCCTCTCCACCCAGGCCGCCGATTTCCGAGCCCTCTGATGCGCGATCCCCGCCACGACATCCTCTTCACGCCGCTCCAGATCGGCCCGAAGACCGCCAAGAACCGCTTCTACCAGGTCCCGCACTGCAACGGCGGCGGCTACCGCGACCCCTCTGCCGTCGTCGAGATGCGGCGGACAAAGGCCGAGGGCGGCTGGGGCGTGATCTTCACCGAACAGACCGAGATCCACCCGACCTCGGAAATCACCCCCTTCATCGAACAGCACCTCTGGGACGACCGCGACATCCCGGCGCTGGCCCGCATGGCCGATGCGATGAAATCCCACGGGGCGCTCGCCGGCATCCAACTTGCCTACTCCGGCATCAACGGCCCAAACCTGTACTCGCGCGAGGTCCCCCTTGCCGTCACCGGCGGTCCGATCCTGACCTTCACCTCTGACCCCGTCCAGGCCCGCACCATGGACAAGGAAGATATCCGCGACCTCCGCCGCTGGTTCCGAAACGCCTTCCGACGCAGCCAGCAGGCGGGCTTCGACCTCATCTGCCTCTACGGCGCGCACGGCTTCGGCATCCTGCAGCACTTCCTCTCCCGCGCCACCAACCACCGCACCGACGAGTACGGCGGCGACCTGAGAAACCGCGCGAGGTTCCTGCGCGAGATCGTTGAAGATGCTCGGGAAACCACCAAGGGTGAACTCGCCGTCACTCTCCGCATGAGCCTCCACGAGGCCGGAGCCTACGGCTTCTCCAACGCCGAACTGCGCGACTTCATCGCCATGCATGCCGACCTCCCCGACCTCTGGGACCTCGCCAATGGCACCTGGGAGGCCTGCTCCGGCACCTCACGCTTCAAGGACGAAGGCGCGCAGGAAGACCTCGTTCGTGGCATCAAGGACCTCACCTCGAAACCCGTCGTCGGCGTCGGCCGCTTCACCTCTCCCGACGCGATGGTCCGCCAGATCAAGGCGGGCATCCTCGACTTGATCGGCGCCGCAAGGCCAAGCATCGCCGACCCCTTCCTGCCGCTCAAGGTCCAGGAAGGCCGCTACGAGGACATCCGCGAATGCATCGGCTGCAACATCTGCGTCAGTGGAGACATGACGCAAGGCATCAGCCGCTGCACTCAGAACACCGCCTTTATGGAGGAATGGCGCAAGGGCTGGCACCCTGACCGCGCCCGGCCCAAGGGCGCGTCCGAGTCGGTCCTGATCGTCGGCGCAGGCCCAACCGGGCTTGAGGCCGCACTCCAGGCCGCGAAACGCGGCTACAAGGTCACCCTCGCCGAGGCCACCACCACCCTCGGCGGCCGCGTCGCCATGGAACGCCAGCTCCCCGGCCTCTCCGCCTGGGGCCGCGTCGCCGACTACCGCACCGGACAACTTGCCCCCCTGCCCAACGTCGAGATCTACCGCGACAGCCCCCTCACGCCCGACGACATCCTCGCAATGGGTGCCGACCACGTCGCCATCGCCACCGGCGCCACCTGGCGCCGCGATGCAGTGGCGCGCTTCCACCTGCACCCGATACCGACCGATCCGGCGATGCCGCTCTACACTCCCGACGACCTGATGGCGGGCCGTATACCCGAAGGCCAGACCGTCGCGCTTTACGACGACGACCACTTCTACATGGGCTCCGTCCTCGCCGAACTCCTGGTCCAGAAGGGCAACCGCGTCCACTTCGTCACCCCCGCCGTGAAGGTCGCCGAATGGACCGACAACACGCTGGAGCAAGGCACAATCATGCGCCGCCTCCTTGACCTCGGCGTCGACATCCACCTCAGCAAGGCCCCGGAAGCCATTGGCGGCAAAGAGATAACCCTCGCCTGCACCTGGACCGGTCGCCAAAGCGCACTCCCCTGCGATGCAGTCCTCCACGTCACCTCCCGCAGCCCGAACGACAGCCTCTACCACCAGACCAAAGCCCTCGACTGGCAGTCCGCCGGGATCAAGACCCTGAAACTCATCGGCGACGCCGCTGCCCCCGGCCCCATCGCCTGGGCCACCTACGCGGGCCGGAACTGGGCCGAAACCCTCGACCAACCCGACCAAGGCGACGCCCTCACTTTCCGCCGCGAAATCGCCGCCCTGGAACCCGGCCCGAGCCTCCTTCCATGACCAGCACCTTTCACCTGGCACCAAATATCCCCGCCGGAGGCACTCCGAGCGTTTCTGCGTCCTTCACGCAGAAACGCGAGACAAAGAGTCTTCGCGCCGCAAGGCGCTCAATTTGACAATCGCCCGTCACAAGGACCCGATATGACCCACTTCCGCCACCGCAAGTTCAACACCCGCGACACCTACCCCGAGCAGAAACTCGACAACGACCTCTGTCAGGCCGTCGTGGCAAAGGGCCGGATCGTCTTCCTCCGCGGCCAGTGCCCGCAGGACCTCGACACCGCCAAGGACATCGGCAGCCATGACCCGGTCGAGCAGACTCACAAGGTCATGCAGAACATCCGCCAGCTCCTGGAAGAGGTCGGCGGCAAGATGGAACATCTCTGCAAGGTCGTCGTCTACCTGACCGACGTCCGCCACCGCGAGGCGGTCTACCGGACCATGGGCGAATACATCAAAGGCGTGCACCCGGTTTCGACCGGGGTGGTCGTCACCGCGCTCGCCCGGCCCTCCTGGCTCGTGGAAATCGACGGAACCGCCGTCATCCCGGACGACGACAAATGACCTTCTCCATCGTCGCCCGCTGCGCCCGGACCGGGCAGTTCGGCATGGCCATCTCGTCGTCCTCCCCCGCCGTCGCCGCCCGCTGCGCGCATGTCCGGGCGGGGGTGGGGGCGGTCGCAAGCCAGAACATCACCGACCCGTCTCTTGGTCCGCTGGTGCTGGACCAGCTTGAGGCGGGCCTCCCTGCCACCGAGGCCTTGCAGGCGGTCACCACGGGTCGGGCCCACATCGACTACCGGCAGCTTCTGGTGGTCGACCGCGAGGGCCGCACCGCGATCCATTCCGGGTCTCAAGTGCTGGGTGTCTGGGGTGAGGCAAGGTCCACCGACTGCGCTGCGGGGGGGAACCTTCTGGCGGGTGAGCTCGTCCCGATGGCGATGGTGGAGGCCTTCACCGGGTCCAAGGGGCATCTGGGGGAGCGGCTGATGCTGGCCCTGGAAGCCGGATTGAAGGCGGGGGGAGAGGCGGGGCCGGTCCATTCGGCGGGGCTGAAGGTGGCGGACCGGCTGTCCTGGCCCTTGGTGGACCTGCGGATCGACTGGGCGGAGGACCCGATCGGGATGCTGAGGGCCGCCTGGGACGTCTACGCGCCGCAGATGGGGGCCTATGTCCAGCGGGCGGAGGACCCGACCCAAGCGCCGTCCTATGGGGTGCCGGGCGATGAATAGGCGGGATCTGTCCACGGTGGACATTTCTGGAAAACCAATCGAAATCATGGACATGGCCGTGGACGCTTACGAAACATTAACCACTCGAAAGGGGCGCTTCGCATGACCGAAACCGTCCACACCCTTGTCATCGGCGGCGGGCAGGCGGGCGTTGCCACCTCGGCCCACCTGCAGAAGCAGGGCGTCCCGCACCTTGTCCTGGAACGCGACCGCATCGCCGAGCGCTGGCGGACCTGGCGATGGGACAGCCTGGTCGCCAATGGCCCCGCCTGGCACGACCGCTTCCCCGAAGCCGAGTTCGACGGGATCGACCCCGACGCCTTTGCGGGCAAGGAGGCTGTCGCCGATTATTTCGCCCGCTTCGCCCGCGAGCGGAACCTGCCGATCCGCGAGGGCGTGGAAGTCTCGAAGCTTCACCGCCACGGCGACAGCTTCGAGGCTACCACCTCGCAAGGCACCATCAAGGCCGGCAACGTCGTGGTCGCTACCGGCCCGTTCCAGAAGCCGATCATCCCCACGGTCATCACCGACCCCGGGATCACCCAGCTCCACTCCAACAGCTACCGCAACCCCGCCGCCCTGCCCGAAGGCGCGGTGCTGGTCGTGGGCGCAGGCTCGTCGGGCGCGCAGATCGCCGAGGAGCTGGTCCGCGCGGGCCGTCGCGTCTACCTGTCGCTCGGGCCGCACGACCGCCCGCCGCGCCGCTACCGCGGCAAGGATTTCGTCTGGTGGCTGGGCAAGCTTGGCAAGTGGGACATGAAAGCCCCAACGCCGGGGACGGAGCACATCACCATCGCCGTTTCTGGCGCCTATGGCGGCCACACGATGGACTTCCGCCGCCTTGCCACCCTGGGCGTGACGCTCCTTGGCCGGGCCGGAGAGTATCGGAACGGAGTCCTGCGCCTGGCCGACGACCTGCGGACCAACATGGAAGCAGGCGACCGGAACTATCTTTCGGTGCTGGATGAGGCCGATGCCTATGCCGCCGCCAACGGGCTTGAGCTGCCCGAGGAACCCGAGGCCCGGACCCTTCTTCCGCTGCCCGACTGCGTGACCAACCCCAGGCTGTCGCTGGACCTGAGGGATGCAGGGATCTCGACCGTGATCTGGGCCACGGGCTTCCGGCTGGACTTCGGCTGGATCGACCTTCCCATCTTCCGCGAGGATGGCCGCCCGCGCCACCAGGACGGGGTGACCGAGGTGCCGGGGCTTTACTTCGTGGGCCTTCCCTGGCTGTCCTGCCGGGGATCGGCCTTCATCTGGGGCGCCTGGAAAGATGCCGAACGGCTGGCGGGACTGATCGCGGCTGGGTGACCGCAGTGCTCTGCCTGGCCGGCGAATCGTGCTAGGCTGGCCGGGTGGTGGTGTAGGAGAGTCCGATGCGCGTGGCCGTCCTTCTGCTTCTTGGCCTGTTGTCCGCCGGTTGTGCGCAGGTGAATTACGAGACGACGAAGCCCGGGGCGTTCAAGGGGGAGGTCGCGGTGGTCTGGCTGAAGGGCACCGAGGGACCGGGCGACGGCACCTTCATCTATGTGCCCACGCCCGGAAATCCGATGACCTTCACCCGACCCGAAGGCGAGACGCTGGGAAAAGAGATCACGCCCCCGATGATGTACACGGACGGCGGATCGGTTCCCGGTCTTGCACGCGCCTTCCGCGGCTTCACGCCCTGGAACTACGGACCCGCCTATATCGTGCATGATTGGGTGTTCATGGCCCGCCAATGCCTGAACGCCGGGCAGAACGATCCCGAGTACAAGAAGTTGGAAGGACTGAAGTTTCAGGACTCCGCCGAGATCATCGCAGAAAGCATCAAGGCGCTGGAGGACTCCGGGCGCGTCAAGGGAAAGGACATCTCAGGCCCAGCGGTGACCTTTGCCGTCACCAGCCCCTTTTCGAAGGCGCGGTGGGAGGCGCGGGAATGCGAGGAGGTCACGGACACGCACCGACAGATGGCTTATGACGCCATCGGCCGCAGTCCCGACATCGGGGATGCGTCGCGCGTCCGGTCCTTGTTGAACGACGACGGCACCCGCACCCAGACGCAAGCCGTCGTCGTGGCCGTCACCAGCTTCGACTAGGACGCCTTCAGCACGCCCCGGTCGATCTGATCTTGTTCGATCGATTCAAAAAGGGCCCGGAAGTTGCCTTCCCCGAAACCGTCGTCGCCCTTGCGCTGGATGAATTCGAAGAAGATCGGGCCGATCACGGTCTTCGAGAAGATCTGCAGCAGGATCTTCGTCTCGCCCCCGTCCACGACCCCTTCGCCGTCGATCAGGATGCCGTGCTTTGCCAGCTTCCCGACGGGTTCGTCATGGCCCGCCACGCGGGTCTTCGACAGCTCGTAATAGGCCATCGGCGGCTTCGGCATGAACTTGAGCCCCGCCTCGGCGATCGCATCGGTGGCGGAATAGATGTCATCCGTCCCGACCGCGATGTGCTGCATGCCCTCGCCCTTGTAGCGCTTGAGGTATTCCACGATCTGCCCGGTCTCGCCCCGGTCCTCGTTGATCGGAATGCGGATGCGGCCGCAAGGCGAGGTCAGCGCGCGGGAATGGAGGCCGGTGAACTTGCCCTCGATGTCGAAGAAGCGGATCTGGCGGAAGTTGAACAGGCGGCCATAGAAGTCGAACCAGCGGTCCATGTTGCCGCGATGGACGTTGTGGGTCAGGTGGTCGAGGTAGTGGAAACCCACGCCCTTGGGTTTCGGGGTCTCCACCCAGTCGAATTCGCCGTCGTAGGGGTTCGCGTCGCCGTATTGGTCGGTGAAGTAGATCAGCGAGCCGCCGATGCCGACGATCGCGGGAAGGTCCAGCGTTTTTCCTTCGCTATCATAGGGTTGTGCGCCATTCTTCACGGCATGAGTGAAGGCGTGCGCCGCATCGGTCACCCGCCAGCCCATCGAGGGGGCGCAGGGTCCGTGCTGATCGACGAAGCGGCGGGCGTGGCTGCCGGGCTCGTCGTTCAGGATGTAGGTGATGTCGCCCTGCTGCCAAAGCTCGATGGCTTTGCGTCTGTGCCGGGCGGTCATGGTGTAGCCCATGCGTGTGAAAAGCGCGCGAAGCTCATCGGGATTCGGGTGGGCGAATTCGACGAACTCGAAGCCATCGGTGCCCGCCGGATTGTCGGCCGAGATCACCGCGCGGGGGGCATTGTGCGGAAAGGGACCCATGACGTTCTCCTTCGGGCAAGGCGTTCTGCGTCAAGGATGGCGCGGATTGCGCGGGATTGGCACGCATTCTTGGCTTGCAAAGCGGCTTTCATGCGTGGTTTCGTTGTATATTGGACGCATGTCGCGAGTTTGACGCATGATTGACCCGACCGATTCCCGCCTTCTGGCCGCGGTGCAGGCGGATGCCCAGATCACCGCGCAGGCGCTGGGGGAGCTGCTGAACCTTTCGGCCAGCCAGGCCGCCCGTCGCCGCGCAAGGCTGGAGGCCGAGGGCGTGATCACCGGCTATGCGGCGCGGCTCGCGCCCTCGAAGCTGGGCCTGACCGTGCAGGCCTTCGTCCAGGTGCAGATGGCCGCGCATTCGCCCGAGGCCGCGCGCGACTTTCTGCGGCTGATCGCCACCCTGCCCGAGGTCGTGGCCTGCTGGACCCTGACCGGAGAGGCGGACTATCTCTTGCGGGTCTGGTGTGCCGACCTGCCGGCGTTGAACGACCTGATCCACCACCGACTGCTGCCGAACCCGGCCGTCGCGCGGGTGCAGAGCCAGATCGTCCTGGCCCAGCCGAAGCCCGATGCCGGGCTGCCCGCCTGAGGCGCCTGACCGCTAGGCCGCGCCGGGCAGGCAGCGGAGGAGGACAGTGCGGATCATCGCCTCGCGGTCCTGCGGCGATTTTCCCTGCAGGGTGCGCAGCTTGAGGCCGGCGGAAAGGTCCGCGATCCCGTGCGCCGTGGCCCAAAGCGCGACCACATCCACTTCGTCGCCGCCAAGCGCCGTGACAAGGCCGACCAGGTGGTCATAAGCGCGATTCGCGGCGGCGATCAGGTCGGGACTGGCGTAATCCGGCCGGGCAGAGGAGAAGACCAGCCGGAACAGCGCCGGGCGCTTCATCGCGAATTCCAGATAGCCGAAACCCGCGCGCACGGCCTTGTCGCGGGCGTCGGTCGCCCCGACCTCACGCGCGTCCAGCGTGTCCTGGAACCGGGTGAACCCCTCGGCCGCGAGCGCGGTCAAAAGCCCGTTCGTGTCGCCAAAGTGATGCGCGGGGGCCGCATGGCTGACCCCGGCCCGCTTGGCGACAGAGCGGAGCGAGAATCCCTCCACCCCCTTTTCGGTCAGCTCGGCCTCGGCGGCGGCGAGGAGCGCGGCCCGCAGGTCGCCGTGGTGGTAAGGTTTTTCCGTCATGTCCGTGGTTTAGCCGCCCATCTTTCCAGCGTAAAGATTTTTCTTGACGCAGGCCCGGTCTGCCCATAATCCTGACAGTGTAAAGATGAGGCTCCGCATGTCCCCCGACCAACTGTTCGACCTTGCCAATCCGCTTGCTCTTGCCGGGTGGCTGGCGCTTCTCGCCGCACCGCTTGCCCCGCGCGCCGCGCAGGCCGTCGCGGCGGCGGCCATTCCGCTCCTGTTGTCGCTGGCCTATGCCGGGCTGGTCCTCGCCTTCTGGTGGGAGGCGCCCGGCGGGTTCGGCTCGCTGTCCGAGGTGATGCTGCTTTTCACCCATCCCCACATCGCGCTGGCCGGGTGGTTGCATTACCTGGCCTTCGATCTCTTCCTGGGCGCCTGGGAAGTCCGCACCGCGCGGGCCGAGGGCATCCCTCACTGGGCGGTCATCCCCTGCCTGTGCCTCACCTTCCTCTTCGGTCCCGCGGGCCTTCTGGCCTTCGCGATCCTCCGCTTCACCGTGATCCGAAAGGTCCTGCCATGACCGTCACCCTGACCGCCCCCCGCTTCGCGGCCCTGTCGCGCCCGCACCCGCACCTGACCCGCCTGACCCTGTTCATCGCCCTTGCCGCCCTGCCTCTGATGGCCGCCTACGGCCTGGACGACCGGCTGTTCCAAGGCGACAGTGTCTGGCTCAAGCCCTTGAAGTTCCACCTCGCGCTCACGGTCTACACCGGCACGCTGGCCCTCTTCGCCATGCTGTTGCCCGAGGGCACCTTTGGCTCGCGCCGCTGGCGGATCTACATCGGCGTGGTCGCAGCCTGCATCTTTGCCGAGCTTCTGTGGATCGGTGGAGCGGCGGCCCTGGGGACGGCCTCGCACTTCAATCTCGAAGGGGTCTGGGGTCTGCTTTACAGCCTGATGGGCGCGGCGGCGGTGACGCTGACCTCGCTTTCACTGGCGATGGGCATCGTGTTCTGGCGGCATCGGGAAGACCCGTTGATGCTGGCGGTCGCGCTGGGGCTGGTGCTGACCTTCGTCCTGACGGTGCCGGTCGCGGGGACGATGTCGTCGGGGACGGGGCATCTGGTGGGGACGCCCGTCACCGGGGCGCGCTTCCCGATCATGGGCTGGTCGCTGGAAGTGGGCGACCTCCGCCTGCCGCATTTCCTGGCGACCCACGCGATGCATGTCGTGCCGCTGGCCGGGCTGACCGGCAGCCGCGCGGCGGTCTGGGCGACGGCGGCGGGGTTCACGGCACTGGTGGGGTGGTGTTTCGCGCGCGCGCTGATGGGCCTGCCGCCCTTCTGACGCTTTCCCTTGGTCGCGGGCCGCGCTAGAACGCCCCCGACCAAGGGGAATGCGCAGATGCCGATGGAAAAGACCTTCAACGCCGCCGAGGCCGAGGCCCGGATTTCGAAGCTCTGGCTGGACGCCAAGGCCTTCCGCGCGGGCGCGAACGCCAAGCCCGGTCGGCCCGCGTTTTCGGTGATGATCCCGCCGCCGAACGTCACCGGCTCCCTCCACATGGGCCACGCGTTCAACAACACGCTGCAGGACATCCTGACCCGCTGGCACCGGATGCAGGGCGACGACACGCTCTGGCAGCCGGGCACCGACCACGCCGGGATCGCGACCCAGATGGTGACCGAGCGCGAGATGGCCAAGAACGGCGAACCCTCGCGCCGCGACATGGGGCGCGAGAAGTTCCTGGCCCGCGTCTGGCAGCAGAAGCAGAAGTCGCGCGGCAACATCCGCGGCCAGCTGGAACGGCTCGGCGCCTCCTGCGACTGGGACCGCGAGGCCTTCACCATGTCGGGTGCCCCCGGTGCCCCGGCGGGCGAGGAAGGCAACTTCCACGACGCGGTGATCAAGGTCTTCGTCGACATGTACAACAAGGGCCTCATCTACCGCGGCAAGCGGCTGGTGAACTGGGACCCGCATTTCGAGACCGCGATCTCGGACCTGGAGGTCGAGAACACCGAAGTCCCCGGCCACATGTGGCACTTCAAATACCCGCTCGCGGGCGGGGAGACCTATGAGTACGTCGAGAAGGATGCGGACGGGAATGTGACGTTCCGCGAAGTGCGCGACTATATCTCCATCGCCACCACCCGGCCCGAGACGATGCTGGGTGACGGGGCCGTGGCGGTTCATCCGTCAGATGAACGTTACGCTCCAATCGTCGGGAAACTTTGCGAAATTCCGGTCGGGCCGAAGGAGCATCGCCGCCTGATTCCGATCATCACCGACGAATACCCCGACCCCACTTTCGGCAGTGGCGCGGTGAAGATCACCGGGGCGCATGACTTCAACGACTATGGCGTCGCCAAGCGCGCGGGAATCCCCTGCTACCGCCTGATGGACACCCGCGCCCAGATGCGGGCGGACGGGGCTCCTTACGCCGAGGCCGCCGCCGTAGCCCAGCAGATGTCCCGCGCCTGGCTGGTCGCCAAGGGCTACGCAACCCCCGGTATCGCCGAGCAGCCCTTCACCCTGTCGGAATCCGAGATCGACGCCCTGAACCTGGTCCCCGACGAGCTGCGCGGGCTCGACCGCTATGAGGCCCGCAAGCGCGTGGTCGAGGCGATCACGGCCGAGGGGCTGGCGGTCACTGTCCTCAAGAAATCCATCGACAAGGAAACCGGGGCCGAGCACCTGGAGCGCGCGCCTTACGTCGAGTCGAAGCCGATCATGCAGCCCTTCGGCGACCGCTCGAAGGTGGTGATCGAGCCGATGCTGACCGACCAGTGGTTCGTCGACACCGCCAAGATCGTGGAACCCGCGCTGGACGCCGTGCGGACCGGCAAGACCAAGATCATCCCGCCGAGCGGGGAGAAGACCTATTACCACTGGCTGGAGAACATCGAGCCCTGGTGCATCAGCCGCCAGCTGTGGTGGGGGCACCAGATTCCGGTTTGGTACGGTCTCGACCTGTCCGCGCCCGGCTTCCGCGATGACGAGGGCGACGAAGCGCTGGACGAGGTGGAGATCCTCCGCGTCCTCGGCGACGGCGGATATGTCCAGCGCGACGCGATCTACCATTGTGGGGCGGACGTTACCGCCGTGACTGAGCGTTTCCGCGACAGTCTCGCCGCTCTGCCCCATCCGCTGAACCACGCCCGCGTGGTCGAAGTCGCGGATCGCGCAGCGGCGGTCGAGGCTCTTGCGGCCTCGCTGGCGGCGTACGAGGTCGACCAGGATGTGACCAAGCTGGTCTATCCCGTCTGGCGCGACCCCGACGTCCTCGACACCTGGTTCTCCTCCGGCCTCTGGCCGATTGGGACGCTCGGCTGGCCGGAACCCACGCCGGAACTGCAGAAATACTTCCCCACCTCGGTCCTCGTGACCGGGCAGGACATCCTCTTCTTCTGGGTCGCCCGGATGATGATGATGCAGCTGGCCGTGGTGAACGACATTCCGTTCCACACCGTCTACCTGCACGGCCTCGTCCGCGACGCCAAGGGCAAGAAGATGTCGAAGTCGCTGGGCAACGTCATCGACCCGTTGGAGATCATCGACGAGTACGGCGCCGACGCACTGCGGTTTGCCAATGCGGCCATGGCCTCGCTCGGCGGGGTGTTGAAACTGGATACCCAGCGCATCGCGGGCTACCGGAACTTCGGCACCAAGCTCTGGAACGCCTGCCGCTTTGCCGAGATGAACGGGGTCTGGGAAGGCCACGCGACCGGCCCGGCGCCCTCGCCCAAGGCCACCGCGAACAAGTGGATCATCGGGGAAACCGCCAAGACGCTCGCCGAGGTCAACGAGGCCCTTGAAAACTACCGCTTCGACCAGGCGGCGGATGCGCTTTACAAGTTCGTCTGGGGCAAGGTCTGCGACTGGTATGTCGAATTTGCCAAGCCCCTGTTCGACGGCCCCGACGCCGCCGAAACCCGCCAGACGATGGCCTGGGTCCTCGATCAGTCGATGATCCTTCTCCACCCCTTCATGCCCTTCATCACCGAAGAGCTGTGGGGGACGACCGGCAAGCGCGAGAAGCTGCTGGTCCACACCGACTGGCCGCAGCTTCCTGCGACCCTGATCGACCGCGACGCCGAACGCGAGATGACCTTCGTCACCACGCTGATCGACGACATCCGCTCGGCCCGCGCGCAGGTGCATGTGCCGGTCGGCCTGAAGGCCGACCTGGTGGCGACCAGCCTGACGGAGGAGGCCCGTGCGGCCTTCCAGCGGAACGAGGCGCTGATCAAGCGGCTGGCGCGCGTCGACCAGATCACCGAAGGCGCGGCCCCCAAGGGCAGCATCGCCGTGGCGGCGGAAGGCGCGGCTTTCGCGATCCCGCTGGAAGGGCTGATCGACATTGCCGAGGAGAAATCCCGCCTGCAGAAGGGGTTGGACAAGCTGATGAAGGAGATCGCGGGGCTGAAAGGCCGGCTCGACAACCCGAACTTCGTCAAGTCCGCGCCCGAGGACGTGGTGATGGAAGCGCAGTCGAACCTGGAGGCGCGGCAGGACGAGGCCGCGAAGATGCAGGAAGCGCTGAAGCGCCTGTCGGACCTGGGGTAGTTTCGGGGGGTAGGGAATCGCGGCCCAAGCCTTTCCGGGGCCAATGCGTCAGACTGATGCGAACCCCGGAAAGGAAACCCGATGCGCCTTGCCTTTGCGACCGTGACTTTCGTCAGCCTTGCCGCTGCCGCTTACGCCCTGACTCCGCAGGTCTTTCCGCAACTGACCGTGCCCGGGGGCGCCTTGGTGGCGTTGCCTGACACCGACATCACCCTGACCCTGACCGAGGTCGAGGACCAGCGTTGCCCGGCGGGCGTGGATTGCGTCTGGGCGGGAATGATCCGGGTGGAGTTGACGGTCCGGACGCCCACATCGCAGCAGGAGATCCTGCTCTGCAACCAGTGCGAGGGGGCGACGGACCTTGCCACGGCGGCGGGGGTGGCGTTCGGGCTGGTCGGGCTTCAGCCCTCGACCGAGGAGCTGGCGAAACTGGGGCGCGCGCCGGTGCTGGCGGATTACGTGGTGGTGGTGAACTACGGGCCGGCCGGCTGAGGTCCCTTGCGCGGCGGCAGGCGCCATGCCAGCTTCGCGGCCATGAGCCGATTTCTGACGCCGCACGCCGCCGCACTGCCCTCGACCGTCCCGTTCACCGGCCCCGAAGCGCTGGAACGCCGGACGGGTGTTCCCTTCCGGGCGAGGCTTGGGGCGAACGAGTCGCTGTTCGGGCCTTCTCCTCGCGCGGTGGCGGCGATGCAGGAGGCCGCGCAGGGCGCCTGGATGTATGGCGATCCGGAGAATCACGATCTGAAACAGGCGCTTGCCCGCCATCACGGGGTGACGCCGGGGCATCTTGCCGTGGGACCGGGGATCGACGGGCTGCTGGGCCTTGTCTGCCGGCTGGTGCTGGAATCGGGGACGCCGGTGGTGACAAGCCTCGGGGCCTATCCGACGTTCAACTTCCACGTGGCAGGCTATGGCGGAGCGCTGACGCGCGTGCCCTACAAGGGCGACCATGAGGACCCTGACGCCCTTGTTTCCACGGCAAGATCGCTCGGCGCCAAGCTGATCTACTTCGCCAATCCGGACAACCCCATGGGGTCGCATCACCCCGCCTCGGTGGTCGAGGAAATGGTGGCGAACCTGCCCGAAGGGACGCTTCTGATCCTGGACGAGGCCTATGCCGACCTTGCCCCCGAGGGAACCGTGCCAGCGATCGCGGCGGATCATCCGCAGGTCATCCGGATGCGCACGTTTTCAAAGGGCTACGGGCTTGCGGGCGCACGGGTCGGCTATGCGCTGACGAACCCCGACCTGGCGCTGGCCTTCGACAAGGTGCGGGACCATTTCGGGATGGGACGGGTGTCCCAGGCCGGAGCCCTGGCGGCGTTGGCGGATCAGGACTGGCTGCGGTCGGTGCAGGCACGAACGCGGGCGGCGCGGACACGGCTGGCGGGGATCGCGGTGGCGAATGACCTCAGGCCCCTGCCCTCGGCCACCAACTTCGTGACCATCGACTGCGGCCGCGACGGGGATTTCGCGCGCAAGGTACTGACGGAATTGGGCGCCTTGGGCGTCTTCATCCGGATGCCGGGAGTGGCCCCACTGGACCGCTGCATCCGGATCAGCCTGGGCGACGACGCCACCCTGGACATCCTGGAGGAAACGCTGCCCCTGGCCCTGAAAGCCGCCGCCTGATCACTCGGCGTCGAGTTTCGCGGGCCCAAGCGCCGGGGCGGTGCCGGCGACCGGCGCATCCGCGGGGCCAAGACGCGGGGCCGGCGTGGCCGCGGGGTCCTGCAGGAGAAGCCGGGAGCTGGCCGGAGCCTCGGCCGCGGCGGACGGGATCGCGCGGCGGAAGACGAGGACGTTCTGGACCGTCGTCTTGGTGCTGGTGAAACCCGCACGTTCCTCGCAGGGCAGCGAGTCGGCGCGCACGTAGTCCCAGCCTTCCGCCCCGAGATCGTTCATGAGGTTCGTCAGGGCAAGCGCGAACCGCTCTTCCGTGGTCTTCACCCCGCGCGCCTTTTCGCCCCGCCTGGGGGCCGGAATAACCTTGAACTCGAAACGCTGCATCCGGCCTCTCCCGAACTGTCTGGAGAAAGACATAAGGGATTCTGCGGCTTGCCGCAAATCACAGGGACTTTTTCCGGCAGAAGCGCGCCAGTTGGGCAACAGGGCGGGCCAAAATCCTTCGAAGGATTTTGCAAAAGTTTTCGATAACTTTTGGCCCGGCCCGGGCGTCAGAGCCCGAGTTTCGCCGCCACCAGCGCGTTCACGGTCGCGGGGTTCGCCTTGCCGCCAGTGGCCTTGATGACCTGGCCGGTAAACCAACCGGCAAGCTTTGGGTTGGCCTTGGCCTTAGCCACCTGCTCGGGGTTGGCGGCGATGATCTCGTCCACGGCCTTCTCGATGGCACCCGTGTCGGTGACCTGCTGCATGCCCCGCGCCTTCGCGACTTCGGCAGGGTCGCCGCCCTCGGTATAGACGATCTCGAACAGGTCCTTGGCCATCTTGCCCGAGATGGTGCCCGCCGCGATTAGGTCGATGATCCCGCCGAGTTGGGTAGCAGAGACCGGGCTTTCGGTGATGTCGTGGCCTTCCTTCTTGAGCCGGCCAAACAGTTCATTGATGACCCAGTTCGCAGCCATCTTGCCGTCGCGGCCCTTGGCAACCGCGTCGAAATAGTTGGCGGCGTCGAGTTCGGCGGTCAGGACGTTGGCGTCATAGTCGGTGAGGCCGTAGTCGGCCATGAAGCGCGCCTTCTTGGCGTCCGGCAGTTCCGGCATCCGCGCGGCCACGTCGTCGACCCAGGCCTGTTCGATTTCCAGCGGCAAAAGGTCGGGGTCGGGGAAGTAGCGGTAATCATGCGCCTCTTCCTTCGACCGCATCGAGCGGGTTTCGTTCTTGTCGGGGTCGTAGAGGCGGGTTTCCTGCACGACCTGGCCGCCGTCCTCGATGATGGCGATCTGGCGGCGGGCTTCGTACTCGATGGCGGCCTGGATGAAGCGCATCGAGTTCATGTTCTTGATTTCGCAGCGTGTTCCCAGATGCGAGAAGTCCTGGGTGGCCTGGTATTTCTCATACTGTCCCGGCCGGCAGACCGAAACGTTGACGTCGGCGCGGAGGTTGCCGTTCTGCATGTTGCCGTCGCAGGTGCCGAGGTAGCGCAGGATCTGGCGGAGCTTTGTGACATAGGCCGCAGCCTCTTCCGGGCCCCGGATGTCGGGGCGGGAGACGATCTCCATCAGCGCGACGCCGGTGCGGTTGAAGTCGACGAAGCTGAGGTTCGGGTCCATGTCGTGGATGGATTTCCCGGCGTCCTGTTCGAGGTGGATGCGCTCGATCCGGACGCGGCGGGCGACGCCGGGACCCATTTCGACGATCACCTCGCCCTCGCCCACGATGGGGTGGTAAAGCTGGCTGATCTGGTAGCCCTGCGGCAGGTCGGGGTAGAAGTAGTTCTTGCGGTCGAAGGCGGAGGTCAGGTTGATCCGGGCTTTCAGGCCAAGGCCGGTGCGGACCGCCTGTTCGACGCAAAACTCGTTGATGACCGGCAGCATCCCCGGCATCGCGCAATCCACGAAGGAGACGTTGGAGTTGGGTTCCGCGCCGAAGGCGGTCGAGGCGCCGGAGAAGAGCTTGGCGTTCGACGAGACCTGGGCGTGGATTTCCATCCCGATGACCAGTTCCCAGTCGTGCTTGGCCCCGGCGATCACCTTGGGCGCGGGCGCGGTGTAGGTCAGGTCAAGCATGGGTGCCTCCGATGGTCCTTGGGGCCGGGTTTAGGCCGCAAGGCTGGTCAGGGCAAGGGGTCAGGGCGCGGGCTCAGGTGCGCCGGACCAGCGTGCCAAGCCCGTCGCCGCGCCGCACGATCCGCGCGCCGCGCTTCAGAGCCGGGCCGAAGACCTCGGCCATGGCGAAGGCGAGGGTCTGCGTGCCGGAAGTCCAGCAGTCGAGCTGGATTTCGCGCAGGCGGTTCCACAACACGTCGGACAGGGCGGCCCGGGTCTTCGTCAGGTGCCAGGAGGCCGTCGGTCCAGCCTTGCGGAACGCCATCGCCATGTCGGCCAGAAGATGCGCCGCGATGTTCGCGCGGACCTGGCAGCCGGTGGCGGACTGGTAATCGCCCAGCGCCTCGAAGAAGAATTCGTGGTCAAGCGTCGGGGACAGGTCGCCGAAGGCTTCAAGGGCGGAAATGTGGAAGGCGGCATAGGCGGCCTTGCCGGTGACGCCGTCAGTCAGGCGGACCGCGCGGCGCGCCTCGCGTTCGAAGGCCGAGAGCGAGCCGTACCAGCCGGGGAGCATGTTGACCGCGTGGGCGGCGTGGGCCTCGGCATCCTCGGGGTCGAGGTCGACCCAGTCCTCATACCATTCCCGGCAGACGGAGCCACCATCCTCGATCCCCGGGACCAGCGCATAGCGGGTCGCGGCGAGAAGGGGTGACATCTCCTCGATCGGGTCGAAGAGGGTGACGAGACGCTCGGCCTGTTCGTAATGCGCGGCGGCTTCGGCCCAGGCATCGCGGGAGAGGTCGGCCGCGGTGGGCTTGCGCTTGGCATTGGCCAGGTCGACGTGGGCTTGTGCCAGCACCTGGGCGGCACAGTAATCTTCCGGGTTGCGGTCGTAGACGTCTTCCAGCAGGGCCAGTTCGGCCTTTGCGGCGATCCAGTCTTGCCGCGCGATGGCCCGGGTCAGGCCCGAGCGCATCCCGTCGCTGATCAGCGGCGCGACGCGGCGGCCGCCCGAGGCCATCACCCGCTCCTGGTCCGTATAGCGCAGCGCCTCGAGCAGATCGGCCCATTCCCCCGCCTCGGCCATGGCGGCATGGTCGTCGCGCACGCACTGCCATTCCGTCCGTTCCGGCCCCACGCGCATCACCGGGACATCGACGCGGGCAAGCACCTGTTCGGCGGTGAGACCATCGAGGAGTTCGGTGGACGTCCCGGCCTGGGGACGCAGCAAGGCGGCGTCTTCTTGCCGACTGCGCCCCGTGCGGGTGTTCACGTGCAGAAGTGACGGTGTAACTAACATCGACTCGTCCCTCCGGGCTCAGGTGCCCGTTCCATGGTCAAGATTGTCCAAGGATCGGGGCGGAAAAATGGAAATGCGGTGATCTTCAGGTGACCTCGTCATGCTGCTGCGTGTGATTTTCGGTGTATGTGCAACCGCTTCGCTGGTTGCCTGCGTCCAGACCAAGCCCGAGGACACGATGTCCTTCGCGGCGCCTCCGATGCAATGGGACCACCATCCCGAGGGCGAGGAGTGGACCGAATCGACCCTTACGGCCCTGTCAAGCAAGGACCAGCTTCTGTCCGAACGGGTGCCTGCCGACATCGAAACCTGGTGCCCGGGCTACACCGACGCCTCGGTGGAAGAGCGGCGCGCCTTCTGGGCCGGCCTATTGTCGGCGGTCGCGAAATACGAGAGCACCTGGAACGAACGCGCCTCGGGCGGCGGTGGACGCTGGATCGGGCTGATGCAGATCGACCCCCGGTCGGCGCGCAATTACGGCTGCGAGGCGACCTCGGTCAGCGAGCTGAAGGACGGCGAGCAGAACCTGGAATGCGCGGTCGAGATCATGTCGACGCAAGTGGCCAAGGACGGCCTTGTCGCGGGCGGCGGCAACCGTGGCATCGGTCGCGACTGGGCGCCGCTGCGGTCGAGCGAGAAGCGCTCGGCCATGGCGGCCTGGACCAGCCAGCAACCCTATTGCCAGGCCGGTTGAGCCCTAGTTGATCCGGAACAGGCGGGCGATCTGCTCCAGCGCCTCGCGCTGGCGGGTCGAGATCTGACCGTCGCGGCTGGCAGAAGCCACGTCCTTCAGGACGGAAAGCAGCGGTTCGAAGCTTTCCGCGCCCTTCAGCTTGTGGACCCGGCGGGTCAGCCGTTCCAGCCCCTGCTGCGCACCCCCGCTTTCGTTGACCAGCCATCGGCCAAGGATGGCAGCCTCTTCCGCCTTATCCCTGCTTTGCCCGAGACGGCCTTGCAGGCTGAGGATCAGCCGGTCCTGCTGTTCGGTCGAGGGCAGGCCGTCGAGTTCAAGGAACGCCACCCCTGCCCCGGCAATCGCCACGTCGGGGTCATCGAGCGATTCCACCGGGTGCTGGTTGTGCCTGCGGCGAAAGCCGAAGCGGCGGGCGGCGGCCATCACGTCCTGGGCCACTCCGGCCAGGTCCTGCGTCGCCTCGGCCGCCATCCGGGCGCGCTGGATCCAGAAATAGGCGCCGATTACCAGTCCGAAAAGGACGATCAAATAGGGCATACCGTTACCTCGCACACCAACGCCCCATCGGTGCCACGTCGCCCGGTCGCCCGTCAACGGAAAGCTCAGGCGGCGCCGAGCATCCGTTCGGCCATCTCGCGCAGGTCGCCCGAAAGGTCGGGGACGGCAAGCATCCGCTCCAGTTCCTTCCGGGCAAGCTTGCGGCGGGCGGCGTCGTAGCGCGGCCAGGTCTCGAAGGCGGTGGAGACGCGGGCGGCGGTCTGCGGGTTCAGGGGGTCAAGCTTCAGGAGCCAGTCGGCGACAAGACGGTAACCCGCGCCCGAGCGGTGGTGGAACCCGGCATGGTTGGCGGCAAGCGAGCCGATGACGGTGCGGAAGCGGTTGGGGTTGCGCCAGTCGAACCCCGGGGTCTGGATCAGCCGGGCGGTGACGGCGGCGGCGTCGCCGGGTTCTGCCGTGGCGATCTGCAGGGCGTACCACTTGTCCATGACGTTGGCGTCACGACCCCAGCGGGCGGCGAAGCTGACCAGTTCCTGCTGGCCCTGATGGACGTCGAGAAGGGCTGCAAGCGCGCCCACCTCCTCGGTCATCGAGCGCGCCCGGGCGAAGGCCGAGGCGGCAAGCTTGCCCCCGTCCCGCCGCGTCAGAAGCTGAAGCGCGGCGATCTTCAGCGCGCGACGCCCCGCCTGCGCAGCCGAGGGCGAGAAGGGCGCGTTGTCGTCCAGGTCCTTGTAAAGCCGGGACAATCCGTCCCCAAGCCGGATCGCCAGCGCCCCCGCCATTTCGCGCCGGGCGGTGTGGATCTTGGCGGGGTCCGGGATGCGGCCCATCGCATGGATGGTCTGGGCAAGGTCGTCCTCGCCGGGAAGCCGCAGGCAGAGCGCGCGGAAGGCGGGGTCGAGCGTGTCATCGAAGGTGACGGCGGCGAGGGCATCGAGCCAGTCGTTGCGGACCGGCGTGCCTTTCAGCGCCATCTCGGCCATCACCTCTTTCGCCAGCGCGCGGCCCGCCTCCCACTTGTTGAAGGCGTCGGTATCGTGGGCGAGGAGGAAGGCGCGTTCGCCCGGCGCGGGCTTGCGGTCAAGGACGACGGGGGCGGAAAAGCCGCGCAGGATCGAGGGGACAGGCTTCGCGGCCAGGCCTTCGAAGCGGAAGCTTTGCTTTGCCCGCGTCATCTCCAGCATGATCGTCGGCACGACCTCGTCGCCGTTGGGGTTCAGGAGACCGACCTTGATCGGGATCACCTTCGGCTGCTTCTGGGCCTGGCCGGGGGTGGGTGGATTGGTCTGGGTGAAGGTCAGGGTATAGACGCCGTCGTCCCAATGGTCGGTGACCTTGAGCCGCGGGGTCCCGGCTTCGGAATACCAGAGCTTGAACTGGCTGAGGTCGCGGTCGGTGGCATCCTCGAAGACCTTGAGCCAGTCCTCGATGGTGGCGGCATCCCCATCGTGGCGGTCGAAGTAGAGGTCGAGCGCCCGCTTGTAGCCCTGGTCGCCGACGAGGGATTTGAGCATCCCGATGACCTCGGCCCCCTTCTCGTAGACGGTGGCGGTGTAGAAGTTGTTGATCTCGATGAAGCTTTCGGGCCGGACCGGGTGGGCAAGCGGGCCGTCATCCTCGCGGAACTGGCGGCTGCGCAGGGTCACCACGTCCTCGATCCGGCGCACGGCGGCGGACCGCATGTCGCCGGAGAACTGGTGGTCGCGGAAGACGGTGAGGCCCTCTTTCAGGCACAGCTGGAACCAGTCGCGGCAGGTGATGCGGTTGCCGGTCCAGTTGTGGAAGTATTCATGCGCGATGATCGCCTCGATCCGGGCGTAGTCGTCGTCGGTGGCGGTTTCGGGGCTGGCGAGGACGTAGCGGGAGTTGAAGATGTTCAGCCCCTTGTTCTCCATCGCGCCCATGTTGAAATCGTCCACGGCGACGATGTTGAAGACGTCGAGGTCGTATTCCCGGCCGTAGACCTGTTCGTCCCAGCGCATGGACCGGATCAGGCTGTCCATCGCATAGGCGCAGCGGTCCTCGTCGCCGGGACGGACCCAGATGTTGAGGTCGACGGGGCGGCCCGAGGCGGTGGTGAACTTCGCGGAATGGGCGCGAAGGTCGCCGGCGACAAGAGCGAAGAGGTAGGCAGGCTTGGGCCAGGGGTCGTCCCATTCCGCCCAGCCCTTGCCACTGCCGGTGGGATTGCCGTTGGACAGAAGCACCGGCAGGTCGGATTCGATCCGCACCTTGAAGCGGCTCATCACATCCGGGCGGTCGGGGTAGTAGGTGATCTTGCGGAACCCCTCGGCCTCGCATTGGGTGCAGTACATGCCGCGGGACATGTAGAGGCCCTCAAGAGCGGTGTTCGCCTCGGGCGCGATCTCGACTTCCGTTTCCAGGGTGAAGGGGCCGTCGGGCAGGTCCTTGGCCGGGATGGTCAGCGCGCGGGCGTCGACTGCGGGCGTGAGGGCTTTGCCGTTCAGGGTGCAGGAAAGGAGCGTCAGGTCCTCGCCCTCCAGCCGCAGGTCGTGGCGGCCCGGGCGCTTCGGGTTCGGGCGCAGCATGAGCCGCGCGCTGACGCGGGTTGACGAGGGAGCGAGCCGGAAGGTCAGGTCCACGCTGTCCACCAGATGCGTGTAGGGCTGGTAGTCGGCCAGGTAGACGGTCTTCTGCTCGGACATCGGAGACTCCTTTGTCACGAAGCTACGGGGAATGGCGAGCGGCGCAAGGGGGAGGCCGATAACAGTCTTTTGCGGCTTTACGAATCTGTGGGGACGGCTAGATAAATGTTCCATGAATGTTCTCGTCTGGCTGAAGCGCGACCTGCGCGTCCGTGACCATCCGGCGCTGACCCTGGCGGCAGGGATGGGGCCGGTGCTGCCGGTCTATGTGGTGGAGCCGGAATTGTGGGCAGAGCCCGATGCCTCGGCCCGGCAGTGGGAGTTCGTGGCAGAGGCGCTGGTGGACCTGCGCGACCAGCTGGCCGGGATCGGCGCGCCGCTGGTGGTGCGGGTGGGCGATGCGGTGACGGTGCTGGCGGGCTTGTGCAAGCGGCACGGGGTGACCCGGATCGTCAGCCATGAGGAGACAGGGAACCTTTGGACCTATGCGCGCGACCGAAGGGTGGCGGAGTGGGCGCGAGGGGCCGGGATCGAATGGCTGCAGGTCCCGCAGTCGGGCGTGGTGCGCCGGTTGCCGTCGCGGGACATCTGGGCCCGCGCGCGGGACGGGTTCATGGCGACCCCCGCCCTGCCCGTCCCCTCCTTCCGGGCGGTGGAGGGGGTGGAACCGGGGCTGATCCCGTCCTCCCGCGCCTTGAAGCTGACGGCGGACGCTTGTCCGCATCGGCAGCTCGGCGGGCGGACGCGGGGTGTGGCTTTGCTGGACAGCTTCCTCGCCCAGCGCGGAGAGCCCTATCGGGTCGCGATGTCCTCGCCCCTGTCGGCCGAACGCGCCTGTTCGCGGCTGTCGCCCCACTTCGCCATCGGGACGCTGTCGATCCGCGAGGTGGTGCAGGCCACGGCGGCGCGGGCTGCGGAACGGCCGGGGGGCAAGTGGGGCGGGTCCTTGTCCAGCTTCCAGTCGCGGCTCGCGTGGCGGGACCATTTCATCCAGAAGCTGGAGGACCAGCCCTCGATCGAGTTGCGCGACCTGCATCCAGTGGCGGTGACGCGCCCCCGCGAGATGGACGCGACGCGGCTGGCGGCCTGGGCGGGGGGCGAGACGGGGTTGCCGTTCCTCGATGCCTGCATGCGGTATCTGCGGGCGACTGGCTGGCTCAATTTCCGGATGCGGGCGATGGTGATCTCGGTCGCCTCCTATCATCTCTGGCTCGACTGGCGGGCGACGGGGGCGCATCTGGCGCGGATGTTCACCGACTACGAGCCGGGCATCCACTGGCCGCAGGTGCAGATGCAGTCGGGGACCACGGGGATCAACATCCCCCGCATCTACAACCCGGTGAAGCAGGGGCTGGACCAGGACCCCACGGGCGCATTCACCCGCCGCTGGCTGCCGGAACTGGCCGCGGTGCCGGATGCCTTTCTCCAGGAACCCTGGCGCTGGCCCGAGGCGCGGCGGCTGCTGGGCCACCGCTACCCGGAGCCGTTGGTCGACATCGCCTCGGCCGCTCGGGAGGCGCGGGAGCGGATCTGGACCGCGCGGCGCGCGGCGGGCTTCGCCGAGGTCGCCGGTCAGATCGTCGAGCGACACGCCAGCCGGTCGGGCAACCGCGAGGGGCGGCGGCCGGTCAAGAAGGCCAGCCAGGCGCAGCTGTCCCTGCCCTTCTGAGTCGCTTGACAGAAACCCGGCAGCACTTACTGTACGGTCATTCAACAAGGGTGACCCGATGCCCCGCGACCCGCGTTACGACATCCTGTTCGAGCCCGTCCGCATCGGCCCGGTCACCGCGCCCAACCGCTTCTACCAGACGCCCCACGCCACGGGCTTCGGCTGGCAACGCCCGCAGTCGGGGGCCGCGTTGCGGGGAGTGAAGGCCGAGGGCGGCTGGGGGGTGGTCTGCACGGAATACTGCTCGATCCATCCAAGCTCGGACGACAGCCCCTACGCCTTCCTGACGCTGTGGGAGGACGACGACATCGCGCCTTTGGCGCTGACGGCGGACGCAATCCATGCGCATAAGTCGCTGGCGGGGATCGAGCTGTGGCATGGCGGTGGGCACGCGTCGAACCGCATGACGCGGGTGCCGGGGATCGCGCCGGACGTTCAGCCTGCCCTGTATCACCTGCCGGCGACGGCGCGGGCGATGGATTTGGCCGACATCCGGGCGTTTCGCGGATGGCAGCGGGACGCGGCGAAGCGGGCCAAGCGGGCCGGGTTCGACATCGTCTATGTGTATGCGGGGCACGACTACCTGCCGTTCCAGTTCCTGTCGCGGCGGACGAACCACCGGGGCGACGCCTATGGCGGGTCGTTGGAGAACCGGGTCCGTCTTCTTCGCGAGATGATCGAGGACACGAAGGAGGCCGTAGGCGACACCTGCGCCGTAGCGGTACGGCTGGCGGTGGACGAATTGCACGGGCCGGAGGGGATCACGTCCCAGGGCGAGGGGCGTGAGATCATCGAGATGCTGGCGGAGCTGCCCGACCTCTGGGACGTGAACGTCGCGGGGGCCTTGGGGAATGACTCGCGGTCGGCGCGGTATTCGGCCGAGGGGTTTCAGGAGGAGAACGTCGCCTTCGTGAAGCGGCTCACCACGAAGCCGGTGGTGTCGGTGGGGCGGTTCACCTCCCCGGACCGGATGGTCAGCCAGATCAGGCGCGGAGTGCAGGATTTCATCGGGGCGGCGCGGCCTTCCATCGCCGACCCTTTTCTCCCGGCGAAGATCCGCGATGGCCGCGAGGACGAGATCCGGGAGTGCATCGGCTGCAATATCTGCCGGGCGGCGAACAATGAGGGCGTGGGGTTGCGCTGCACGCAGAACCCGACAATGGGCGAGGAGTGGCGTCGCGGCTGGCATCCGGAGCGGATCGCGGTCTATCCGAAGCGCGAGAAGGCGCTGGTGATCGGCGGCGGCCCGGCGGGGTTGGAGGCGGCGCTGACCCTGGGGCGGCGGGGGTTGGAGGTGGCCTTGGCCGAGGCGGGGGAGGTCTTTGGCGGGCGACTGTTGCGCGAGGCGACGCTGCCGGGATTGCAGACCTGGATGCGGGTCCGGGACTGGCGACTGCACATGATCGGCAAACTGCCGAATGTGGAGCTGTTTGCGGCCAGCCGGATGGGCGCGGCGGATGTGGCCGAGTTCGGGGCGGACCATCTGGTGCTGGCCACGGGGTCGACCTGGCGGCGGGACGGGGTGGGGGTCTACGCGATCCGGCCCTTGGCGCTGCCGGGGGCACTCACGCCGGACGATGTGTTCGCGGGCGCGAAGGTGGAAGGCCCGGTCGTGGTCTACGACGACGAGCACTATTTCATGGGTGGCGCCTTGGCCGAGAAGCTGGCCGCTGCGGGTCATGAGGTGCACTACGTCACCACGGCCGGGGTGGCCTCATCCTGGACGGTGATGACCAACGAGCAGGACTTCCTGCAGGCCCGGCTCATCGAGGCGGGGGTGCGGCTGCATCCACTAAAGGCATTGAAAGCGCAGGGAAATGGCGAGGTCCATCTGGCCTGCGTCTACACCGGGCGCGAGGAAGCCCTGCCCTGCGGGACGCTCATACTCTGCACCGGGCGGCTGCCCGAGACCGCGCTTCTTGACGACCTCACCGCGCAGGGCATCCCCGCCACCCGGATCGGCGATTGCCTCGCGCCCTCTTCCATCGCCGATGCAGTGTACTCCGCCCACCGCTACGCCCGGCTTCTGGGTGAACCTGACCTGCCCCCGCGCCGGGAACGCGCGCCATTGAGGAGCCCGTAAATGCGCCAGCGCCGCCCGGCCCGGTCCCCGAACGCCATCCCGCAGCCGCCCTTCGGGCAGGTGCAACGGGCTTATGAGCCGATCAAGGTCATCAGCGACGACCAGGTGGAGGCGATCCACCAGGCGGCCTTGCGGCTTTTGGCGACGCAGGGGATGCGGGTGCTGAATGGGACCGCGCTTGACCACTTTCGCCGCGCGGGGGCGAAGGTCGAGGGGCAGATGGTCTATCCCGATCCCGGCCTGATCGAGGCCTGCCTTGCCACCGTCCCCCGAACCTTCCGCATCGCCGCGCGGAACCGGGCGAAGGACCTCCGGTTCGGGGGGAATGACGTGGTTTTCTCGACCGTGGGCGGGCCGGCCTATGTGATGGACCTCGACCGGGGCCGGAGGGATGGGACGCTGCAGGACATGCAGGACTACCTGCGGCTTTGCCAGTGCCTGAACGTGCTGCAGCAAGAGTCAGGCGGCCCCCTGGAGCCGATGGACCTGCCCGCGTCGACCCGGCATCTGGACCTCTACCTGTCGCAGTGCACTTTGCTGGACAAGAGCTGGAACCTGAACGCGCTGGGGCGCGAGCGGACGATGGACGGGATCGAGATGGCGGCGATCCTGATGGGCTGGTCCCTGGACGACCTGGCCCGCACGCCGATGATGATGGGGGTGATCAACACGAACTCGCCGCGGCAGCTCGACGACCCGATGAGCCAGGGGCTGATCGCCTTGGCCGAGCATGGGCAGGTGGCGATCGTGACGCCCTTCACGCTAGCGGGGGCGATGGCTCCGGTGTCATTAGCAGGGGCGCTGGTACTGCAACATGCCGAGGCGATGTTCGGCGTGGCGCTGACTCAGATCGTGCGGCCGGGGGTGCCGGTGATGTATGGCGGGTTCACTTCAAACGTCGACATGAAGACCGGCGCGCCTGCTTTTGGCACGCCGGAATACGCAAAGGCGGCGCAGGCCTCGGGCCAGCTTGCGCGGCGGATCGGGGTGCCGTTCCGTTCGTCGAACACCACGGCGGCCAATGCGCTGGACGCGCAGGCGGCCTATGAGTCGATGATGTCGCTCTGGGGCTGCCTGATGGGCGGCGCTCATCTGGTCATCCACGGGGCCGGGTGGATGCATGGCGGGCTGACGGCAAGCTTCGAGAAGCTGGTGCTGGATGCCGAGCTTCTGGGGATGATGCAAAGCTACTTCCGGCCCATCGCGGTGACGGAAGAGGCGCTGTCGCTGGACGCCATCGCCGAGGCCGGAGTGGGCGGGCATTTCTTCGGCACGGCGCAAACGATGGCGCAGTACGAGACCGCCTTCCACCCGCCGATGCTGTCGAACTGGGACAGCTATCCGACCTGGCTGTCGCGGGGGGCCGAGGAGGCCCCTGCTCGCGCCAACCGGATCTGGAAGGAGCTTTTGGCCAATTACGAACAGCCTCCGCTCGACGAAGGCATCCGCGAGGCGCTCGAAGCCTTCGTCGCCCGCCGCAAGGCCGAGGGCGGGGCTCCGACCAACTGATGGCCCGCTTCACCCGCCTGTCCAGCGAAGACCGCCGCGCGCAGCTGATGGACGTGGCGCTGGCGGGGCTTGCGAAGGGCGGCATCCAGGAGTTCACGGTGGACCGCATCTGCGCGGCGGCAGGCGTGTCGCGCGGGCTGATCCTTCACCATTTCGGCTCGATGTCCGGTCTGCTTGCGGCGGTCTATGCGCGGCTTTACCGCGAGACGACGCCTGACCTGTCCCCCCTGCCCCCGGAAACCCGGATCGACGCGCTGATCGACGGCACCTTCGCGCCCAAGGCCTTCAACCGCGAGACGTTGAACGCCTGGGTCGCGCTCTGGGGCCAGATCGCCAATACCCCTGCCCTGCGGGACGAACATCGGCGGCAGTACCAGGCCTACCTGGACGATGTGACCGAGGCGCTGGCCGCCCTTGCAACGACTAAGGGGCGCACCATCGATGCGCGCCCACTTGCCAAGTCCTTGATCTGCCTGATCGACGGGCTCTGCCTGCAGCACTGCCTAGACCCCGAGGCAATGCCGGCCGAGGACGCGAAGACGGCCTGCCGCGCCTTCCTCGCGCCCCATCTGGACTAGTCGGCGCCCACGGCCTTTGCCAGCTTGCCCAAGGTCTGCAGGCCCAGCTCCGGCGCGCCGAAGCCCTTCGCGTCCTGGTATTCCTGCGCGGTGGCGAAGACCATGCCGAGCGTGACCTGCGTCGCCCCGCCGATGTCGTCGAAGGAGGCCCAGGCATCGGCGTGCTTCGGGCCATTTTCGCCCCAGTGCAGCGTGTAGGACAACCGCTGCTCGGGCACCATCGCGCCGTACTTGTGGTGGTTCGGGAAGACGGTACCGTCGGGACCGATCATGTCGAAAACCCACTCGCCGCCCTCGCGCAGGTCGATGCGCGATGTTCGGCAGGAAAATCCGTCCGGACCCCACCACTTCGGCAAGCTGTCGGCGTTCATCCAGGCGCCCCAGACCACCGGGACCGGGGCTTTGATGATAAGTTGCAGGACCATCGTCCGTTCCGCCACGCCCGACAGGTTGGCGATCCCGGCGTCAAAGCCCTGCCGGTAGCCCTTGGCCATGTCCTTGGCCAGCGACGAAAGCTGCACCGTGACGGTGATCCGGCTGCCATCGCCGTCCTTTGCGAACTCGGCCGTCGCCAGCGCCGCCGAAAGGTTCGCCCCCTCGCACGAGACGACCTCATAGCCCACGGTCCGCGCTTCGGGGACAAGGTCCAGCCAGCCGGCCTCGACCCGGATGTCGGGCTCACCCGCGACCTTGCAGAGCGAGACCTCGCGGCCCCCGACCCTGCTGTCGGATTCCAGGAACTCGACCGTCACCGAGGGCGCGGGTGCGGCCCAGACGGCGCGTGCAGCGGGCGAGGTCCAGGCGGCGTAAAGCGTCGCCACCGGGGCCGCGACGCGGCGGTCAAAGGTCAGGGTGGCGAAGCGGTCGCCGGCCATGCCCCGGCTCATGACTTCAGCCCCTGGGCGTATTCTTCCAGCTGCGTCACGACCGTGCCCCAGCCGTCGTAGAAACCCATGTCCTTGTGAGCCTTGGCCGTGTCAGCGTTCCGATGCCGCGCGATTGCGGTGTATTTCGTGCGGCCGTTGCCGATATCCTCGAAGGTCAGGATTGCGGTCATGAACGGCTCGGGAGCTGGTTTCCAGCCTTCGGTATAGGCGTCTGTAAAGACGAGCCTTTCGTTCGGCACGACTTCCAGATAGACGCCGTTGTTCTGCATCTCGTTCCCTTCCACCAGGAAGGTCGTGTTGCATTTGCCGCCGACGCGGACGTCCAGCTCGCAGGCGGTGACCTTGTGCGGCTTCGGCACGAACCAGTGGACAAGGTGCTCGGGCGTGGTCCAGCACTTGTAAAGGATCTCGCGCGGGGCGTTCACTTCGCGGGTGAGGACGAGGTCGAGTTCCGGGTCCAGATCGGGTGTCGTGGTCATTTGTCGCGTTCCTTCATCAGGTTCATCACGTAGTCATCAAGGCGGTCGAGCCGCGCCTCCCAAAGCTTGCGCTGGTCGTCCAACCAGTCTGTCATCGGTTGCAACGCCTTCGGCTGAAACGCGCAGGACCGGATTCGGCCGTCCTTCTGGGTTGACACGAGCCCCGCGTCCTCCAGCACGGTCAGGTGCCGCAGGACCGTGGGAAGCTTGAACCCCGACAGTCCGGCAAGCTCTGTCACCGCCGCCGGCCCCTGGGCCAGGCGGTTCAGCATCGCGCGCCGGGTCGGGTCGGACAGTGCGTGGAAGAGGAGGTCCAGGTGGGGATCATGCTTAGCCATGTCGCTAACTATACACGCTTTACGCCGTGGGGAAAGGAAAACTTAGCTGGTCGGCAAAGTTTTCCATCTTCCGAATTTTCCGACAAGTGATTTTCGGCCCCGTTTGAAATTCCCGGGGCGCTTTCCTTTGCCCCGTTCCTTGCCCTGCCCTATTGTGTGCCACAGCATACAGAACGGCCCGAAGTGGCTTAGTGGGGGAATTGCGATGACAGAGCGTCTGGATCGTGCGGGGCTGAAGGTGGATGCGGTGCTCGCGCGCTTCCTTGAGGATGAGGCGCTGCCGGGAACCGGGATCGAGTCCGGGGCCTTCTGGTCTGGCTTCGCGGGGCTTCTGGCCGACTTCGCGCCGCAGAACCGGGCGCTTCTGGCCAAGCGGGACGATCTGCAGGCGAAGATCGACGCCTGGCACATCGCGCGGCGTGGCCAGCCGCATGACCACGCGGCTTACAAGGCTTTTCTCGCCGAGATCGGCTATCTTTTGCCCGAAGGCCCGGCGTTCACCATCGAGACGACGAATGTGGACCCAGAGGTCGCCAAGGTACCCGGGCCGCAGCTGGTCGTCCCGGTGACCAACGCCCGCTACGCGCTGAACGCGGCCAATGCGCGGTGGGGGAGCCTCTATGACTGTCTTTACGGCACCGATGCGATGGGGTCGCTTCCCCCGTCCGGCGGCTATGAGCGAGGCCGGGGTGCCCGGGTCGTGGCGCGGTCGCGGGTGTTCCTGGACGAGGCTTTTCCGATTGCCGGGACCTCTCATGCCGACGTGCGCCGTTACGTGGTCAAGGACGGCGCGTTGTTGGTGGACGACCTGCCGCTGGTGCAACCGGAGAAGTTCGCGGGCTACCGGGGCAACCCGAGGGCGCCGGATTCGGTTCTGCTCAGGAACAACGGGTTGCATGTCGAGCTGGTCTTCGACCGGGCGCATTTCATCGGCTCGCGCGACCAGGCGTTGCTGGCCGACGTGCAGCTGGAAAGCGCGCTGACGGCGATCATGGACTGCGAGGATTCCGTCGCCTGCGTCGATGCCGAGGACAAGGTCGGGGCCTACCGGAACTGGCTGGGGCTGATGAAGGGGACGCTGTCGGAAAGCTTCGAGAAGGCCGGCAAGCGGGTGGAGCGGCGGCTGAATGGCGACCGGGAATTCCTGGACCCCAACGGATCGCCCTTCACGCTGAAGGGCCGCGCGCTGATGTGGGTCAGGAACGTGGGCCACCTGATGACCAACCCCGCGATCCTGCTGCCCGACGGGTCGGAGGTGCCCGAGGGGCTGATGGACGCGATGGTGACAGTGGCCATCGCGCTGCATGACCTGAAGAAGACCGAGGGGATGCGGAACTCGGTCCTGGGGTCGGTCTATGTGGTGAAGCCGAAGATGCACGGGCCGGAGGAAGTGGCCTTCGCCGACGCCGTGATGGCGCGGGTGGAGGGGCTTTTGGGGCTGCCGGCGAACACGGTGAAGCTGGGGATCATGGATGAGGAGCGGCGGACGTCCGTGAACCTCAAGGAATGCATCCGGGCTGCGAAGGGGCGGGTGGCGTTCATCAACACGGGGTTCCTGGACCGGACCGGGGATGAGATCCACACCTCGATGGAAGCGGGGGCGTTCAGCCGGAAGGATTTCATCAAGCGGAAGTCCTGGATCACGGCCTACGAGAACCTGAACGTCGATATCGGGCTGGAGTGCGGCCTCTCGGGCAAGGCCCAGATCGGCAAGGGGATGTGGGCGATGCCGGACCTGATGGCGGCGATGCTGGACGAGAAGATCGCCCATCCCCGCGCGGGGGCGAACACGGCCTGGGTTCCGTCTCCGACGGCGGCGACCTTGCATGCGCTGCACTACCACAAGGTCGACGTCTTCGCGGTGCAGGCCCGGCTGGCGAAGAGCGGGCGGCGGGCGCATGTGGACGGGATCCTGGATATCCCGCTGGCGAGCTTCCAGGCCTGGAATCGGGCCCAGGTGGTGCGCGAGGTCGAGAACAACGCGCAGGGAATCCTGGGCTATGTGGTGCGCTGGATCGACCAGGGGGTGGGCTGCTCCAAGGTGCCGGACGTGAACGACGTGGGGCTGATGGAGGATCGGGCGACCTGCCGGATCTCGGCCCAGCACATCGCGAACTGGCTGCATCATGGGGTGGTCAGCGAGGCCGAGGTGATGGAGGCGATGCGGAAGATGGCGGCGGTGGTGGACCGGCAGAACTCCGGCGATCCGCTGTATCGGCCGATGGCCCCGGCCTTCCAGGGGGCGGCGTTCCAGGCGGCCTGTGACCTCGTCTTCAAGGGGCGGGAGCAGCCTTCGGGGTATACGGAGCCCCTGCTCCACGCCTGGCGGCTGCGGGTGAAGGCGGGGTAGTGTCCACGGTGGACAAACGCTGATGGTCTTTTGGAATCAAGGGGTTGGGCGCGGGCGTTAGGGGTTTCTTAACCTCTGACCACGTGCCCCCTCACCCTGGCCCTCTCCCCCCGAGGGGAGAGGGGACGCTTGGGGATCGGTCCGGTTCCGGATGCCATCGGTCGCGCGGGTCGAGGCGGTTTTCAGATTGAGCGCTGACGCGCGAGCCTTTTGTCTCGTCGTCGGGCTGCGCCTCCTCCTCGGTCATTGGGGGTTTTCCACCCCCAAACCCCCGGAGGATATTTGGGCAAATGTGAAAGTCATTCGGGTTGCCACGAAGCTTCAGGATCGGTCGGGCGGCACCTGGCCGAGGACGCCGACCTGCCGGGCGCGGTTCGGGCGCAGGTAGACCCAGTTCAGAAGCGCGGCGGGGATGCCGATGACGAGGCCCGCGACCGCCGCCCAAAGGAAGGTGGCGAGCGTGTAATTGCCAAGCGTCAGGTTGAGGATGACGACGGCCCCGGCGACCGAGGAGGTCCAGAGGGCGATGAGCCAGAGGCGGAGATGGGGGAACATGGCGGGTCTCCGGTTGGGGGGTGTGGGATAACCGGAGGGCGGGCGGAGGTGTTCCCGGAAGGATGGGCAGCGGTCGGCGGTTGCGTAATGTAGCGCACCACTGCGAGAGAGAGGGCAAAGGGCGATTGGCACCCATTGGGCAGAGGTTGAGCGGTGCGTGACATCACGCACCCTACGAATGGCTTGTATCAGTGCCATCGCCGATCACTCTCGTTTCATGCAATCAAGGAACTTGAGGGCATCGGCTGAAAGTCTAGCCCATTCGGCTAGAAAATCCGGCGCATAGTTGAGTTTGATATCGATTTCGCCTGCCTCGATCAAATGATCGCAGGTCTGGAACGGCGTGCGCCCCGGGCGCTCACACCTAATGATATCGGTGATCGACCCCTGTTCGTCTACTGCAACAAATACGTCTTTCTGCCCCATAAGCGCGGAATGCACCTCCACCGGGGGAGGGGCGACCAGAACAGAAAGTCCGAAAGGACCAGGCTTTCGGGTCCACTCGACCTCTCCAATCAAGCTATACCCAGCTTCCGCACGCGCCGAGCGATCTGCCACGATGTCGAATGGTTGGTATTCAGTAAGGAGATACCCCATGAGTGGCCCTTCCGACGTATGAGGCCGAACCTCCTCTGGCCAAGGTGAAAAATCCGTGGCCTGCACTCGGAGCAGCAACCCCTCCCGCGTGCTGCCGTCACCAGGAACAAAACGTTGGTCGAAATAGTCGATTGGCACCCGGAGCTTCAGGGTATCGCCTGACGAGAGCAGAAGCGTAAGAGTTACATCCGTCGCGGCCTGATGGCATTGAGTCTCGGCCCACACCGGCGACCTGGAAACAACGAGAAACAGAACCGTAGCGGTGTGCAGGGGAAACTTCACCTTTGGCACGTCTGTCCCCTACCCCGCGTCCAGCCCGATCGCGTGGACCCGCTGGTTCAGATCGCCCAGCGCCTTCTGCACCGCCCGGTGCCGCGCCACGCGGTTCATCGCGGCCAGGGCCTCGGCCCGGATGGTGATGTGGAAATGGCTTTCGCCAGTCCCGTCATCGCCGGCGTGGCCCGCGTGCTTGTAGCTTTCGTTCACCACCTCCAGCACGGAAGGATGGAAGGCGGCGGTCAGGCGGTCTTCGATCTCGTCTTTCACGGCCATGTCAGCGTCCCCTGCCCTTCCAAGTTCCGGGAAAACCCCTAGACTTATGCGCCCGAGTCGGAAAGGCCCCCGCAGCATGTCCAGTCGTCCGCCCTTCGAGTTCAACATCAGTGCCGCCGCGGCCAAGAAGCGCAAGACCTCGGGTCGGCGGGGGATGTCGGGGGCGTTCGAGACGGCGGACCGGCCCTGCGACTATCCGGGCTGCAAGGAGAAGGGGGCGTTCCGGGCCCCGAAATCGCCGGACCTGCTGGATGAATTCTTCTGGTTCTGCAAGGACCACATCCGCGAGTACAATCTGAAATGGAACTTCTTCCAGGGGACGACGGACGAAGAGTTCCAGAAGTTCCTGGACAAGAACCGGGTCTGGGAGCGGGAGACGAAGCCGTTTTCCCGGATCGGGGACGGGAACGCCTGGGCGCGGCTGGGGGTGAATGACCCGATGTCCCTTCTGGGCGAGAAGGCGACGCAGAACCCCGGGCGCGTCAGCTCGGCCGCCACGCGGAAGCTGCCGCCGACCGAGCGGAAGGCGATCGAGATCCTCGATGCCCGCGACACCATGTCGAAGGCCGAGATCCGCAAGGTCTACAAGGGGCTGATCAAGGTGCTCCACCCCGACATGAACGGCGGCGACCGCAGCCACGAGGAGCAGCTGCAGGAAGTCGTCTGGGCCTGGGACCAGCTGAAGGACAGCCGGCACTTCCGCGACTAGGCGGGCCGGAAGCTCAGCGCCGCGCCGTTCATGCAGTAGCGCAGGCCGGTGGGTTCCGGGCCGTCCTCGAACACATGGCCGAAATGCCCGCCGCAGCGGCGGCAGTGGACCTCGGTCCGCGCGCCGAAGAGGCCGCCATCCTCACGCGTGCGGATGGCGTCGGGCAAGGGTGCCCAGAACGAGGGCCAGCCGGTGCCGCTGTCGTACTTGGTGTCCGAGGAGAAGACGGGCAGGTCGCAGCCCGCACAGTGGTAGGTGCCGGGGCGCTTTTCCAGGTTGAGGGGGCTGGTGAAGGGGCGTTCCGTCTCTTCTTCGCGCAGGACCTGGAAGGCGGTGTCGGAGAGGCGCGCGCGCCATTCGGCCTCGGTCAGGGTGAACTCGAAGGTCTCGGCGCGGGCCATCGGGGCGGCGAGGACGGTGAGGAGGAAGAGGCGGCGGTGCATGGGGCGTCCTTTCGGAAGGGGGTCATGGCCAAGCTACGGGCGCGAAGGGCGGCAAGTTTCAGACAAGGGATGTCGGGAATCCGCCCTTCCCCTTGAACCCCTGCGCGTTATGTTCCAAGGATGGCGGGTCACGCGCAATGGGGCGCGGGCGGCGAAAGATGGACTTCCAAAGATGCTGGATCAGGTGATGAAACCGACCGAGGAGATCTCGGTCCGCGATGTGTTCGGGATCGACACCGACATGCGTGTGAAGGGCTTCGCCGACCGCACCGACCGCGTGCCCGAGATCGACCCGACCTACAAGTTCGACCCGGACACGAGCCTCGCGATCCTGGCGGGCTTTGCCTACAACCGCCGGGTCATGATCCAGGGCTATCACGGCACGGGGAAATCCACCCATATCGAGCAGATCGCGGCGCGGCTGAACTGGCCCTGCGTGCGGGTGAACCTGGACAGCCACATCAGCCGGATCGACCTGATCGGCAAGGACGCGATCAAGCTGCGTGACGGCAAGCAGGTGACGGAGTTCCACGAGGGGATCCTGCCATGGGCGCTGCGGAACCCCGTGGCCATCGTCTTCGACGAATACGATGCGGGCCGGGCGGACGTGATGTTCGTGATCCAGCGCGTGCTGGAGCATGACGGGAAGCTGACGCTGCTGGACCAGAACGAGATCATCACGCCGCATCCCTGCTTCCGGCTGTTCGCGACGGCGAACACGGTGGGCCTGGGGGATACGACGGGCCTCTACCACGGGGTCCAGCAGATCAACCAGGCGCAGATGGACCGCTGGAGCCTGGTGGCGACGCTGAACTATCTGAGCCATGACGCGGAAACCGCGATCGTGCTGGCGAAGAACCCGCATTACAACACGGACAAGGGCCGCAAGACGATCAGCCAGATGGTGACCGTGGCCGACCTGACCCGCACGGCGTTCATGAACGGGGACCTGTCCACGGTGATGTCGCCGCGGACCGTGCTGAACTGGGCGCAGAACGCCGAGATCTTCCGCAATGTGGGCTATGCCTTCCGGCTGACCTTCCTGAACAAGTGCGACGAGCTGGAGCGCCAGACCGTGGCCGAGTTCTACCAGCGCTGCTTCGCCGAGGAGCTGCCGGAGAGCGCGGCGAGCATGGCGATGAAGTGATGCAGGGGGCTTGGTTCGTCCGGGCCCTCGCTGTCCTGACCCTGTCCCTGCTTGCCGGATGCGTCGCGCCGGAAGCGTCGGCCCCGTCTGCGGGTGCTTCCGCACCGGACACCGGGTGCCGGGTCACCTATGTGGCAGATGGAGACACGGTACATCTGGCCTGTCCGGGGACGGGTGAAGTCAAGGCACGCCTCTTGGGGTTCGACACGCCGGAAATCTACTCTCCGAAATGCCGCGAGGAACTGACCGCCGGGCAGCAGGCGACGGCTGTCCTGCGGCAAATTTTGCGGTCAGGCCCGATTACAGAAGCCCGGTTCCAAGGTCACGACCGCTATGGACGCGGGCTGGTGCGGCTGGAGGTCGGTGGACAGGATGTGGCCCGGCGGATGATCGCCAGTGGCTATGCCGTGCCCTATTCCGGCGGGCGGCATCCGGACTGGTGCGGGATGCTCTGACGCCCCCGGCCGCAAAGGTTTTCATTCCGCCTTGAAAATGCGCGGTTTTGCGTGCCCAATGCTGAAATGGCGCGCGGTTTGGAAACTCTTCTGGCCGTCCTTGTGCTCGGGGCTTTCCCTGCGGCGGCCGATCCTCTCTTGCGTCAGTTTGCGGTCTGCGCCGGACGGCTTTCAGCAATCATGGAAGACCAGTGGATGTTCGACGGCCCGGCCTCGGAGCGGACGGCGGAAGAGCTTCATGCGATGGTGTCGCTGATCGAGGCCTCGATGCCCGAAGGCGCCGGACGGCAGGTCATGGGCTGGCGGATCGACGCCAAGGTGGCGCAGCGGGCCTTGCTGGCGCAAGTGCGGTTCGGGGGTGACCCGCGGCTGTCGGAAACGGCAGCGGCCAGAGCCGAAGCCCTGGCCGCCGAATGTCGTGCGCTGATCCTCAGCTAAGGCTTAGCCGCGGGCGGCCTTGGTCGCCTTGGCCCACCAGACGACGTCGTCCAGCATCGCCGTGGCGGCGGGAGCAATCGCGCCCTCGATGTCGGCAAGGTTGCCCGAGCCGCCGAAGCCCGAGTGGACCTTGAAGAAGTCCGAGCCGCCAATGCGGACGTTGTTGCGGGTGGGGACCATCTGCAGTTCGACGCCGATGTTCTGCAGGTGACCCAGAGCGTTGGCCGCCCCCATCGAACCGTAGCCGATGGCGCCGAAGGGCTTGCGGGCCCATTCCACGTAAGCCTGGTCCAGCGCGTTCTTCAGCGCGCCGGTGATCGAACGGTTGTACTCGGCGACGACGAAGATGTAGCCGTCGAACTCACCGACCTTCTTCTGCCACTTCTGGGCGACCGGGTTCTGCGAGGGAGCCCAGGCGTTCGAGGCGACTTCGTCGAAGAACGGGAGCGGGAAGTCGCGCAGGTCCACGACCTCGACGTCGATGTCGCCGCGGGCTTCGGCCTGGGCCTTGATCCAGGCGGTGGGAACGTCGGCAAAGCGGGTCGGGCGGGTCGACGACACGATGATCGCGATTTTCGGGTTGGCCATGACAGGGTCCTTGGGTTTGACTTCCGGTCCCCGTTATCTGTGGTTGTGGCCCCCGCTGCCAAGTCCGCGCGACCGCGCCGGTTCTGTGCATTGGCGCACGAGTCAGGGTTCGAAGGAGGGTCCGCCCTCGGCCGCGAGCGCGTCGTACCAGCACATCTTGCCGGTGCCGGTCAGGATTTCGTCCACTTCCTCGCGCGTGGCCGGGATGCCGTCCTCGAAGCTGGGGGCGCGGTAGAAGACGAGTTCCTTGGCAAAGCGGTCGCCGATGGCCTGGGCATCCGCGGGTGTCGATTTCGCGGCGATGAGGCCGGAGAAGAAGACAAGCCAGTCCGCTCGGTTCGCCGCGACCTCGCCCGTCGGGTCGCTTTCGATCTCGCTCACCGCGTAGGCGAGACAGGTGATCGCGCTGTCGAGCGAGAAGTCGGGCAAGGGGTCGACGGGCTGCGCCTGAAGCGGCAGGGCCGTGGCAAGGACAAGGGCGGCGGTCAGGCGCATCGGGGTCTCCATTCCTGGGGGTGATTACCCCGGCCCTGCCCCGCGGCACAGTGGGATTTTCCTGCCCTCGCGTCGCCCCCGGGCTTGCCGCGCCCCCGGCAGGGTGCTTTATCTTGAGCCATGAACAAGCCCACCGACAACCCCGCCGATCCGTTCAAGAAGGCGCTCGCCGAGGCCACCCGCACGATGGCGGATGACCCGGAGATGAGCGTCACCTATTCCGTCGACCCGGCGGGGATGAACAAGGAGGGCGTGCGCCTGCCGCAGGTCTCGCGCCGGATGACGCGGGACGAGGTGTTGCTCGCGCGCGGGACGGCGGATGCCTTTGCGCTGCGGCGGCGGTATCACGACGACGCCGTGGCGGCGCGCTATGCGCCGACGGGGCCGTTGGCGCGGGACATCTACGAGGCGATGGAGAACGCGCGCTGCGAGGCCGTGGGCGCGCGCGACATGCCGGGCACCGCGGGGAACATCGACGCGAAGATCGGGCATGAGGCGGACCGCAAGGGCTATGGCCAGGTGACGGCGGCGTCCGAAGTGCCCTTGCCGGTGGCGGCGGGGTATCTGGTGCGGCAGATGGCGACGGGGCGTGCGCTGCCGAAGTCGGCGGAGCACGCGGCGGACCTGTGGCGCGGGTTCGTCGAGGAGCAGGCGGGGGAGACTTTGTCGAACCTGGACCATGTGCTGGCGGACCAGGCGGCGTTCGCGCGGCTGGCGCGGAAGGTGATTGCAGACCTCGGTTATGGCGACCAGTTGGGGGATGACCCCGACGCGCCCGAGGATGCGGGCGATGACCAGGCCGAGGAGGACCAGGATTCACCGGATTCGGCTGGCGAGGAGCAGGACGAGTCGGAGGAGACCGAAGCGTCTCCCGAACGCTCGCAGGAAGAGCAGCAGGATCAATCCCAGGCGCAGGTCACGATGGAGGACAGCGCCGACATGGAGCAGGGCGACGAGGCGGAATTGCCCGAGGGCGAGGCGCCGCTGGAGCCGCCGCCGCCTGCCCCGCATTCGGATGCGGACCCGAACTATGTCGTGTATACCACTGATTTCGATGAAGAAATCAAAGCCGAGGAATTGGCGGAGCCTGCCGAGCTGGAGCGGCTGCGGGCCTATCTGGACCAGCAGCTGGAGCCGTTGAAGGGCGCGGTCTCGCGGCTGGCGAACAAGCTGCAGCGGCGGTTGCAGGCGCAGCAGAACCGGAGCTGGGAGTTCGACAAGGAGGAGGGCATCCTCGACGCCGGACGTCTGGCGCGGGTGGTGGCGAACCCGACGACTCCTCTGTCCTTCAAGTGGGAGAAGGACACCGAGTTCAGCGATACGGTGGTGACGTTGCTGCTGGACAACTCGGGGTCGATGCGGGGGCGGCCGATCTCCATCGCGGCGATCTGTGCCGATGTGCTGGCGCGGACGCTGGAGCGGTGCAACGTAAAGGTGGAGATCCTGGGGTTCACCACGCGGGCCTGGAAGGGTGGGCAGAGCCGCGAGCGGTGGCTCGCGCAGGGGCGGCCGCAGATGCCGGGGCGGCTGAACGACCTGCGGCACATCATCTACAAGTCGGCGGATGCTCCTTGGCGGCGGGTGCGGCCCAATCTGGGGCTGATGATGAAAGAGGGGCTCCTCAAGGAGAACATCGACGGCGAGGCGCTGGAATGGGCGCATCGGCGGATGCTGGCGCGGCCCGAGCAGCGGAAGATCATGATGGTGATTTCCGACGGGGCGCCGGTGGATGATTCAACTTTGTCGGTCAACCCCGCGAATTACCTGGAGAAACACCTGCGCGACGTGATCGCGATGGTGGAGCGCCGCCGCGCGGTGGAGCTGATCGCGATCGGGATCGGGCATGACGTGACGCGGTACTATCAGCGGGCGGTGACGATCACGGATGTCGAGCAGTTGGCGGGGGCGATGACGGAACAGCTCGCGGCGCTGTTCGAGGTGGACCCGAAGAAGCGCGCCCGTGCGCTGGGGATGCGGCGGGCAAGTTAGGGGGCGTTGCCCCCTCGGCCTGCGGCCTCACCCCCAGGATATTTGGACAAAGATGAAAGGCTGAGGGCATGTTTCAGAGCTTCGAGAGCCATGCGTCGCCGGATCAGGGGCCGCCTCGTCTGGCCGCGCTGCGGAAGCGGTTGGCGGCGATGGGGCTGGCCGGGTTCATCGTGCCTCGGGCTGATGTGCACCAGGGCGAGTACGTGGCCGCGCGGGACGAGCGGCTCCAGTGGCTGACCGGGTTCACCGGGTCGGCGGGGTTCTGCATCGTGTTGCCTGACGTGGCGGGGGTGTTCATCGACGGGCGGTATCGGACGCAGGTGAAGGCTCAGGTCGATCTGGGCGTGTTTACCCCCGTGCCTTGGCCCGAAGTGAAGCCGGGCGACTGGGTGAAGGAGAAGCTGGCGTCGGGTCGGGTGGGGTTCGATCCCTGGTTGCACACGGCGGACGAGGTTGCACGACTTCAGACGGCTCTTGAAGGAACGGGTGTAACCGTCCAGCCGGTCAGCGAAAACCCGGTGGACGCGATCTGGCCGGATCAGCCTGCGGCGCCGTTTGGCAAGGCCTTCGTGCATCCGGTGGAACTGGCGGGGGAAAGCCACGCGTCCAAGCGCTCACGTCTGGCCGAGGGGTTGCGGACGGCGGGGCAGACGGCGGCGGTGATCACGCTGCCGGATTCGCTCTGCTGGCTGTTGAACATCCGGGGAGCCGATGTGCCGAAGAACCCTGTGCTGCATGGGTTCGCGGTGCTGCACGACGATGCGAGGGTCGATCTGTTCGTCAATCCGGCCAAGCTGGACGAAGCCGTGCTGGAGCATCTGGAGGAGAACGTCCTCGTGCATCCGGTGGAGGGGTTCTCCGAGGGGCTGGAGGGGCTGACGGGGCCGGTCCGGGTGGACAAGGCGACGGCGCCGCTGGCGGTGTCGGACATTCTGAAGGGCGCGGGAGTGGAGGTCGCCTGGGGTGACGATCCCTGCCGGTTGCCGAAAGCGTGCAAGAACGCGGCCGAGATCGCGGCCACGCGGGAGGCGCATCTGCGCGACGGGGCGGCGATGGTGGAGTTCCTGCGCTGGCTGGACGAGGCCTCGCCTTCTGGCGGGCTGACCGAGATTTCGGTGGTGCAGGCGCTGGAGGGGTTCCGGCGGGCGACGAATGCGCTGCACGACATCAGCTTCGACACGATCTGCGGGGCGGGGCCGAACGGGGCCATCATGCATTACCGCGTGACGGAGGAGACGAACCGGCCCGTGCAGCAGAACGAGCTGCTGCTGGTTGATTCGGGGGCGCAATACCTGGACGGGACGACGGATATCACGCGCACCGTGGCGGTGGGCGATCCGGGGCAGGAAGCGCGGGAGTGCTATACGCGGGTCCTGCAGGGGCTGATAGCCATCAGCCGGGTGCGGTTTCCGAAGGGGCTGCCGGGGCGGGATATCGACGCGCTCGCGCGGTTCAACCTATGGGTCGCGGGGCAGGACTACGACCATGGGACGGGGCATGGCGTGGGGGCGTTCCTGTCGGTGCATGAGGGGCCGCAGCGGATCAGCCGCATCTCGGAGGTGCCGCTGGAGCCGGGGATGATCCTGTCGAACGAGCCGGGCTATTACCGCGAAGGCGCCTTCGGCATTCGCCTTGAAAACCTGATCGTGGTGCAGGAGGCCCCGGCCCTTGGCGACAACCGGGCGCAGATGTCCTTCGAGACGCTGACCTTCGTGCCCTTCGACCGCCGCCTGATCCTGCGCGAGGAGTTGTCGCCGGGCGAGAAGCGCTGGCTGGATGCCTATCACGCCGAGGTTCTGGAAAAGCTTGCCCCGCGGGTGTCGGGTGCTACCCTTGACTGGTTGAGGAACGCCTGCGCCCCGATCTGAGGAGGCACGAATGGCCCATATCACCATCACTGCGATTTCCGAGCCGGTCACCGTCACGGTGGGCGGGATGACCCTGGGCGAAAGCCACCGGGCGCTGGAGCTGAAGGAGGGGACCTATCCCCCGGTCACCTACGTCCCGCGCGAGGACATCGACATGTCGCGCCTGGTGCGGACGGAGAAGGCGACGACCTGCCCGTGGAAGGGTCAGGCGAGCTATTACTCGGTCCGGACGGACAGCGGGGTCCTGGACAATGCGGTCTGGAGCTACGAGGACCCGATCCCCGACGTGGCGCCGATCGCCGGGCACCTGGCCTTCTATCCCAGCGTGACGGTCACGCGCGGCTAGCGGCTTCCTCACGGATCCGCTGGACCATCGCGCGGACCCCGTTCGAGCGCTGGCTGGAGAGGTGTTCGTTGAGACCAAGGCGGCCGAGTTCGGCGGTGGCATCGATCTTGCCGACCTCGGCCAAGGGCACCCCGGAATAGAGTGCGTGGAGGACGGCGATCAGGCCGCGGACGATCATCGCGTCCGAGTCGCCTTGAAAGTCGAATTTTCCGCCGTCGATCATCGGACGCAGCCAGACCTGGCTGGCGCAGCCCTGCACCTTCAGAGCGGGGACCTTGAAGCTGTCGTCCAAAGGCGGCATCGCCTTGCCCAGTTCGATGACATGGCGGTAGCGGTCTTCCCAGTCGTCGAGGAAGTCGAAGGTTTCGGCGATCTCTTCGAAGGCGGGGGTGGCCATGGGCAGCTCCTTGATGGGGGTGAGGTAAGCCCGCCGAAGCCAAAGGTCCAGACCAGAGAAGCGCTTTTCAAACGCGGTGCCATCGGCTACCCAAGAGGCAGTCGTTCAGGATGCTTGCCCATGCCCGTTTCCCGCCGCTTCGTCGTTCTTGGCCTTGGCCTGGCTCTTGCCGGCTGCGGCGGGTTGCGGGAGAGCCGGTTGAACCCGTTCAACTGGTTCCGCCGGTCCGAGCCGCGCGAGACGATCGTGCTGCCGGGTGAGGAGACCGACCCGCGTGGTCTGGTGGAAACCGTGCTGTCGATGGACGTGGAGCCGATTCCCGGCGGGGCGATCGTGCGCGCACGGGGGCTGACGCCGACGCAGGGCTGGTGGAATGCCGAACTGGTCGGGCGCGATTTCGATGAGAACGGTGTGCTGGTCTATGAGTTCCGGCTGCTGCCGCCCGTCGGGCAGACCGATGTCAACACCCAGCGGTCGCGCGAGATCGACGTGGCGATCTATATCTCGGACATCAAGCTGGCCAACGTGCGCGAGATTGTCGTGCAGGGTGCCTCCAACGCGCGGTCGGCGCGGCGCTAGGGCCGATTTCTTCGAAGAAATCGATGCGGAGCCTTTGAAGGCTCCGGTCCGGACTTTTGGAAAAGTCCGGAGGCTAGAGGTGGACGACGCGGACCTCGTTGCCCTTGGCGGATAGCGCGATCTCGCCCTTGCAGAGGCGCATCGCATCGTCGCCGAAGGCCTCGCGGCGCCAGCCGTTGAGGGCGGGCACATCGCGGTCGCCGGCGGCGATCTGGTCGAGTTCGGACGATGAGGCGATCAGGCGGGGGGCGACGCCGAGGGATTCGGACTTGGCCTTGAGCAGCACGCGGAGGAGGTCGGCCAGTGCCGGGTTGACCTGCATCTGTTCCCGCGAGTGGTCGATTTTCGGCATGTCCTCGGGCTTCATCTCGAGCCCCTCCTTCACCGCGGCGAGGATGCCATCGGCGATCTCGGGCTTGCGGCCTTCGCGCAGAAGAAGGCGGGAGCGGCCCAGTTCCTCGGCCGTGGTGGGCCGGGTCGAGGCAAGCTCGAGGAGCGCGTCGTCCTTCATCACGCGGGAGCGGGGGACGTTCTGCGCCTGGGCGTAGGATTCGCGGAACTTCGCCAAGGCCTTCACGACGGCCAGGAAGCGGCCCGATGTGGTGCGGGTCTTGATGCGCTGCCAGGCTTCGTCCGGGTTCACCGTATAGGTGGCGGGGTCGGTGAGGAGCGATAGTTCCTCGGCCACCCAGTCCGCGCGGCCGTTCTTCCGGAGTTGCGCGGCGAGGAATTCGTAGATCACCCGGAGGTGGGTGACATCGGCAATGGCGTAGTCCTTCTGCGCTTCGGACAGGGGACGGCGCGACCAGTCGGTGAAGCGCGAGGTCTTGTCGAGGTTGGCCTTGGCGATGCGCTTGACGAGCGTCTCGTAGCCCACCTGCTCGCCAAAGCCGCAGACCATTGCGGCGACCTGGGTGTCGAAGAGGGGCTTCGGGAAGACTCCGCCTTCAACGAAGAAGATCTCCAGGTCCTGGCGGGCGGCGTGGAAGACCTTGACGGTCGCCTCGTGGCGGAAGAGGTCGTAGAGCGGTTCCAGCGACATCTCCGGCCCTTCGATCGGGTCGATCAGGACCGCCTCGCCCGCGCCGGGAAGCGCCATCTGGATCAGGCAGAGCTTCGACCAGTAGGTGCGTTCGCGCAGGAATTCGGTGTCGATAGTGACGAAGGGCTGCGATTTGGCGAGCGCGCAGTAGGCGGCAAGGTCTTCGGTGGTGGTGATCGTACGCATCGCTGTCTCTCGCCCGCGGGGTCATCCCGCCCAATACCTGGGTCGCTATAGGCGGAACGGGGGGAAAAGGGAAGAGCGGGGTTGTGGCGGCCCCTGCCCCGTGCCTTGGTGTCGCTTTGGCGGAGGGTCGGATGCGGGGTTTGTGGCTGGGGCTGGGGGGGCTGTTCCTGGGGCTGGGGCTTCTGGGCGTGGTGCTGCCGGTGCTGCCGACGACGCCCTTTCTGCTGTTGGCCGCGGGTTGTTTCGCGCGGTCCTCGCCCCGGTTGCATGGCTGGCTTCTGGCGCATCCCCTGTTCGGCCCGCCGATCCGGGACTGGGAGGAGAACGGGGCGATCTCGCGCAAGGCAAAGCGGCTTGCCTTGGGCAGCATGGCGGCGGTGTTGCTCGTCTCGGTGGTGGCCGGCCTGTCCTGGAAGGTGCTGCTGGCGCAGGCGGTGCTGATCGCGGTCGGCGGCGCCTTCATCCTGACGCGGCCGGATGGGCGGTCAGAGTAGGACGGGCCTGCAGTCGCCTGCGACGAAGCGGCGAAGGACCTGGGGGTAAAGCCTGTGTTCTTGGGCAAGGACGCGGGCGGCGAGGCTGTCCTCAGTGTCGCCGGGCAGAACCGGGACGCGGGCCTGTCCGAGGATCGGCCCTGCGTCGAGGTCAGCAGTAACCTCGTGGACCGTGCAGCCCGCCTCCTGGTCGCCTGCAGCAAGCGCGCGGGCATGGGTGTGGAGCCCGGGGTATTTCGGCAAGAGCGAGGGATGGATGTTGAGCATCTTCCCTTCATAGCGCCGGATGAAGCCCGGGGTCAGGATGCGCATGAAGCCCGCGAGGCAGAGGATGTCGGGCTGGGTGGCATCGATCCTTTCGGCCAACGCGGTCTCGAAGGCCTCGCGGTCGCGGCCATAGGGGCGGTGATCTACGGCGGCGATGGGGATGCCTTGGGCTGCGGCCTTCTCAAGCCCCTTAGCGGCGGGGTCGTTCGAGGCGACGAGAACCGGGCGGGCGTAACCGCCCTCCGCCATGTCGCGGAGAAGCGTCAGCATGTTCGAGCCACCCCCGGAAATCAGGATGGCGACGCGTTTCACAGAAGCTTGCCCTTGTAGACGACCCCCTGCCCTTCCACGATGCGGCCAAGGCGGGTGACGGTCTCGCCCTCGGCCTGAAGCAGGTCGGTCAGGGCGTCCGCGCGGTCTTCGGCGACGACAAGGATCATGCCGATGCCGCAGTTGAAAGTCTTCAGCAGTTCAGGTTCCGACATGTTCGCGGTGGTGGCGAGCCAGCGGAAGACCGGGGGCAGCGTCCACGCACCAAGGTCGATCTCGCAGGCGAGCCCGTCCGGCAAAACGCGCGGGGGGTTCTCGGTCAGGCCACCGCCGGTGATGTGGGCCAGGCCGTGCACCCCGCCCGCGCGGACGGCGGCGAGGGCCTGTTTCACATAGAGCCGGGTGGGGGTCAGGAGGGCCTCGCCGAGGCTGCCTTCGGAGAAGGGCGAGGCGGCGTCCCAGCCGAGGCCCGAGAGTTCCACCACCTTGCGGACGAAGCTGTAACCGTTCGAATGGACGCCGGAGGAGGCGAGGCCGAGGAGAACGTCGCCCTTCTGCACGTCGCGCGGCAGATCCTGCCCGCGCTCCATCGCGCCGACGGCGAAGCCGGCGAGGTCGAAGTCGCCCTTGTGATACATGCCGGGCATCTCGGCCGTCTCGCCGCCGATCAGCGCGCAGCCGCTGTCGGCGCAGCCCTTGGCGATGCCGGTGATGATGCGGGTGGCTTCCTCGACCTCAAGCTTGCCCGTGGCGAAGTAGTCGAGGAAGAACAAGGGCTCCGCGCCCTGGCAGACGAGGTCGTTGACGCACATGGCGACGAGGTCGATGCCGATGGTATCCACGTGGCCGGTGTCGATGGCGATGCGCAACTTGGTGCCGACGCCGTCGGTGGCGGCAACGAGGATCGGGTCCTGGTAGCCCGCGCCTTTCAGGTCGAACAGCGCGCCGAAGCCGCCGAGGCCGCCCATCACGCCGGGGCGGCTGGTGGATTTGGCCGCGGGCTTGATCCGGTCGACGAGGGCGTTCCCGGCGTCGATATCCACGCCCGCATCGGCATAGGTCAGCCCGTTGTGGCCCTTGCTCATCTGCCTGTCCCTCTTGCCGGATTCGGTCTGGCGACCGCATAGACGATTGGCCGCAAGGGTGCAACGAGGCCCGCTTGACCGCCCGGCCCGTTCTGCTAGGCAGGGCAGGCTACGGGCCTGTAGCTCAATTGGTTAGAGCAGGGCGCTCATAACGCCTTGGTTGGGGGTTCGAGTCCCTCCGGGCCTACCATTCCCTAGAGGTTCGGGTAGATCGGGAAGGTCTGGCAGAGCGCCTCGACCTCGGCCTTGACCTTGGCCTCGACGGCGGCGTTGCCGTCTTCGCCGTTCTTCGCAAGGCCGTCGACGACCTCGATGATCCAGCGGGCGATCTGGCGGAATTCGGGCTCACCGAAGCCGCGGGTGGTGCCGGCGGGGGTGCCGAGGCGGACGCCCGAGGTGATCGTGGGCTTTTCGGTATCGAAGGGGATGCCGTTCTTGTTGCAGGTGATGTGGGCGCGGCCGAGGGCCTTCTCGGTGGCGTTCCCTTTCACGCCCTTCGGGCGCAGGTCCACCAGCATCAGATGCGTGTCGGTGCCGCCGGTGACGATGTCGAGGCCGCCCTTCATGAGTTCATCCGCCAGCGCCTGGGCGTTCTTGATGACCTGGGCCTGGTAGGTCTTGAACTCCGGCCGCAGCGCCTCGCCGAAGGCCACGGCCTTGGCGGCGATCACGTGCATGAGGGGGCCGCCCTGGATGCCCGGGAAGATGGCCGAGTTGACCTTCTTGGCGATGTCCTCGTCGTTCGTCAGGATCATCCCGCCCCGCGGACCGCGGAGGGTCTTGTGGGTCGTGGTGGTGGCGACATGGGCATGCGGGAAGGGGCTTGGGTAGAGGCCAGCCGCGACGAGACCCGCGAAGTGGGCCATGTCGACGAGGAGGTAGGCGCCGACACTGTCGGCGATTTCGCGCATGCGCTTGAAGTCGATGACGCGCGGGATGGCCGAGCCGCCGGCGATGATGAGCTTCGGCTTGTGCTCGGTGGCCAGTTCCTGGACCTGGTCGTAGTTCAGCTCCAAGTCCTGCTTGCGGACGCCGTACTGGACCGCGTGGAACCACTTGCCCGACTGGTTCGGCGCGGCGCCGTGGGTCAGGTGGCCGCCGGCGTCGAGGCTCATGCCCAGGATGGTGTCGCCGGGCTTCAGGAGCGCCTGGAACACGCCCTGGTTCGCCTGGGAGCCGGAGTTCGGCTGGACGTTGGCGAAAGAGCAGCCGAAGAGCTTGCAGGCCCGGTCGATGGCGAGGTTTTCCGCCACGTCGACGAACTGGCAGCCGCCGTAGTAGCGCTTGCCCGGGTAGCCCTCGGCATACTTGTTGGTCATGACGGAGCCCTGGGCTTCCATCACGGCGCGGGAGACGATGTTCTCGCTGGCGATCAGCTCGATCTCATGCCGCTGGCGGCCAAGCTCCTGCGTCACCGCCCCGAACAGCTCGGGGTCGCGCGAGGACAGGGGTTCGGTGAAGAAACCGGTGTCGCGGTGGGGGGCATTCATGGGCAGGCTCCTATGGGTCAGCCGGTCCAGCCAAGGCCGGAGGCGATGCAGGTCATCGATTGCATGAGGGGGACGGTGGTGCCGCCGGTGCCCTGGCGGGACTGGCGGAGAAGGTCGATCTGCAGGCGGTTCAGCCGGTCGAGCTGCGGGCGCAGGTCTTCGCAGCGGGCCTGCATCTTCGGGAAACGAAGGCCAAGCGATGTGCCAGTGATGTCGCGGAGAGAGGCGAGCGCGGCGGAGTGTTCGGCCTGGATGCGGGACAGGATCGGGGTGCGGATGGCCTCGTCCTCGACCAGGGCGGCGTAGGCCTCGGCGATGTCCATGTCGGTCAGCATCAGCGACTTTTCCACCTCGTCCACCATCAGCCGGAAGAGCGGGTGGCGGGTGTACATGTCCGAGAGGAGCCGGTCGGCGGCGGGGCCGCGCACCTGGCGCAGCGCCCGGATGGCCGAGCCGAAGCCGTACCAGCCGGTGATCATGTGGCGGTTCTGCGACCAGGCGAAGACCCAGGGGATCGCCCTGAGGTCGCCCAAGCTGCGCGCGCCGAAGCGGCGGGCGGGGCGGGAGCCGATCTTGAGCATCGCCAGTTCCTCGACCGGGCTCGCCTGCTGGAAGTAGTCGAGGAAGCCCGGCATCTGGAGGAGGCTGACGTAGGCGGTCTGCGAGAGGCCAGCCAGAGCCTCCAGCGCGTCGATGTGTTCTGGGTCGGCGGCGGGTTGCACGCGGACCGGAAGGTGGCTCAGGACCGAAGAGGCCAGGAGTTCCAGCTGGTTCTGGGCGGTGCCCCGGTTGGCGTATTTGGAGGAAACGACCTCACCCTGTTCGGTGATCCTCAGCCGCCCCTGCACGGTGCCGACGGGCTGAGCGGCGATGGCGCGGCCGGTGGGGGCGCCGCCGCGGCTGACCGATCCCCCGCGACCGTGGAAGAAGACGGGGCGCAGGCGGTGGCGGGCGAGCGACTGGGTCAGGCGGCGTTGGGCCTTGTCGAGCTCCCAGGTCGAACAGAGGAAACCGCCGTCCTTGTTGCTGTCGGAATAGCCGAGCATCACCTCGACCGTCCCGTCGCGGGAGCGGAGGGAGCGTTCGGCGAGGGCGACCTTGAGGACCGCATCGAAGACCTCGGGCGCGCGGCGGAGGTCGTCGATGGTCTCGAACAGCGGGACGACCTGGAGGTCCAGCTTTTCCGCCCCGAAACCGGCGTGGCGGGCAAGGAGGTAGACGCCGAGGATGTCGTCGGCGGTGCGGGTCATCGACAGGATGAAGGGGCCGATGGCCTCGGGGTCCTCGGACATGCGGGCCTGGCGCATGAGGGCGAGGAGGTCTAGGAGTTCGCGCGCTTCGGGGCTTAGGCGGGCGCGGTCGGCATGGGATAGGTCTGGGCGCGAGAGGTCTTCGCGCAGGCGGCGGGACCAGTCGGGGGTGCCGTAGGATGGGGCCTCGCCGGTGAGCGACCAGAGCTCGGCGATGACGGCGGTGGTGACGGTGGAGTTCTGCCGGACGTCGAGCGTGTGGGTGCGGAAGCCGAAGACCTCGGCCTGCCAGCGGAGCGGCGTGATGTAGCGGGCGGCGAGGCGGTCTGCACCTATGGTGTGAAGACCGTCCTCCAAGGTACGAAGATCGTTCAGGAAATGGCTGACCGATGCATAGCCCCCCGCCCCGCCTTCGATCATCGCGCGGAGGCGGTCGCCGATGGCGGTCAGCGCCTGGCGGAAGAGCTCACCCGGGTGGCGGGTGGCGAGGGATTGCGCGCGGGAGGTGGCGGCGGTGATGCGGTCGATGCGTTCGGTCAGGTCGGCCGGGAAGGCGACGATCCGGGCGGTGACGCTGAGCCGCGCGGCGGCGGTGGTCACGGCGTCGAGGTAGCGCGCCAGGATCGCGTGGCGCGACCGGGCCAGCGCGTCACGGGTGGTCTCAGCGGTGACGTTCGGGTTGCCGTCGCGGTCACCGCCGATCCAGGAATGGAAGCGGATGCAGGGGGTTGCAGGCAGACCTTCGCCGAAGCGGGCGGTGGTGGCGGTGACGAAGCGGTCAAAGACCTGGGGGACGGCGTCGTAGAGCGCGTCGCGGAAGAACTGGAGGCCCCATTCGATTTCGTCCGAGAGGCGGGGGCGTTCGATGCGCAGCTCGCCCGTCATCCAGAGCAGGTCGATCTCGGACTCGATGTCGGCGAAGATGTCGTCGCGCTCGCGCGGGGTCCAGCGCTGGGTTTCCAACGAGACGAGGAGCCGGTAGATGCGGCGGTGGATTTCCAGGACGGTGACGCGCTTCGCCTCGGTCGGGTGGGCGGTGAGCGTGGGGCCGACCGAGAGGCGGGTGGAAAGCTGGGCGAACTCCTCGCGGGTCATGGAGGGGTCGAGGGCAGTCAGCGCGGCCGCGAAAGAGCCTTCGACGGCCTGGAGACCTTCGGCGGCTTCGACCATGCGACGGGCGCGCATGGCGGCGTTTTCGTCAATGATCTTCGTCAGTTGAAACCAGATGTTCACAGCCTGCATCAAGGCGATTGCCTGGTGACCCGAGGGGTATGGTGCGTCCGGGTCCTGCGCCGTCTGCAGGACATTCGGCGCGCGGCGCTGGATGACGTTGACCCAAAGGCGGCGGAGGTCACTGCGCAGGGTGGCGACATAGGCGTCCTGGTCGTCGGCGGCGGCCGGATCGGTGAGCAGGGGCGCGGCGAGCATGTCAGGCCACCCGGTCGCGGGGGGTGCGGCCGTCGAAGAAGGCGGTGAGGTTTTCGAGGACGCGGAAGCCCATCGCCTCACGCGTTTCCCGCGTGGCCGAGCCGAGGTGGGGGAGAAGGACGAGGTTGTCGGCGTTCAGAAGCGCGTCGGGGACGGAGGGCTCGCGTTCGAAGACGTCGAGGCCCGCGCCCGCGATGGTGCCGAACCACAGGGATTGCGCGAGGGCGTGTTCGTCAACGACCTCTCCCCGGGCGGTGTTGATGAGGAAGGCCGATGGTTTCATCAGGTCGAGGCGCCGGGCGTTGATCAGGTGGCGGTTCGCCGCGCCGCCGGGACAGTGGAGCGAAACGAAGTCGCACTGGGGCAAGAGGTCCTCGATGGTCGGGACCTGGGTGGCGTTGTAGCGGGCCAGGACCTCGGCCGGGACCGGGGAGCGGTTCTGGACCACGATCCGCATGCCGAAGCCGAAATGGGCGCGCTGCGCCATCGCCTGACCGATGCGGCCGAAGCCGATGATGCCCAGCGTCGCGCCGGAGACCTTGGTGCCGATCAGGTGCGTCGGGCGCCAGCCGGTCCAGCGGCCCTCACGCAGTTCGCGCTCACCCTCCCCCGCCCTCCGGGCGACCATGAGGAGAAGCGTCATCGCGATGTCGGCGGTGCATTCGGACAGGACGTCGGGCGTGTTGGTGACGGCGATCCCGCGCGCCTTGGCGGCCTGGGTGTCAATGTGCGAGAAGCCCACGCCGTAGTTGGCGAGGATCTTCGTCTTGGGGGTTCCCGCCTCGAAGACCGTGGCGGGAAGCTTGTCGGTGACGGTGGGGAGGATGGCGTCGTAGCGGGTCATCGCCTCGCGGAAGTCGGCCTCGGTCAGCGGTTTGTCCGCCTGGTTGAGGTCGACGTCGAAGTTCGCGGCCATCTGCGCCTCGACCGCTTCAGGCCAGCGCCGGGTGACCAGGACCTTGGGCTTGTTCATCATCCTCCCCTCCCCTTCTTTCGCTTACGCGGCGCGCTTGGCCATCACGCGGGCCACGGTTTCGCCGATGACCGAGGGGTTTTCGGCCACCGTCACACCGGCGGCGGTCAGGATTTCCACCTTCTCGGACGCGCTTTCGCCGAAGGCCGAGATGATCGCGCCCGCGTGGCCCATCGTGCGGCCCTTGGGCGCGGTCAGGCCCGCGATGTAGGCGATGACGGGCTTCGTCATGTGGTTCTGGATGTATTCGGCGGCTTCGGCCTCCTGCGGGCCGCCGATTTCGCCGATCATGCAGACGATGTGCGTGTCGGGGTCGGCCTCGAACCGCTCCAGGATGTCGCGGAAGGAGGAGCCGTTGATCGGGTCGCCACCGATGCCGACGGAGGTGGAAACCCCGATGCCCCGGTCCTTCAGCTGCTGGGCGGCCTCATAGCCGAGGGTGCCCGAGCGGCTGACGATGCCCACGTTGCCCTGCAGGTAGATGTGGCCAGGCATGATCCCCAGAAGCGCCTTGCCGGGGCTGATGGTGCCCGCGCAGTTCGGACCGGTCAGCACCATGCGGCGTTCGCGGGGGTAGCGCATCATGTAACGCTTCACGCGGATCATGTCCTGCGCCGGGATGCCGTCGGTGATGCAGACGCAGTAGCGGATGCCCCCATCGGCGGCTTCCATGATCGAGTCGGCCGCGAAGGGCGGCGGCACGAAGACGAGCGAGGTGTCGCAGCTGGTCGCCTCCACCGCCTCTTTCATCGTGTTGAAGACCGGGATGCCCATGACGGTCTCGCCACCCTTGCCCGGGACGACGCCCGCGACGACGTTGGTGCCGTAGTCGAGCATTTCCTTGGTGTGGAACTGCGCCATGCGGCCGGTGATGCCCTGCACGACGACGCGGCTGGAACGGTCGAGAAAGATGCTCATTACACGGCCCTCATCAGTTGCTTGCGGTCGTTCTTCCAGGCGATCACGGCGCGCTCGGCGGCCTCCATCAGCGTGTTGGCGCGGATGATCGGCAGGCCGGATTGCGCGAGGATCTTCTGGCCTTCCTCGACATTGGTGCCCGAGAGGCGGACGATCACGGGCACGTCGACGGGTTCGGCGCGAAGGGCCTGGACGACGCCCTCGGCCACCCAGTCGCAGCGGTTGATGCCGGCGAAGATGTTGACCAGCACCGCCTGGACGTTCTTGTCGGACATGACCAGGCGGAAGGCCTTGGCCACGCGTTCTGGGGTCGCGCCGCCGCCGATGTCGAGGAAGTTGGCGGGTTCGCCCCCGGCCAGCTTGATCGTGTCCATCGTGGCCATCGCCAGGCCCGCGCCGTTGACGATGCAGCCGATGTTGCCCGAAAGGCCGATGTAGGCGAGGCCGCGGTCGGCAGCGCGGGCTTCGCGCGGGTCTTCCTGGGACTTGTCCCGCAGTTCCGCGATCTGCGGGTGGCGGAACAGCGCGTTGGTGTCGAAGGTCATCTTCGCGTCCAAAGCGAGGATGCGGTTGTCGGCGGTGACGACCAGCGGGTTGATTTCGACCATCGTCGCGTCAAGGTCGCGGAAGGCACGGTAGCAGCCCTGCAGCGTGCGGACCATCTGCTGGGTAAGTGCTGCCGGGATGCCCAGTTTGAAGGCGATCTCGCGGGCCTGGAATTCCTGCAAACCCACGGCGGGCTCGATCGAGGAGCGGACGATCGAGTCGGGGCGCGAGGCCGAGATTTCCTCGATCTCCATCCCGCCCTCGGAGGAAGCGACGATCATCACCCGCTGCGAGGACCGGTCAAGGACGAAGCCCAGGTAGATTTCACGATTGAAATCAACGGCCTGCTCGACGTAGACGCGGTAGATGCCCTTGCCTTCGGCGCCGGTCTGGTGGGTCACGATCTTGCGGCCGAACATGCCTTCGGTCGCTTCCTGGATCTCGTGCTCGGACTTGCAGAGCTTGACGCCCCCCGCCTTGCCGCGGCCCCCGGCGTGGACCTGGGCCTTGACGATCCAGCGGTCGCCCCCCAGTTCCCGCGCCCGGTAGGCCGCCTGTTCGGGGCTGTAGGCGAGCGCGCCCGCGGGCACGGTGACGCCGAATTTGGCAAGGATTTCCTTGGCCTGGTATTCGTGAATGTCCATTCGTTCCTCCCGTTATTCGGCAGCGATGGCAGCGGCGTAGTGGGTTTCCAGCGCCTTCAGCGCCTTGCCCACATCCACGTTCGCGCCCATCGCGTTCATCTCGGCGGCGAAGCGCGTCACGATGTCGGTGATCGCGGCCTCCGACAGTTGGTTCAGGATGCCGATGCGGACCTGAACGGGTTCAGAGAGCGTCGGCCAGATGCCAAAGCCCTTGGCGCGGGCGTTGGCGACCAGCTCCTTCTCACGCCCCGCCAGGGCGCCCGGCAGGTTCAGGACGACGAGGCTGGTCATGTTCGACGTGACCTCGCAGCCAAGCGCCTGCACGGCGGCGCGCAGGGCGGCCTCGTGGTGGGCGTAGTCGGCGGCCTTCTGCGCCTTGCCGTGCTGCAGGTTGATCCGCAGCGCCTCGTGGAAGGCGGCGACGGCGTAGCCGGAATGGGTGCGGTGGTAGGTGCCCGCCGCGGTGTCCTTGCCGTCGACGATGCCCCAGTGGCGGGCCTCGAAGATCGGGTTGTGGACGTAGGAGTAGCAGCCGTTCGCGCGCAGGTGGGCGATGTAGCGGTCGGAGAAGCTGACCGGAGCATAGGTCAGCGGCAGGCAGAGGACGCCCTTCTGCGGGCAGGACGCCCAGGCGGCGACGCCGGGGAAGTCGTCGATGGCGAAGTCCTCGATCCCGAGGGAGGAGACCGCGTCGACGAGGCCCATGACATTGTGCTTGAGGCAGGCGTCGGAGAAGCCCTTGATGTCGTTGATGCGGCCCGAGCCGGTTTCCCAATGCGCCATCGTGGCCCACATCGGCTTGTGTTCGGCCAGCGCCTTTTCGATGATCTCGGCGGTGACCGACTGGCCGTGCGGGACCTGGATGACGGTCACGTTCGCGGGCTTGGGGTCAAGGGAGTTCGCCTTCAGGTCCTCACGCGTGGCGGCGCGGGTGCGGACGGTCAGGGCGTCGATGCCCGAGAAGGTGCCGTTGACGAAGCAGACCACCGTGTCGCCCGGCAGGATGGCCGAGAAGAGCGCGTCGAGCCCGCTCCACCCCGTGCCGGCGACGCCGAAGGTGTAGGTGTTCTTCGTGCCCCAGACCTTGCGGAGCATGTGCTTGCATTCGACCATCCCGCGCAGGACGTCGGCCTGCATGTGGTCCGAGAGGCCCGCGTTGGCGAAAGCGGCCAGCACGCGCGCATCGGTATTGCCGGGACCGGGGCCAGCGGCCAGGGTCTCTGGAATGGAAAGTTGCGGGAAAAGTTCGGTGTCGGTCATGCGGCGCCCCTCCCAAGGCCTTCATGGATGTGGACTGTCGTCGTGGGGCGGGTGACGCTTCCGGGTGCAGCGGAAGAAAGTGTCGGCCCTGCCGTGGACTTGGTCCTTGCCGCACAGGAAAGAGGCAATCGACAAAGGTCACAACATTCCTATATCCTGCTTTTGGACTTCTATACGGGCGGGTAAATACCCACCCGAAAAGGTGGGAATACGGTTGTATACCGAAAATTACCCACCCGTTCGGGTAGGGGGAGGGGGTTTGATGGCGCTTTGGGACGATCAGCAAAAGATGGTAGCGGTAACGCTGATGCTGGGGGATGCGAACCCGCTGATGCTGACGGCGATGTCCGAGATCTTCGAGAAGGACCGGCGATTCTCGCTTGTCGCGACGGCCGCGACGGCCGAGGGCTTCCTTGGCATGGTCATGCGGATGCCCGTCCAGGTGGGGGTGATCGACTGGAACCTGCCCGCGCTTGGCGGGGCGCGGCTGATCGACGTTCTGCGCACCCAGACCAACGCGCCGCGGCTGGTGGTCTATGCCGAGGATACCGGAGATATCCCCAGGAAGGCGATGGCGGCGGGGGCGGCGGGCTTCGTCTCACGTTCCGAATCAGTGGATCGCCTCTTGGACACCTGCGCGGCGGTCGCGAAGGGGCAGATGGTGTTCCCTTTCCTGGACGTGCGCGGGCTGAAGCAGGACCCGATCGAGTCGCTTTCCCCGCGCGAAAGGAATCTGTTGGAGGCGCTGTCTAAGGGCCTTACCAACCGCGAATTGTCGAAGGAATTGGGGATCAGCGAGAACACGGTGAAGTTCCACCTGTCGAACCTGTTCGAGAAGCTGGACGTGAAGAACCGGGCGCAGGCGATCGCGTTTTTCTACGCCAATCGCGCCTCGCGTGGCGAAATGTGATGCATTTTCGGGCTTGACGCGGGGGGGCGGCGTCGGGGATGGGTAGGGCGGGTGCAGCTCCTACTTCCTTTGGCAGGAGCCCAAACATGTCTTTCCACGTCATCACGCAGGCCCCCGCGCGCCTGAACCGCAGCGAGCTGGCCGTTCCGGGCAGCGCCCCCCAGATGTTCGAGAAGGCCGCCGCGTCGGATGCGGATGTGATCTTCCTCGACCTCGAGGACGCCGTCGCGCCGGACGACAAGGCGCAGGCGCGCAAGAACATCATCAAGGCGCTGAACGAGCTCGACTGGGGCAAGAAGACCATGTCGGTGCGGATCAACGGGCTTGATACGCATTACATGTACCGCGACGTGGTGGATGTGGTGGAGCAGGCGGGCGAGCGGCTGGACCTGATCATGATCCCGAAGGTCGGCACCGCGGCGGATGTCTATGCGGTCGACATGATGGTCACGCAGATCGAGGACGCGAAGGGTTACAAGAAGCGGATCGGCTTCGAGCACATCATCGAGACGGCGCTGGGGATGCAGAACGTCACCGAGATCGCCGGCGCGTCGAAGCGGAATGAGAGCCTGCATTTCGGGGTGGCGGACTATGCGGCCTCGACCCGGGCGCGGACGACGATCATCGGGGGCGTGAACCCGGATTATTCGGTGCTGACCGACAAGCTGGAGGATGGCAGCCGCGCGGTTCACTGGGGCGACATGTGGCACTATGCGCTGGCCCGGATGGTGGTGGCGGCGCGGGCGAACGGGCTGCGGCCGGTGGACGGGCCGTTTGGGGACTTCTCGGACCCCGACGGCTACCGGGCGGCGGCAAAGCGGGCGGCGGTGCTGGGGTGTGAGGGGAAGTGGGCGATCCACCCGTCGCAGATTGCCCTTGCCAACGAGGTGATGAGCCCGTCGGAGGCCGAGGTCACCCGGGCGAAGCGGATCCTGGAGGCGATGGAGAAGGCGGCGGCCGAGGGCAAGGGGGCCGTGTCGCTGGACGGGCGGCTGATCGATTACGCGTCGATCCGGCAGGCCGAGGTGCTGGTCCAGAAGGCGAAGCAGATCGCCGGGGCCTGAACCTGTCCACGCAGGGCAGCTTTACAGCCTTTGGAAAATCAAGGGGTTGACTGTGGGCGTTTACTACCGGTCAACCCTCGGCGTGGGGCGGAAAGGCAAGCGCACCGCCCCCCTTCACCATCTGGCGCCTTCCAAGCCGGACCCGGGGCCGTCACGGCCAAGGGAGGGATACCGGCCGTCCTGCGATCGCCTTGATCTTGCCAAAAATAAGGATCTACTTTGATAAGGACGAAAGGGCAATGCGAGTCGCACGACAGATGTAGTGAAGCGAGGCCGACTTGACGGATACATCTCTGCGGCAGGACGTTGGCATTCCGCTATCCTTTGGCGCGGGTACTGCGCTTCTTCCGGACCATCAGATCCTGTCCATAGCCGAGATTGCAGCCAGCCAGATGCAGGGCCGAATTGATCCCGGAACCGTCCGCCCACTGAAAAAACCCACGACCGAGGCCCGCGTCGCCGATGCGACCTCGGTCTATTATGTCGACGGCACCTTCCCGTCCGAGAATTGCGTGCTGATCGTGTCGCCGCAGGACTTTCCCGACACGGTCGAGGAAAGTGCGGCCGCGGCGCTGCTTGCCCGGTCGCTGCTTGGGTGGGACCTGGGCAGCTTTATCTGCGCCCCGCGTCTGGTCGGGCGCGCGCATGGCCGGTCCTATGCGGTCTACCCGCGGGCCAAGGCCTTCTCGCAGAACCGCTATCTCCGGCTGGCCCAGAAACGACTGGTAACGCCCGCGATCCTGCACTGGCTGGCGGGCACGCTGCGCCTGTCCGCAGTCGAACGATCCGGACTGGCGGAACTGGACGCCCGCTTTGTCCGGCCGTTGCAGAACCTGGCGGGCGACGCGGATCTCCCGCAGGCGGTCCGCGACCTTGCGCTGGCGTCGGTCAAGGCGGTGCAGGAGGGTCGGGTCCGCACCGCGACCTGCCTCCAGCATGGCGATTTCTGGTTTGGAAACATCATGTTCGAAGGTAACTTCCTTGCCTGGGCCGCGCCGTTCCGCAAGCAGCTAAGGGTCATCGACTGGGGCAGCAGCCGTGCGGACGGGTATCCCGGGATCGATGTCGTGCGCTACCTCATGTCCACCTTCGGCCCGGGGCCCTATGCGGCGCGCGCCGTCGCCACCTATTGCCAGCGGGCGAACCTGACGGCGACCGACCTGTCGGTCAGCTGCCTGGCCGCCCTGGGCCGGTTGGCGCTGGAACTGAACGGGTTTCCGAAGCAGAACTTCACCGCCATGGTCCGCAACGTCTACGACTTCCTGGAACGCATCAGAGCCCTTGAGGGCCTGCAGGGCGTTGAGGGAAGGCCGTAGCCTAGGCGCCCCAGATCACAGCTTGGCGGGATGGCGCATGTATCTGTATCGACACCGCGTTCGAGGTACACTGGGGGACGCGACGCTGGTCTGGATTAACCCGCGCCGGGTGCAGTTCCATGGCGGATCGAACCAGCCCTATACTTGGCCGATCAAGCGGGTGCTGAAATCGCTTGAGGACAGGATCCCCGTGCTGCGGTCCCCGGCGCGACGGCTGAACAGCGTGCTTTACAGCCTGGAGCCGTTCAGCATCCGCGCGGGCCTGCTGCGCCACCTGCACCCGGTCGAAACGGTGCCCACCTACCGCAAGATCGCCGATGCCATCGCGTGTCGCGACGACCTGACGCGCTCCACCTGGTTCAAGGAGCTGATGGCGGACCTGTCGCGGGACGGGGTCGCGGTCCACAAGGCACAACGTTTCCACAGCGAGGCGGAGATACGCAGCTTCTTTGCAGGCTATGTCGGCGGGTTGATCGACAGCATGGAAACCGGCGGCTACGACATGACGAAGGGCGAAGACACCGGGACCGCAATGGTCGCAGCGGACGGGTCGATCATCAAGTGCGACGCGGGAAACCACCGCTTCAGCGTTGCCCGCATCCTGGGCGTGCCGCTGGTGCCGCTGGAGATCCTTGGCGCACATGCGGACTGGGTGCGCGCGATGCGGATCAACGGCGACCTAGACCGGCTGGAGACCGCGCTGCGCCAGGTCGAGGCGCAGAACCGCTAGCCTGTCTTCGCCCCATTGGCGGGCGACGGCCTCTGCCGGGTCATCCTGAGCGCAGGTCAGACCGGGATCAGCGCGACAGCGACGCGGCGGCCTTCGCCGAGGAGGACGTTGTAGGTGCGCGCGGCGGTGGGGGAGGCCATGACCTCGACCCCGATCCCCTGCCCTTCCAGAGCCTCACGGAAGGCCTGCGGGACATGGGCAACGTTCGAGCCGGTGCCGACGAAGAGGACGTCGATCTTGTCCACGAGGCTAAGGGGCGCGGCGGTGTCGTCGAACCCGCCCCAGGGACCGGCGTCCCAGGGGGTGATCAGGCAGGGACCGCGCAGGACGTGGCCGGCCACGCGAAAGAAGCCGGGGCCGTAGCCCTCGATCGCCTTGGCGCTGCCGTAGGTGACCTCGGTCAGCCGCATCAGGCGTCAACGTTGGCGAATTCGCCCTTGCCCGGCTTCTTCGTCTTGTCGCTGCGGTCGACGCCGAGCATCAGCACGATGTTCTTGGCCATGTAGAGCGTCGAATAGGTGCCGAGCACGACGCCGAGGAGCATCGCGAAGACGAAGCCACGGATCACGTCGCCGCCGAAGATGAAGAGGACCATCAGCGAGATGAAGGTGGTGGAGGCGGTCATGATGGTCCGCGACAGCGTCTCGTTCGCGGTGAGGTTCATCATCTCGCGGAGCGGCATCTGCTTGTACTTGGCGAGGTTCTCGCGCAGGCGGTCGAAGATGACGACGGTGTCGTTGACCGAATAGCCGAGGATCGTGAGCAGCGCCGCGACGATGGTCAGGTCGAACTTGATCTGGAAGAGGGCGAAGATGCCCACGGTCACCAGCACGTCGTGGATGAGTGCGGCGACGGTGCCCACGGCGAACTGCCATTCGAAGCGGACCCAGACATAGGCCAGGATGCCGATGGCCCCGGCAAGCACGGCGAGGAGCGCGGAGGTGATGAGCTCCTGGCTGACCTTGGGCCCCACGGATTCGACGGAGGGGAAGGTGATCGCCGGGTCGACGGCGGTCAGCGCGGCCTCGACCTGGGCGATGACCTCGGGGGTGACGGATTCCTCGCCATCGCGGGCCGAGAGGCGGATCATCGCGACGTGCTGGTCGTCGCGGAACGACGGGTCGAAGACCTGGGTGATCGACACGTCGCCCGCGTCGATGCCCGAAAGCGCGTCACGGTAGACGCCGACATCGACCGGGGCGGTGGATTCGGTGCGGATCGTCGTGCCGCCGCGGAAGTCGATGCCGAAGTTCAGGCCCATCGTGAAGATGAGGACCAGGGAGGCCAGCATGGCGAAGATCGATGCCCCGAAGGTCGCCCACTGGATGGCGAAGAAGTTGATGTTGGTCTTTTCGGGAACCAGCCGCAGGCGCCAGGCCATATCCATATCCTCCGGTCAGACCACAAGCGTCTTGGGACGTTTCCAGTCGACGTATATCTCGACGATCAGGCGGGTGACGTAGACGGCGGTGAACATCGAGGTGATGATCCCCAGGCCGAGCGTCACCGCGAAGCCGCGCACGGGGCCGGATCCCAACCAGTACATGATGATCGCCGTGAGGAAGCCCGTCACGTTCGAGTCCATGATGGCCGAGAACGCCCGGTCGAAGCCTTCGGCGATGACACGCCTCGGGTTGGCGCCGGTACGGATTTCCTCGCGCATCCGTTCGAAGATGAGGACGTTGGCATCGACGGCCATCCCCATCGTCAGCACGATACCGGCGATGCCGGGAAGCGTCAGGGTCGCCCCGATGGCGGAAAGGACCGCCATGATGAGGGCAATGTTGACCGCAAGCGCAAGGTTGGCGAAGAGGCCGAACATGCCGTAGGACAGGATCATGTAGGTGGCCACCGCGACCATGCCGATCAGGGCAGCGGTGCGACCGGCGTCGATCGAGTCCTGGCCAAGTTCGGGGCCGATGGTGCGTTCTTCGAGGAAGGTCATCTCGGCCGGAAGGGCACCCGCGCGGAGAAGCACGGCAAGGCGCGTCGATTCCTCGACGGTGAAGTTGCCGGTGATGATGCCGGAGCCGCCGGGAATGTGGCTTTGGATGACGGGGGCGGAGATCACCTCGTCGTCGAGGACGATGGCGAAGGGCGCGCCGATGTTGGCGGCGGTGTAGTCGCCGAAGGCGCGGGCACCGGTGGTGTCGAAGCGGAAGCTGACCGCGGGCCGGCCGTTCTGGTCGAAGGAGGGCTGGGCGTCTACCAGATCCTCACCCGAGACGACGGGGGTCTGTTCGACGATGTAGTAGACCCCTTCCTCGTCCATAGAGGGGAGAAGCACGTTGCGCGGGCCCGGGGTGGCGCCTGCGTCCGTGGTGCGGCTGATGACGGCGTTGAAGGTGAGCTGGGCGGTCTGGCCGATCAGTTCCTTCAGTTCCTGCGCCGAGCCGATGCCGGGCACCTGGATCAGGATGCGGTCCTCGCCCTGGCGCTGAATCGTGGGTTCGCGGGTCCCGGCCTCGTCCACGCGGCGGCGGATGATTTCCAGCGACTGCTGGATCGTGCGCTGGTCGGTGGCCTGCTGTTCGGCCTCGGACAGGCGGATGACGATGTCGTTGCCTTCGGAGGTGACGTCGATGGTGCTTTCGCCGATCCCGGTCAGGGTGACGACGCTGGAGCCGAGCGCGCGGACGGCTTCCAGCGCGGCGGGCATGCCTTCGGGGTTCGAGAGGGTGACACGAAGCACGTCGTCAGGCGACGGCGCACGGCGGACGGCACCGACCTGGTCGCGGAGGTCGCGAAGGGCATCGCGCACCTCGGGCCAGAGGCCATCCATCCGGGTCTTGTAGACGTCCTCGACCTGGACTTCGGCCAGAAGATGCGCCCCGCCGCGAAGGTCGAGGCCGAGGTTCATCAGCGCCGAGGGCAGGAAGGACGGCCATTCGGCAAGGGCCGTTTCCTGTTCCGGGGTTGCAGTGCCTCCGGCGGCCTCGATGGCAGCTGCGGCATCGTTATGGCGTTCGACCTGCGCGTAGAAGAGGTTCGGGATGGCAGCGAGGATGCCCCAGCCGCAGATGAGCAGGATGAAAACGCGCTTCCACAGCGCCATCGATTCCATGATGCCAGACTCAGTTCGTCGCCGGTTCGGTCTTGTTCAGGACAGTCGTGATCGTGTGCTTCACGACCTTCACCTTGACCCCGTCGGCGATCTCGACCTCGATCTTGCCGTCGTCCTGGACCTTGGAGACCTTGCCGATGATGCCACCCGAGGTGATGACCTCGTCGCCGCGACGGAGCGCGTCGACCATGGCGCGGTGTTCCTTCATCTTCTTCTGCTGCGGACGGATGAGCAGGAAGTAGAAGATGACGAAGATCAGGATGATGGGGAGGAACTGGGCGAAGACGGCTGCGCCGCCAGGGGCGGCGGCTGCGTCCTGGGCGAAGGCGGGAGTGACGAACATGGGCATCCTCTTCTGCGGGACCGGGAGGTCGGTGCCCCCCTTTGCGATTGCGGCGTCATGTAAGCCCTTTCGCGGCACTTTGCCAGAGGGGGCGCAACGGGCGGTGCCTTCCCCCCTGCCCCGATATCGGGCATAAGCGCCGGCGTATCTGTCAACGAGGCCCGACCATGCACGACATCCGCTTCATCCGCGAGAACCCGGCCGCTTTCGACAAGGCGCTGTCCCGGCGCGGGCTGGCGCCGATGTCGGCCGAGCTGCTGGCCATCGACGAGGCACGGCGGGCGAAGATCCTGGCGGCCGAGACGGCGGCGGCGGCGCAGAATGCGGCGTCTAAGGATGTGGGGGCGGCGAAGGCTCGGGGCGACAACGCCGAGTTCGAGCGGCTGCGGGCGCTGGTGGCCGAGAAGAAGGCCGAGGGCGCGCGGCTGACCGAGGAGGCGGGGGCCGAGGATGCCCGGCTGCGAGATGCGCTGATGCGGATCGCGAACCTGCCGCTCGATGAGGTGCCCGAGGGGCCGGACGAAAGCGGGAACGTGGAGATCCGGCGCTGGGGCGAGCCGCGGAAGATGGACTTCAAGCCGTTGGAACATTTCGACATTCCGGCGGCGAAGGAGGGGCTCGACTTCCCGACGGCCGCGAAGCTTTCGGGGAGCCGTTTCGTCGTGCTGCGGGGCGCGGTGGCGCGGGTGCATCGGGCACTGGCGCAGTTCATGCTGGACCTGCACACATCCGAGCATGGGCTGGCGGAGACCTGGACTCCGGTCCTGGTGAAAGAGGATGCCATGTATGGCACCAACCAGTTGCCGAAGTTCGCCGAGGACAGCTATCAGACCACGAACGGCTGGTGGCTGATCCCGACTTCGGAGGTGACGCTGACCAACTCGGTCGCGGGGGACATCCTTGAGGAAAGCGCCCTGCCAATCCGGCTGACGGCGCATACGCATTGCTTCCGGTCCGAGGCCGGCTCGGCGGGCAAGGACACGACGGGGATGCTGCGCCAGCACCAATTCGAGAAGGTCGAGATGGTGACGATCTGCACGCCGGAAACGGCGCTGGCCGAGCATGAGCGCATGACCAAATGCGCGGAAGCCGTGCTGGAGCGGCTGGGGCTGCCCTATCGCACGATCGTCCTCTGCACCGGCGACATGGGATTCGGAGCGCAGAAGACGCATGACCTGGAGGTCTGGCTGCCGGGGCAGAACACCTTCCGCGAGATTTCGTCGGTCTCCACCTGCGGCCAGTTCCAGGCGCGGAGGATGAATGCGCGGTATCGGCCGGCGGGCGGCAAGCCCGAGTTCGTGGCGACGCTGAACGGCTCGGGCCTTGCCGTGGGCCGGTGCCTGATTGCGGTCCTGGAGAACGGGCAGGAGGCGGATGGCTCGGTGACCTTGCCGGCGGCGCTGGCGCCCTATCTTGGCGGGAAGACCCGGATCACGGCCGAGGGACAGCTCGTCTGAGGCGGAACCGGCCCAAGGGTGGCGGGTTCCCCCTACCCTGTTGTTTTGGAGGCCGGAATGTCCCGACCGTTTGCGTTGATCGTGCTTGTCGCCGCCATTGCCTTTGCAGTGGCGCCCTTCGTCACTCCGCCGTTCACCGGCTATGAACCGGGTCAGTTCCCGGTCGACATCCCGCGTCCGGCAATCCAGCCGGCGGGCTATGCCTTCGCGATCTGGTCGGTGATCTTTCTGTGGCTGATCGCCCATGCGGGCTATGGGCTGTGGAAGCGGCAGGACGATCCGGCCTGGGCGCGCGTGCGCCCGGCGCTGACGGTGGCGCTGGTGCTGGGCACGGTGTGGCTCGCGATTGCCGGGGCCAGCCCGGTCTGGGCGACGGCGGTGATCCTGGTGATGGCGGCGGCGGCGATTCTGGCCTTCCTGCAGGCGCCGACCGAGCCTGACCGCTGGATCCTTTCGGCCCCGCTGGCCATCTTCGCGGGCTGGCTGACGGCAGCCTCGCTGGTGTCGAGCGGCATCCTGCTGGCCGGTTACGGTTATACCGGGAACGAGGAAGCGGCCTATGACATGCTGGGCGTCATCCTGATCCTGACGCCGCTGGTGCAGTCCCGGAAGCCGCGGATGCCGGTCTATTCGCTGACCGTGGTCTGGGCGATGGTGGGCGTGGCGGTGGCGAACTGGGGCAGCGGCAGCTACGTGGCCTGGGTGGCGCTGGGGATCGCGGCGCTGGTGCTGATCGCGGTGGGCTGGCTGTGGCGGCGGGGGCAGCGGAATTTTTGAAAATTCCGCATCGGAGCCTTCAAAGGCTCCGGTCCGATTTCTTTGAAGAAATCGGCTCCCGCTTAATCGCCAGTGTTCTTTTCCTTGTGCTTCCGCAGGCGCGAGGGCGTGTGGAACTTGCGTTCCTTCCACGGGTTCTCGTTGCCCTGGCTGCGCAGGAACAGACGGATCGGCGTGCCCGGCATGTCGAAATGGTCGCGCAAACCGTTCACAAGATAGCGCTTGTAGCTTTCCGGCAGCTCGTCAGGGCGCGAGCACTTGATCATGAATCCCGGCGGCCGGGTCTTGGCCTGCGTCATGTAGCGCAGCTTGATCCGGTGGCCGCCGGGGGCCGGCGGGGGATGCGCCTCGGTCATCGCGCCGAGCCAGGAGTTCAGCTTGGCTGTGGGCACGCGGCGGTTCCAGACGTCGTGGGCCTTCAGGATCGCGTCGTGCAGCCGGTCGAGGCCCCTGCCCGTCTTGGCACTGACGGTGACCAAGGGCGCGCCGCGGAGCTGGGGGAGGAGGCGTTCGAACATCTCCTTCAGCTCGGCCAGCTTCTCCTGCTTGTCGTCTTCCAGGTCCCACTTGTTGACGGCGACCACGACGGCGCGGCCCTCGGTTTCGGCGAAGTCGGCGATGCGGAGGTCCTGCACCTCGAACGGGATCTCGACGTCGAGGAGGACGACCACCACCTCGGCGAAGCGCACGGCGCGGAGACCGTCGGCGACGGAGAGCTTTTCAAGCTTTTCCACCACCTTGGCCTTCTTCCGCATGCCGGCGGTGTCCCAGATTCGGATCGGCGTGCCCTGCCAGTCGGCGCGGACCGAGATGGCGTCGCGGGTGATCCCGGCCTCGGGGCCCGTGAGCATCCGGTCGGTGCCAAGGATCTTGTTGATCAGCGTGGATTTTCCGGCGTTCGGGCGGCCGATGACGGCGATCTGGAGGGGCTTGGCGGCGGTGGGCTTGTGGGCGTTCTCGTCGGCCTCAAGCTCGGCGTCTTCTTCCGAGATGTCGGTGTCGGTCTCGGGCAGCATCTCGGCTTCGCGTGGCGCGAATTCCTCCTGGAAGGGCCGGAGCGCGTGGTAAAGGTCGTCGATCCCTTCGCCATGTTCGGCCGAAAGGCGGATCGGTTCGCCGAGGCCGAGGGAGTAGGCCTCGAGCGCACCAGCGTCGCCCGCCTTGCCTTCTGCCTTGTTGACGCCGAGGAGGACGCGGGCGGATTTCTTGCGCAGGATGTCGGCGAAGACCTCGTCCGAGGGGGTAACGCCGACGCGACCGTCGATCAGGAACAGGCAGACGTCGGCCATGTCGACGGCGCGTTCGGTGAGGCGGCGCATCCGGCCTTGCAGCGAGTCGTCCGTGACTTCTTCAAGCCCCGCCGTGTCGATGACGGTGAAGCGGAGGTCATGGATGCGCGCGTCGCCCTCACGCAGGTCGCGGGTCACGCCGGGCTGGTCGTCGACGAGCGCGAGCTTGCGGCCGACCAGTCGGTTGAAGAGCGTCGATTTCCCCACATTGGGGCGGCCCACGATGGCGAGCGTAAAGGTCATGTCCAAGCGTCCGGCATAAGCGAAGCGCCTGCCTTACACGGGCTTTGCGCTAACGGAAAGCGTGAAGTTGGCCGTTGCCGCCGACGACATAGAGCGTGCCGCCTGCCACGGCGGGCTGGGCCGCAGCACCGCCGGGGATTTCGGCGGTGTAGGTCAGGCTGCCATTCGTCGGGTCGAAGGCCCGCAGAAGGCCGTCGGAGGAGACGACCATGACCCGGCCTCCGGCGAGGACCGGACCGTAATGGGCGTAGATCCCCTTGCGGCGCTTGATCTTGTCGTTGGTGAAATAGGGCATGTCGACGGCCCAGATGGTCTCGCCCGTCTCGGCGTTCAGGCGGACGAGCTTGGCCTCGTCGTTGACGAGGAAGAGCGAGCCCCCCGCGACGGCGACGGGGCCCAGGGCGCCTTCGCCGGCGGACCAGATCCGTTCGCCCGAGGAGGCGGACATGGCGACGGTGCGACCGGAGCCGGAGCCGGCAAAGAGGGTCTTGCCGGCGATGACGGCGTCGCCGGTGACATCCGAGGTCAGCGCATAGGCGCGGCCGAGGCGCTTGCCCGCGAGCGAGGCCTGCCAGACCTTGGTGCCGCCGCCGATCTTGAGGACGGCCATCAGGTCGCCGGCCGAGGACGGGAAGATCACCGCGCGGTCGCCGATCGTGGGGGCGGCGGTGCCAACATAGGCGGTCTTGCCGGGGGTGCCGACGACTTGCCAGATCACCTTGCCCGAGGCGGCGTCCACCGCCCAGGCTGAGCCGTCGCGGCCGGAGACGTAGACGGCATTGCCGTCGGTCGCAGGCGCGCCCGAGATCGGCGCGTCGACGCGCTGGCGCCAGACGACCGCGCCGGAGGCCGCGTCAAGCGCCACAAGCTCGCCATAGCCGGTGGTCGCGTAAAGGCGGCCCCCCGCGGCGGCAAGCCCGCCCGAGGATTGGCCGCCGCCCTTGTCGAAGCTGGCGGTCAGGTCCGTCGACCAGAGCGAGCCGCCCCCCGTCGAGGTCGCGGTCACGGTGGTTCCGGCGTCCATGGTGAAGACGCGGCCGTCCGCGACGATGGGGGCTGCGGCGATGCGGTTCTTGCGGCTGGAGCCCTGGCCGATGTTCGCGGACCAGACCCGCTGCGGGGTGGCCGAGAGCGCGGCATGGGGCATCAGGTGGCGGGCGTTGCCGCCGCGGTGGGTCCAGTCGCCGCCAGTCTGCGCCCCGAGCGAGATGGCAACGCTTTGATTTTCCGGCGCGGCGGGGGCGGTAGGCGCGGGTTGGCCTTCGACGGGGATCGAGGCCTCGAGGTCGGCGCGGACCGGGAATCGTTCGCCGGACAGGATCACCTCGCGCTGGCCGCAGGCGGCCAGAAGCGCGAGAACACCCATGCCGGTCACCAGCCTGCCGCCCATCCGTCCGAACTTCATGCCTGCCACCTGAGTAGACCTTTCCGGTTTGCCCATCGCCGCCTCAGCCGTTCGCGGGTTCGGGCACTGTGCCGCCGAGCGCGGTGATCACCTGGCCAAGACGCGCGCGGAGCGAACCCGACGCCTCCTGGTCCTGCATCAGGGTGGTCAGGGCGGCGATGGCTTCGTCGGTCTTGCCTTCCTCGACAAGAAGATAGGCAAGCTGTTCCTCGGCCAGGGCGCGGAAGGGACGGCCGGGGGCTGCGATCCCCTGAAGCGCGGTCCGGCGTTCGGCGAGCGGTTGGTCCGCCCCGGCGACAAGGACCCGGCGAAGGACGGCGAGGTCACGGTAAGGCGCAGAGAGCGTGGTGTCGGCAGCAACCTTGTCCAGCGCGGCCAGCGTCGTGGCCTTGTCCTCTTCGGGATCGGAGGCGAGGATCAGTTGCAGGACCGCAGCCTGCGCGCCGTCCGACGGCACGGCGGCCAGCGCCTCGCGGCGTTCCTCGGGCGTGCCCTGGTCAAGAGCGTCGATCAGGGCATCGCCAAAGGCTTCGGCCCGCGCCGCATCGCGCGAACTGGTCCATTCGGTCCAGGCCGTGCCGCCAACCAGGCCAAGGATGATGACGACCCCCACCCAGCCATACTTGCGGAAGAGCCGGAACAGCCGGTCGCGGCGCACCTCTTCGGTGACTTCTTCGATGAAGCTGTCGGGATTGCTCAACGCCGTTGCCTCTGCTGTCGTTTGCCCCGTCTTACAGGGAAAGCCCGCCGATTGCCAAGCCCTGCCCCGCCCGGCAGGCGGTCAGAAGTCCGTTGGCAGGCCGAGGGCCTTGCGGAACCCGGTGATCCAGTCCTCGTAGCCCTGCGGGAGTGTGCCCGCGGCCCGCATCTCTTCGAGGATGGCCAGCGCCTCGCGGTTCTCGGCCGTAGGGTCTTCCAGAAGGACGGCGGTTTGATCCAGCGCGCGGACGACGTCGATCCGGTACCAGGGATCGTCGGGATAGGCGTCCGAAAGCTCGCGCAGGATGCGGAGGGATTCCTCCTGGTGCGACAGGGCGGTCTGGAAGTCCTCGCGGTCGACGAAGGCCGAGGCAACGGCAGCCTGGCTGAGCGCGAGGTTGCGATACCAGAGCGGATTGGAGGGGTCCTGAGCCACCAGCCAGTCGCGGAGCGCCAGCGCGTCCTGAAGGCTTTTCAGCGCCGCGGCCACGTCGCCGGTGGCCCCCTGGGCCGTGCCGAGGCGTTCCAGGGCGAGCGCGAGGTCGTTGGCCCAGAGCGTGCTGTAGGGGTCAACGTCAAGAAGCTTGTTCCCCTGTTCGACCATCGCCTTGAAAGTCTGCACCGCCGCCCGGTTGTCGCCCAGCGCGGCCTGCGCGTCGCCCAACCGGTTCAGCGTGACCAGCCGATCGTGCATGTGGTCGGGCACTTCGGGACCAAGCTGGAGAAGGCGGTCTGCCGTTTCCAGCGAGGTCTTCGCCAGCGCCACCGCCTCGCTGTTGCGGCCAAGCTGGATCAGGGTCGTGACATGGGTGTTCTGTGCGATGGAAAGGTCGCGCAGCGTCGCAGTGTCGCCCGGCGCCGCCCCGGCCAGGAGCGTCTGGCGCGCGACGGCATCGGCGATGAGGGGTTCCGCCGCCGCCGCGTTGCCTTGGTCCAATTCCATGTTGGCAAGCGCGGCCAGGGAAAGGGCCGCCTCGCGCTGAAAGCGGGGGGCCGGGTCGGCATCGGCAACAGCCAGGCGCAGCGCGAGGGCGGATTCCAGCGCCTCACGCGCGCCGGTGCTGTCGCCCATCGCGGTCTTGATGTCCGAGATCTTCTGCAGGGCCAGGCCCAGGTCCGCCTGCCGCGCGGGATCATCCGGGATCAGCGCGACGATACCCTCGGCGATGCTCCGGGCGGTTTCCTGCGCCTCGAGCGCGGCCACAAGGTCGTTCGCGTCGAAATGGAGATCGCTCATCCGGTCGAGGCTGACGAGGAGGTCCTGCTGCCAGATCATGTTCGTCGGGTCGAGTGCCGCGAGATTCCGCCGGATCGCGAGCGCGGCCTCGTGCGCGAGAAGGGCCGAGTCGGTGTCGCCCATGTAGCGCTGCACATCGCCGACGCGGTCGAAGTTGATCGCGAGGTCGCGCTGGCGGGGCTTGTTGCCGGGGTCGAGCGCGGCCAGTTCCTCGCGGATGGCCAGCGCCTTGCCGTAGGTTTCCAGCGCGGCGGGATAGTCCCCTTCGTCGACCAGCATGTCGCCGATGCGTTCGTAGCTGACTGAGAGGTTGCGGCGGATCACCGTGTCGCCGGGGTATTCCTGCACCAGCGCCTCGGAAATCTGCAGCGCGGTCTCGTAGGCGGCCTTGGCCCCTTCCTTGTCGCCGAGGTCGAGCTTGGCGTCCCCGATGCGTTCCTGGGTGTAGGAGATGTCCATCCGGTAGGTGACGTTGGTCGGGTCGCTGTCGAACAGCGCCTGGGCAATGCCCAATGCCTCGACATGGGCCTCGAGCGCGCCCTGGGCGTTGCGTCGGGCGAGCCGGATGGTGCCGACCCGGTTCACCGCCACCTGGCGGTCGCGCATCAGGTCCACGTCGTCGGGCCGCTGGTCAGCTTGCCATTGCGAGAATTCGAGCGCGCTGGAATAGGCGGTTTCGGCTTCCTTGAGGTAGCCCTGCTGTTGCAGGACAAGACCGAGGTCGTTCAGCGACCAGACGAGTTCGCGCACCCATTCGACGTCGGAGGCATCGGCCTCGACCCGTCCTTGCGCGAAGGTGGCGCGCTGGTTGTAGGCGGCCCAGGCGGCCTCGGTATTGCCGGCGACGAGGTGGAGTTCGCCCAGCGTTGCGAGGGTGGTCATGTACTGGAATTGCGCGTCGCGGTCGATGTCGGCAGAGACCTCGGCGTAAAGCGCGGCAGCTTTCTGGAGGTCGGAGATGGCGAGGTCGTAGCGCAGGTCGGTGCGGGCCGCGTTCGCGTTCAGCATGTGGGTCGCGGCTTCCGAGAGGGTGCGCGACAGGAAGGTTTCCTTGATCGTGGTGCGGGCGCTGGCGTCGATCTGGGCGGCCTCGGTCAGAAGCGACCGGGCGGCGTCGAAGGCACCGAGCGTCAGCTGCTCTTCGGCCTGGGCGCGGAGGGTCGCGACGCGGGGATCGTCGGAGCGGAATTTCTGCAGCTCGGACTGGAAGCTTTCATAGGACTGCGCGGCCTCCATCAGCATGGCGGAGCGTTCTTCGGGCGTCTGCGCTTCGAGATCAGCCGAGAGGAGCGCGGCGTAGAGCGGCGCGAGAGGCAGGTTGCGGGCGGTGGCGAGCGTTTCGACCTCGGCCCGGATTTCGGGGGTGAGGTCTGCCATCGCGATGAGGAGCTGGTCGCGTTCGGGCAGCGCGCCCTGACCGGTGATGAAGACAAGTTCGGGCAGGCCGGATTCGATGTAGGGAAGCTGCTTGCCGCGGCTGCGGTCGTAGACGTCCTGCTGGACGAGGGTCAGCGCGGTGCGCAACTCGACCCCGGCGGTGGCAAAGTGGCGGACGAGCGCGGCGGTGAAGGGCGAGTTTTCCCCGGCGCCATCCGAGGCGGTTTCCCCCGGCGCGGCGGCGAAGGCGAAAAGGACGCCGTCGGCGCGACCTATACGGCCAAGGCCGGGTTTGGGTTTCGGCGCGGTGGGCGGGTCGTCGTCCAGCGCGGCGGCGCCCCTGCCCTCGGTCCCGCCGCCGCTGAACGGATCGTCACGGCAGGCGTCGAGAAGGATGATGGCGACGGGGGCCACGGACTGGATCGCCTCTTGCGCCTCGGAGAGGGGCAGCGCGGTGGCGGCCAGCGTCTCGGCGGAGGTGGCGTCGGCGTCCGTGGGCAGAAGGTAGTTCACCCCGTCGATGGCGACGCCGTGGCCGGCGAAGAAGAGGAGCGCGACATCGGCCCCCGCCGCATCTTCCTTGAAGTCTTCCAGCGCGCGGCGGGTGCGCTTCAGGTCGCGGTTCGTCTCGACGAAGACCTGGAAGTCGAGCTTTTCCAGCACCGCTTCCAGCGCGCGGGCGTCGTTGGCGGGGTTTTCCAGCGGGCGGATGGTCTTGTAGTCGTCGGCGGCGATCAAGAGGGCAACGCGCTTGTCGGCCAGCGCGACGGTGACGCCGCAAAGCCAAAGGATCAGAACAAGACCGAGACGCCTGAGCAGCATCACCCACTCCCAAAGGGTGGCGGCAGAATGCGGAAGCCTGACCGGATGGTCAAAGGAAAAAGCCTGTCATGAAACGGGCTTCACGGGACCGTCAGCCGATGGGCACCGATCGGAAGTTGCGTTCCAGCGACACGTCCTTGTTCGGATTGACCGGAGTTGCGCCCGGAAGCTCTACCACGGGGCTGGCGAAGTCCTCGCCTTCCATGATCTGGCGCTGCCACATCGCGGCGTAGACCCCGCCGAGGTCCAGGAGCGCCTCGTGGGTGCCATGCTCGACCACGCGGCCGTCGTCCATCACCAGGATCTGGTCGGCGTCGGCGATGGTGGAGAGGCGGTGCGCGATGGTGATCACGCTGCGACCCTGCCCCATCTCGGCCAGGCTTTCCTGGATCGAGCGTTCGGTCTGGGTGTCCAGGGCACTGGTCGCCTCGTCCAGGATCAGGATCGGCGGGTTCTTCAGAAGCGTGCGGGCGATCCCGACGCGCTGCTTTTCGCCGCCCGAAAGCTTGAGGCCCCGCTCGCCGACCTTGGTGTCATAGCCCTCGGGCAGGCGCATGACGAAGTCGTGGATGCGGGCGGCCTGGGCGGCGGCGACGATCTCGGCGTCGGTGGCCTCGGCCTTGCCGTAGGCGATGTTGTAGCGGATCGTGTCGTTGAAGAGGACGGTGTCCTGCGGCACGACGCCGATCTGGGCATGGAGCGAGGATTGCGTCACCTCGCGGATATCCTGCCCGTCGATCCTGACCGCGCCCGAGGTCACGTCGTAGAACCGGAACAGAAGCCGCCCGATGGTGGACTTGCCGCTGCCGGAATGGCCGACCAGGGCGAGCTTCTGGCCGGGCTTCAGGGTGAAGGAGACGCCCTTCAGGATCTCGCGGTTCGGTTCATAGCCGAAGTGGACGTTGTCGAAGGTGATCTGCCCGGCATGGACTTGCAGGGGCTTCGCGTCCGGGGCATCGGTGATCTCGGCCGGTTGGCCCAGAAGCCCGAACATCTCGCCCATGTCGACCAGCGCCTGCCGGATCTCGCGGTAGACGGTGCCGAGGAAGTTCAGGGGCATGGTGATCTGGATCATGTAGGCGTTGACCATGACGAAATCGCCCACGGTCAGGGTGCCGGCGCGGACGCCCAATGCGCTCATCGCCATGACGATGACGAGGCCCGAGGTGATAAGGAAGGCCTGCCCCATGTTCAGGAACGAGAGCGACAGGCCGGTCTTGACGGCCGCGGTTTCGTACTGGCGCATGGCGCTGTCGTAGCGGTCGGCTTCGCGGGTTTCGGCGTTGAAATACTTGACGGTTTCGTAGTTCAGGAGGCTGTCGATGGCCTTCTGGTTCGCGTCCGTGTCCTGGTCGTTCATCTCGCGGCGCAGCTTCACGCGCCATTCGGTGACCTTGAAGGTGAACAGGACGTACAGCGTGATCGTGACGACGACGACGGCGGCGTATTGCCAGCCGAAGACCAGCGCGAAGATCACCGCGACCATGGTGAGTTCCAGGATCAGCGGCCCGATGGAGAAGAGCATGAAGCGCAAAAGGAAATCGACGCCCTTCACCCCGCGTTCGATGATGCGCGACAGGCCGCCGGTCTTGCGGGTGATGTGGTAGCGCAGGGACAGCTGGTGGATGTGGGTGAAGGTCTCGATGGCAAGGCGGCGGATGGCGCGCTGGCCGACGCGGACGAAGACGGCATCGCGCAACTCGCCGAAGACCACGGCGCCCAGGCGGGCAAGGCCGTAGGCGACGACGAGGCCCACTGCGCCAAGGCCGAGGATCATGCCGGTATCCGGAGCCTCACCGCCGAGGGAGTCGACGGCGAGCTTGTAGAAATAGGGCGTCGAGACCGAGACGATCTTGGCCGCCAGCAGGAAGAGGAGCGCGATGATGACGCGGCGCTTCACCCAGCCCTGCCCTGCGGGCCAGAGATAGGGGATGACCCGGCGAAGCGTGGTCATGGCCGGCGCGCGGACGGTTCCGGCGTCGGAGGAAGTGGCGGTCGAGGTGGTGCGGCGCATCGTCTTTCCTGGCGTCTCGGGACCGGCAGGACGATTGCGCGAGGGCCCGGGTTCGGCTATGGTCAATTCAAGGCTTCTTGAATAGTTGAACGATGGACCGAAGTAAAGCCCTCGCCGCCTTGTCGGCCCTGGCCCATGAGACCAGGCTGGACCTGATCCGCCTGCTGACCCCGCAGGGCGAGGAAGGCATGGCCGCGGGCCAGATCGCCGAGCGGCTTGGGATCGCCGCACCGCGCCTGTCGTTCCACCTTTCGGCGCTGGAACAGGCGGGGCTTCTGCGGTCGCGGAAGCTTGCGCGGAACGTCTTCTACAGCGTCGATCCGTCCGGGATCGGCCGCACTATCTCGTATGTGCTGAACGACTGCTGCCGCGACCACCCGGAGGTGCTTGCGGCCTGCTCGCACAAGCCTCAGGGCGCGGCGGTTTCGGGGACTGAGAAGACCTGACCAGGGTAGATCAGGTTCGGGTCCTTGATCTTGTCCTTGTTCGCCTCGAAGACCTGCACGTAAAGCACGCCGTCGCCGTAGCGTTCCTGGGCGATGCCCCAGAGGGTGAAGCCGGGCTGGACGGTCACCGTAACCGGGGCTGCGGCGGGGGCCGGCGCGTCGGCCTGAGCGGCTGCGGGGGCCTCGGGCGCCTCGGGCGTGGCGGCGGGCTGGTCGAGCGCGGCAGTTTCGGCTGGGGCGTCGGCCGTGTCGGTGGCAGTTTCCGGGGCTGCCGTTACTTCGGTCATGTCGGGCTGGGCCGGGGCCTCGGTGGTGGCGGTGTCCTGCGGCACGGGGGCTTCGGGCGCCGCGGCCTGAACGGCGGCAAGCGCCTCGAGCGTCTCGCGCTTGAAGGGCGTCTCGAAGCGGGAGGTGACCTTGCCTTCGGCATCCAACTGGTCGACGCGAAGCGTGTAGACACCCGGCGGCGTGTCCGGAAGCGAGGTTTGCCAGAGCCCGGCGTCGGAGATCTGCAGGGTCCGCTTCTCGGTGTTGTCGAGATAGATGCGGAGCCCCGCCCCCGGCGCGCCGCGGCCGCCGACCTGCACCTCACCGTCGGGCGTGTATGATATGGTGTCGATCATCACGGTAGAGGATGGCGGCAGGTCGGGTTGCCCTTCGTCCTGCAGGACCACGGCACCGTCCTCGGACAGAAGGAGCGCGGGCGGAGTGGCGGGAGGATCGGCTGCGGCCACGGACTGATCCTCGGTCGCGTCGGCTGAGGCTTCGGCGGTCACATCGGCGGTGGGCTGCGGCCCGGCGATCGGGCCAAGGGCGACCATCTGTTCCGACAGGACCGGCGGCTGGTCGGCCTGGGCGGCGGACAACCACATGAGGCTGGGATCGGGGTTCGGCGGCAGCGTGAAGAGGATGGCGAAGTCGCCGCTGCCCGAAGTCGGGCCGCTGGCCACGACCGCATCGTCGACGACGACGGACACGGTCGATCCCGGTTCGGCGGTGCCGGAGACGACTGCCTCGCCGTCCGAGGCCACGCGCCAGACGTCGATCACGGGGAGGACCGGGGCCGGAGGTTCGGGGGTTTGGGCCACAGGTTCGGGAGCCGGATCGGCTGCGGGTTCGGGGGTCAAGGCCGCGGTTTCCGCGGGTGCCTCAGCGGCGGGGGCGGCCGCGGCGGGTTCTGCAGCGGCTTCAACATCAGCGAGAGGTTGGGCGGGGGGCTGCGCGGCCTGCCAGCCGAACCACCCTGCCCCGGCCAGAAGCGCCACGGCCATCGCCACCACGGCCAGCCGCGTCCGCCGGTCCAGCGCCCCGAATGCCGCCATTGCGTCTCTCCCCCTGCGGTTTTCGCCGCTTTGCGTTTCTTGTCATCAGGAATCTCTATATGACTGGGCAAAGCAACTGTTTTCAGGTCCAGCGATGTCCCTTCGTTCCGTCTGCGTCTTCTGCGGCTCACGCCTGGGCCGGAACCCCTCCCATGCGGAAGCGGCCCGGGCCACCGGAGCGATGCTGGCGCGCAGGGGCTGGCGGCTGGTGTTCGGGGCGGGCGATGTCGGGCTGATGGGAGAGGTCGCGAAGGCCTCGGACGGGCCGAAGCTGGGGGTGATCCCGATCCATCTTCTGGGGCGCGAGCGGGTCGAGCGGGATCGCAGCGCGATGGTGGTGACCGAGGACATGCATGAGCGGAAGAAGGTGATGTTCATGAACTCGGACGCCGTGGTGGTTCTGCCAGGCGGTGCGGGGTCGCTGGACGAGTTCTTCGAGGTGCTGACCTGGGCGCAGATCGGGCTGCACGGGAAGCCGATCCTGCTGGTGGATGTCGCAGGCTACTGGCAACCGCTGGTGGGGCTGGTCGAGCATGTGATCGCCGAGGGCTTTGCCGATGCCTCGCTGCGCCGGCATTTCCAGGTGGTGCCGGATGTCCCGGCGCTGGAGGCGGCGCTGGCCGCGGCCTTCGCATGATGGAGGGCGGCTGCGATTGCGGGGCAGTGCGTTACCGGATGGAGACGGCTCCGCTGATTGTCCACTGTTGCCACTGCCGTTGGTGCCAGCGCGAGACCGGCAGCGCCTTTGCGCTGAACGCGATGATCGAGGCGGACCGGGTCACGGTCTTGAGGGGCGAACCGGAGCTGGTGGTCACGCCATCGGCCAGCGGCAAGGGCCAGGTCATCGCTCGTTGCCCGACCTGCCGGATCGCGGTCTGGAGCAATTACGCCGGGAACGGACCGTTCCTGCGCTTCGTCCGGGTGGGGACGCTGGACGACCCGGACGCGCTGTCGCCGGATGTGCATATCTTCACGGCCTCGAAACAGCCGTGGGTCGTGTTGCCCGAGGGCGCACGGGTGTTCCCTGAGTATTACCGGCGTGAGGAGGTCTGGTCGGCGGAGGCGAAGGCGCGCTATGCGGCCCTGCTGCCCGCGATCAACGCCTGGAAAGCTGGGCAATAGAAAAGGCCCGCGGATCGCTCCACGGGCCTTTGTGGTCTGACGCGGGTCTCAGAGACCGGCGGCGACGGCTTCCCAGTTGACCAGCTTT
>NZ_JAYSFG010000005.1:0-112082 GCF_041913445.1 Tabrizicola sp.
CCGCTGGTCGAACCCGATCGAGGCGTTGATCGCCGTCATGATCGCGTCCGGCCCGCTGGCGAAGCGCCCGCCCCACATCTGGTTGGCGGCTTTGGGATCGCGGCTGTCGGACATGGATGGGCCTTTGGAGTGAGAAGCGTGCGGAAATTGCTGGTCGTCCTCTACACGGCCTTCCTGATCGGTGCAAACCCGGCGGTGGCGGATGTCGCCGCCTTGCGCGACGGGGACATGAAGAAGCTGGCGCTGCACGACGCGCCGGTGACGATCCCCGAAGCCGTGCTGCTGGATGCCGAGGATGGTGAGCACTCCCTGGCCGAATACAAGGGCAAATGGGTGGTACTGAACTTCTGGGCCACCTGGTGCGCCCCCTGCCGGCACGAGATGCCCTCGCTGGACCGCCTGCAGGTCGCGATGCCCGGCCTTGCGGTGGTGCCCGTGGCGACCGGTCGCAATGCCGTGGAAGGGATCAACCGGTTCTTCGAAGAGGCCAAGATCACCAGCCTGCCCATCCTGCGCGATCCGAAGTCGGAGCTTGCCCGCGGGATGGGGGTCATGGGCCTGCCGGTGACGGTGATCCTGAACCCCGAGGGGCAAGAGGTCGCCCGCCTGATCGGTGATGCCGAATGGGACAGCGACAGCGCCAAGGCGATCCTCTCGGCCCTGATGGCAGGGCAGTAATCAATCGTCCAGAAGCCTGGGGTCGAAGCTGAACGGCTCCACCCGCAGAACCGTGACCTTGTCCATGTCCGGATGGTCCGGGTTCAGGACGACGTTGGCCTCCAGCGGCACCACGTTGCTGGGCACGCTTAGCGCCAGGCACTCCTTGGCCTCCAGCCAGGCGTCACCAAGTGGCCGGGTCTCTTCCTCGGACATGGTGCCGGGAAAGCCGGACATCCGACACAGGTCATCGGGCAGGTCGTATTCCACCGCCTTCTGTTCTGGCACCTTGCCCTCGCGCCGCTTGTCGCGGGGCAGGTTCACGAAGACTTCCAGCGCCGCGAGCGCGAGGGACGAGGCGCAGTAGACGGCCGGACGACCCGGGCTGTTCCATCGCCCGCCATGCTTCTTCGTGCCCTCACCCGACAGGCCGGGAAGTGACTCGGGTTCCACCAGTTGCCACAGACGCACGTTCCACCTCCCTAGCCCTGAAGGATCAGCGGTCGGCGGCGAGAAATGTTCCCTAAAGGTCGAAGCTGGCGAAGACCGGGACGTGGTCCGAGGGCTGCTCCCACCCGCGCACGGGGCGCAGGATGCGGCTCGAATGCGCGGCATTGGCGATGTCGGGCGTGGCCCAGACGTGATCCAGCCGTCGGCCCTTGTCGGCGGCGTGCCAGTCGGGGCTGCGGTAGCTCCACCAGCTGTAAAGCCGCCCTTCTGGAATGTCCTTGCGGGTGATGTCCTGCCAGTTGCCCGACTCCATCACCTGGCCCAGGTGATCGACCTCCACCGGTGTGTGGCTGACGATCTTCAGAAGCGCCTTGTGGTCCCAGACATCATCCTCGCGCGGGGCGATGTTCAGGTCGCCCACCAGGATCGCCTTCTCCGGCTTGTCGCCGTGGAAGTGGTCACGCATGTGGGTCAGGAAGTCGAGCTTCTGGCCAAACTTGAGGTTTTGCTCACGATCTGGTATGTCGCCGCCGGCTGGAACATAGAAATTGTGGATGGTGACGCCATTCTCCAGCTGCCCCGCCACATGCCGCGCATGGCCCAGAGTGGCGAAGTCGTGGCCCCCCACATCCCTGATCGGCAGCTTGGACAGGATCGCCACGCCGTTGTAGCCCTTCTGCCCCCGCGCGACGACATGGGCATAGCCCAGCGCCCGGAACCCCTCCAACGGTATCAACTCGACCGGGCATTTGCATTCCTGCAGGCACAGGATGTCCGGCGTCTCTTCGGTCATCAGGCGCGAGACCAGCGCCTCGCGCAGGCGGACCGAGTTGATGTTCCAGGTTGCAAGGGAGAAGGGCATCTCAGGCTCCGCAGATTGGAGGCGGGACCGTAAGCCTCACGCGGTCGAGTCTCAAGACCTGGAAAAAAGAAGCCGGGCAGGTGCCCGGCAGATCGAACGGGGAGGTGAGCCACCCTACCGAAGCCGGGCGCAACGCGATTTGATCTGGCGCAAGCCGAATGCGACAAAAAAAGGCCGGGCAAGAAGCCCGGCCAGGTCCAACAGGGAGGATGCCGCGCCATAACCCCGACGCGACCAGGGGAACTTGCTGCACAACCGGTGCATGCGAGAAAGGTAGCAAGCGAATCCGGCAACAATAAGCCCTAAGCGGCAAGATTTCGTGTTTGTTGCATGGCGGTCGCAGAGAGCGTGGCCGCTGGGCAACAAACCGCTAGGCCACCAGCCGATACCCTCCGCTCTCCGTCACCAGAAGACGCGCGTTGGAGGGATCGGGCTCGATCTTCTGCCGCAGGCGGTAGATATGCGTCTCAAGCGTGTGGGTAGTCACGCCCGCATTGTAGCCCCAAACCTCGTGCAGCAGCACATCCCGCGCCACGACCCCGGTTGTCGACCGGTAGAGGTACTTGAGGATGTTGGTTTCCTTCTCGGTCAGCCGGATCTTCTTGTCCTTCTCGTCCACCAGCATCTTCTGGGCGGGCTTGAAGGTATAAGGGCCGAGCTGGAACACTGCGTCCTCGGACTGTTCATGCGTCCGCAACTGGGCGCGGATGCGGGCCAGCAGCACCGGGAACTTGAAAGGCTTCGTGACATAGTCGTTCGCGCCCGCGTCCAGGCCCAGGATCGTGTCGCTGTCGGTGTCATGACCGGTCAGCATCAGGATCGGGCACTTCACGCCCTGCTTGCGCATCCGCCGGCAAAGCTCGCGCCCGTCGGTGTCGGGCAGGCCCACGTCCAGGATCACCAGGTCGAAGAGACCGCCCTTGACCTTCTCCATGCCCTCGGCGCCGGTGCCAGCCTCGAACACGTCGAAGTCCTCGGTCATTACCAGCTGTTCGCTCAGCGCCTCGCGCAGGTCGTCGTCGTCATCGACCAGCAGGATCTTCCGCAGTCCGGCCATGGTGTCCTCCATTGCTCTTGCGGAGGAAATGCGCCCCGATCACGAACCTCGCAAGATTTGCTACCAAATGCTCACGCTGTCGTGTCGGTTCCGTCAGCAATGTTTCAGCCGTCAGGTGCCGTTCTTGCGTTCCAGGTCATTCAACGCGGTGTCCAGTTGCCCGTCGGACCAGCCCTCGCGCACCGCCTGGCTCAGGAAATCTGCCATGCTCCGCGGCGCAAGGCCCCCGATCGGCGGGTTGCGGTCCAGGTTGGTCGGGAATGGATAGCCTTCCGCCGTCGAGGCGATGACATTCGCGATGTCGATCCCCGCCCCGCCTTGGCGCAGCACCGGAAAGACAGCCCGGCACATCCGCGCCCGGTCCACCGATTCCATCGCCCGACCGAAGGCTGACGACACCTGCAAGAGGTTGACCATCCGGAAGCGGTCCATCGTCCGGTTCGTCCCCGCGCCATGCATGACCGCCGGGTTGAAGAACAGCGCGTCTCCCTTCTGCAGCGGCAACTGAACATAGTGCTTGGCGAAATGCTCTTGGAATTCCGGGCGGCCGAAGGCGAGATACCCCTCATGGAAGGTCTGCGAGAAGGGCAGCAGCATCGTCGGCCCGGTCTCTACCGGCATATCGCAATGCGCGACCGCCCCCTGCAGCGTCAGGAGCGGCGATACTCCGTGGATATGCGCGGGAAAACGCGCCATCTGCGCGGGCGACATGAAGCCCAGGTGATAGTCCCGGTGTGGCACCTGCGCCGCGCCGCCCGGGTTCACCCGGTTGACTTGGGCGGTCATCTGGTAGGCCGGGCCGAGCCAGGCTTCCGATGCCAGTGCCAGGGCGTCCGCGCTGTAATAGGCCGCGAAGTTTGCCGGGTCGGCCAGGCAGTGCTTTTCCAGCGAGTTCCAGATCCGGTCATTGGCCCCGGGCTTCGCGAAATGGTCGCCGCCGCCAAGGTTCGCCGCCTTCTCCTCGGCAATGATCGCCTCGAAAATCGCCGAGGCGCGGTCCACCACCGCGGCATCGGGCAGGGCATCGCGGATCACCACGATCCCGGGACCGTCGGCAAAGACCCAGGCCCATTCGGCTGTCAGCGCCCGCCGCGACTGCGCGCCCCGCGCCGCCTGGGCAACCGTCTCGCCCCGATAGATCGGGATGTTCTGCACCACTTCGGCGGCCTGCGGCACATCCTCGACCCTGGTCCGCCGCGAGACCTGCATCTTGAACACCTCGAAGTCGCCGCTGTCGGCGCTGATCCAGACGGGGCGGTGGGCGGCTTGGGCGGGAGCGTTCATGGCGGTTCCTTTTCCAGGGGGTTGAGACAAGCCTGCCGCTTGGCCCCGGATTGGACAATTGCGTTTCACCTCAAAATCACCTCACACTCGCGCATGGCGCGCAAGTTCAGCATCAAGGAGATCGCATTCCAGGCCGGACTCAGCGCGGCGACCGTCGACCGGGCGCTTCATGGCCGCGACCATGTCCGCGCCCTGACCCGCGAGAGGGTGGCCGCGGCGCTGGCCGAGCTGGAAAGCCAACACGCAAGCAGCCTGGTCCAGGGCCGCCGCTTCACCATCGACATCCTGATCCAGTCCCCCGACCGCTTCTCCTCCGAGGTCCGCGCCGCCTTCGAGGCCGAACTCCCCCTTGTCCGCCCGGTGGCCTTCCGCGCCCGGTTCCACCTGGCCGAGGTGATGACCGAAGAGGAGATCATCGCCCGCCTGACCGCCATCGCCCGGCGCGGAAGCCATGGTATCGTGTTGAAGGTTCCGGCCACCCCGGCCATCGAAGCCAGCCTGGCAAGCCTTGCCCATCGGGGAATTCCGGTCGTCACCTATGTCACCGACATCGCGCCGACCCTCAGGCTCGCCTATGTCGGGATGGAGAACCACCGCGCCGGGGCAACCGCCGCCTACCTGATGCAGAAGATGCGGCGGGACCCGGACTCGCGCGTGCTCATCACGCTCTCGTCGCAGATGTTCCAGGGCGAGGAGGCGCGTCGCGTGGGCTTCCTGGACCAGCTTCGGCGCAGCGCACGGGAAGTTCCGACCGTCACCGTCTCGGAAGGTCTGGGCGTCGACCGCACCACGCGCCTTCTGGTGCTGAAGGCGCTGGATCGCCACCCCGACATCGGCTGCGTCTATTCCATCGGCGGGGGCAACCGGGCGATCCTCGATGCCTTTGCGGAGGCCGCACGGAAGATCGACGTGTTCATTGCGCATGACCTGGACAGGATCAACCGCCAGCTTCTGGCCGAGGGCCGCCTAAGCCTGGTTCTGCACCACGATTTTCGCCAGGATGCGCGGCGGGTTTCGCTGCATTTCCTGCACCACCACCGCCTGCTCCCGCCCGAGACTGCCATCGCACCGGCGGAAATCCTGATCGCCTGTCCCACCCTGTAAGGCCGCGCAAGGGCCTTCCGCCCCGCGCCAATGCAGCCTAGATAGGGGCATGTCGCTTGGCCTCTCCATCCCCGAACGCCTGACCCGCGCCCGTGCCGATCTGCGCATGGGGGTGCCGGTGGTGCTGTGCGGGTCCCAGGGCGCCGCGCTGGTCGCCGCCGTCGAGACGCTGGATGCCACGCGACTGGCCGACCTGCGCAGTTTCGGACCCCCCGTGCTGGCCATCACCGCACGCCGGGCCGAGACGCTGAAGGCCCGTGCCTACGACGGCGATCTGGCGCGGATCGTGCCGCCCTCTGACACGGGTCTCGACTGGCTGCGGTCCGTGGCCGACCCCGCGGATGACCTCCGCACCCCGATGAAGGGGCCGCTGCAATCGGTCCGCGACGACTCGCCCGACCTTGCGCGGGCGGCGCTGGGCCTGGCCAAGACCGCCCACCTTCTTCCGGCCGCCCTTCTGGTGCCGGTGGCCGACGCCCTTGCGCTGGCCGGAACGCATGGCTTGACGCTTCTCGTCCTGGACGAGATTGCCCCGGCACTGGCCGCGCTTCCCCCGATGGACGAAGTCGTCTCGGCCCGCGTGCCCCTTGTCGCCTCCAGCGCCGGACGGGTCCATGTCTTCCGGCCCGACGACGGCGGCGAAGAGCATTACGCGATCGAGATCGGCCGCCCCGACCGGTCGAAGCCCGTGCTGGCGCGGCTCCACTCGGCCTGCTTCACGGGGGATGTGCTGGGGTCGCTGAAATGCGACTGCGGTCCGCAGCTGCGGGCGGCCCTGGCCCAGATGGGTGAGGAGGGGGCCGGCGTCCTTCTTTACCTCAACCAGGAAGGGCGCGGGATCGGGCTTGCGAACAAGATGCGGGCCTATTCGCTGCAGGACCAGGGGTTCGACACGGTCGAGGCGAACCACCGCCTGGGTTTCGAGGACGACGAGCGCGATTTCCGCATCGGGGCCGAGATTCTGCGCAAGCTGGGATTTTCCTCGGTTCGGCTTCTGACGAACAACCCGAAGAAGCTTGCGATGATGGAAGGTTGCGGGTTGCACGTGACCGAACGCGTCGCCCTGCGGGTCGGCGAGACGGCCGAGAACCGGGCCTACCTTGCCACCAAGGCGGCGAAGTCAGGTCACCTTCTCTAGCGCCGATTCACAGTGGGCGTGGCAGAGCCAGCCGTCGTCCTTGTGCACCCAGGTCGAACACTCCGCTGCCGTGTATTCCCCCTTCTGGCCGCCCCGCGTCACCTCTTGCCGCACCAGGTAGCCGATCACGGCCACGTCGGGCAAAGGCGAGGTGACATGGACTTCGCTGAAGCTGAAACTGCCAAGCGTCCAGTCGCCCTCTTCGGTCATCGTCGCCATCTTCTTCGGCGACATCGTACTGACCCCCATCGCATTGGTGGCCACCACCGTATCGCCGCAAAGTTTTGCCGCCGCCGCCCCGTCCTTGTCGCGCATCGCGTTCCAGAAGGCGGTCTCGAGGTCGAGGATCGTCTGTCTCAGGTCCGGTTCCATCGCGGTCTCCCCTGCAACCCTACGCCCAACCGCCGCGCAAAGGCTATGTTCCCCCCGCGCGCCCCGCATGGCAGGATACCGCGCAAAGGAAAGCCACATGTACAAAATTACTGATCTTGTCGTCACCCCAATGGGACTTCGCTTCATGGGACGCCTGTTCCCCTGTTCCATCGGGCGCGATGGAATCGTGTCCGCTGCAAAGAAGCGCGAGGGGGACGGGGCGACTCCGGCGGGGGTGCATCGGCTGGTCGGGATGCTGTATCGGCCCGACCGGCTGACACGGCCCGCGGACTGGGCGCTGCCCATCGGGCCGTCGGACCTGTGGTCTGATGACCCGGCGGACGCGAACTACAACCTGATGGTCCGCGCGCCGCACGGGTTCAGCCACGAGCGTCTGCGCCGCGCCGATCCGATGTATGACCTGGTGATCTTGACCGACTGGAACTGGCCCCATGCCGAGCCCGGTCGCGGCTCGGCCATCTTCATCCACCAATGGCGCCGCCCCGGTGCCCCCACAGCCGGTTGCGTTGCCCTGTCGCGCCGCGACCTGCACTGGATCGCCCCACGGATCCGACACCAGACGCGGCTGGTCATAAGGCTGTAAACCCCTTTCCGAAACGCTTTGGATTGCATAATCTGCCCGGAATTCGGGAGGATTCGATGCCGGCAGGACATAGCGCAGATGACGAGATTTTCGACCTGCGGCTTGCCCGGTCTTTGCCTGACCTCTTCCCGATGCTGGAAGCGCTTTACGGCACGCACCCCGACTTTCCGGCCTTCCGGGAAAAGCTGATCAAGGCGCTGAGGAAGGGTTGGGACGACCGCCCCGCCGACCTGAAGCGGCTCGACCTCGCGCGCGATCTTGAGCCCGACTGGTTCCAGCGCCCCGACATGGCGGGCTATGTCTTCTACATCGACCGCTTCAACGGCTCGTTGCAGGGCGTCCTGGACAAGCTCGACTACCTGGAGGACCTCGGGATCACCTATGTCCACCTGATGCCCTGCCTGAAGCCGCGGCCCGGCGACTCGGACGGCGGCTATTCGGTGATGGACTACCGCCAGATCAACCCGGCCTTCGGCACGATGGCGGATTTCGAGGCGGTCAGCGCCGCCCTGCGCGCGCGGGGGATGTCCTTGTGCGTGGACCTCGTTTTGAACCACACGGCAAAGGAACATGCCTGGGCGAAGAAGGCGGCGAAGGGCGATCCGAAGTACCAGGACTACTACCTGATGTTCGACACGCCCGACCTTCCGACGCTGTACGAGCAGACGCTGGTCGAGGTCTTCCCCGACAACGCGCCGGGCAACTTCACCCATTACCCCGAGATCGGGAAATGGGTCTGGACGACCTTCAACGAACACCAGTGGGACCTGAACTGGGCCAATCCGGCGGTGTTTCTCGAGATCGTCGAGGTCATGCTGTTCCTTGCCAACAAGGGCGTCGACGTGCTCCGGCTGGATGCGGTGGCCTTCATGTGGAAGCGGCTGGGCACCCGCTGCCAATCGGAACCGGAGGTCCACATGATCCTCCAGGCGCTGCGGGCGTGCTCGCGCATCGCCTCGGCGGCGGTGATCCACCTGGAGGAGGCGATCGTCGCGCCCTCCGAGATGCTGCCCTACCTCGGGCGCGGCAAGCACGACGGGAAGGAAGGCAATCTCGCCTACCACAACAGCTTGATGGTGCAGTTCTGGTCGGCGCTGGCGACGCGGGACACGCGGCTGATGACCCACGTGCTGGGCACCCATTTCCCGGACCGGCTGACCAACGCCACCTATGCGACCTATATCCGCTGCCATGACGACATCGGCTGGGCCGTGACCGATGAGGACGCCGCCGCCGTGGGGCTGTCGGGCCACGCGCACCGGAACTTCCTGTCGGACTTCTACGAGGGCAGCTTCCCCGGCACCTTCGCGAAGGGCGCGCTGTTCCAGGTCAACGAGCTGACCGGGGACAAGCGGATCTCGGGGTCCTTCGCCAGCCTCGCCGGTCTGGAAACCGCTCGCGACGCGGGAGAGGCCGACCTTGCCGTGCAGCGCATCCTGATGGGCCACGCGCTGATCGCGGCCTGGGGGGGCATTCCGCTGATCTACATGGGCGACGAGCTCGCGCTTCTGAACGACTACGGCTACCTCCAGAACCCCCACCACGCCCATGACAGCCGCTGGGTCCACCGGCCGCGGATGGACTGGACCCTGGCCGAGGACCGAGCGGAGGGCGAGACACCCTCGGCCCGGGTGTTCGGGGGCGTCCGCCACATCCTGGCCCGGCGGCGGGCCACGGGGGAGCTGCACGCGGCAAACCCGGTGCGGGTGGTGGCTTCGGGCAACGACGCGGTGCTGGCCTTCCAAAGGGTCGCGCCGACGGGGGTGCTGCTGGGGCTCTTCAACTTCACCGAACAGTGGCAGCACCTGCCAGAGGGGTGGGTGCGGGCGCTGGGGGTCAGCCGGATGTGGGACGCCCTGTCCGAGGCCGAGGTCCAGCCGCATGGCGGCCAGGTCGTGCTGCCGCCCTATGCGAGGGTCTGGCTGCTGTAGCCGTCCACGGTGGACATTTCTGGATTTCGATTTGGTATCAACAAGATACTCGTGGGCGTTAGGGATCTGTTAAGGTGAAAAACCGGGCGCCCCCTCACCCTGGCCCTCTCCCCCGAGGGGAGAGGGGACGCGGGTTTCGAGTGCAGTTCCCGGCCTGAAAGCGCCAGGCCAGGGGTAAACCGCGGGACAGCGCGGAGGTCCTGGGTCAGGCCGTCGGGTAGCTGCGCGCCCCGAAGATCGCGCTGCCAACGCGGACATGGGTCGCCCCATGCGCCACGGCGGATTCGAAGTCGCCGCTCATCCCCATCGACAGGCCGGACAGCCCATGGTCGGCGGCCATCCGGGCCAGCATGGCGAAATGGGGGGCGGAGTCCTGATCCTCGGGCGGGATGCACATGAGGCCCACGGGAGACAGCTCCATCGCGCGGCAATCCTTCAGGAAACCAGCAAAATCGGCAGGGAGGACGCCTGCCTTCTGCGGCTCTTCCCCGGTGTTCACCTGGACGAAAAGCTGCGGCAACGAGCCCCGCGCCTGCTGCAGACTAGCAAGCTTCTGCGCCAGCGAGGGCCGGTCCAGCGTGTGGATCGCGTCGAACAGATCCACGGCGACCTTGGCCTTGTTGGTCTGCAGGGGCCCGATCATGTGCAGCTCCAGCGGTCCGAAGCGGTCGCGCCAGGCGGGCCACTTTCCTGCGGCCTCCTGCACATAGTTCTCGCCAAAGACGCGGTGGCCCTGCTGCAGCACAGCCTCGACACGTTCGGCCGGCTGCACCTTCGACACCGCGATCAGCTTGACCGAGCCTTCGGCCCGCCCGGCCGCCCGTTCCGCCGCGCGCAACCGTTCCGTGATGTCCGTCAATGCCATGCCATCCCCCTGTTGCAGCGCAACCTAACGGGACCGGGCGAAAAGAAAAGAGCGGGCGCAAGGCCCGCTCTTCCGGGTCTTCCGATCAAAGGTCAGAACGAGAAGGACAGGCCCAGGTCCACGGCGTCGGTGTCGTCGGTCCGGTTCTTGACATAGCCGCCGGAAACCTTGGCCCCGCCGCCAAGATCGTAGGACGCGCCAAGACCATAGGCCCGGACGTTCGACGCCGTGGCGAGGTCGTTCGACAGCAGGTCCTCGTCATCCGAGACGAAGGCGGTGAGGCTGAGCGCGTCCACGGCATAGGTCGCCGAGAGGGAGTGCTGCTTCCACTCGTCGCCCTGGTTGTTCTTTCCGTCGGCATAGATCGCCTTCAGCGTCACGCCGCCGAAGGTTGCCGAGCCGCCCAGCACGAACTGCTCCCATTCGTAGTCGTCCTGGGCATCGAGGTTCTCGTAGCCAAGCGAGACCGCATAGGCGCCGGTGGAATACTTCGCGGCGATCGACTTCGCCTCGGCACCGATGGCACGGTCGAGTTGCGTGGACGACAGGTAGAAAGACAGGCTTCCGGCCGTGTATTCGTAAAGGACCGAGGTATCCTGCGGATCATCGAGGCCGATGCCGGGACCGTTGAAGTCGGTGCCACCGTTGGCCAGATAGGTGATCTCGTTCAGGTCGCTGAGACCAGTGTAGCCCACGCCATCCGTCTGGCCCGACGCGGCATTCGCGGCCCCGTCCACGTCGCCCATGGTCAGCTTGCCGAAGCCGCCCGAGATGTAGACGGTCGAGTCACCGTTTGTGTCGCCGGTATTGCCCGACGAGCCGTTCGAGCCGTCGTTTGAATTGCCGCCAAATTGGTCAGCGCGCATCGAAGCGCCGAACGACAGGCCGGTGTCGGTTTGGCCCGAGGCGGTGAAGTTGATCCGGACGCGGCTGGAGAACTGGACCCCGGTGTCACCGAAGGTGTCGATCAGACCCATGCGGGCCGTGCCGGTGACGGCTACTTCGGCCGAAGCGATGCCGACTGTGGCTGCAAGAATGGCGGTGGATGCAAGAAGCGTTCTCATCTGGACGTGCCCTCGTGATTTTTGATCACTAGGCGCTTCACATGCATACTTTTCAATCTTTCGCTGTTTGAACCGTCGCCGTGCACCACACCCTGTGTTCGGCGCGCAACAATCGGGCAGTGCAAAAGAAAAGAGCGGGCGCAAGGCCCGCTCTTTCCGTTCGTCCAATCCGAGTGAATTAGAACGAGAACTTCAGACCGACGTCGGCCACCGTGAGATCGTCAACGCCGTCGTTGTTCTGGCGAACGATACCGCCGGCAACGGTCGCACCGCCGCCGAGGTCGTAGGCCGCGCCGATGCCGATGTGCTGGGTGTCGGTGCTGCCGGCAGTGTAAGCGCCGTTGAAGCCGCCAGCGTCGTTGCCGAAGTCGGTGTAGAACGCGGTAAGAGTGGTAGCACCGATCGCGTAGTCGAGCGACAGAGCGTAGACGGTGTCAGCACCAGCCACGTTCACGTCCGAGATGCGGGCCTTGACAGTCGCCGCACCGAAGGTCGCCGAACCGCCGAGCGAGACCATGTCGATGTCGGTCACGCCGTCGGTTTCGTAGGCCAGAGCGGCCGAGTAGGCGTCGGTCGCATACTTCACGCCGATGCTCAGCTCTTCACCGCCTTCGATCTGACCAGCGCCGAGGCCGAAGGTCAGCGCGCCAGCGCTATACTCGTAGTAAGCGGCGGTCTTGGTGGTGTTGATGAAGTTGATTTCCTGCAGCGAGTCGTTCGGGCCATAGCCCACGCCCGAGACCTGGCCGACGAGAGCGTCAGCAGCGCCGCCGACGTCACCCATCGTCAGCTTGCCGAAGCCGCCCGAGATGAACACGGTCGAGTCGCCGTTCGTGGTGCCCGAGTTGCCCGAGGAACCATTCGAGCCGTCGTTGCTGTTGCCGCCGAACTGGTCAGCGCGCATCGAGGCGCCGAATGCCAGGCCGGTGTCGGTTTCGCCCGAAGCGGTGAAGACGATACGAACGCGCGACGAGAAGGCGGTCGAAGTGTCGGTGCCATCGTCAGCATACACCAGACCCATGCGGGCCGAACCCGACAGGGCGACTTCTGCGGAGGCGGCGCCAGCCATCAGAGCAACGGCGCTGGTCGCGAGAAGAATCTTTTTCATGTTTTCCCTCTTTCTTCAAGGTAAGCCCGCCGCAGGGGAATCCGCAGGGGAATGAGCCGTATTTCACCCTTGCCGCCCACGATTGCAACGCTTCCAAACCGCCGGGGAGAATTCGGCCCAAAATTGGTGCAGCAAAGCCACAGGTCTGGAATCGCCGCCCAACGCGCCCGTCGCCCGCGCCCGACCGCGCAGGGGAGCGAAAGCCCTTGGCAGGCCCCGGACGCCGCGCTAGACAGCAGGCAAGGGTTCCAAAGGTGGCCGGATGAACTTGCAACAACTCAGCAAAGCGGCTCTGGCAACGGGTCTTGTCCTTTCGCTGTCCGCTTGTGGCGGCGGGATCGGCAGCGGCAACCTGTTCGGCAATCGCGCCTCGATCCCCACGCAGGACCAGATGACCCGCAAGGAGCGGGCCGATGCCCAGCGCGCGGCCAACGCGGCGGCGAATCCGGACCGGGAGGAGCGCGGCTCGACCATCTGGGACCTGTTCTCGAGCTCGGACAACCCGAACACCACGGTCGAAGTCAACAAGTACATCTGGCAAGCGAGCCTCGAGGTGCTGAACTTCCTGCCCATCGAATCGGTGGACCCGTTCACCGGGGTGATCGTGACGGGGTACGGGCGGCCTCCGGGCGGGGGTCGGGCCTATCGCGCGACGATCTATGTGCAGGACCCGGCGCTGGATGCGCGCAGCCTGAAGGTGGCGCTGCAGGGGCAGGGCGGCGGGGCGGTGGCTCCGGAGACCGTGCGGGCAGTCGAGGACGCGATCCTGACCCGGGCGCGGCAGCTGCGGGTCCGCGACAGCAAGCTTTAAGCGTTTCGGTACCGATGCAAGGCGGGGAAGGGGTGGACCTTTCCCCCGGCGCATGTGTAATTCCGCCCCGCAATTCGCGCTGAATTCCGCATGAGGCTCCTGATGTCGCGCTATGACCCTTCGGTGATCGAACCCCAATGGCAGGACGCCTGGGAGAAGGCAGGGACCTTCACGGCGCGGCGCGATCCGGCGAAGCCCAAGTATTATGTGCTGGAGATGTTCCCCTATCCCTCGGGGCGCATCCATATGGGGCATGTGCGCAACTACACGATGGGCGACGTGGTGGCGCGGACGAAGCTGGCGCAGGGCTATTCCGTGCTGCACCCGATGGGCTGGGACGCCTTCGGGATGCCGGCCGAGAATGCGGCGATGGAGCGGGGCGGACATCCGAAGGATTGGACCTACGGCAATATCGCGGACATGAAGGCGCAGATGAAGCCTCTGGGCCTGTCGATCGACTGGTCGCGGGAACTGGCGACCTGCGACCCGGAGTATTACGGCCAGCAGCAGGCGATGTTCATCGACATGATGGAGGCCGGCTTGGTCTACCGGAAGGCCGCCGTGGTCAACTGGGACCCCGTGGACATGACGGTGCTGGCCAACGAGCAGGTGATCGACGGCAAGGGCTGGCGGTCCGGCGCGGCGGTGGAGCGGCGCGAGCTGACGCAGTGGTTCTTCAAGATCTCCGATTATTCCGAAGAGCTGCTGTCGGCGCTCGACGGTCTGACGAACTGGCCAGAAAAGGTGCGCCTGATGCAGGCGAACTGGATCGGCAAGTCGCGCGGGTTGCAGTTTGCGTTCGAGACGGTGGGGGCTCCTGCGGGCTTTGCTAAGCTGGAGGTCTATACGACCCGGCCCGACACTCTAATGGGGGCAAGCTTCGCAGCGATCAGCCCGGATCACCCGCTGGCCAAGGCCCTGGAGACGGACCCGAAAGTGGCCGAGTTCGTGGCGCTGTGCCGCAAGGGTGGCACCTCGGCGGAAGAGATCGAGACGGCGGAGAAGATCGGTTATGACACCGGCATCCGGGTGAAGCATCCGCTTGATCCCAATTGGGAACTCCCGGTCTGGATCGCGAACTTCATCCTGATGGACTATGGCACCGGCGCGATCTTCGGCTGCCCGGCGCATGACCAGCGGGACTTCGACTTTGCCACCAAGTACGGACTGCCGATCAAGCCGGTCTTCACAGCCGACGGCGCGGATGCCGCGCTGACCGAGGCCTTCGTGCCGATGAAGTCGGAGAAGGTCCACTACATCCGTGGCTTTGCCGGTGCCGAAGTGCAGACCGGCGAAGAAGGCGTCAACGCGGCCATCGCCCATGCCGAGGCGAATGGCTACGGCAAGGGCGTCACCAAGTACCGCTTGCGCGACTGGGGCGTCAGCCGGCAGCGCTATTGGGGCTGCCCGATCCCGGTGATCCACTGCGCGACCTGCGGCGTCGTGCCGGAAGCGAAGGCGAACCTGCCGATCGAACTGCCCTACGACGTGACCTTCGATGTCCCTGGCAACCCGCTGGACCGCCACCCGACCTGGCGCGACTGCACCTGCCCGAAGTGCGGCGCCAAGGCCCGGCGCGAGACGGACACGATGGACACCTTCGTCGATTCCAGCTGGTACTACGCCCGCTTCACCGCGCCCCGCGCGACGACGCCGACGGTGCTGGAAGACGCCGACTACTGGATGAACGTCGACCAGTACATCGGCGGGATCGAGCATGCGATCCTGCACCTGCTGTATTCGCGCTTCTTCGCACGGGCGATGCAGAAGACCGGCCACCTGCCCAAGAAGGCCATCGAGCCGTTCAACGCGCTGTTCACGCAAGGGATGGTGACGCACGAGATCTACAAGTCCACCGACGCCCAGGGCCGCCCGGTCTATCACCTGCCCGAGGACATCCTGCGCTTCAACATCGGCAACGAGCCGGTGGCCTTCCTGCGCGCGGACCATCCGACGGACCTGTCGGAGCTGACCGAGGACCAGCTGAAAGCGAAGCTCGAAGAGGCGGCAGGGACCGCGATCGAGATCGTGCCCTCGGCCAAGATGTCGAAGTCGAAGAAGAACGTCGTCGACCCGATGAACATCATCGCCCAGTTCGGCGCGGACACGGCGCGCTGGTTCGTGATGTCGGATTCGCCCCCGGAACGTGACGTGGAATGGACGACCTCGGGCGTCGAGGCGGCGTTCAAGCACCTCTCCCGCGTCTGGGCGCTGTCGACCCGGATCGGCGAAATGCCCGCCGACCACCAGGGCGAGGGCGACGAGGCTCTGGCCAAGGCTACGGCCCGCGCCATCGATGAGGTGACCCGGGGCATCGAGGGCTTTGCTTTCAACAAGGCGATTGCCAGCCTCTACGGCTTCACCAACACGATCAGCAGGGCCAACGGTTCGACCGCAGTGATGCGCGAGGCGATCCGGACGCTGGCCAAGCTCATGTCGCCGATGACGCCGCACCTGGCCGAGGCAGTCTGGGCCGCGCAGGGCGGAGAAGGGCTGTGCACCAGTGCGCCCTGGCCCAAGGCAGACCCGGCGCTTCTGGTCGACGACACGGTGACCCTGCCGATCCAGATCAACGGCAAGCGCCGGGCGGAAATCAGCGTGCCGAAGGACATGCCCATTCCCGAGGTTGAAAAGATCGCGCTCGCGGACGAAGCTGTGGTGAAGTTCCTTGCCGGGCAACCGGTGAAGAAGATCATCGTCGTCCCGGGTCGCATCATCAATGTCGTCGTCTGACCGCCTGACCCGTCGCCCCGGCCTTCTCCCCCAAGGGGTGGGGGTCTCACGCCGTGCGCTGCTTCTGGCCCCGCTGGCCTTGGCCGCCTGCGGCTTCACCCCGGCCTATGGTCCGGGGGGGTCTGCCGCAAAGCTTGCCGGGACCGTGCGGGTTCAGGACCCGGTGGACAAGAACGGGTTCGACCTGGTCGAGCGGCTTGAGGAACGGCTGGGCCGACCCGAGGCGCCGCGCTATGACCTTGCCTACACGATCACGACCCAGACCGTGGGTGTGGGCTACACCGCCGACGCCACGATCACCCGCTACAACGTGAAGGGCGTGGTGGATTACAGTCTGACCGATCAGGCCTCTGGGGTCCGGGTGACGGGCGGGCGGGTGCAAGGCTTCACGGCCTACAATGCGACCGGGTCCACTGTGGCGCTCCTGGCGGCCGAAGAGGATGCGGCTTATCGACTGATGCGCATCCTGGCCGACCAGATCACCGCCCGGCTGATCGGCGCAGCCGCCAGCCTGCCATGATCCTGAAGGGGGCGGAGGCCGCTCGCTACTGCGCGAAACCCGATCCCGCGCGGACAGGGCTTCTGATTTTCGGGGCCGATGCCATGCGGGTGGCGCTGAAGCGCCAGGAGGCCATCGCGGCGCTTGTCGGGCCCGAAGGCGAGGCGGAGATGCGGCTGACCCGGATGTCCGGGGCCGACCTGCGCAAGGACGGCAGCCTGCTTCTGGATGCGATCAAGGCCGTGGGGTTCTTCCCTGGCCCCCGGGTGGCCTTCGTCGAGGAGGCGACCGATGGGCTGGCAGATACCATCGCCGTGGCCCTGGCCGAATGGAAGCCAGGGGACGCGGTCATCGTGGTCACGGCGGGGAACCTGACCGGGAAATCGGCGCTGAAGACCCTGTTCGAGAAGCATCCCTCGGCCGTTTCCATCGGGCTTTACGACGATCCGCCCAGCCGGGAAGAGATCGAGGACGCGCTGAAGAAGGCGGGCCTGCGCGACATCGACCGCGAGGCGATGAACGACCTCAACACCCTGGCCCGCGCGCTGGACCCCGGCGACTTCCGACAAACGCTGGAGAAGATCGCGCTTTACAAGTATGGCGACACGACGCCCCTGACGCCCGCCGACGTCGCAGCGATGGCCCCGGCGACCATCGAGGCCGAGGTGGACGAATTGATCGACGCCGTGGCCGAGGCGCGCAGCAAGGCGATCGGCCCGCTCTTCCGGCGGTTGGAGGGGCAGGGGGTGCAGCCGGTCACGATCTGCATCGGGGCGCTGAGGCACTTCCGCATCCTGCACGCGGCGGCGACCGATCCGCAGGGGCCGGGCGTGGGCATCCAGAAGGCGCGGGTGAACTTCAAGCAAAAGGATGCGATGGGCCGCCAGGCAGGGCAATGGGGCGTCCGCGCGCTGGAGACGGCGGTGGCGATCCTACTGGAGACCGACCTGACGCTGCGGTCCGCCAGCAAGGCCCCTGGCATGGCTCTGATGGAACGCGCCCTGATCCGCATCGCGATGACGCGGCGCTAGGGATCGATTTCTTCGAAGAAATCGGTCCGGAGTTTTCAAAAACTCCGGCGCTTCACGCCCGCCGGAGGGTCCCGGTCATGGGGACGGCGGCTGCCAGCGTGTTGGAAATCGTGCCGTATTTCAGGATGTTGCGGTGCAGAAGGTCCAGCCTCGCATCGGACTCGGTCGTGGCGACCACGATGTCGTACCTGATCGCGGTCAGCTTTGGCGGGCTGTCCTGGCGGTCGGCCTGAAGGGCGATCCTCATCCCGTCCAGCTGGAACTTCAACGTCGGGCAGACCCGCTCGGCCCCCTTGATCATGCAGGCGGCCAGAGCGGAAAGAAGAAGCTCCACCGGGTTCAGCGCGTCCTTGCGCCCCTCCATGTCGGTGGCAAGGCGGATTTCGGCGCCGTGGCTGGTTGCCAGGCTTCCGGTTGCATCCAGGCGGCGGGCTTGGACTTCGTATTGCATGGGGCCTCGCAGGATTGACAGTCGGTATCAGGGTCCGAGAATGGACGGATCCGTTCCACGCGCCTTGATCCGGCGCAAAGCGAGGACCGATTGACCGCATTTTCCGACCTTCACGCCCGCTGCGCCGCCCTTGGCACGCGGCTCTTCACCGTGACCACCGTCGACGAAGAGGCCGGCCTGGCGCGCAGGCTCTATACCTCGCATCCGGTGGAGTACCCGGTGTCGGGGATCAAGCCGATGGAGAAGGACGGCTGGTACGACCATACCGTCCGGGGCCAACGGACCTTTGTCGCCAACACTCCGCCAGAGTTCGCGAAGTATTTCTTCGACCACGCGCTCATCGTCTCGCTGGGGCTGGGGTCCTGCATCAATGTCCCGGTGGTCGACGGAGGTCGGGTGCTGGGAACGGTGAACCTGCTGGCCGAGGCGGGGCATTTCACGCCGGACCGGCTGGCCGCCTACGAGGTACTGGTGGCCGAGGCGACCCCGGCCCTGGTGGCGGAGCTGCGCGGATGACGAAGGAGACCTCGCCCATCGAGCAGTTCCTGGCCCCCCTGGCGAAGATCGCACGGAAGCACCGCGACATCGAGGGGCTGGTGTTCTGGGGCGGGCCCGACGGGTGGGACGCCTCGCCTTCGGAAGCGCTGGAAGCCGAGGAGATCGCCTTCTACGCAGAGGGCCTGTTGATCGACGGCTTCCACATGGACTGGGCGCTGGTGGCCGAGGGCGACGCGCCCGACCACCTGAGGCTTTGCTTCTGGCAGGACGGCGATCCACCCCCGGCGGTGGCCCTGCCCTGGCGGGTGGACGCCTCGGGGCGCTGGACGCCCTAGAGCCGGGACAGAAGCAGGCCCGCGCCGACCAGACCGGCGGCGGCCAGACGGCTCGGCGTGATTTCACGGACCGCCATGCCAAGCGCGCCTGTCGCGTCGATGACCAGCGCGGCGGCCATCTGGCCGAAGACCAGCGCCGCTACCAGCGTCACCACGCCCAGGGACGACACGCCCCAGACCGCCGTGAAGACATACCAGGCCCCAAGCAGGCCGCCCAGAAGTGTCCAGACCGGGACCGAGGTCAGGCGCAGGTAGGCACTTCCGTTGCCTTGCAGCAAGGAAATCGCCATCAGGACCAGGAACCCCACCCCGAAGGACACCGCCGCAGCCGGAACCGGCCCGCCCAAGCCACGGCCCAGCGCCGCGTTGATCGGAGCCTGCACCGCAATCGCGGCACCGCCCAGTGCCACGGCCACCATCGCCCACCACATCCGCGCCTCCATCTTCATCCGCACAGATCACCATGCGTCGTGCGGGGTGGCAATCTCCCCGATTGCACGCTTGCCCTGCGCGCACGAATCCGCAGACTGCGCAACCAGGCCCCCGGGCGGGCCGCCCACGCGAGACGTCATGGCTTTCACTCTGCGCCAGCTTCAGTTCTTCGTCGCCGCCGCCGAGGCCGGGTCGGTCTCCGGGGCCGCACGCGCCCTTTCGATCAGCCAGTCCTCGGTCACCGAGGCGATCCGCGGGCTGGAGGACGACCTTGGCGTCGTCCTGTTCGACAGGCAGGCCCGCGGGATCCTGCCCACGCACAAGGGCTCGGCCTTCCTGCGGCACGCCCGGCAGATCCTTGCGGACGTGGCGAATGCCCGTAGCACCTTCCAGGCCGAAGCCGAGACCGCGCGCGGCCGGCTGTCGCTGGGCGTGACCAGCCTCGTCGCGGGCTACGTGCTGTCCGACATCCTGCAGCGTTACCGCCGCGCCTATCCGCAGGTCGAGCTGAACGTGATCGAGGACAGCGGCGACTATCTTCAGCACCTGCTGATCGGGGGCGAGCTGGACGTGGCGGTGCTTCTGACCTCGTCGGTCCATGACCGGATGGCGCTGAACGTCGAGACGCTGCTGGTGTCGCCCTACCGGCTGTGGCTGCCGCTGGGTCATCCTCTGGCGCAGCAGGAAAGCATCGCGCTCGAGGAACTGGCAGGGACGCCGATGATCCAGCTGATGGTGGACGAGATCGAGGAATCCACCCGCCGCCTGACCGCCGCCCTGCCCGTGAAGCCGCAGATCGCCTTCCGCACCCGCAGCGTCGAGGCGGTGCGCAGCCTGGTCGCAACCGGCGCGGGCCTCGCGATTCTGCCGAGCCTCGTCTACCGGCCCTGGTCCCTGGAAGGCGACCGGATCGAGATCCGGGATGTCTCGGGCGACCTGCCCACGGTCCAGGTTGGCCTTGCCTGGCGCAAGGGCGCGCCACTGACCGGACCTGCGTCGAACTTCATCCGCTCGGCGCAAAGCACGGCGGTGGTGAGGCCCAGCTAGGTGGCCTCCGGCAACGCGACACCTGCGATCCGGGCAAGATGTTCCATCCGGCGGCGGAACTCTGGCAAGAAGCCGTGACGGCGGGAAAACGTCCAGGCATTGCGGCTGTGCCGGGCAAGCTCGGCCCGATCCTGTGCCACCTCGGCGATCCGGTCCGCCAGCAGCTCTGGCTTGCCGAGGGGCGTGTCCCAGCCTCCCTGCGACTCGCCGTTCAGCCTCTGCCACATGCGGTTGCCATAACTTGCCACCGACACCCCACAGCCCATCGCTTCGATATAGGTGCAGGACGGGTCCGACTGTCGGTGACAGCCCAGGAAAAGGTCCGCCTGTTGCCGGGTGAACGGCACAAGCTCGGTCTCGAAATCCACCGCTCCATGCAGGCGAACCCGACGCGGCTCTGGCAGGCTGCCTATTCCTTCAGCGACTTCCGCCTGCAATGAGCCGGTCCCGAAGATGTCCAGAGTGAAATCGACGCCCCGCTTCGAAAGCCTGCGGGCCACTGGAATCAGGTCCTGCGCGCCCTTCATCGCCTCCAACCGGCCCGAAAAGACCAGTCGAAGCGGACCTCCAGCCGACAGGTGAGCCTCGCGCGCGGCCATCTCTGCCTCGGTGGCGAAAAGGTCGGGCGTCATGCGCCCATCGAGGTAGAGCAGGGTGTCTGTGCACATATGCGCGTAGACGTCATGCGCCGGATAGCCGTTCGACTGCAGGCCGTGCGCCGCCCGGAACGCGCGTTGCCGCAAGCGTTCCTGCTTCATGAGCCAGATGTGCCCCTTCAGGCGGCCAACCATCCCCCGGTCGCGATCGAGGTTCAGGATCTGCTGTCTGGTTTCCGGCGTATATTCAATAACATAGACTATCTTCTGCCCAGGCTGCAAATAATCGGGCAGCTTGAGGCAGTGAAAGTCGTCGCCGCCGGCATAGACAAGGCCGGCCCCCTGCAGGTGCTGCGGTCCGATCTCCTCGGCGGGATCCAAGGTCAAAGGGAAGCTCGTACCGGTCATAGAGCCGACCGAACGGGATGCCGCCCGCGCCGCGGCGCAGAACGCACTTGATCCGGCTTGGCCAGTGCGCCTGCTGGATGCGCATGCCTTCGACGAACTTTACGTCAAGAAGCAGGCGCTTCCCCTCCACGACCACCGGAGCGGGCGCGATCATCACCATATGAACCATCAATCGAGCCGCTTTCCCGAATGCATCCTGTCCCCCAGACAATCTGCTATAGCTCTATGTCGACGTCATGGCAAAATTTGAGCCATCGGGAAAACCGATAGTTAGCTTCAGTTTTTTGTTATTGCGAAAGTACAGGGGCACCATAGGCTCTCGGCAAGTCCGCTGGAACGGACCCTCTGCATCCATGCCAGAGACACAACAACGGGAGTCTGCCATGAATCGCCTCAAGCTCTTGGGAACCACAACGCTTGCCCTGATGACCGGGATCAGCCCGGTCCTCGCCCAGGTGACCGAAATCGGCGCGCCGGAGGGCCAGGTGAACATCGTCGCCTGGCCGGGCTACATCGAGCGTGGCGAAACCATGAAGGAATTCGACTGGGTCACCAAGTTCGAGGCGGCCTCGGGCTGCAAGGTCAACGTGAAGACCGCCAACACCTCGGACGAGATGGTGGCGCTGATGAACGAGGGCGGGTTCGACCTGGTGACCGCATCGGGTGATGCCTCGCTGCGGCTGGTGGCAGGGGACCGGGTCCAGCCGATCAACACCGACCTGATCCCGTCCTGGTCCACCGTGGACGAACGCCTGAAGTCCGCGCCCTGGCACACGGTCGACGGCGTCCACTACGGCGTGCCCTACATGTGGGGGCCGAACGTGCTGATGTACAACACCGAAGTGTTCAAGGAGCCGCCGACCTCGTGGAACGTGGTGTTCGAAGAGATGACCCTTCCCGACGGCCAGTCGAACAAGGGCCGGGTGCAGGCCTATGACGGCCCGATCCACATCGCCGACGCTGCGCAATACCTGATGTTCCACAAGCCGGAACTGAAGATCACCTCGCCCTACGAGCTGAACGAGGAACAGTACAAGGCCGCGCTTGACCTGCTGCGGCAACAGCGCGAGCTGGTCAGCCGCTACTGGCACGACGCCTTCATCCAGATCGACGACTTCAAGAACGAGGGCGTGGTCGCCTCGGGCTCCTGGCCGTTCCAGCGCAACCTGCTGCAGTCGGAAGGCCTGCCGATCGCCAGCGTGATCCCGCAGGAAGGCGCGACGGGCTGGGCCGACACGACGATGATGCATGTCGACGCGGCGAATCCGAACTGCAGCTACCTGTGGATGGAGCATACGCTGTCGTCCAACCTGCAGTCCGACCTTGCGGTCTGGTTCGGCGCGAACCCCTCGGTTCCCGCGGCCTGCACCGACGGGCGCGGCATGTCGACGGCGGAAAGCTGCACCGCGAACGGGATGGACGACTTCGAGAAGATCCGGTTCTGGACCACTCCGGTGTCGAACTGCAGCCAGGGCGACGGCGCCTGCGTGCCCTACTACCGCTGGGTCTCGGACTACATCGGCGTGATCGGCGGACGCTGATCCTTCAAGCCAGGGTGGGCGCATCGCCCACCCTACTTCCCCTTGCCAGTGGTGCGCCGTCGCGCACCCTACGGATCTTCCATGACTTCAGCTGTCGAGTTCCAGAACGTCTCTCGCCATTTCGGCCCGGTGAAGGCCGTCGATGCCGTGGACCTGACCATCGCCGAAGGATCCTTCTTCGCGATGCTGGGGCCGTCCGGGTCGGGCAAGACCACCTGCCTGCGGCTGATCTCGGGGTTCGAGAAGCCCACGGGCGGGCAGATCCGCATCTTCGGCGAGGACGTGTCGAACACGCCCCCGCATCTGCGCAACGTGAACACGGTGTTCCAGGACTATGCGCTGTTCCCGCATCTGAACGTGCGCGACAACGTGGCCTACGGGTTGATGGTCAAGGGCGTGGGCCGCGCGGCGCGCTATGCCCAGGCCGAGGAGATGCTGGCGCTGGTCAAGCTTGACGGCTACGGCGACCGGAAGCCGGCGCAGCTGTCAGGCGGGCAGCGGCAGCGGGTTGCGCTGGCCCGGGCGCTGGTGAACCGGCCGCGCGTGCTCCTGCTGGACGAACCCCTTGGCGCGCTGGACCTGAAACTGCGCGAGGCGATGCAGGACGAACTCAAGGCGCTGCAGCACAAGCTGGGCCTGACCTTCGTCTTCGTGACCCATGACCAGCACGAGGCCCTGTCGATGGCCGACAGCCTGGCCGTCTTCAACGAGGGGAAGATTGCCCAGATCGGCACCCCGCAGGACATCTACGACCGCCCTGCCACCAGATTCGTGGCCGATTTCGTCGGCTCCTCCAACGTACTGCCCCCCGACCTGACCCGCGCCTTGGGCGGCCCGGCGCAATGGGCGTCACTCCGCCCGGAGGTCACGCGCCTTGCCGCGACTGGCCCGGTCAGCGGCACCGTCACCGCGCTGCGCTACCTTGGCTCGGGGACCCGCGTGGTAATCCGCACCGGCGAGACCGAGATCGCCGCCCTTGTCCCCGCTGGCCAGCCCGTCCCGGCCGAAGGCACCACGACCGCCATCGCCTTCGATCCTTCGGCGCTGCACCTGATGGGGGTCACCTGATGCGTGCCGCCCGGATCCACCGTCGCAGGGGGCGCCGCCCCCTCGCCCTTCGGGCCATGACATCTGCCACTCGAACCAATGGCGGGGCAGATGTCAAACCCCGGGATATTTGGGCAAAGATGAAAGGGGCCGAGACCCTACCTTTCATCTTTGCAGCAAATATCCCCGCCGGAGGCTCCAACGCCGCCCATCCGCGCCACGTCGCAGGACCGGGCGCCCAAAATTCTTCCTTCAAGAATTTTGCCGGTCAGGGGGCGCAGACATGACCGCCCCCGCGATCCTGCCCGCAAAGGGCGCGGCCGACCGGCTCACCGGTGTCTTCTGGCGGAAACCGAAGCTCCTGCTTCTCCTCCTTATCACCCCGCCCTTGCTCTGGCTGGGCGTGGTCTACCTGGGTTCGCTTTTCGCCCTCCTCCTCCAGTCCTTCTACTCGATCGACGAGTTCTCGGGCGTGGTGAAGGAGGAGTTCACGCTCAAGACCTACGCCGAGCTCTTCCGGGCGCAGAACCTGGACATCATCCTGCGGACCGTGTTGATGGCGACGGCGGTCACGCTGGCCTGCGCGATCCTCGCCTTTCCGATCGCCTACTACGCGGCCCGCTATGCCAAAGGCCCGTGGAAAGCCGCCTTCTACCTTGGCGTCATGCTGCCCCTGTGGTCGTCCTACCTGGTCAAGGTCTATGCCTGGAAGCTGATCCTGGCCAAGGAGGGCATCCTGGGCTGGGCCGCGGAGAGCACCGGGACCAGCTTCATCATCGACGGCATCCTGTCGATCCCGGGGCTGGAGGGCTCGTCGCTGTCCACCTCGCCCTTCGGGACCTTCCTCGTCTTCGTCTATATCTGGCTTCCATACATGATCCTGCCGATGCAGGCGGCGCTGGAACGCGTGCCGAATTCGATGCTGGAGGCCTCGGCCGACCTCGGTGCCACGCAAAGCCAGACCTTCCGCACGGTGATCCTGCCCCTGGCCCTGCCGGGCGTGATTGCCGGGTCGATCTTCACCTTCTCGCTGACCTTGGGCGACTACATCATCCCGCAGATCGTGGGGGACTCGTCGCGCTTCATCGGCCTCACCGTCTACCAGCTGCAGGGCACCGCCGGGAACACTCCGCTTGCCGCCGCCTTCGCCGTGGTGCCGATCCTGATCATGCTGGTCTACCTGTCGCTGGCCAAACGCGCGGGGGCTTTCGATGCGCTCTGAAGCCTCCTGGGGTCTGAAACTTGCGGCGCTGGGGGGATTGCTGTTCCTTCACCTGCCGATCCTTCTCATCTTCCTCTACGCCTTCACGACCGAGGAACGCAGCTACGCCTTCCCGCCGCCGGGCTACACGACCGAATGGTTCGCCGTCGCCTGGAACCGCGAGGACATCTGGCCGCCGCTCTGGCTGTCCCTGCAGGTCGCGGCCATCTCGACCGTGATGGCGATGATCCTGGGCACACTCGCCGCCGCCGCGATGGCGCGGGCAAGCTTCTTCGGGCGTGACCAGGTCAGCCTTCTGATCCTTCTCCCCATCGCGCTGCCCGGGGTCATCACCGGCATGTCGCTGCGATCCGCCTTCGGGATCATGGACATCCCGTTCAGCACCTGGACCATCGTCCTGGGCCACGCGACCTTCTGCATCGTCATCGTCTACAACAACGCCATCGCCCGGATGCGGCGGCTGTCGGGCGGGATTCTGGAGGCCAGCGCCGACCTTGGCGCGAACAGCTTCCAGACCTTCCGCTATGTCCTGCTGCCGAACCTCGGCTCGGCGCTTCTGGCCGGCGGGATGCTTGCCTTTGCCCTGTCGTTCGACGAGGTCATCGTCACCACCTTCACGGCGGGCCAGCAATCCACCCTGCCGATCTGGATGCTGAACGAGCTTGTCCGCCCGCGCCAGCGCCCCGTCACCAATGTCGTCGCCATCGTGGTCTTCGCCGCCACCTTCGTGCCGATCCTCATCGCCTACTACCTCACCCGCGGCGGGTCCGAGACCGCCGGCATGGGCAAATAACGGAGGAATACCCATGACCATCCAGACCAAGTTCCTGATCGGGTCCGCCTTCGAGGCCGGGCAGGAGGCCGCCGAGCATATCCTCAACCCGCGCACGGGCGGGCTGATCCTGGAACTGCCCGAAGCCTCGACCGCGCAGGTCGACCGGGCGGTGGCCGCGGCGCGGAAGGCCTTCGAGGGCTGGTCGCGGACGACCCCGGCGGAACGCTCGGCGGCGCTTCTGACCATCGCCGACCGGATCGAGGCCGAGGCGGATGCCTTCGCCCAGTTGGAAGCGCTGAACTGCGGCAAGCCGATCAACGCGGCGCGGAATGACGAGATCCCGGCCATCGTGGACTGCTTCCGCTACTTTGCGGGTGCGGTCCGCTGCATGACGGGGACGGTGGCGGGGGAATACCTGTCGGGCCATACCTCGATGATCCGCCGCGATCCGGTGGGCGTGGTGGCCTCGATTGCGCCGTGGAACTACCCGCTGATGATGATGGCCTGGAAGCTGGGGCCGGCCATCGGCGGGGGCAACACGGTGGTCTTCAAGCCGTCCGAGCAGACGCCGCTCACCGCGCTGAAGCTGGCGCAGATCCTGGCCGACGTGCTGCCCGAGGGCGTGGTGAACGTCATCGCAGGGCGCGGGCAGACGGTCGGCAGCTACCTGATCAACCATCCGCAGGTGGACATGATCTCCCTCACCGGAGACGTGGCGACGGGGAAGAAGATGCTGGACGCCGCCGCCAAGACCGTGAAGCGCACCCATCTGGAACTGGGCGGCAAGGCCCCGGTCGTGGTCTTCGACGACGCCGACGTGGATGCCGTGGTCGAAGGCCTCCGCGCCTTCAGCTTCTACAATGCCGGGCAGGATTGCACCGCCGCCTGCCGGGTCTATGCCGGGAAGAAGATCTACGACAACCTTGTCGCGGACCTCACCTCGGCGGCGTCGTCCATCGTTCTGGGGGCGGAGGACGACGCCACCAATGAAATCGGTCCGCTGATCAGCCAGCGCCAGCGCGACCGCGTTGCCAGCTTCGTCAACCGCGCGCGTGAGCTGAACCACGTCCAGATCACCACGGGCGGCGAGGCGATGGACCAGGGCTTCTACTACAAGCCCACCGTCGTCGCCGGGGCCAAGCAAGACGACGAGATCGTCCGGCGCGAGGTCTTCGGGCCGGTCGTCTCGGTCACGCCGTTCTCGGACGTGGAAGACGCGGTGACCTGGGCCAACGACAGCGACTACGGGTTGGCCTCCTCCGTCTGGACCAAGGACGTGGGCCGCGCGATGGCGACGGCGGCGCGGCTGCGCTACGGCTGCACCTGGATCAACACCCATTTCATGCTGACGAACGAGATGCCGCACGGCGGGTTGAAGCAATCCGGCTACGGCAAGGACATGTCGGCCTATGCGCTGGAGGACTACACGGTGGTTCGCCACGTGATGGTCAAGCACGGCTGACCTGTCCGTCTGACGATGCGCGCCCGGACTGGGGACGGGCGCGTGTCGTCAGCGACCTCCTTTCCGCCGGCGCCATTCGGCCGGCGGACAGTGGAAGGTCCTTGAAAATGCGCGGGTGAAGGCGGCCTCGGTGCCGTAACCGGCCTTGGTCGCGATCAAGATGATCGGGCCGGTCGAAGAGGCCAGCGCCTCGGCGGCAAGGTAAAGCCGCCAGTCGCGCAGGTAACGCATCGGCGAGGTGTCCAGAAGCTCGGCAAAGCGCGCGGTCAGGGCCGAGCGCGAAGTTCCGGCCTGGGCCGCAAGCGCCGGAAGGGTCCAGTCGCGGGCCGGGTCATCATGCAGCGCAAGAAGCGCGCGCGAGAGCGTGGGGTCGAGGATCGCAGCGAGCCAGCCTTTCGGCGCGGGCGTCCCGAACTGACGGCGGAGGATTTCCAGGAAGGCCACTTCGGTCAGCCGTTCCAGGATCGGGCCGCCGCCGGGTTGGGGCTGGTCGACCTCGGTCACGATCTGGGCGATGGTCCCCGCAAGCCAGTCCTCCTGCCCGGAGGTCCGGATATGGATGAACTCTGGCAGCGCGGCGCGGAACGGGGCAAAGCCCGTGGCCTGGCACTGGACATAGCCGCAAAGGATACGGACCTGGGTCCCGGCGGCCGGGTAGTGGAGGGTGGGCGTCGCTGGCCAGGGTTGGGCGGGAAGGTCGCCGCCGGGGTCGAGGATCCGGCCCCCCGCGCCTCCGCCCAAAAGGTGCGGTGTGCCGAAGGGGAAGGCGGCGATGTCGCCGGTTTCGAGGGTGGTCCTTCGGCCGTGGAGGTCGACCCAGCAGGGGCCGGCGGCGACGATGTGGAAACCGATGGCGTCCTTCGGCCTCCACGGCGCGGGGGTGGCGTCGGTGGTCCAGTCGCCCTGCGGCATGAAGCAGTATTGCAACGAGCCCGAGATGCGGATCCGGCGCAGCGCTTCGTCCAGCAGCCACGAAGGCTCTGGCGGATCGGTCAAGCTTTTCGGCGGCGCGGCCAAAGACGGGGGCCTTCGATTGGGGAAGGATGGGGCCTCAGGCAATGGAGGGTATCATGGCGGACGTCTGCGACAAGCTTGTGGTGGTGATGACGAACGGGATCGCGTCGGAATTGTCTTCGGTCGGGTTTACCATCGCGAATGGCGGGATCACGGCGGGGTTGAAGGTCAGCGTGTTCCTGACCTCGAACGCGGTGGACCTGGTCCGGAAGGGCGGGCAGGCGATGACGCATGTGCCACCCTTGGACCCGCTCGCGGCGCTGATCGCGGATTTCATGGGGCGGGGTGGCGTGGTCTGGGCCTGCCCGCCCTGCGTCAAGGCGCGGGGGTATGGGCCGGAGGACCTGTTGGACGGGGTGGTGATCCAGGGGGCGAGCGCGATGCACGCCGAGGTCAAGGCGGGGGCGGCGGTGATGTCGTTCTGAAGCGTAGGGTGGGCGGATCGCCCACCCTACCTTGGGTCTCACTTCGGCGGGAAGATCCGATAGTAAAGCGCATCGGGCAGGAAGTTTCCGCCGCGGAAGAGCCAGCTGAAGACGGTGGGGAAGCTGATCTTGAAGCGGCCCGACTGCATGTGTCGGAACATGATGTCGGCGGCGGCTTCGGGTTCCATGATGAAGGGCATGGTGAAATCGTTTTTCGCCGTAAGGCGGGTGCGGATGAAACCGGGGTTGGCCAACTGAACGGTAACGCCGGTTTTCCTGAGGTCGGCGTAGAGCGATTCCGCCAGCACCATCGTCCCGGCCTTCGCAGCGGCATAGCCGATGGCCCCGGGCAGCCCGCGGAAACCGGACAGCGAGCCGGTGATGACGATATGGCCCTTGTTCTTCGCGACCATCGCGGGAAGAGCCGCGCCCACGACGCGGACGGCACCGGTGAAGTTGATGTCGGCCATCGCCTCGGCTTGGGGTCCGTTCCAGTCCTGCGCCCGCATGGGCCAGTAGACGCCGGCGAGGAAGACCATCCCGTCAAGCTCGGGCAGTTCGGCGGCGGCGGCGCGGACGCTGTCGCTGTCGCTCACATCGACGGGCAGGACCGTGGCGGGGCCGGGGAGGGTCGCCGCGGCCTTCTCCAGCGACTCGCGGTTGCGGGCCGACAGGACCAGCTCGGCCCCGGCGGCGCTGAGCTTGTGCGCCAGTGCCAGGCCCAGGCCCTCGGACGCGCCGACCAGCCAGTAGCGCTTGCCCCGAAAACTTCTCACGCGAAATCCCTCATTCGGCGGCGGCCAGTTGGCGGGCCTGGGCTTCGGCGGGGCGGATCGTGGCGACAAGTTCAGCCACCTTGATCCCGAACTTGCGGAACTGCGAACGGTTGATGATCGTGCCGTTCTCGACCAGGTACATCCAGTCGGTGACATCCAGCACATGCCCGCCCGCCTCGGGCGTGAGGCGGATGCGGTAACGCAGCATGACGCCGGGTCCCAGGACGCGCCCCTTCCCGACGCCCTCCACGTCGGCCGCCGTGGCGGTGATGTCGCCGTCGGCCCCAAGCGCCAGGGTCCAGGCGCGGTTCTGGACGGTGCCGCTGTCATAGCGGAAGACCTCGGCCAGGGTGCCGGTGGTGCCGGTCCAGGTGCCTTCCATGTCCGCCACGAACCGCGAGGTCACCCGTCCCGTCGGCCCGAAGATCACGCCCTCGCAAGTCAGTGGCCCCGAAAGGTGGCGGCGCAGGTCGAAGTCCGGCCCGCGACCGGCATAGTCGGAGGGGTCCTGCGCGCCGAACGAGGCGAAGCGGATGCGGAGCGCGATCAGGATGAGGACGATCAGCGCCCCGGCGAGGGCGGAGAGGATCGAGGTCATCGGGTGGCATCCTTGAGGGGCATGGTCAGCGGTGTCCGGGCGAGAAGCACGATGGCGGTCACCTTCAATACGCAAGGCAGGCCCGCGTAGATCAATGTCAGCATTTTCAGCGCCGGTTCCGTGTTCGTGGCCCCCGGCTGGAACCCCGCGGCCTGCAGTGCCGGCAGGATGGTCAGCGCGGCAAGCGCCAGGGACAGTTTCGACACGAAGGACCAAAGCCCGAAGGCCGCTGCCTCGGGCGTGCCGGTCTGGGCCAGGCGCTGGGCGAAGATCGCCGGCAGCAGGGTGAGGTCAGCCCCCAGCGCGGCGCCGGACGCGGCGCAGATCATGGCGAAGGGGATGAGGTCTCCGGTCCCGAGAGTGAGGGTCCAGAGGAAGCTCGCGATGGCCAGGATCATCGCCGTCAGGAGGACGGGTTTCGGGCCATGCTTGCGGGCGAGGACGGACCAGAGCGGCGTCGAGGCGGCGGCGGCGAGGAAGAAGAGAAGGAGGAGCGGGCCTTCCCAGCCGGGGAGTTGGAGGCGGCTTTCGACGAAGAAGAGGAAGAGGGTGGAGGTGACCGCGACGGGCGAGGCGTTGAGAAGCGCGATGAGGAGCAGACGACGCGCCAGCGGGTCGGCCAGAGCAGGGCGGAAGAGGTCCCAGGGGTGGGCCGTGGGTTCCGCTGGGGTGCCCTGCCATTCGCGGCGCATGGCGAGGGTGGCGATCAGGGCCACGGCGGCGAAGATCAGGGCGAAGGTGGTGAAAGGCTGGGCGGTGAGCGGGGCGAGGGCGACAGGGGCGGTGGCGGCGAGGCAGACGCCGAGGAGCGATCCGCCCTCGCGCCAGCCGGCGAGGCGGATGTGGCCCTCTGGCCCGAGGGTCTGCGCCTTGGTCACGCCCTCGGCGTAGAAGCAGATGGTGAGGTAGGAAAAGGCAGAGAACAGGACGGTGAGGGTGAGGGCGAACCAGAGGAGCGGCGGGATCGGCGGAGCGATGGCGAAGAGGGCGTAGAGCGAGCCCGCCATTAGGCTGGTGGCGATGGCGATGGTTGCCCGGCGGATCGGTCGGGTGGCTTCGGCCAGCCAGCCGAGGAGCGGGTCCTGCACCACGTCGATCAGGCGGAGGGCGGCCAGCGTCAGGCCCATGGCGGCCAGGCTGGTGCCGTACTGGTCGACGTAGAACTTCGGCGCGTGGATGTAGATCGGCAGGCCCGCCATCGCGATCAGGGCGGCAAACAGGGACCAGGCGGGAAGACGGGTGGTCATCGGCGGCTATCGAATTGAGCGCGTTCCGCGCAAGCCTCTTGTCTCGCGGTTCTGCGTGAAGGACGCAGAACCGCTCGGGGCGCCTCCGGCGGGGATATTTGGGCCAGCATGAACGGCGTGCGGCTTGGGGAAGCGGAGAAGCCTCCGGCGGGGATATTTGCGCAAAGATGAAAGGCTGGGGGCCGGGGGGGCCGGATCATCGCGAGATGTCTTCGGCGGGGGGCGTGGGGCGGTGGTTGAACTTCACGCGCTTCAGCCAGAGCTTCAGCGCCTGCCAATGGATCAGCGCCAGGACCCGGCGGGAGCCGAAGGGGCGGCGGAGGGCGGAGGCGAGGATGCCCGCGTTGGTCAGCGGTTGGCGCGGGCCGATCAGGTTGGTGAAAAGGCCGCCGCCGGGGGTGGTGTAGTCGATCCAGATGCCGATGCGGCCCTCGCGGATGTCGAAGCGGAAGGTGTAGGTCCCGGCGACGGGCTGGAAGGGCGAGACGTGGAAGATCTTCTGCGCCTGGATCGTGTCCTCGCGCGTGATGGGGGCCCGGTCCTCGCGGTGGCAGAGGTAGGAATGGCGGTCGCCGTAGGTGTTCGTCACCTCGGCGATGACGGCGCGCAGGTGGCCCAGGTGATCGTAGGACAGCCAGAAGCTGACCGGGTTGAACACATGGCCGAGGAGGCGCGGCTGGGCGAGGAGGAGGACGCGATCGTGGGCGAGGTCGTGGCCGCTCAGCACCTCGCGCGCCCATTGGACGCCGCTGCCCTGCCCGGGGGCGCCGCCGTGGTCGGCGTCGTGGACCGACATCAGGTTGCGGGCGTTGCGCGAGAAGAGGGCCGGCCCCTCGGCCTTCGAGGGATCCAGAAGCAGGTAGTCCACCGAATAGCGGAAGGCGTTCTTCACCGCGCCCTTGCGGCCGTGGAAGGTCTCGGCCGGGATGCGCTGGACCTGGCTATCTGGCTGAAGGGTCATGCCACCAACCGGAGGGAGTGACGCTCGGCCATCGCCTCGACGACGTCCACAGCCGAGGCGAAGCCGTCCTCGTGGAAGCCGTTCCTCATCCAGGCGCCGCAGAACCAGGTGTTGCGACTGCCGTTCATCGCGCGGATCCGGTCCTGCGCGGCCAGGGCGGCGACGTCGAAGACCGGGTGGTGGAAGGTGTTGACGTCGTGGATCAGCTCTTCGCGGATCGGCCGGTTGGTGTTCAGGGTGACGAACAGCGGGTCGTCCTGCGGGATCGGCTGCAGCGAGTTCATCCAGTAGGTCAGGTCGATGCGGTCGCCGGGGCCGGACTTCGGCTCGACATAGGACCAGGAGGACCAGACCTTGCGCGACTTCGGCATCAGCGAGGCGTCAGAGTGCAGGATCGCCTCGTTCGGCTGGTAGCGGATGGCGGAGAGCGCGCCCGTCTCCTCGGGCGTGCCGTCGGCGAGAAGCCGCAAGGTGATGTCGGAATGGGTGGCGAAGACCACGTCGTCGAAAAGCTCTGGCTCGCAGCCGTCGGCGCGGACGAAGACCGAACCGGCCTCACGCCGGACCGAGGCGATCGGGGTGGCGGTGCGGATGTCGACGCCCTGGGCGGTCATCGCGGCCTGCAGGCGGCAGACGTATTCGATGGAACCGCCCTTCACCGTGTACCACTGGTGCTGGCCCTCATAATCCATCAGCGCGTGGTTGCGGAAGAAGCGCACCAGGGCCTGGGCCGGGAAGTCGAGGATGCCCGCCGTGGGCGTGGACCAGATCGCGCCCGAGAAGGGGGTGATGTAGTGGTCGCGGAACCACGGCCCGGTGCCGAGACGGTCCAGCAGTTCGCGGATCGTCATGGCGGGGTCGTTGGCCACGGCCTCGGCATTGCGGTTGAAGTGCAGGATGTCGGTCAGCATCCGCAGGAAGCGCGGGTTCAGCGCATTCTTGCGCTGGGCGAAGACCGTGTCCATCGAGGCAAGCCCGTATTCCACCGCGCCGCCGCGGATCGAAGCGCCGAAGGACATGGAGCTTTCGGTGGTGGGCACGCCCAGCTTGTCGAAGAGGCGCACGAGATGCGGGTAGTTCACGTGATTGAAGACGATGAAGCCCGTATCGACCGGCTGGTCCTTGCGCTTGCCCGCGATCACGGTGCGGGCATGGCCGCCCAGGCGCGGCTCGGCTTCGAACAGGACCACCGCGTTCCGGTCGGCCAGAAGATGGGCGGCGGCCATGCCGGAAATCCCCCCTCCGATCACGGCGATGCGACGCGGGGTGGGGCCGAACTGTTCGAAGGGCATTTACGCGGACTTCCTTGATTGATTTTACACGGTTACGCAGCCGGGGCCCGATCGGATCACCCTTCGACGGAAACTACGGGACCGGGGCGAAGAAAGTTTCCTGTCAGGTTCCCTATACGCGCCTGTCTTGGGAAATCTGTCAAACCAAGTTGACAGGAAGTCTTGACTTGTTGCCGGGGCGCTCCAGTTCGCTGAAAAATGATCCATTCTCGGGTTGAAGGCGTAGAAGCGACATGATGCTTGACGCCAGAGATGCCGCGACGACGGAGCAGGCCTTGCTGCAGCCTTCGGGCACGGTCAAGGTCGGCATGCGCCGGAAGAAGGACGGATCGTTGGCGACGACGGACGATACAGACTGGGCCGACCTTCTGGTGAGGGTGCGCGACCATCAGGACCGGGCGGCCTTTGCGCAGCTCTTCCGGCACTTCGCCCCACGGGTGAAGGCATTCCTGATGAAGTCGGGTGCCGGGGCCGCGCTGGCCGAGGAATGCGCGCAGGACGTCATGGCGACGCTCTGGCAGAAGGCGCATCTCTTCGACCCGGCGAGGGCCTCGGTGGCGACCTGGGTCTATACCATCGCCCGCAACCGGCGGATCGACGCGCTGCGGAAGGCGCGCCGGGCCGAGCCGGAGGAATTGGATTGGGGTCCCGAGCCCGAGCCTGACCAGGCCGAGGTGATGGAAGCCCAGCAAGAGACGGAACGGTTGGGGCGCGCGTTGGCCGCGTTGCCTGCACCGCAGAGGACACTGATCGAACGCGCCTTCTACGGCGACCTCTCGCACAGCGAGATCGCAGCCGAGACGGGGCTTCCCCTGGGGACGATCAAATCGCGGATACGGCTGGCGCTGGAAAAGCTGCGCCATCAGATGGGCTGAAGGACGAAGTAGAAATGACGATACGCCACCACCTTTCGGATCAGCTCCTGATGGCCTACGCGGCCGGTCAGCTGCCCGAGGCGTTCAACCTGGTTGTCGCGACCCATGTGTCGCTGTGTGACGAGTGCCGGGCCCGGGCCGGGTCCTACGATGCGGTGGGCGGCACGCTTCTGGAGGAAGCCGAAGAGATCGCGATGGGCGAGGATGCCCTGGCCAAGGCCCTGGCCCGGATCGAGGGCCTGCCCCAGGCCACCCGCTCCGAGCCGCTGCGCGCTGCCGGCATCTTCCCGGCGCCGCTGGCGGATTATATCGGCGGCGATCTGTCCTCGGTCCGCTGGCGCAAGGTTGGCGGCGGGGTGAAGCAGGCGATCCTGCCCACCGGAAAGGACGCCACGGCGCGGCTTCTGTTCATCCCGGCGGGAACGGCGGTGCCGGACCACGGCCACCGGGGGATGGAGCTGACCCTGGTCCTTCAGGGCGCCTTTGCCGACGAGAACGACCGTTTTGGCCGGGGCGACATCGAGATCGCGGACGAGGACCTGGAGCACACTCCGGTCGCTCTGGCGGGTGAGGATTGCATCTGCCTGGCGGCCACGGACGCTCCGCTGCGGTTCCGCGGGCTGCTTCCCCGGTTGGCGCAGCCGCTGTTGCGGATCTAGACGCCGAAATACCGGACTGCGATCATGGACCCGTCGCCCGAAAGGTGGGCGGGTTCAGTCATTAATAGGAGGTCGCCCTCCGCCACCTGTGCGTCGTTCACCCGGCAGGAACCTAGGGCGTAAAGCGCCAGCTTCCCGCCCTGGGGCATAAGGCCCCCGCGCATCACGGTGATTTCGGGGCGCCGCAAATGTCGGGCTGTCATGACGTTGAAATCGTCCGAGGCTTGGCCATTGGTATCCGTCGCCCGCACCTCGACGTCACCCGGGAAGGCCACCGGCACCAGCGGGTCGCAACGAAGGTCCAGCCCGTCACCGAGCAACCGGAAACCTTTTCCGGTCAACACGGTCAGGTTCCGCTCGATGCCGGGGAACAGCGAGAAGGGACCGTCCTCGACCACCGACGCGCGGGAAAGCCGCAGCAGGGTCGCGCCGCTGTCCGGATCGACCAGATGCAGAAGCTCTACCGTCGTGCCGCGCCCGTTCTTCCAGGGTTGGCTTCGGTAATCGGCGGGCGTCAGGTGGATCACTCCGCCGCCCCGATCACCTTGGCCGGGGTATCCGGCGCCAGTTCCTCGAAGTCGAAGTTGTCCAGGCGCCGTGCCCGCTTCGTCGCCTTGTCGGAGGAGATCTTGATTTCCTCGATGTCCTTAGCCGCCTGGCCGAAGTGGCGGTCCAGGTTCTCGACCCGCGCGCCAAGGCGTTCGACGTCGGAATAGAGCAGCGACAGCTCCTTGCGGATCGCCCCCGCCTGTTCACGCATCCTTGCGTCCTTCAGGACCGCCCGCATCGTGTTCAGCGTCGCCATGCAGGTGGTGGGCGAGACGATCCAGACCTTGGCAGCGAAGCCCTCGCGCACCAGGTCGGGGAAGTTGGCGTGAAGCTCGGCGTAGACGGCTTCCGAGGGCAGGAACATCAGCGCTCCATCGGCGGTCTCGCCCTCCAGGATGTATTTCTCGCTGATCGCCCGGATATGGGCACGGACCGCGGCGCGCATCAGTTGGGCGGCTTCCTGCTGCAGGCGGGGCGAGTCTGCACGGCGCAGCGCCTCGTAGGCCTCCAGCGGAAACTTGGCGTCGATGACGATGGGGCCGGGCGGGTTCGGCAGGTGGATCAGGCAGTCCGCGCGGCGGCCGTTCGTCAGGGTCGCCTGCATCGTGTACGCGTCCTTCGGCAGCGCCTTCTGCACGATGTCATGCAACTGGATTTCTCCGAACGCCCCGCGGGTCTGCTTGTTCGACAGGATGTCCTGGAGGCTGAGGACGTTGCCCGACAGCTTCTCGATATTGGCCTGCGCCTTGTCGATCGTCTCCAGCCGCTGCTGGAGCTCGCCCAGAGACCGCGCGGTGCGGGTCGAGGTGCCGTGCAGCGCCTCGGTCATCTGCCGCTGCACCTCGGCGAGCCGCTGTTCCATCACCTGCAGCATCGCGGTCTGGCTGACGGCCTGGGCCTCGGAGACGTGATGCAGGCCCCCGGCCAGTTGCTGCTGGCCATCACCAATCTGCTGGATGCGGGTCGACAGCCAGGCCACTTCCCGCGCGAGCGGTTCTGCGGCGGACGCGGAGCGCGTTGCCGTGCGCAGGATCAGGACGAGGAAGCCGAGGAGCACCGCGACGAGGCCACCGAGGACGAGCACCTCGGGGTCGTTCCACGCATAGGTCTGGCCGAAAAGCGTGATCATCGGCGGCCGAACAGGCGTTCGATGTCGTGGAGGCTGAGTTCCACGTAAGTGGGCCGCCCGTGGTTGCACTGGCCGGACAAGGGCGTCGCCTCCATCTCGCGCAGAAGCGCGTTCATCTCCTCGGGCCGCATCTGGCGGCCGGAGCGGACGGAGCCGTGGCAGGCCATGCGGGAAAGGATCGCGTCGATCTTCGCGCGGACAAGCTGGCTGTCGCCCTGGTCGGCCAGTTCGTCGAGAATGTCGCGGATCAGCGCCGCGCCGTTGACGGGGCCAAGGACGGCGGGGGTTTCGCGGATGGCGATGGCCGACCCGCCGAAGGGCTCGATTGTGAGGCCGACCTCGGCCAGCGCGGGGGCGGCGTCGAGGATCCGGGCGGCGTCGGTCGGGGAGAGGTCGACGATCTCGGGGATCAGAAGGGCCTGGGCGCGGATGCCGGTCTCGGTCATCTGGCGCTTCAGGCGTTCGTAGACCAGGCGTTCATGGGCGGCGTGCTGGTCGACGATGACGATGCCGCGGGCGGTCTGGGCGACGATGTAGTTTTCATGCAGCTGCGCGCGGGCGGCTCCAAGGGGGTGCTCGTCGTGCGGCTGCGCCTTCTCCTCGCTGGGCGGCGCGAAGGCGGGGGCCTGGGGGGCCTCGGCGAAACCGGAGAAGGCCTCGGGCGCCTGGAAAGCGTAAGCGCGGGCAAAGCTGGCGGGGCTGGGGCGGTCCATCTGGTAGACGCGCGCGGGTTCGGGGCGGAAGGCGTCCAAGGTGGCCGCGCCGACGGTGGAGGAGGCGCGGTGGCCTGCGCCGGTCAGCGCCGATTTCAGCGCGGTGATGATCAGGCTGCGCGCCGCGTCGGGTTCGCGGAAGCGGACCTCGGCCTTGGCCGGGTGGACGTTCACGTCGACGCGCTGGGGGTCGGCGATCAGGTTCAGCACCGCCGCCGGGTGACGGTCGCGGGAGAGGACGTCGAAATAGGCCGCCCGCAGCGCTCCATACAGCATCCGATCCAGCACCGGGCGGCCGTTGACGAAGAGGTATTGCTGGGCCGAGGACCCGCGCGAATAGGTCGGCAGCGCGGCATAGCCTTGCAGCCGCAGCCCCTCGCGTTCCGCGTCGATCCGCAGGGCATTGTCGGTGAAGTCGCGGCCAATGACGCTGGCCAGACGGGACTGCAGCGCATCGAACAGGTCCCCATTCGCCGGGTCGGCCCGGAACAGCACCCGCGCCTCGCCTCCGGTGACGTCGCGCAGCGTGAAGCCCACCTGCGGCTCGGCCATCGCCAGGCGACGGATCACCTCGGTTACCGCCTGCATCTCGGCCCGGTCAGAGCGGAGGAATTTCAGCCGCGCTGGGGTGGCGAAGAAGAGGTCCTTCAGCTCCACCACTGTGCCCCGCGTCAGCGCGGCGGGGCGGACGGGGGACATGCGGCTTCCCTCGCAACTGATCTGCGCGGCCTCACCCTCGGCGCGGGAGGTGATGGTCAGACGGCCCACCGCTCCCAGGGAGGGCAAAGCCTCGCCCCGGAAGCCGAAGGACCGGATGTCCAGCAAATCCGACCCGTCGATCTTCGACGTGGCGTGGCGCGAGAGGGCCAGCGGCAGGTCCTCGGCCGTCATGCCGCAGCCGTCGTCCGTCACCCGGATCAGTGTCTTGCCACCATCCGCGATGTCCACCTGGATGCGGCTCGCGCCCGCGTCCAGGGCGTTCTCCACCAGCTCCTTCACGGCACTCGCGGGGCGCTCCACCACCTCGCCCGCAGCAATACGGTTGATCGCGGCCTCGTCCAGTTGCCGGATCACCGGACGGCCCTGGGCGCCCGTTATCTTGGGGGTGTGAAGCGTCATGCCCCTAGGTGTAGCAGGCCCACCCGAGTCGGGGAAGAACGAAACCGGATTATTCCGCTTCGGCCTTGCGGTTTCCCCGTCCGGTGCCATATGGCCAAAAAACCACGAAGACGCGCCGCAAAGGCCAGACGGGGGACAGACATGCAGGACATCCTGGCGCTGGCAAGCGCCAACCTCCTCACGCCGATGATCCTGTGCTTTGCGCTGGGCCTTTTCGCGGCCCTGGCGCGCAGCGAACTCACGATCCCCGAGGCGGTGGCGAAGGGGATGTCGATCTATCTTCTGTTCTCCATCGGCTTCAAGGGAGGGGTCTCGGTCGCCGACCACGGGCTGGACGCGACGCTGATCGCGGCGCTGGTCGCCGGGGTCATCTTGTCCTTCATCATCCCCTTCGCGGCTTTTGCACTTCTCAAGGTGATGACCCGCCTTTCCGCCACCGACGCCGCCGCCGTCGCCGCGCATTACGGGTCGATCTCGATCGTGACCTTCGTCACCGCCTCATCGGTGGTGCAGGCAGCGGGCCTGACCTCCGAGGGCTACATGGTCGCCGTCGCCGCCGCGATGGAGGCCCCGGCGATCATCTCGGCGCTGTATCTGGCCTCACGGTCCGGGGGCCGCGCCGAGAAAATGGACGCCGACCTCTGGCGCGAGATCCTGCTCAACGGGTCGATCGTCCTACTGGTCGGGTCCTTCCTGATCGGCCTTGTCACCGGCGACCCCGGCATGAAGCGGATCGAGGCCTTCATCGTCGCGCCCTTCCAGGGGGTGCTGTGCCTGTTCCTGCTGGACATGGGCCTTGTCGCCGGTCGCGGGATGCGGAACGCGAAGGGCGTGCTGACCGCGGGAGTGCTGGCATTCGGTCTGGTCATGCCCGTGGTGGGCGCGGGCTTCGGGCTGGCGGCGGGTCTACTTCTGGGCCTGTCCACCGGCGGCGTGGCGCTGATGATGGTGCTGGCCGGGTCCGCGAGCTACATCGCCGTCCCGGCCGCGATGCGGGTCGCGCTGCCGGACGCCAACCCCTCGGTCTACCTGACCCTTTCGCTGGGCGTGACTTTCCCGTTCAATCTGGTGATCGGAATTCCGGCCTGGGTGGCCGTGGCTCAGGCCGTGGGGGGATAGGATGCAGACGCACAAGGCGAAACGGGTCGAGATCATCATCGAGGCACCGATGGAGGGCCGCCTCACCTCGGCGCTGGAAAAGGCGGGCGTGACTGGCTTCACCGTCCTTCCCGTCCTTGGCGGCTCGGGCCGCTCCGGGCGCTGGACGCGCGAGGGGCAGGTGGGCCGCTCGGGCATGGTCGCCGTCGTCTGCCTGATCCGGCCCGACCGGCTGGACACCCTTCTGGAAGCCGCCTTCACCGTCGTCGAGCGCCATATCGGCGTGATCGGCGTCACCGATGCCGAGGTCCTGCGCGCCGAACGCTTCTGATCTGTTTGACGCCGGTTTGTTCCTGCGCGAACAATCGGCGACGCAGCAGAAGGGGCGCAAGATGGCCGGACCGAAGTCGCAATCCCTGTTCGACCGTGGGCAGAAGGTGCTGGTCGAAGGCGTCTCTTCTGCCTCGCGCGGCCCCGCGACCTTCGGCGGCGCGCCGCGCTACATGAGCCACGGGTCCGGCGCCCGGCTTTATGACGTGGACGGCAAGGAATACATCGACTGGATGATGGCCTTCGGGGCGCTTCCCCTTGGCCATGCCCACCCGAAGGTTGTCGAGACCATCGCCCGCGAGGCCGCCCGGGGCACCCATTTCGCCACCGCGCTGGAGGTCGAGGTCGAGGTGGCCGAGATGCTGGTGGCCCTTCTGCCCCATGTCGACAAGGTCCGCTTCGCCAACACCGGGACCGAAGCCGCGATGGCGGCCTTCCGCCTTGCCCGCGGCCACACCGGGCGCCGCAAGATCATCAAGTTCGAGGGCCATTATCACGGCTGGTGGGATTCGGTGCTGGTCAACACCAACCCCTATCCTCCGACCCTGCTGGGCCACCCGAACGACCCGATCCGCATCCCCGACAGCTCGGGCATTCCTGAGGAGGCGTGGAAAGACACCATCGTCGTCCGCTGGAACGACGTCGAGGCGCTGGAACGCGCGATGGCGCTGCACGGCGACCAGGCGGCCTGCGTCGTCACCGAAGGGGTGATGTCCAACATGGGCGTCATCCCCCCGAAACCCGGTTACCTGAACCGGATGCAGGAACTGTGCCGGAAACACGGCGCGCTGTTCTACCTGGATGAGACGGTGACCGGCTTCCGCCTCGCCGCCGGAGGCTGCGCCGAGCTTTACGGGCTGACCCCGGACATCGTCACCTATGGCAAGGCTCTGGGGGGCGGGCTGCCGATGGCGATGATCGGCGGGCGGGCGGATGTGATGGCGGGCCTTGAATGGGGCAAGGTGCTGCACTTCGGCACCCACAACGCCGGTCGCCTGGCGCTGCATGTGACCAAGGTGATGCTGGAAACGATGCTGGCCGACGATCAGGCGGGGTTTGCCAGGATCAAGGACCTGGGTCTGAAGATGGCCGACAGCATCCGCCAGGTCGCGCGCACCTCGAACCGGCACGGGATCGTCGTGCAGGGGGTCAACTCGATGTTCCAGGTCTTCTTCACCGACCGCCCCGAGATCGCCGACTACCGCGACTTCTGCACCCATGTCGACCGGATGAAGTTCCGTGACTTCGCGCTGCGGCTGATGGAGAAGGGCGTCTACATGAACCCCTCGGCCACGCTGCATTCGCTCTCCTCCATCGCCCATACCGAGGCAGACATCGAAGCGACCGCCAAGGCGATGGCCGAGGTGCTGGAGGAGATGCCGTGACCACCATCGGCATCCTCGGGACCGGCGGGCTGGCCGCGCTGATGGTCCGCGGGGTCCAGGGGGCGGGTTACCGGCTGATCCTGTCTCCCCGGAATGCCGAAGTCTCGGCCCGGCTGGCGGAAGAATATGGTTGTGAGGTTGCGGCGTCCAATCAGGCGCTGATCGACGCGGTGGACGGCGTCTTCGTTTCGCTCCCTGCGGCCACCGGGGCCGGGGAGCTGGCGAAGCTGACCTTCCGCCCCGGCCAGCCGGTGCTCTCGGCGATGGCGGGGACGGGGTTGGCCCGCCTGCAATCGGTGATCGGGCCGGCTCAGGCTGCGGTCAGCATGATGCCCGGCTACGCCAATGCGCTGGGGGTGGGACCATCGATCCTCTGCCCCGACGACGGATTCTGGCGGCCTGTCCTTGCCGCGACCGGCCCGGTCATCGCCTTCGACGATGAGGCGATCTTCACGGCTGCCGCGACCTTCGGCGCCTTTTCCGGGGCGTCCTTCGGCTTCATGGCGCAGGTGATCGGCTGGTTCCAGGCGCAAGGCCTGCCCCCCGACACGGCCCGTGCTCTGGTCGCCGCCACCCTGCGTGGCAATGCCGAGGTGGTGCTGCGAGAAAACCGCAGCCTGCCCGAGATCCGGCGAGAGGTGGTGACTCCCGGCGGAATTTCGGAGCTTCTGCTCGCCACACTGGAGGAACATGAGGCGCTGCAGGCCTGGGACGAGGGCCTCACCCACGTCCTGCGACGGATCGGCGGATAGGTTTTTCTTGCCGGACCCCCGGTTCCGGGCTTTCCTTCGTTGATGCGCAACCGGGGGGAAGCCATGACTGAGGAAGTCGTCCAGGGCCGCGAGGTCACCATCCGTTTCGACGGCAAGCGCTGCATCCATTCGCGCAATTGCGTGCTGGGGCGGTCGGATGTCTTCGTGCCGAACGTGAAGGGGGACTGGATCCACCCGGATGCCGCAAGTGCCGAGGCGGTGATGCACGTGGCGCTCTCCTGCCCCTCGGGCGCGATCCGGGTGGCGCACAATGATGGATCCGCCACGTCGGACGCGCCGCCGGTGGTGAACACGGTCCGCGTGCGCGAGAACGGGCCGCTGGCCATCGAGGCAGAGCTGGTGATCGCCGGTCAGCCGCAGGCCACGCCCCGCGCGACGCTCTGCCGCTGCGGGCAGTCGCAGAACAAGCCCTTCTGCGACGGGGCTCATGTCGCGGCCGGGTTTACGGCGACCGGGGAACCGGCGGTGAAGGAGTTCGCGGCGCTCGAGGTGCGGAACGGGCCGCTGCATGTCCAGCCGCAGCCCAACGGGTCGCTGATGGTGACGGGGAACCTAGAGGTGGTCTCGGGCACCGGGCGGACGGTGAACAAGGTGACGAAGACCTGGCTCTGCCGTTGCGGGCAGTCAGCGAAGAAGCCCTACTGTGACGGCAGCCACAAGGCGGCAGGGTTCGTGGCGGACTAGCCACACGCCTCCTATGTGCGCGTTCGGGCGAAGAACAACGAAGGCGAGCTGTCCTTCGGCAAAGGTTTACAGATCCCTAACGCCCGCGAGCAAGTTGTTGATTTTCATGAATCATGCAGGTTTGTCCACCGTGGACAGGTCAGGCCGCCAGGTCCCCTGACCCCACCTCGTAAAGCCCCGCCGCCCCCTCCTTGGCCTGGGCCAGAAGGCCCGGAAGCTCGGGCAGCACCCGCCGCACCATGACCCGGGCCAGCGCCTCGCGCCCCCCGTCAGCCAGCGCCGCCTTGAGGTGAGCCTGCCCGCCCAGAACCCGCGCGAAGGCCCGCAGATAGGGCACCGCCCCGGCGAAGCGGTCGTTGAGGGGCAGGGCCAGCACCGCCTCGGTCCCCTCCCGCAGCGCCTCGGCCGCCGCCCAGACCTCACCGGCCAGATCAGGCAGCTTGGCGCGCCCCTCCTCGGCCCCGCGCTGGACCTCGTCGATCAGCCGGAACGCCGCCTCGCCCCCATCGGCCAGCTTCCGCCCCACGAGGTCCATCGCCTGGATTCCGTTCGTCCCCTCGTAGATCGGCAGGATCCGCGCATCCCGCAGGTACTGCGCTGCCCCCGTCTCCTCGACGAAGCCCATGCCGCCATGGACCTGCACCCCGATGGCCGCCACCTCGCAGGCGACGTCGGTCCCGTAGGCCTTGGCGATGGGGGTCAGAAGCGCGGCGCGGGCCTGCCAGTCGGCGCTGCCGGTCGCCGTCGCCATGTCGATCGCCTTCGCGCAGGCAAGAGAAATGGACCGCGCCGCGAAGACCTCGGCCCGGGCCGCGGCCAGCATCCGGCGGACGTCGGCGTGATCGAGGATCGGGCCGTCCGCCGACAGGGGCGTTGCGCCCTGGTGCCGCCCCTCGGCATAGGCCAGCGCATGCTGGAGCGCGGCCTCGGCCACCCCCACCCCCTGTGCGGCGACGGAGAGCCGGGCGTTGTTCATCATCGTGAACATCGCGGCCATCCCCCGGTGCGGCGCGCCCACCAGCCAGCCCGTCGCGCCGGAATACTCCATCACGCAGGTCGGGCTGCCGTGGATGCCGAGCTTGTGCTCCAGGCTGACGACGCGGAGGTTGTTGCGGCCCCCAAGTCGACCCTCGGCGTCGGGGATGAATTTGGGGACCATGAAGAGGCTGATCCCCTTCGTCCCCTCGGCCCCGTCGGGCAAGCGGGCGAGGACCAGGTGGCAGACGTTGGGCGTCAGGTCGCTGTCGCCCCAGGTGATGAAGATCTTCTGCCCGGTGATCGCATAGGTCCCGTCCCCGTTGGGCACGGCCTTCGTCCGCAGCGCGCCGACATCCGATCCCGCCTGGGGTTCCGTCAGGTTCATCGTGCCGGACCACTCGCCCGAGGTGAGTTTCGGCAGATAGAGCGCCTTCAGCTCCTCCGAAGCGTGATGTTCCAGCGCCTCGATCTGGCCCTTGGTCAGAAGCGGCTTCAACTGCAGCGCAAGGCAGGCGCCGGACATCATGTCATCGACCCCAAGCGCAAGCGAGATCGGCAGGCCCATGCCGCCAAAGGCGGGGTTCGCCGCCATGCCGACCCAGCCGCCTTCGGCGATGGCGCGGTAGCCCTCGGCAAAGCCGGGGGAGGAGACGACCGTGCCGTTCTCCAGCCGCGCGCCGTGCTGGTCGCCGACCCGGTTCAACGGCGCGAGGATGTCGGTGGAAAGCCGCCCGGCCTCGGTCAGGATCGCCTCGGCAAGGTCCGGGGTCGCCGCGGCGAAGCGATCAGTCGCGGCGACTTCGGCGAAGCCCACCACGTGGTCGAGGATGAAACGGATATCCTTGACAGGAGCGCGGTAGGGCATGGGGTCTCTTTCGCGAGTCGCTTGGCAAAATGGGGGGGCTGGCTTATGGACCGCCCGGGCAAAGGCTATTCCATTCGCCAAGGCCATCAAGCTGGACGCTGCGTCACCATGACCCGAACTCTTGCCCCAGACGATGCCGGGATTGCCGAGGCCGCACGGCTTCTGGCTGCGGGCGAACTGGTCGCCTTCCCGACCGAGACGGTCTACGGCCTGGGCGGGGATGCCCGCGACGATCGGGCGGTGGCACGCATCTATGAGGCAAAGGGCCGGCCGAGCTTCAATCCGCTGATCGTGCATCTGCCCGACCTTGCCGCAGTGGAACGGATTGCCGAGGTGGGACCCAAGGCGCGGATTCTTGCTCAGGCCTTCTGGCCGGGGCCGCTGACCCTGGTGCTGCCTCTGCGCGCCGGGGCGGGGATTTCGCCGCTGGTTACGGCGGGGCTGGACACGGTCGCCGTTCGGATTCCGGCGCATCCCCTGGCGCAGCGGCTCTTGCAGGCGTTTGGCGGGCCCTTGGCGGCTCCGTCGGCCAACCCCTCGGGGCGCGTCTCGCCGACACGGGCGGGCCATGTGCTGGAGGGTCTGAGCGGCCGGATCGCCGCGGTGCTGGACGGCGGGGCCTGCGCGGTGGGGCTGGAGTCGACGATCGTCCTGGCCGACCCGGACCCCGTGCTTCTGCGGCCCGGCGGTGTGCCGGTCGAGGTCCTTGAGGCTGCCCTGGGCGCGCCGCTTGCAACGGGCGGGGATGCAGGCAAGCCGACGTCGCCGGGGCAGCTGGCCTCGCATTACGCGCCGGAGGCGGCGATACGGCTGGAGGCACTTGAGGCACGGTCGGGCGAGGTGCTGGTCGGTTTCGGGCCGGTGCGGGGCCGGTTGTCGCTGTCCGAGTCGGGCGACCTGGTCGAGGCGGCGGCGCGCCTGTTCCAGATGCTGCGCGAGGCCGACCGGCTGGCAGGTCCGGGCGGGCGCATCGCCTTTGCCCCGGTACCGGACACCGGGCTGGGCCGGGCGATCAACGACCGTCTGCGCCGCGCCGCCGCGCCGCGCGGATAGCTTCCGCCCGGTTCACGGGCGTGCAAAATTCCCCGTTAATTTCCAGTTATCCTATGCAATACTCCGCGCGGGCCCGCGAGCCCGATGCGACAGACAATCCGCCAGCCAAGGTAGAACACAAAAGGGAACCGTGGAAATGCTGAACGAATTCAAGGCCTTCATTGCGCGGGGCAACGTACTTGACCTTGCCGTCGGTGTCGTTATCGGCGCGGCCTTCACCGCCATCGTCACTTCTCTGGTCGATGACCTGATCAACCCGCTGATCGGCCTGATCGTCGGCGGCGTGGACTTCAGCGGCCTCAGCGTGGGTGTCGGCGACGCGCAGTTCATGTACGGCAACTTCATCACCGCGATCATCAAGTTCCTGATCATCGCCTGGGTGGTGTTCCTGATCGTGAAGGGCGTCAACCGCCTGATGCCGAAGAAGGAAGAGGCTCCGGCCGCGCCCGCCGGGCCGTCGGACAATGATCTTCTGAAAGAGATCCTCGCCACCCTGAAGGCCAAGTAAGCCGGAATTTGTCCCGAAGGCGGCCCGCAGGAACGATCCTGCGGGCCGCTTCCATTTCAGGCGGCCACGGCGCGCGGTCGCAGGTACCAGTACCACAGGCGATAGGCCCAAAGCCCGATCAGCGGGCCGAAGTGGACGACCGCCGGGGGCCAGCTGCCCCAGTCATGCAGGGCCGCCCAGTGGACCAGAACCAGCACCGCGGCCGGATAGGCCCAGCGCTGCAGGGTCTTCCAGCCCGCGTGCAGCCAGCGCTGCGCGGCGTCGTTCGAGGTGACGGCGAGCGGGATGAAGATCAGCATGGCCAGCCAACCGGTCCAGATCTCGGTGTGCGTCAGGGCCTCGACGATGCGGTCGAGGGTCCCGCGGTCGACCACGTAGACGTAGGTGTGCAGCGCGGCATAGACGAAGGCCGCCACCTCGATGTCGCGGCGGTGGTGCACCAGCCAGCGCGGCCAGTGGCGGCCCTTGAACAGGAGCATCAGGCCCGAGGCCATCATGCCGATGATCATGAAGCGGGCGGCCCATTCGCCGGTCGGGTGCAGAAGCCGGTGGAAGGCCTGCGGGTCGTCGCCCATGAGGGCGGGAAGCAGGGGAAGCCCGGGCAGGGCAAGAACGACCCAGAGGATCAGGGTCGAGGGCTTGTAGCCAAGAATTGTCATGAGGCACCTTTGGACTGGTCCCCCTGATACGCCCGGCGCGCCGCCTTCCGTCGCGCCGGGCGAAAGGTCAGCTTGCCAGAGCCATGGTCGCCGGGATGGCAGGCAGACCCAGCGCCTCGCCCACGGCAGCGTAGGTCAGCTGGCCCGCATGGACGTTCAGGCCGTTCAAGAGGTGCCGGTCCTCGGCGCACGCCTTCTTCCAGCCCTTGTCGGCAAGGGCGAGCATGAAGGGCATGGTCGCGTTGCCCAGCGCCTGGGTCGAGGTGCGGGCCACCGCGCCGGGCATGTTCGCCACGCAGTAGTGCATCACGCCGTCGACCTCGTAGATCGGGTCCTGGTGGGTGGTGGCACGGCTGGTCTCGAAGCAGCCGCCCTGGTCGATGGCAACGTCGACGAGGGCTGAACCGGGCTTCATTTGCTTCAGCTGCGCGCGGCTGACCAGTTTCGGGGCGGCGGCGCCGGGGATGAGCACGGCGCCGATCACCATGTCGGCAGAGGGGAGCAACTCGGCCAGGGCCCCGGCGCTTGAAAACTGGGTGACAAGCTTGCCGTGGAAGATGTCGTCCAGGTAGCTGAGCCGCGGGACGGACCGGTCGAGGACGGTGACGCGCGCGCCCATGCCGACGGCCACCCGGGCGGCGGCGGTCCCGACGACTCCGCCGCCGATGATGACGACGTTGGCCGGGGCGACGCCCGGCACGCCGCCCAGCAGGACACCGCTGCCGCCGTTGGCCTTCTGCAGCGTCCAGGCCCCGACCTGCGGCGCCAGGCGACCCGCGACTTCGGACATCGGTGCAAGAAGGGGCAGGCCGCCCCGGTTGTCGGTGACCGTTTCGTAAGCGATGCAGGTGGCGCCGCTGGCGAGGAGGTCTTGCGTCTGCTCTGGATCCGGGGCGAGGTGGAGGTAGGTGAACAGGACCTGTCCCTCGCGCAGGCGCTTGCGCTCGACCGTCTGGGGTTCCTTGACCTTGACGATCATGTCGGCCTTGGCAAAGACCTCCTCAGCCGTGTCGACGATCTTCGCCCCGGCGGCGGCGTAGTCGGCGTCGGAAAAGCCCGCCCCCATGCCGGCCTTGGTCTCCACCATCACCTCATGGCCATGAGCCACGGCCTCGCGCGCGGCGTCGGGGGTCATCCCCACGCGGAACTCCTGCGGCTTGATCTCTTTCGGGCAACCGATCTTCATGTTTTCCTCCCTGCGGGACCTGGTCCCTGTGGGAACAATCCTGATCCGATTTTCAGGCGATGCTTTGAATTCTGATTGGCGTGATGCGCGCTCCGGCGTAGATTCTTCGGCAGATTTCCCCCATAGCCGCAGAATCTTCCATGCCTCTGGACCTCGATGCCACCGACCGCCGGATCCTGACCGTCCTGCAGAAGAACGGGCGGATCACCAATGCTGAACTGTCCGAGGCGGTGAACCTGTCGCCCTCGGCCTGTCACCGCCGGGTGCAGCGGTTGGAGGAAGAGGGGTTCATTGCCGGTTACGTCGCGCTTCTGGATGCGCGCAAGATGGGGCGAATGACCACGGTCTTCGTGGAGATCACCCTGCAAAGCCAAGCCGAGGACCTGCTGGATGCCTTCGAGCGCGAGGTGGCGAAGGTGCCCGACCTCCTGGAATGTCACCTGATGGCGGGGACGGCGGATTACCTGTTGAAACTGATGGCCGAGGATACCGAGGACTTTGCCCGCATCCACCGGCAATTCCTGTCGCGCCTGCCGGGGGTCCGGCAGATGCAGTCCAGCTTCGCGCTGCGGACGGTGGTGAAGACGACGGCGCTCGCGGTCTAGGCGGCGGCCTGCCGATAGGCCTGCAGGTAGCCCATCACCGCGCGGCGGGTGCGGTCGGTCAGGGCGCCGCGGTCGGCCTCATGCGCTTCGCTTGCGGCGTCGATCATGCCGCGCAGGATGGCCAGGATGTCCTGCGCCGTGGTTTCAGGGCGGGCGATGTTCAACTCGTCCAGCCGCGCGGCGATCAGCACGGTGATCCGGGCCGAGAATTCGGAGGCTTCCGGGTCGGGCGGCAGCTGGGTCCGCGCAAGGTTCAACGTGCGCGACAGCGACGGGCGCGCCAGGTAGTGCTCGACCGTGGCCTCGATCAGCTCGTCGACGAGTTTCGTCAGGTCGCTGGCCGCATCCGAGGACACGATCCGCTCGACCGCTTCCAGCAGGTTTGCCCGCTCGGCCCGGATCAGGGCGGCGAGGAGCGCCTGCTTGCCCGGGAAGTACTGGTAGAGCGAACCGATCGACACACCAGCCCTGGCGGCAACGGCGTTCGTCGTCAGCGCGTCCAGCCCCCTGCCCGAGCAGAGATCGGCGGCGGCGGCAAGGATCCCATGCACCTTGGCACGAGAGCGGTCTTGGCGGGGGTGTTTGCGAAGCTCGATCATGCAAACACCCTACGGGCCGGAATTGCGGCAGAAAACTGTTAAATGTGGCGACAATTGGAAATAGATTGTTGATGCCCGCCTAAGTTGCAACAAGCCGCCGCCACAATGTTGCCATACAATCTGGGGTTGCGGATTCGCTGAAGATGCAGGCGCAGGATGGGCCAATGAAAAACCCCCGGCCTCACGGACGGGGGTTGATCGGGCGGGAATCGCTTCCCCAGAGTCGCTGGACGTCTTAGAGACCGCCTTCGCGCTGAAGCTTCTTCCGGGCAAGTTTCCTTGCACGGCGGACCGCTTCGGCCTGTTCGCGTGCCTTCTTGACGGAGGGCTTCTCGAAATGCTGCTTGAGCTTCATTTCCCGAAACACCCCTTCACGCTGAAGTTTCTTCTTCAGAGCACGGAGAGCCTGTTCGACGTTGTTGTCGCGGACGCTGACCTGCATGTGGTTGTCACCACCTTCCTAAGCTAGAGTTGCACTGACTTGTGCAGGCCGGCGCGCTATATCAAAGGGAAGCTGGCTTGTCTACCAAGAGGAGGTCGCCATGCCCGAGGACGAAATCAAGGCGAAGCTGCTGGATGCGGCACTGGCGCATGTGCCGTTTGACGGCTGGTCCGAAAGCACCTTCAAGGCCGCCATCGCAGATGCGGGCGTGGCTCCGGGACTTGCACGCGCCCTGTTCCCGCGGGGTGGCGTGGACCTGGCGCTGGCCTACCATCGGCGCGGCGATGACGAGATGGTCGCGGCCCTGGCGCAGCGGAACCTGCAGGCGCTGCGGTTCCGTGACCGGATTGCACTGGCCGTCCGGCTGCGGCTGGAGCTTGCCGACCGCGAGCTGGTGCGGCGGGGGACGACGCTTTTTTCGCTGCCCATGTACGCCGCCGACGGGGCCAGGGCGATCTGGCAGACGGCGGACCGGATCTGGACGGCCCTGGGCGACACGTCGAACGACCTGAACTGGTACACCAAGCGGGCGACGCTGTCGGGCGTCTACGGCGCGACCGTGCTTTATTGGCTGGGCGACGACTCGGCCGAGGCCCAGGCGACCTGGGATTTCCTGGACCGCCGGATCGACCAGGTCATGCAGGTCGAGAAGCTGAAGGCCAATCTCCGGGAAAATCCGTTCGGGAAGGCCTGGATGGCCGGTCCCGGCAAGCTTTTTGAAACCATTCGTGCGCCAAAACTGCCGGACGACCTGCCCGGGCGGACCCGCGGATAGAAGGACTGAAGATGACCCTGTCGCACAGCATGCTTGCCATCGAGATCTCGTCGCCCGGGGGGCCGGACGTGCTGCAGCCGACCTCGGTCCCCGTGCCGGTGCCGGGCCACGGCCAGATCATCATCCGGGTGGCCTATGCCGGGGTGAACCGGCCGGATGCGCTGCAGCGGGCGGGGGCCTATGCGCCACCGCCCTCGGCCTCGCCGCTGCCGGGGCTGGAATGCTCGGGCACCGTGGTCGAGGTCGGTCCGGGCGTCAGCCGCTGGAAGATCGGCGACCAGGTCTGCGCGCTGTTGCCGGGCGGCGGCTATGCCGAATACGTTGCCACACCTGAAGCTCATGCGCTGCCCATTCCCAAGGGGCTGTCCCTGAAGGAAGCCGCCTGCCTGCCCGAGACCTGCTTCACCGTCTGGTCCAACGTGGTGATGCGCGGCAGCTTGCGCGGGGGAGAGCGGTTCCTCGTCCACGGCGGGACCAGCGGCATCGGGACGACGGCGATCCAGATCGCTCATGCTCTTGGGGCGCGGGTCTTCGCCACCGCGGGCTCGGACGAAAAGTGCCAGGTCTGCCGGGACCTTGGGGCAGAGGCCGCCTTCAACTACCGGGACACGGACTTCGTGGCCGAGATGAAGGCACAGGGTGGGGCCAACCTGATCCTCGACATGGTGGGTGGCCCCTATATCGAGAGGAACTTCAAGGCTTTGGCCGATGGCGGTCGGCTGGTGCAGATCGCCTTCCTGCAGGGCGCAAAGGTCACGCTGAACCTGGCCGAACTGATGACGCGACGGCTGGTGATGACCGGGTCGACCCTGCGCCCGCAGTCGGACCTCGCCAAGGCCAGGATCGCGAAGGCCGTGGAAGAACATGTCTGGCCGATGATCGAGCGTGGCGCCGTCAAGGTCGTTCTGGACAGCGAATACGAGCTTCCCGATGCCCCTGCCGCACACTGGCGGATCGAGTCCGGCGGTCATGTCGGTAAGATCGTTCTGCGTGTCGGCACGTAAGGAATTCCTTACCTGTCTGACGCCAGTTTCCCGTCCAGCCCGCCTTCACGGAGCTGTGAGCCTGACGTAAGGTAAACTCAGGTCAGGCGGGGTCGGTTTTCGACCCGACATTCTTTTCATACACCCGGGCGGACCCCAGCCGCCGCGGGAACCAGGCATTGTAAGGCCGCTTTTCGCAATCCCCTCAAAAAGCTGTGTTTCACACCCGGTCCCGCCGACCGCCCATCAGCGGACTGGCTCTAGCACTGCATCCTGCAACCGGCAGTCCCGGATCACGTCTTTCCCACAGCGTCGGAATTGAAGATCGTCGGTCAGGCAGACGCGGGCCTCTTGGATCAGTCCGTCCTTGCAGGTGATGGTGATCTGGTCGCGCGCCAGTCCGGGGTTGGCCTCGAGAAACGCCTCCTCGATCACCTGGGCGGGAACCTCCAGACGCCGGGACACGTCCGCAAGAACGTCTGGAACCGCGACCCTGCCGTAAGCCCTGCGCGCCAGGTCGAAATAGGCGGGTGCAGACAGGCCCGAGCAGCGGCCGTGCTTCTTCCACTGATAGAAGGCCAGCCCCGCGCCGCCCATGATGTCGGCCATCGCCGCCGTCTCTGCCCGGGTCGGGTCCCGTTCGACCGTGCGACAGAACGAGGGCCAGCCGTCTTCGTATTGCGGCCAGAGCCCGTGCAGCACGAAGGTCAGGCCGCGCCCGTCAGCGCATTGCGGGTCGTTGCGGGCATCGCCTTCCAGCGCGCACCAGGCAGCCGACCAAGACAACGACAGGACATAGTAGTCGAAGTCGCCCGCGCGCTCTCCCTCGGCCCGTGCGGCACCGGACCAGCACAAAGCCGCGATGGCCAACAGGAACAGGCGCATTTTCGCTTCCCCTTTGCGAAGTTCGGCCCTATATGGCGACCTGAATTCCCCGAAATCGTGGAACTCGCGGGCTAGGCCCGCAGCCGTTTTCCCGGCACGGGACAGGTTTGTAAAGGAGAGATCCGATGTCGAAACCGCTTATGGCCAAGGCCACAGCCGTCTGGCTGGTGGACAACACGACGCTGAGCTTTGCCCAGATCGCCGATTTCTGCGGGATGCACGAGCTTGAGGTCCAGGGCATCGCCGACGGCGACGTCGCCACCGGGGTCAAGGGGTTCGACCCTGTCGCCAACAACCAGCTGGATCCGGTCGAGATCACGCGCGCCCAGGCAGATCCGCTGTACCGAATGAAGCTGAAGTTCAACGCCGCCGCCGTGGGTGAGGAAAAGCGTCGCGGCCCGCGCTACACTCCGCTGTCCAAGCGCCAGGATCGCCCGGCTGCGATCCTGTGGCTGGTCAAGTTCCATCCGGAGCTGTCCGATGGCGCAATCGGCAAGCTTGTGGGCACCACGAAGCCAACGATCCAGTCGATCCGCGAGCGGACGCACTGGAACATCGGCCAGATCCAACCCATCGACCCGGTCGCGCTAGGCCTTTGCAAGCAGTCCGAACTTGACGCCGCCGTCCAGGCCGCCGCGCGGAAGAAGGCCGCCGAAGGCGTGGTGATGTCGGATGACGAGCGTCGCAAGCTCGTGTCGACCGAGCAGTCGCTTGGCATGTCGCCCGACGCGCGGATGCCCTCGGGTCTTTCGGGCCTCGAGGTGTTCGGGGACGAGGAGAAGGACGAAAGCCCGGCTTCCGACTTCTCGGATGCAGACAGCTTCTTCAACCTGCCCGCCGGCGGCCAGGACGACGACGAGGACGAAGACGACCGTCGCCGCTGATCCGTGCCGGAAAACTCAGAAAGCCCCGGTCGCAGCCGCTGCGGCCGGGGCTTCTTCTTTTCCGGCCTGCGTCAGATCAGCGCCTAGCGCCACCACAGCGGGGCGAAGCCCAGCAGCGCAATGCCGACGCACATCCAGGCGATTGTCGAGATTTCCATGGGTCACCTTCCTTTCGGGAAGAATTCGCCCGAGGCGTATCGGTTCCCCGGACGGCGGACAGTGCCAGCGGGGACGCGGTGCCGAACGGCCGCATTGGACAAGAAAAAACCCTGCAATCAATAGATTGCAGGGTTTCTCTATAGGTTTGGTGCCCAGAAGAGGACTCGAACCTCCACGCCTTGCGGCACTGGTACCTGAAACCAGCGCGTCTACCAATTCCGCCATCTGGGCGATGCCGTAGGCCGCGATGTAACGGCGCCCCAAGGCAGAGTCAACGGCCCCTTCAGCAAATTTCTTGCTGCCGCTTTGGCCTTGCCCGTCCGGGGCGGCGCGGCTATTCATCGGCCCAGTTTCCGGTGCCTTCCAGGCGCCCGCGAAGGAGTGCGCGCATGAGCAAGCTGGTCACCATCATCGGCGGTTCGGGCTTCGTCGGCCGCTATGTCGCACGGCGCATGGCCAAGGCCGGCTGGCGGGTCCGCGTGGCTGTCCGCCGCCCAAATGAGGCGCTGTTCGTCAAGCCCTACGGCGTGGTTGGCCAGGTCGAGCCGGTAGCCTGCAACATCCGAGACGACGCCAGCCTTCGGGCCGTGATCCGTAGCGCGGATGCGGTCGTCAACTGCGTCGGCGTGCTGAACGGGGTGGGGGCGAACACTTTCGATGCCGTGCAGTCCGAAGGCGCGGGCCGGGTGGCGCGGATCGCCGCCGAGCTGGGCGTGGAACGGCTGGTGCATATCTCGGCCATCGGGGCTGATGCGGGCTCCGACAGCGACTATGCCCGGACGAAGGGCGAGGGTGAGGCAGCCGTGCTGGCCGCTTTCCCGACTGCCGTGATCCTGCGGCCCTCGATCATCTTCGGGACCGAAGACCAGTTCTTCAACCGCTTCGCAGCGATGACGCGCATGGGGCCGATCCTGCCGGTCGTGGGTGCGAACACCCGCTTCCAGCCGGTCTATGTGGACGACGTGGCCCAGGCCGCCGTCGCGGGCGTGACGGGCGCGGCTGCCCCGGGCGTCTACGAACTCGGCGGGCCCGAGGTCGATACGTTCCGCGGCCTGATGGGGCGGATGCTGAAGGTGATCCAGCGCCGTCGCGCGGTCATCAACATGCCTTTCGTCGTGGCGAAGGCGATGGGCTTCGGTTTCGACATGGTGCAGGCGGTGACGCTTGGCCTCATCGAGAACAAGATGATTACCCGCGACCAGGTCCGGAACCTTGCGCGCGACAATGTCGTCTCCTCCAACGCCCGCGGCTTTGCCGAGCTTGGGATCACCCCCACGGCGATGGAAGCGGTGCTGCCCGAATATCTCTGGCGCTATCGCCCCTCGGGCCAATTCGCGGCGATCAAGGATTCGGCGAAGAACCTGAAGAAGGCATAAGGGTTTGGACCAGACCCTTACGGCTGCCTTCCTGGGCCTTCTGGAAGGTTTGACCGAGTTTTTGCCAGTATCTTCGACGGGCCACCTGCTGCTCGCCGGGCATTTCCTGGGCTTCGAGTCAAAGGGCCGGACCTTCGAGGTGGTGATCCAGCTTGGCGCGATCCTTGCCTTGACCTCGGTCTATGCTGCGCTGGTGATCAGGCTGGTCCTGCGCGCCCGGCATGAGGATGCGGCGCGGCGGTCGCTGGTGTCGATCTTCCTGGCGTTCCTTCCGGCCGTTCTGGTCGGGCTTCTGGCGCATGATTTCATCAAGACGGTCCTGTTCGAGACGCCGCAGCTGATCGCCTGGATGCTGATCCTGGGTGGGGTCGTGCTTCTGCTGATCGACCGGATCGCCCCGCCCCCGATGTATCGCGATGCAACGGCGCTGCCGTTCGGCAAGTCGCTCGCCATCGGGTTCTGCCAGTGCCTGGCCATGGTTCCGGGGGTCAGCCGGTCGGGCGCGACCATTGTGGGCGCGATGCTGATGGGGGTGGAAAAGCGGGCGGCGGCAGAGTTCTCGTTCTTGCTCAGCCTGCCGACCATGGGGGCGGCGGTGGCCTATGACCTGTACAAGTCCCGGAACGAGCTGGACCTTGGCGCTGTCTGGGAGATTGCCGTGGGGTTCGCCGTGGCCTTCGTGACCGCCGTCCTCGTGGTGCGTTGGGTGCTGAGCTACATCAGCCGCCATGGATATGCACTGTTCGGCTGGTGGCGAATCATCGTGGGAAGTGCCGCTTTGGCAGGGCTTTGGTTTGGTTTCTAAGGTGGTTCGGAAACCATCCTGACCTATTTCGACGGAAGAACGTCAGCTTTTCTGTCTCATCTGCCAAAAAAGCCGCAAATAGGTAAAGTCTACTGACTTTTCTTGTCGGCTGATCCGCTGTACGAAGTCGCTCCCGAAGAATTCGCTGGGAGGCGCAGCCGTGGCCACGCAGAAGATGCTCAAGTTCGTCACCGTCGGCAAAGAGATGCCCGAGAAACGGGACGCATCCTCGCGCGCGCAGGATTTCAACGAGATTTACCGGGAGTTTGCAGACCGCAAGGCCGCCGAACAGGCCAGCCGCTGCAGCCAGTGCGGCGTGCCCTATTGCCAGTCGCATTGCCCGCTGCACAACAACATCCCCGACTGGCTGAAACTGACCGCCGAGGGCCGGCTGCAGGAAGCCTACGAGATCAGCCAGGCCACCAACACCTTCCCGGAAATCTGCGGTCGCATCTGCCCGCAGGATCGGCTGTGCGAAGGCAACTGCGTGATCGAGCAGTCGGGGCATGGCACGGTCACCATCGGCAGCGTCGAGAAGTACATCACCGACACGGCGTGGGAAGAGGGCTGGGTCAAGCCGATCCGTCCGCATGCGGAGCGGCCGGAATCCGTGGGCATCATAGGCGCGGGCCCGGGGGGCCTTGCGGCGGCGGACATGCTGCGGCGGCAGGGCGTGCAGGTCACGGTCTATGACCGCTACGACCGCTCGGGCGGGCTGATGACCTATGGCATTCCCGGCTTCAAGCTGGAGAAGGACGTGGTGGAGCGTCGGAATGCTCAGCTGGCGGACGGGGGCGTGAACTTCGTCCTGAACTGCAACGTGGGCGAGGACATCACCTTCGACGCGATCCGGGGCCAGCACGATGCGGTGCTGATCGCCACGGGCGTCTACAAGGCTCGGGACATCGAGGCCCCGGGCGTTGGGGCCAAGGGCATCGTGAAGGCGCTGGACTACCTGACGGTGTCGAACCGCAAGGGCTTTGGCGACGACGTGCCGGAGTATGAGAGCGGAGAGCTCAACGCCGCGGGCAAGCGCGTCGTCGTCATCGGCGGTGGCGACACGGCGATGGACTGCGTGCGGACGGCGATCCGTCAGGGGGCGCTGTCGGTCAAGTGCCTCTACCGTCGCGACCGGGCGAACATGCCGGGCTCGCAGCGCGAGGTGGCGAATGCCGAGGAAGAGGGCGTTGAATTCGTGTGGCTTTCCGCGCCCAAGGGATTCACGGGCGGCACGGAAGTCGAAGGCGTGATGGTGCAGAAGATGCGCCTTGGTGCTCCGGATGCGACGGGCCGCCAGACGCCGGAAGTGATCGAGGGCGCGGATTACGTGGAACCCGCTGACCTGGTGATCCAGGCGCTGGGGTTTGAGCCGGAGGACCTGCCGACGCTTTGGGGCGTGCCGGAACTGAAGGTGACCCGCTGGGGCACGATCAAGGCCGATTTCCGCACCCATGAGACCAGCCTGCCGGGCGTGTACGCGGCGGGCGACATCGTGCGGGGGGCAAGCCTGGTGGTCTGGGCAATCCGCGACGGGCGCGAGGCGGCCGAGGCGATCCTGTCCTACCTGAACCAGACCGGAGCAGTGGCGGCAGAGTAGTCTGATTTCCGTTTGGAACGCGTATGGAAAGCGGCCATAGGCGCTCATGGGGCAGAGAAAGTTAAACGTCAGGACTGGTGACCTGACTTCAGTGGTGAAACGGCGATGCAGAAGACCCTGATCCTTGCCTGCCTGATCGCCCCGGCCGCCCCCGCGCTGGCCGGCACCTGGGATGTCCCCGAGGGATGCGAAGCCTTCCTGACCGTGCAGTCGAAGGAATGCCGCGTCTCGCATTACTACCGCTGCTCTGCCGACAACCCCGGCGACCAGTGGCGGGTGGACCTGGATCAGGAGGGGCCGTTCTTCTTCTCGAAGATCGACTTCGAGGGCCAGTGGATCGAAAGCTACGATCCTGCCATGCAGACGCTGGACCCCAACCCCGCCGATCCCGCCCGCATGTCCGAGCTTCTGGCCGAAGGGCTCGATACCTGGAGCTTCGGCCTGTCGAAGGACGATGGCACAGGCTCGCGCGCCGAGGGCTATGACCGGCTGACAGGGAAAAGCGTCACCATCGACGGGATCAAGTTAAGCCAGACCGAGGTGGACTTCACCGAATACGACCTGTCGGGAAATGTCCTGCGCCGGTCGCGGGGGAACGAATACATCCACCCCGAATGGCGGCTGTTCTTCGCGGGTCCGGGCGAGACCGACCTGGGCGATGGTCAGTGGCTGCCGATCGACGGATCGCCCCTGCAGTTCATCTTCCCGGGCGAGGAGGGTTTCCTGTCCAGCCAGCCGCTGTTCGATTGCGACGCGCTGACGGCCTCGCTGCCCGTGTGGAGGGTCAGCCATGAGCCTTGAGCGGTCTGGCGGATGCCTCTGCGGCGCGGTGCGGTTCAGGGCCACGCTGACGGGGACCAACTTCGGCGCCTGCCATTGCCCGATGTGCCGGAAGTGGACCGGATCGGCCCTCTTGGGGATCACGGTCCCGGCGGGGAACGTGGAATGGCAGGGCGCGGAGCACATCGCCAAGCGCCAGTCCTCCGCTTGGGGCGAGCGGGCCTGGTGCGCGGAGTGCGGGTCCTCGCTGTGGTTCCGGGTGACGGTGGACGGGCCGTACGCGGGCAACCTGGAACTGCCGGTGGGTCTGTTCGATGACGCGAACGGGCTGACCATGACCAACGAGATCTACATCGACATGAAGCCCGACAGTTACGCCTTTGCGGCGACGGATCGGCAAGTTTTGACGCGAGCGCAGTGCGTGGAGAAATTCCCGCTTCTGGCCAGTGAATGAAGGAGAGGCCCATGACCAAGTATGATGAAGCCTGGGTGAAGGCCGAAGAGGAAAAGCGCGCCTGGCTGGATGCGAATGGTCTCTACAAGACCGAGGATGAGCATTCGTCCTGCGGGGTGGGGCTGGTGGTTTCCATCTCGGGCAAGCCGTCGCGCAAGGTCGTGGAGAACGGCATCAACGCCCTGAAGGCGGTCTGGCACCGGGGCGCGGTGGATGCGGACGGCAAGACCGGCGACGGGGCGGGGATCCATGTTCAGATCCCGGTCAAGTTCTTCTATGACCAGGTCCGCCGGACGGGGCATGAGCCGGACGTTCAGAAGCTGATCGCCGTGGGCCAGGTCTTCCTGCCGCGGACGGACTTCGGCGCGCAGGAGCGCTGCCGGACGATCGTGGAGACCGAGGTCCTGCGGATGGGGCATTACATCTACGGCTGGCGACATGTGCCGGTGGATGTCAGCGTGCTGGGCGACAAGGCCAACGCGACGCGGCCCGAGATCGAGCAGATCCTGATCCGCTGCGAGAAGGACATCGACCAGGAGCAGTTCGAGCGCGAGCTCTACATCATCCGGCGGCGGATCGAGAAGGCGGCGACGGCGGCGGGTATCCAGGGGATGTACCTGTGTTCGTTGTCCTGCCGGTCGATCATCTACAAGGGGATGATGCTGGCCGAGCAGGTGTCGACCTTCTACCCGGACCTGCTGGATGAGCGGTTCGAGAGCGCCTTCGCGATCTACCACCAGCGCTATTCGACGAACACCTTCCCGCAGTGGTGGCTGGCGCAGCCGTTCCGGATGCTGGCCCACAACGGCGAGATCAACACGCTGAAGGGCAACGTCAACTGGATGAAGTCGCACGAAATCCGGATGGCCTCGAACAACTTCGGCGAGGCGGCCGAGGACATCAAGCCGATCATTCCGGGCGGGACGTCGGACTCGGGTGCGCTGGATGCGGTGTTCGAGGTGCTGGTGCGGTCGGGGCGGTCGGCTCCGATGGCCAAGACGATGCTGGTGCCGGAGGCTTGGAGCAAGCAGACGGTGAACATGCCCAAGGCCTGGGCGGACATGTATTCCTACTGCAACTCGGTCATCGAGCCCTGGGACGGTCCGGCGGCCTTGGCGATGACCGACGGGCGCTGGGTCTGCGGGGGCTTGGACCGGAATGGTCTGCGGCCGATGCGCTACGTCATCACCGGCGACGGGATGCTGATCGCGGGGTCCGAGGCCGGGATGGTGCCGGTGGATGAATCGACCGTCCGCGAGAAGGGCGCGCTGGGGCCGGGGCAGATGATCGCCGTCGATATGGCGGAGGGCAAGCTCTACCACGACGTCGAGATGAAGGACAAACTGGCCGCCGCCCAGCCCTATGGCGAGTGGGTGGGCAAGATCGTCGACCTGAACAGCCTGCTGCGCGACATCCCTGAGACGCAGACCTTTACCGGGGCTGACCTGCGCAAGCGCCAGATCGCGGCGGGGTTCACCATCGAGGAGCTGGAGCAGGTCCTTGCGCCGATGGCCGAGGACGGGAAGGAAATGGTCGCCTCGATGGGCGATGACACGCCGCCGGCAGTGCTGTCGTCGGTCTATCGGCCGCTGTCGCATTACTTCCGCCAGAACTTCAGCCAGGTCACGAACCCGCCCATCGACTCGCTGCGCGAAGGCCGGGTGATGTCGCTGAAGACGCGCTTCGGCAACCTGCGGAACGTGCTGGACGAGAACAACAGCCAGACGGAAATCCTGGTCCTGGAAAGCCCCTTCATCGCGAACCGCGAGTTCGACGTGATGGTGCAGCGGTTCGGCGATCAGGTGGCCTTCATCGACTGCACCTTCCCGGTGGGCGAGGGGCTGGATGACCTGCGCCAGGGGCTGGAGCGGATCAGGGCGGAAGCCGAGGATGCCGTGCGGTCGGGTGCCGGGCAGCTGGTCCTGACGGATGAGCATCAGGGGCCGGAGAAGGTGGGGATGCCTATGATCCTTGCCACCTCGGCAGTGCACAGCTGGCTGACGCGCAAGGGTCTGCGGACCTTCTGCTCGATCAACGTTCGGTCGGCGGAATGCATCGACCCGCATTACTTCGCGGTGCTGATCGGCTGCGGGGCGACGACGGTGAACCCCTACCTCGCGCAGGATTCCATCGCGGACCGGATCGACCGGGGGCTCTTGGACGGCTCGCTGACCGATGCGATGCGGCGGTATCGGGATGCCATTGATGCGGGGCTTCTGAAGATCATGTCGAAGATGGGGATCTCGGTGATCTCCAGCTATCGCGGCGGTCTGAACTTCGAGGCCGTGGGCCTGTCACGCGCGATGGTGGCCGAGTACTTCCCGGGGATGCAGTCGCGTATCTCGGGCATCGGCCTGACGGGCGTGGAGCAGAAGCTGGAAGAAGTCCACAAGCGCGGCTGGTTGGGCGGCGCGGATGTGCTGCCCATCGGCGGCTTCTACAAGGCGCGGCGGTCGGGCGAGAAGCACGCCTGGGAAGCGCAGACGATGCACATGCTGCAATCGGCCTGTGACCGGGCGAGCTATGACATCTGGAAGCAGTACTCCGCCGCGATGCGGGCGAACCCGCCGATCCATCTGCGCGACCTTCTGGACATCAAGGCTTTGGGCAAGCCGGTGCCGATCGAGGAGGTTGAAAGCATCACCTCGATCCGGAAGCGGTTTGTCACACCGGGCATGTCGCTGGGCGCTCTCAGCCCCGAGGCGCACAAGACGCTGAACGTTGCGATGAACCGGATCGGGGCGAAGTCGGACTCGGGCGAGGGCGGCGAGGACCCGGCGCATTTCACGCCGGAGCCGAACGGGGACAACCCGTCTGCCAAGATCAAGCAGGTCGCCTCGGGGCGCTTTGGCGTGACGGCGGAATACCTGAACGCCTGCGAAGAGCTGGAGATCAAGGTGGCCCAGGGCGCGAAGCCCGGTGAGGGCGGCCAGCTGCCGGGGATGAAGGTCACGGCGCTGATCGCGCGGCTGCGGCATTCGACTCCCGGCGTGACGCTGATCTCCCCGCCGCCGCACCACGACATCTATTCCATCGAGGACCTGGCGCAGCTGATCTACGACCTGAAGCAGATCAACCCGCGCGCCAAGGTGACGGTGAAGCTGGTGTCGTCGTCGGGCGTGGGCACCATCGCAGCGGGCGTGGCGAAGGCCAAGGCCGACGTGATCCTGATCTCGGGCCACAATGGCGGGACGGGGGCTTCGCCGGCGACATCCATCAAGTACGCGGGCCTGCCGTGGGAGATGGGTCTGACCGAGGCGCATCAGGTGCTGGCGATGAACAACCTGCGTGAGCGGGTGACGCTGCGCACGGACGGGGGGCTTCGGACCGGGCGAGACATCGTGATGGCGGCGATGATGGGGGCCGAGGAATACGGCATCGGCACCGCCGCGCTGATCGCGATGGGCTGCATCATGGTGCGCCAGTGCCAGTCGAACACCTGCCCAGTGGGCGTCTGCACTCAGGACGAACGCCTGCGGGCCAAGTTTACCGGGTCGGCGGACAAGGTGGTGAACCTGATCACCTTCTATGCGCAGGAAGTGCGGGAGATCCTCGCCTCCATCGGTGCGCGGAGCATGGACGAGATCATCGGGCGGGCCGATCTGCTGACGCAGGTTTCGCGCGGGGCGGCGAACCTCGATGACCTCGACCTCAACCCGATGCTGATCAGCGTCGATGGGGCGCGGTCGATCACCTATGACCGGTCGAAGCCGCGCAACGCCGTGCCGGACACGCTGGACGCCGACATCATCCGCGACGGGCATCGCTTCTTCGAGGATGGCGAGAAGATGCAGCTGTCGTACGCGGTGCGGAACACGCTGCGGACCATCGGGACGCGGGCGTCGAGCCATATCGTCAAGAAGTTCGGGATGCGGAACGCGCTGCAGCCCGACCATCTGACGGTGAAGCTGACCGGGTCTTGCGGCCAGTCCTTGGGCGCGTTCAGCGTCCGGGGTCTGAAGCTGGAGGTCCAGGGCGATGCCAACGACTATGTCGGCAAGGGGTTGTCGGGCGGCACGATCACCGTGCGGCCGCTGATGTCCTCGCCGCTGAAGGCGGAAGAGAACACGATCATCGGGAACACCGTGCTGTACGGGGCGACCGACGGGTTCCTGTTTGCCTCCGGTCGGGCCGGGGAGCGCTTCGCGGTGCGGAACTCGGGTGCTTCGGTCGTGGTGGAAGGCTGCGGGTCGAACGGCTGTGAATACATGACCGGCGGCGTTGCGGTGATCCTGGGCCGGATCGGCGCGAACTTCGGGGCCGGGATGACGGGCGGGATGGCCTATGTCTACGACCCCGAGGGCGTGGCCGAGGACTTCATGAACCTCGAGTCGATCCTGACCTGCGCGGTGGAGCATCCGCATTGGGAGATGCAGCTGAAGGGCCTGATCCAGCGCCACCTGGACGAGACCGGCAGCCGGATCGCCGAGCGCATCCTGGCGAACTGGGACCGCGAGCGGCTGAACTTCCTGCAGGTCTGCCCGAAGGAGATGGTGGAGCGCCTGCCTTATCCGCTGTCGGACGAGGTGGCGAAGGTTCCCGCCGAGTGAATGAGAGACGGGCCCCGGAGATGATCCGGGGCCTTTTCGCTTTCAGGCTCAGTCCTCGGACGACCGCGCCCAGAGGTTGATGTCCTTCTCCTCTGAAATGGCGTCGATCGCTGCCAGTTCGTCGGCGGTGAAGTCGAGCTTCTCCAGCGCGCCGACGCAATCGACGACCTGTTCGGGCTTCGACGCGCCGATGAGGGCGGAGGTGATCCCGCCGTTGCGCAGGACCCAGGCGAGGGCCATCTGCGCCAGCGTCTGGCCCCGGGCGGCGGCCATGTCGTTCAGCTTGCGGACCGACCCAAGGGCCTTCTCGACGACCGAGGGGTGCAACGACTTGTCCTGCGTGGCGCGGCTGCCGGCAGGGATGCCGTTCAGGTACTTGTTGGTCAGGATCCCCTGCGCCAGCGGGACGAAGGCGATGGAGCCGACGCCGAGCTCTTTCAGCGTGTCTTTCAGCCCGTCGGTTTCCACCCAGCGGTTCAGGATGTTGTAGCTGGGCTGGTGGATCAGCAGCGGAGTCCCCAGATCCTTCAGGATCGCCACGGCCTCTCGTGTGCGCTGGGAGTTGTAGCTGGATATGCCGATGTACTGCGCCCGGCCAGAGCGGACGATGTGGTCCAGAGCGCCCATCGTCTCATCCAGCGGGGTGTCGGGGTCGAAGCGGTGGGAATAGAAGATGTCGACGTAGTCGAGACCCATGCGCTTCAGCGACTGGTCGCAGGAGGCGATGACATACTTGCGGCTGCCCCATTCGCCATAGGGGCCGTCCCACATCAGGTAGCCGGCCTTGGAGGAGATGATGAGCTCATCCCGCAACCCGTTGAAATCGGTTTTCAGCAGTTCACCGAAAGCCTCTTCGGCGCTGCCGGGCGGGGGGCCGTAGTTGTTGGCAAGGTCGAAATGGGTGATTCCAAGGTCGAAGGCCGTGCGGCAGATCGCCTGTTTCGTGGCATGCGGCGTGTCGTGGCCGAAGTTGTGCCAGAGGCCGAGGCTGATCGCCGGAAGCTTCAGGCCGGAATTGCCGCAGCGGTTGTAGATCATCCGCTCATAGCGGTTGGCGGCGGGCGTGTATGTCATGGGGGTCCTCCTGTTGGCGCTATCATGCGACGGCGGCTGGGCGGCTTCAAGTTGCGCTAGCCGGGAATCCGGGGGATGCTGACCGCATGAAGATCGTCCGCGAGCTTTGGGAGTTCCTGGTCTGCGTCTGGACGCGGGTTGGCAATGGGCATTTCGGGCTGATCGCGGCAGGCGTGGCCTTCTTCGCGATGTTCGCGGTCTTTCCCGGCCTTGCGGCGGCCATTGCCGTCTGGGGGATGTTCGCAGACCCCCGCGTCATCCAGGGCTACCTTTCCATCGCCGAGCGTTTCCTGCCGCCGGAGGCGCGGACGCTGGTGCATGATCAGGTGATGGGCCTGATCACCGCTCCGCGGACGGCGCTGCAGTGGACGACGGTCCTGTCGCTGCTGATCGCGCTTTATTCCGCCCGGGCCGGGGTTTCGGCGCTGGTGCAGGGGCTGGACGTGGTGCACCGTTCCAAGCCGCGCAGCTGGCTGTGGAGCTGGGCGGTGGATTTCGTGCTGACGGGGGCGCTGATCGGGGCGCTGTTCGTGGCGCTGGTGACGGTGGTGGTGGTGCCGATCCTGTTGAACTTCGTCCAGTTCGGGACCTTCGAGGCCTGGCTGACGAAGGTCCTGCCCTGGGGGGCGATGTTCCTGCTGGTCGTCACGTGCCTGTCGATCCTGTATCGCTTTGGTCCGAACGTTCCAGGCGGGTTCCGGTCACCGTGGATCAGCGTCGGCGTTCTGGTTGCATCCATCGCCTGGGCCGGAGTGTCGATCGGTTTCTCGGTCTACCTGTCGAATTTCAACAGCTACAACGTGTTCTACGGGTCCATCGGGGCGGTCATCATCCTGATGATGTGGCTTTACCTGTCGGTCTGGTCGGTCCTGCTGGGCGGGGCGATCAATGCCGAACTGGACGCGCGGATGCGGATGCGGGCGGCGCGTCGGTGACTGCGTCCCTCCTCGCCGGGGGCCAGCGAGGAGAAGCCGAAGGCGCAGGAGGAGCGTTCAGAAGCGGGCGTCGGGCTGGCCACAGAAGGGGTCTACGGGGTTCTTTCCCTGGAACTCGGCCCGGCCCAAAAGGCAGTCCAGCGTCGCGCGCTGCATCGAATCCATCGTGGCATAGGCATTGACCACGCAGGGCAGGCGCGGGGCGTCGTAGAGGTAGTAGGGATAGCCGAAGGAAATGAGCGCCGTCGGCACCTCGTGCCAGTGCCGGGCCATCGCGCCATGCATCCCGCCCGTAAGGCGGTTCCAGTCCAGGAAGATGCGGCCCCGGGTCAGAAGCGTCTCTTCGGCCATGACATACAGCACCAGATCGAACTGGCGCGGGTCGGGGCGGGTGGCGGGGTCGTAGAGCGTGACCTCGAACCCCTCGGCGCGGAGGAGGTCGGGGAAGATCATCGGCATGCCTTCGCCATGCAGCGGCGTGACGATCCCGGTGGAGTAGATCAGGACCCGGCGGTGGTGCTGGGGCGAGAGGGGCAGGATGCCTTGCACGTCCTTCACCAGCGTCGGGGCGCGGGCGGTTACCTTGCGGGCGGCCTCGGCGCTGGCGGGGGTGGCAAGCTTCGCGCGATCCGCCGGGACCGTGCCGTCGCGGTGCAGGCCAAGAGCGGCTTTCAGGCCCAGGACGCGGACCATTGCCTCGTCGAGGCGGTCGGCGGTGATCCGGCCGTCGTCCAGCGCGGCCTCGATACGGGCAATGTCGGCCTCGGGCTCGTCGGAGAAGAGGATGATGTCGCAGCCGGAGGACACCACCTCGGGCAGGGCCACATCCCGATGCGCCCAGGCCCCAAGGCCCGCCATCGGCGTCGCGTCCGAGACGATGAGGCCGTTGAACCCCATCTCCTCGCGCAGGAGGGTCTGGTTCAACAGGCGCGAGGTCGAGGCGGGGCGGTAGGCCTCGAGCCCCGCATCAGGGTCACGCGCCAGCACATAGGCCGGGAAGGCAATGTGGGCGGACATGACCGACATGACGCCAGCCTCGATAGCCGCGCGGTACAACGCGCCGTGGGTGGCGTGCCAATCCTCGATGGAAAGGGGGTTGATCGTGGTGACGAGGTGCTGGTCGCGGTCGTCGTGCCCCTCGCCCGGCCAGTGCTTGACGGTGGCGGCGACGCCGGCGGCCTGCAGTTCGCGGATATGGGCCAGCGCGTGGTCGCGGATGCGGGCGGGGTCGGAGCCAAGGCCGCGGGTGGCGACGATGGGCGAGCGGAAGAGCGCGTTGATGTCGAGGACGGGGGTGAAGGACCAGTTGATCCCCGCGGCGCGGGCTTCCTCGGCCATGATCCGGGCGATGGTGGCGGAGGCCTGGACGTCGTCAACGGCGGCAAGGGCCAGGGGGTTCGGCACCTCGGTCCCGAAGGAGGGGCTCATCCGGCTGCCTTCAAGGTCGGAGCTGACGAGGTAGGGGATGCCAGCGGCGGCACGAAGGGCGTCGAGCGTGTCAAGCTCGGCCCGGCCATCGGGGCCGAAGAACTTGGTGATCCCGGCGGGGGCGAGGGCGGTGATGCGGTCCACCACCTCGGGCCCGGTGCCGAAGCAGATGTGGACGAAGAGCTGCCGGACTTTGGCGGCGCGGTCCATGTCCGCAAGCGTGGTCCGCACCCAGTCGCGCGCTGCGGGGTCAAGGTTGAAGGGCGCAGCGGAAAGGATGCGGTCGATCTGGTCCATCTGGGGTCCTTGCGGGTTACTGCGCGGCGATCTCGCGCGTGGCGGGCGACAGGATCGCCTCGGTCACTTCCGACAGGGCCAGCGCCGCCGCGCCGTGCGCCCAAAGGAGGTCGCCCCAGGCGTGGATCTCGATCGGCGGGCGGGGGCGGCCGGTGTTGATGGCCAGGTTCTCCATCTCGTCCAGCGTCTCGGCGGCGTAGAGGTAGTCGTAGCGCATCCGTTCGCCCGACAGGATGATCAGCGAGGGGTCGAAGAGGTTCACGACGTTGGAGAGGCCGAGGGCCAGGTAGCGTCCGGCGCGGCGGAAGATCGACTTCGCCGTGACGTTGCCCGCCTTGGCATGGTCGTAGAGGCTTTCGAGCAGGACGTTGATCGGCTGGCTTTCCTTGTGGCCCCAGTTCAGCGCCGTCGTCGCCTCACGTGCCAGCGCATAGTCGGCCACGTAGGCCTCGATGCAACCACGCTGGCCGCAGCGGCAGAGCGCGCCGTCGAGCTGCACCTTCATGTGCCCCAGCTCCATCCCCAGGCGCTGCGCGCCGCGGTAGATGCGATGGTTCATGACGAAGCCCATGCCGACGCCGTGTTCGATGGTCACGACGGCAAAATCCGACAGGCTGCGGCCCGCGCCGAACCAGAGCTCGGCCAGGGCAACGAGGTTGGCGTCGTTGTCCACGTAGGCGGGCAGGCCCAGCCGCGCGGTGGCGGCGGCGGCGATGGGGACGTTGCGCTCGGCCAGTATCGAGGACCAGAAGACCGTGCCCTCGGCGCAGTCGACGAAGCCTGGAAGGCCGATGCCGACGGCGGACAGGTCGGCGCGGTCCACCCCCGCCTTGGCGCAGACCCGGGCGAGAAGGGTTTCGATGGCCTCCAGGATCTCGGGCAGGGACATCGGGCCCGGGTGGCGGGGGATGGCGTCGTCGGCGATAAGCTTTCCGGCGAAGTCGACGATGACGGCGGTGTGCTCGCGGTCGGAAAGCTTCATCCCGGCGACCCGGTGCGCCTGGGCGCGGACCCCCAGGGCCACGGCGGGGCGGCCACGGCCGGCGTCATTGTCGCGGGGGGCGGCGACCTCTTCGATGAGCCCCGCCTCGATCAGTTCCGAGGAGATGGTGGTCACCGAGGCCGGGCTGACGCCGAGGTCCTTGGCCAGCTGCACCCGGGGAATCAGTCCGGCAGCACGGACCAGTTCGAAGACCTGCTGCCGCAGCGGGCGCTGGCTTTCGGTCAGCGGCGGGATCAAGGGACCCACGCCCTTGCGTCCGTCGCTGCTGGCAGGCCGGGTCGCTTTGGACAGCATTTGTTCGACCCCCGAAGTAATCACGGCCGATTGTGGCAGGCCGCGCCACGCCTTTACCGTATTTTCGCCGGATTTGCCCCGACACTCGCGAGTGCCCAGCTTCTGTCAGACGATTTATTTTGACAACTGAAATTGTTGTGGCAAGCGTGGAGCCGCAGTTCGGCTCAACTTAAGCGGTAGCGTTGGTCCGGTCCATCTTTGGAGGAGTTTCCCATGCGCAGCCTCATTCTTGCTGCAGCTCTTGTCTTCACGGGTCTCGCAGCCCCGTCTTTCGCGGAAGGCAAGAAGATCGGCGTCGCCTGGGGCGACTTTCAGGAGGCACGCTGGCGCTGGGATGCCACCGCGATGCGGTCGATGATCGAACGCCAGGGCAACGAATACATCCCGACCAACGCGGGCGGGTCGGCCGAGCAGCAGCTGCGCGACATCGAGAAGTTGGTGGCCGAGGGCGTTGACGCTCTGATCATCCAGCCCGTCGACAAGGAGGCCATCGGCCCCGGCGTCGACCGTGCAGCAGAGGCGGGAGTTCCGATCCTGGGCTACGACCGGATGATCGAGGATGAGCGGGTCTTCTACCTGACCTTCGACAACGTGGGCGTCGGGCGACTGATCGCAGCCATCGTCAAGCAGGCGCAGCCTGAGGGCAATTATGCCATCATCCTTGGCGATCCCAGCGATGCGAACAGCATGTTCCTGCGTCAGGGCATGGAAGAGGTCATTGGGGCTGCCGTTGCCGGCGGGCAGATCAAGATCGTGGGCGAGGCCCATGCCGATGGCTGGAAGCCCGAGAACGCCAAGGCGGTGATGGAGAAGATCCTGGCCGACAGCGGCAACCAGGTGGACGCGGTGCTGGCGCAGAACGACGGCATGGCGGGCGCTGCCATCGAGGCGCTGACGGCCGCGGGGCTTTCGGTGCCGGTGGGCGGCCAGGACGGCGACAAGGCGGCGCTGAACCGCGTCGCGCAGGGGCTGCAGACGGTCTCCGTCTGGAAGAACAACTTCGAGCTGGCGAAGCGCGCGGGCGAGATCGCGGGCCTTCTGGCCGAGGGAACGCCGATGAACCTGATCCCTGATGCCACGCAGTTCACGGGGGGCGAGAAGGGCATTCCGGTCTGGGCGATCCTTCTGACTCCTACGCCGGTCACGGCCGAGAACCTGGACGTCGTGATCGACGCCGACCACGTCACGCAGCAGGATGTCTGCCGGGGCGCTCTGCCCACCGTAGAGGCCTGCCAGTAATCCGGAAAGCGCCGGCGCGGTCGCTCGTGCCGGCGTTTTATTTTTGACAACTGAAATTATTCACGGCACATTCGCGCCTGTCACGGCGAATCTGCCGGGCCGGCCATCTGCTGGCCGATACACTAGGGAGGTTACACATGCGTACCGCAATTCTCGCCGCCGTTCTGGCGGTGACCGGCTTTTCGTCGGCCGCGCTGGCCGAGGGCAAGGTCATCGGCGTGAGCTGGGCCCAGTTCCAGGAAGAGCGCTGGAAGATCGACGAAGCCGCGATGAAGGCCGCGATCGAAGCCGCCGGGAACACCTACGTCTCGGCCGACGCCCAGTCGTCCGCCGAAAAGCAGCTGTCGGACATCGACGCGCTGATCGCCCAGGGCGTGGACGCGCTCGTCATCAACGCCTGGGACAAGGACGCCATCGGGCCGGCCATCGAGAAGGCCGCTGCCGAAGGCATCCCGGTCGTGGGCTATGACCGCCTGATCGAAGACGACCGCACCTTCTACCTGACCTTCGACAACGTCGGCGTCGGCCGCATCATCGCGGAAGAGGTCTTCAAGGTCGCGCCGAAGGGCAACTACGCGATCATCAAGGGCGACCCGGGTGACCCGAACGTCGGCTTCCTGCGTCAGGGCATGGAAGAAGTCATCGGCGCTGCCGTGGCCGCCGGCGACATCGTGATCGTCGGCGAAGCGAACTCGGACGGCTGGAAGCCCGAGAACGCCCAGAAGAACATGGAACAGATCCTGACCGCCAACAACAACGCCGTTGACGCCGTTCTGTCGCAGAACGACGGCATGGCCGGTGGCGCTGCTGCGGCTCTCGCGGCTCAGGGCCTGAACGTTCCGCTGGGTGGCCAGGACGGTGACCTTGCCGCGATCAACCGCGTTGCGCGCGGCACCCAGACCGTGTCGGTCTGGAAGGACGCTCGTCAGCTGGGCAAGGCCGCCGGCGAAATCGCCTCGGCTCTGGCCGACGGGGCGGCTCTCGACGCCGTTCCGGGCGCGACCAAGTTCTCGGGCGGCGAGAAGGGCGTTGAAATGAACGCCATCCTCCTTTCCCCGACCCCGATCACCAAGGAAACGATCGGCGTTGCCATCGACGCGGGCCACATCACCAAGGAACAGGCTTGCGAAGGCGCTCTGCCCGACGTCGCTGCCTGCCAGTGATCTGACCATCCGGCGCCGTCCCCAAGGGGCGGCGCCACCCCCTTTCTCTCTGGCTGGTCCGTCGCCCGCATTCAGGGGCGTGATGGTGCGCATGGACGCGCCCGGTTCCGGCACAGCCCCATCCCTCTCAGGCTGGACGAGGACATGACCGCTACACCCCAATCCCCGACGATCCACGCGCCGAACGAGGGTGGGTTCACCCGCTTTCTCCGCGCGACCGAGATCGACCCCCGCCTTCTGGGCATGGTCGGCGCGCTTCTGCTGATCTGGGTCGCATTCGAGGCCTATTCGACCTTCGTGCTGGGCCGCCCCTCGCTGCTTCTGGGCGCAAGCCAGGCCGAGGCGAACGGCTTCCTGACCCCCCGTAACCTGTGGAACCTCTCGGTCCAGACCGCCTACATCGGCATCATGGCGACGGGGATGGTGCTGGTCATCATCACCCGGAACATCGACCTGTCCGTGGGCTCGATCATGGGCATGGTCGGCATGTACATGGGCCTTCTGCAGGTGGAATACCTGACACCGGCCCTTGGCCTTGGCCATCCGTCGATCTGGATCATCACGGTGATCTTCGGCATCGCGATGGGCGCGCTGATCGGGGCCTTCCAGGGCGTGCTGATCGCCTTCTTGGGCATCCCGTCCTTCATCGTCACGCTGGGCGGCCTTCTGGTCTGGCGCGGCGCGGCCTTCCTCGTCGCGGGCGGCAAGACGATTGCCCCTCTGGATGACACCTTCGCGCTGATCGGCGGCGGGTCCTTCGGGGCGCTCGGCAAGACCGGAAGCTGGATCTTCGCCGTGATCGCCTGCGTCTTCGTCGTCTGGGCCTTCCTCAGCGGTCGCAAGGCGCGCAAGACCCACGGCTTTGCGCAGCGCCCCGTCTGGGCCGAGACCTTCGTGATCGGCCTGGTTTGTGCCGTGATCCTGGGCGCGACGACCATCGTCAACTCCTACATCTGGCCGACGGGCAACATCCAGAAGTACTACCAGGCTTTGGGCCAGGAGGTTCCGGCCTGTGCCGAGCGCGGCGGCGACATCTACAGCGACGTCTGCGCCAGCTTCGGCCACGGCTTCGCCTACCCCGTGCTGATCATGATCTTCGTGGCCATCGGCATGACGATCCTGATGACCCGCACCCGCTTTGGCCGCTATGTCTTCGCCATCGGTGGCAATCCCGAGGCCGCGGCCCTGTCGGGCATCAACACGCGCGCCATGACGGTGAAGATCTTCACCCTGATGGGCGCTCTGGCCGGTGTGGCCGCCGTCATTGGTGCCGCCCGTCAGAACAGCGCCACCAACGCGATGGGCAACCTCGACGAGCTTTACGTCATCGCGGCGGCCGTGGTCGGCGGCACCTCCTTGGCCGGGGGCGTCGGCACGATCTACGGCGCGATCATCGGGGCGCTGATCCTGACCTCCCTGCAGACCGGCATGGTGCTGATCGGCTTCGGCGACGGGTCCTACCAGCGCATCGTGATCGGCATCGCACTGGTGTTGGCCGTCTGGCTCGACATCGTTTACCGCAAACGCATCAAGTAAGGGGCTGACATCATGGTAGACAGAACCGGAACCCCGCTTGTCGAACTGCGCGACATCTCGATTTCCTTCGGGGGGATCAAGGCCGTCGATCACGTGACGGTCGACCTTTACCCGGGCGAGGTCGTGGGCCTTCTGGGCCACAACGGCGCGGGCAAGTCGACGCTGATCAAGTGCCTGTCGGGGGCCTACAAGAAGGACAGCGGGCAGATCCTGATCAACGGCAAGGAAGTCGAGATCAACGATCCCCGCGACGCCCGCGCCCAGAACATCGAGACGATCTACCAGACGCTCGCGCTGGCGGACAATCTGGATGCGGCGTCGAACCTGTTCCTGGGGCGCGAGCTGGTGAACAGCTTCGGCTTCGTGGACGAGTCGAAGATGGAGGCCGAGACGCGGAAGATCATGGGGCGGCTTAACCCCAACTTCCGCAAGTTCAACGTGCCGGTGAACATGCTGTCGGGCGGCCAGCGCCAGTCGGTCGCCATCGCCCGCGCGGTCTACTTCAACGCCAAGATCCTGATCATGGACGAACCGACCGCGGCTTTGGGTCCGCACGAGACCCAGATGGTGGCCGAGTTGATCCAGGAGCTGAAGGCGCAGGGCCTGGGCATCTTCCTGATCGAGCATGACATTCACAACGTCATGAAGCTCTGCGACCGGGCATCCGTCATGAAGAACGGCCAGCTGGTCGGCACGGTGAACGTGAACGAAGTCACGGACGACGACATCCTGGGCATGATCATCCTGGGCAAGAAGCCCCAGCACCTGGCCGCGTGATGTATATCGGGCTTGATCTCGGGACCTCGGGTCTGAAGGGGATTCTCATCGGCGAGGACCAGGCGGTCCTGGCCGAGGCCACGGCCCCGCTTACGGTGCAACGCCCCCATGAAGGGTGGAGCGAGCAGGCCCCCTCGGACTGGATTTCGGCGGCCGAGACGGTGTTTGACCGGCTGGCGGCGCAGAAGCCCTTGTCCGGGGTCCGCGGGATCGGCCTGTCGGGTCACATGCACGGCGCGACGCTGCTGGATGCGCGGGACGAGGTCCTGCGCCCCTGCATCCTGTGGAACGACACCCGCAGCCATGAAGAGGCGGCGGAACTCGACGGCGATCCGATGTTCCGGCGGCTGACGGGAAATATCGTCTTCCCGGGCTTCACGGCCCCCAAGGTGGTCTGGGTCGCGAAGCATGAACCGGCGATCCGGGATCGGCTGGCGAAGGTCCTTCTGCCGAAGGACTACCTGCGGCTCTGGCTGACCGGAGAGCATGTGGGCGAGATGTCCGATGCCGCCGGTACCTCCTGGCTGGATACCGGCAAGCGCGATTGGTCGGACGAGTTGTTGCAGGCGACGGGGCTCGACCGCAGCCACATGCCAAGCCTTGTCGAAGGGTCTCAGGTTTCGGGCTATCTGCGCGAGGCGCTGTCCACCCGCTGGGGCCTGCCAAAGGGCGTGGTCGTGGCGGGTGGCGGCGGGGACAACGCGGCCTCAGGCGTGGGCGTCGGCGTGGTACGGGCGGGCGAGGCTTTCGTGTCGCTGGGCACGTCGGGCGTGCTCTTCGCTGCGAACGACGGCTACCAGCCCGATCCGGCGACGGCGGTGCACACCTTCTGCCATGCGCTGCCGGACACCTGGCACCAGATGGGCGTGATCTTGGCCGCGACCGATGCGCTGAACTGGTACGCCAAACTGATCGGCACCGATGCGGCGCGACTGACCGGCGAACTCGGCGCACTGCAGGCTCCCGGCAAGACGATCTTCCTGCCCTACCTCGGCGGCGAGCGGACCCCGCTGAACTCGGCCAGCGTGCGCGGGGCCTTCACCGGGCTGGAGCATGCCACCGACCGCAAGGCCGCTACCCGGGCGGTGCTGGAGGGCGTGACCTATGCCATCCGCGACAGCCGCGATGCGCTGGCGGCGACCGGCACGCGGCTGGAGAACCTGCTGGCCGTGGGTGGCGGCTCCAAGTCCGACTACTGGCTGAAGCTGATCGCGACGGCTCTGGACTGCCCCGTCCAGCTTCCCGTGGCGGGCGACTTTGGCGGGGCCTTCGGGGCCGCGCGCCTTGGCCTTATGGCCGCCACCGGTGCAGGGGCGGAAGTTGCCACCCTCCCGCAGATCGCCCGCACCATCGACCCCGATCCTTCCCTCAAGGACGCCTTTGACGCGGGCCATGCCCGGTTCCGCGCCGCCCAATCTGCCATCAAGGACCTGACATGACCGACTTCTTCAAAGGCATCCCTGCCATCAAATACGAGGGCCCGTCCTCCACCAACGAATTCGCCTTCCGCCACTACAACCCGGACGAAGTCGTCCTGGGCAAGCGGATGGAAGACCACCTGCGCTTTGCCGTCGCCTACTGGCACAGCTTCGCCTGGCCGGGCGGCGACCCGTTCGGCGGGCAGACGCTGCAGCGGCCCTGGTTCGGCGATACGATGGCACTGGCGAAGCTCAAGGCCGACGTGGCCTTCGAGATGTTCGACATCCTGAACGTGCCCTTCTACTGCTTCCACGACGCCGACATGCGGCCCGAGGGCGCGACCTTCGCGGAATCGCTGAAGAACCTGAACGAAGTCGCGGATTACATCGGCGAGAAGCAGGCCAAGCACAAAGCCAAGCTCCTCTGGGGCACGGCGAACATGTTCAGCCACCGCCGCTGGATGTCGGGGGCGGCGACGAACCCCGATCCGGATGTCTACGCCTATGCCGCCGCGACGGTGAAGGCGAACATGGACGTGACGCACCGGCTGGGCGGGGCGAACTACGTCCTCTGGGGCGGGCGTGAGGGGTATGAGACGCTGCTGAACACCGACCTCAAGGCCGAGCGCGACCACGCGGGCCGCTTCCTGCAGCAGGTGGTCGAATACAAGCACAAGATCGGCTTCAAGGGCACCGTCCTGATCGAACCGAAGCCGCAGGAGCCGTCGAAGCACCAGTACGACTACGACGTCGCGACGGTCTATGGCTTCCTCAAGGACTTCGGGCTGGAAAAGGAAGTGAAGGTGAACATCGAACAGGGTCACGCGATCCTGGCCGGGCATTCCTTCGAGCACGAGATCGCCACTGCGGCGGCGCTGGGGATCTTCGGGTCGATCGACATGAACCGGAACGACTACCAGTCCGGCTGGGACACCGACCAGTTCCCAAACAACCACGCCGAAAAGGCGCTGGCCTTCTACGAGATCCTGAAGGCGGGCGGCTATAGCACCGGCGGCACCAACTTCGACGCCAAGATCCGCCGCCAGTCGCTGGACCCCGAGGACCTGATCCTCGCCCATGTCGGCGGGATGGACACCTGCGCCCGCGCGCTGAAATGTGCGGCGGCGCTTCTGGAAAGCGGCGAGATGGAGGCGGCGAAGGCCGAGCGCTATGCCGGCTGGAAGGACCCCAAGGCCCAGGCGATGCTGAAGGGCTCGCTGGAGGATGCGGCGGCCCGCGTCATCGCCGAGAAGATCGAGCCGCAGCCCAAGTCCGGGCGGCAGGAGCGGCTGGAGAACCTCTGGAATCGCTACGTCTGAGCGGTTTACGTCAAACCAGAAGGCCGGGGAGTTTCCCCGGCCTTTGTCGTTTCAGTCACCCCCTGCCAAGAGAGCAGCCAAGCCTTGCGGGTAGTCGGGGTAGAGGAGCTTCACCCCAAGCTCGTCCTTGATCCGGTCGTTCCGGACCCTCTTCGATTCACTGTAGAACCCCAGCGCCATCGGGGTCATCGTCGGCGCGACTTCCTCGAAGGGCACGGCGGGCGGTTCGGGCATCCCGAGCAGTTGCGCGGCGTAGCCGAGCACCTCTTGCGGTGGGCAGGGGTTGTCGTCGCAGACGTTGTAGGCGGCTCCTGGATTCGGGTGGCGGATCGAGGCTTCCAGCACCTGCGCGATGTCGTCGACGTGGATGCGGCTGAAGACCTGGCCCGGCTTGATGATCCGCCGTGCGGTGCCGTCCCGGACCTTCTCGAACGGTCCGCGGCCGGGGCCGTAGATGCCGGCTAGGCGGAAGATGTGGACCGGCAGGCCGGTCGCGCACCATTGCCCCTCGGCCAGGACGCGCTGACGGCCGCGGTCGGATTGTGGGGTCAGGGGCGTGTCCTCGTCCACCCAGCCGCCGTCATGGTCGCCGTAGACGCCGGTGGTGGACAGATAGCCCACCCATTCCGCCTTGGACTTCGCGATCTCGGGCACGGCCTGCAGGAACGGGTCTCCCTTCGCGTCGGGCGCGGCCGAGCAGAGGATGTGCGTCGCCTCCTCCAGGATCCATTCCAGATCGCCCGGCCAAAGAAGCGGCTCAACCCCTTCGGCGCGGAACTGGTCGGCCTTGGCCGGGTTGCGGGTGGTGCCGATGATCCGCCAGCCCTGGGGGACCAGGCGGCGGGCGAGGGCGCGGGCAGAATAGCCGTGGCCAAGGGAGAGGAGCGTGGACATGGGGCGACTATCGGGGTGGGGGCCGGGGGGCGCAAGGGCTTGCGGCACGGGCCGGTGCATTCCATGCTGGACTGTGGGAGGTGCGACATGGACCAGGGTCTGAAAGGCGCGCTGGAACTGACCGGGCCGGAGGCCTGTCTCGCCTATTACCGCGACTGGGCGGCGAGCTACGACCAGGGCTTCGCCACCGAGATGCAGTACCTGCTGCCCGCCCATGTCGCTGCGGCCTTCCTCGGCTCACGCGGGCAGGGGCCGGTGCTGGATGTGGGCGCCGGAACTGGGCTCTTGGCCGAGAGCTTGCGGCAGATGGGGTTCGAGGACGAGATCGACGCGGTGGATTTCTCGGCCGAGATGCTGGAACGCGCGGCCGAGAAACGCATCTATGCGGGGCTGCGTCAGGCTGACATCACAAAGCCGCTGACCCTGCCGCGCCGCTATGGCGGGATCGTGTCGTCGGGCACCTTCACGGCGGGGCATGTGGGACCCGAGGCGCTGCCGCATCTCCTCGCCGTGGCCCGCCCGCAGGCGCAGTTCGCGCTGTCGATCAACCGGCGGGTCTGGACCAGCGCGGGCTTCGACCGGGCGCTGGAGGCATTGGCGGCCGAGGCGAGGATCACCGACCTTCACCAGATCGAGGTGCAGGTCTATGGCGAGGCTGCGGCCCGGATCGACGCGGAACACGCGGGGGACCGGGCGCTGATCGCCCTCTTCCGCGCGGCGTGAGCCGTTACAATCGCTTCACTTGCAGAAGGTCCCCGCTTCCGGCTTAAATGCCGGATCAATTTGCAGGACCCGCAATGGACGACGCCCACACCATCCTTTCCCCCGAAGCCCCGGCGCATGAAAGCTTCACCAGCGCCGCCGATGCCGTGGACCGGCTGGAGGCGCTGTATTCCCAGGCGACGCAGTTCCTGTCCGACCAGTTCCTGCGCACCGTGTCCAAGGGACATCCGGGCCGCCGCATCCGGGCCTACTACCCGGAAATCCGCATTACCATCAACAGCTTCGACAAGGTCGACACCCGTCTGGCCTTCGGCCATGTCTCCAGCCCCGGCACCTATGCCACCACGGTAACGCGGCCCGACCTCTTCCGCAACTACCTGGTCCAGCAGATCGAGCTTCTGATCCGCAACCACGGGGTTTCCGTGGACGTGGGCCTGTCAGAGACGCCGATGCCCGTCCACTTCGCCGTCTCGGGCAGCGCGGTGGCGATCCCGCAGGAAGGGGTGATGGACTTCTCCTTGCGTGATGTGTTCGACGTGCCGGACCTCGTCACGACGAACGACGACATCGTCAACGGGGTCATGACCCGCTACGACGACGGCTCGGCGCCCCTGGCCCCGTTCACCGCGCAACGGGTCGACTATTCGCTGGCCCGCCTGTCGCACTACACGGCCACCGACCCGACGCATTTCCAGAACCACGTCCTCTTCACCAACTACCAGTTCTACGTGGACGAGTTCGAAGCCTATGCCCGGTCGGTGCTGGCGGACCGCTCCACCGGCTACACGGCCTTCGTGGCGACGGGGAACCAGGTGATCGAGACGCCGGACGGGGTGCTCCACCCGGTCACCAAGATGCCGCAGATGCCGACCTATCACCTGAAGCGGGCGGACGGGAACGGGATCACGCTGGTCAACATCGGCGTCGGCCCCTCGAACGCCAAGACCGCCACCGACCACATCGCCGTCCTGCGGCCGCACGCCTGGCTGATGGTCGGCCACTGCGCGGGCCTTCGGAACAGCCAGAGCCTGGGCGACTTCGTCCTCGCCCACGCCTACCTGCGCGAGGATCACGTGCTGGACGACGACCTGCCGGTCTGGGTCCCGATCCCGGCGCTGGCCGAAATCCAGATCGCGCTGGAAAAGGCCGTGGCCGAGGTCACCCAGCTGGAAGGCTATGAGCTGAAGCGCATCATGCGGACCGGCACCGTCGCCACCATCGACAACCGCAACTGGGAGCTGCGCGACCAGTCCGGCCCGGTGCGCCGCCTGTCGCAATCCCGCGCCGTCGCTCTGGACATGGAAAGCGCGACCATCGCCGCCAACGGTTTCCGCTTCCGGGTGCCCTACGGCACGCTTCTCTGCGTCAGTGACAAGCCCTTGCACGGAGAGCTGAAGCTGCCCGGCATGGCGTCCGACTTCTACAAGACCCAGGTCAGCCGCCACCTGCAGATCGGCATCCGCGCGATGGAGCGTCTGCGTGATACGCCCATCGAACGGCTCCACAGCCGGAAACTTCGCAGTTTCGAGGAAACCGCCTTCCTTTAATGGTGGAAAACACCGCCGATGCCATGACTTTCGTGGTTTTTGGGTTGATTTTGACCCTCAAACCGTGTGTTTGGGCCATGGCCCCGGAACGGGGGACGCCCGGCATTTGCGGGCGGATACGTGCTTAAGTCACGAAACGAATAACAACGAAGGATGATCCAATGTCCAAACCGATGACCAAGACCCAGCTGGTGGCCGCCGTTGCCGAAGAGATGGGCGGCGACAAGAAGACCGCGAATGCGGCTCTCGACGCAATCGCCGCGGTCGTCTCCCGCGAAGTCGCCGCTGGCGGCACCGTGACCATTCCCGGTCTCGGCAAGGTCGCCTGCAAGGCCCGGCCCGAGCGTCAGGTCCGCAACCCCGCGACGGGCGAGACCATGACCAAGCCGGCCGACAAGCAGGTCAAGTTCGCCATCGCCAAGGCGCTGAAGGACGTGGTCAACGGCTAAGGCTTTCCGCCTTTCCCGAACTGTGAGAGGGTCGTCCTGTGGGGCGGCCCTTTTCCATTTGGGAGGCAGGCATGGCCAAGGTCACCGGCATCGGCGGCATCTTCTTCCGGGCGCGCGACCCGTCGGCGCTGAACGCCTGGTATCAGCAGCACCTCGGGATCACCCAGCCCGACATCGCCGTCTGGATGCAAGAGGCCGGACCCACGGTCTTTTCGCCCTTCAAGGCCGACACCGACTATTTCGCGGCAGACAAGCAGTGGATGCTGAACCTGCGGGTCGATGACCTTGCGGGCCTCATCGGGCAGCTGCAGCAGGCCGGGATCGCGGTCGAGACGCGGGCCGACTGGGACGGAGACGGGAGTTACGGCACTTTCGCCCGAATCCATGACCCGGAAGGCACGCCGATCGAGCTGTGGCAGCCGCCGTCAGGGGCCTAGCGGTCGCGGAACTGCGGCTGGCGCTTTTCCAGGAAGGCGGCCATGCCCTCCTTCTGGTCCTCGGTCGCGAACATCGCGTGGAACATCCGGCGTTCGAAGAGAAGGCCTTCGGCCAGGCCCGTCTCCTGCGCGCGGTTCACGCATTCCTTGACGACCATCGCCGTGACGCCCGATTTCTCGACGATCTTCTGCGCGGCCTTCATGGCCTCTTCGATCAGGTTCTTCGCCGGCACCACGCGGGAGACAAGTCCGCAGCGTTCCGCCTCGGCGGCGTCCATGAAGCGGCCGGTCAGGTGCATGTCCATCGACTTCGACTTGCCCACTGCGCGCGTCAGCCGCTGGGTGCCGCCCATGCCGGCCACGATGCCAAGGTTGATCTCGGGCTGGCCGAACTTGGCCGTGTCGGCAGCGATGATAAAATCGCACAGCATGGCCAGCTCGCATCCGCCGCCAAGGCAATAACCCGAGACGGCGGCGATGATCGGCTTGCGTGCCTGGGCGATGGTGCGGGACTCCGGGCCGAACAGGTCGTCGAAGTAGACGTCAATGAAGCTTTTCTCGGCCATCTCCTTCACGTCGGCGCCCGCCGCGAAGGCTTTCTCGGACCCTGTGATGACGATGCAGCGCACGCGTTCGTTGGCTTCCGCCGCCGTGACCGCCGCCGCCAGCTCTCGCATCAGCGTCGAGTTCAGAGCGTTCATGGCGTCGGGGCGGTTCAGCCGGATCAGCGAGACGTAGTCTTCGACCTCGACGATCAGCGTTTCATAGGCCATGTCGGCCTCCTTCCTGGCAGTCTTGGGGACTCCTAGCACCAAACGTCGCGTTGGCAAGTCACCTCTGGCAGGAGGGGCACCAGAAGGACGACCTGCCGGACTGTACCGTGCGGGTGATGGTGCCCTTGCAGCCGGGGGTTTCGCAAGCGTCGCCCTCGCGGTCATAGACCTGGAAATGCTTTGAAAAATAGCCAAGCTCGCCATTGGCCTGCCGGAAGTCGCGCAAGGAGGAACCGCCGGCCTCGATGGCCTCGGCCAGCACCTCGCGGATCGTCGGGACAAGCGCCTGGACCTGGCGCGGTTTCAGGTCGCCCGCCAGCCGCAGGGGGCTGATCCGGGCACGGTAGAGCGTTTCGGCCACATAGATGTTGCCCAGCCCCGCCACGATCCGCTGGTCCAGCAGCGCGGCCTTGATCGGCGTCTTGCGGCCCTTCAGGCGGCCCGCAAGGTAGGGTTCGTTGAAGTCGTTGCCGAAGGGTTCGGGGCCAAGGTCCTTCAGAAGCATATGCTCGGCCGCCCGCTCCGTCGGCATCAGGTCCATCGCGCCGAAGCGGCGGGCGTCGTTGAAGGTGATCCTTGCGCCGTTCCCCATGTGCAGGACCACATGGTCATGTTTCTGCGGTGCGGGGTGGTCGTGGTAGAAGCTGCCAAGCTGCGCGCCCGAGATCAGCATCCGGCCCGACATGCCAAGGTGCACCAGAAGCGTCTCGCCGCTGTCGAGGTCCGCAAGGATGTACTTCGACCGCCGCCGGAGCGCCGTGACCCGACGTCCGGTCAGCCGTTCGGCCATCCGTTCAGGCAGGGGCCAGCGCAGGTCGGGGCGGTTGACCTCGGCCCGGGAGATGGTCGCCCCTTCCAGCACCGGAAGGAGACCACGGCGAACGGTTTCGACCTCGGGCAGTTCGGGCATTCAGACCTCGCGCAGGACGGCATTCGCCTTTTCCCGCAATGCGGCGTAGCCCACAACATCCTTGTGCAATCGGCTACCAGGCAACCCCTGCGGCAGTTTGCGGTTTCCCTTCGCGGGTCCGGAGCGCTATATCCCCGGCGAATGGCTTTTTCGGGCAGGTAGGATGACCGAGGACAGGACGACGCATTTCGGCTTCCAGGACGTGCCCGAAACGGAAAAGGCCGGGATGGTACACGGCGTCTTTTCGCGTGTGGCATCCAAGTACGACATCATGAACGACGTGATGTCGATGGGCATCCACCGGGTCTGGAAGGATGCGATGATGGACTGGCTGGCGCCGCGGCCCGGCCAGCGGCTTCTCGACGTCGCGGGCGGCACGGGCGACGTGGCCTTCCGCTTCCTCAAGCGCGCCCCGGGGGCCAGCGCGGTCGTATGCGACATGACCGAACCCATGCTGATCGAGGGCCGCAAGCGGGCCGAGGCGGAAAGCCTTGCACAAAGCCTGGATTGGGTCGTCGGCGACGCAATGGCGCTGCCCGTCCCGGACAACAGCTTCGACGTCTACACCATCTCCTTCGGCATCCGGAACGTGACCCGCATCCCCGACGCGCTGTCCGAGGCCTACCGGGTGCTGAAACCCGGCGGGCGGCTCATGGTGCTGGAGTTCAGCCAGATCCCGAACGACCTGATGCAAAAGGTCTACGACCTTTATTCCTTCAACATCATCCCCGTCATGGGCCAGGTGATCGCGGGCGACCGCGCCAGCTATCAGTATCTCGTGGAATCGATCCGCAAGTTCCCCGACCAGGAAACCTTCGCCACGATGATCCGGGCGGCGGGCTTCGGGATGGTGAAGTATCGCAACCTTTCCCTCGGCATCGCCGCCCTCCATTCCGGCTGGAAACTTTGAAGGGTCCGCACAACATCATCCGCCTGATCCGCACCGGCGCCACGCTGGAGCGCACCGGTGCCATGGACGTGGTGCTCGAAGCCTTCCGCGCGCCGCCCCGCCTGCGCTTTGCCGCGCGGATGCTGGGCTGGCCGTTCAAATGGCTGGGCCTGAAAGGCGACCCCGAGCTGCCCCCCGCGACCCGTGCCCTGACCGCGCTGGGCCCTGCCTACATCAAGTTCGGCCAGGTCCTGTCGACCCGCCCCGACATCGTCGGCGAAGAACTGGCGCTGCAGTTGAAATACCTGCAGGACAAGCTGCCGCCCTTCCCGACCGAGATCGCCAAGTCGATGATCGAGGCCGAGCTCGAGCTTCCGGTTTCCACCCTCTTCTCCGAATTCTCCGAACCCGTGGCCGCCGCCTCGATCGCGCAGGTCCACCGTGCCCGCCTGGCCGACACGGGCGAGGAGGTGGCGGTCAAGGTCCTTCGCCCCGGAATCGAGCGCGCCTTCCGCAAGGACATCGACGCCTTCTACCTTGCCGCCCGCTGGATTGAACGCCTGGCTCCGTTCTCGCGCCGCCTGCGCCCGGTCGAGGTGATCCGCCACTTCGAAGGCGTGGTCATGGGCGAGCTGGACCTGCGGCTGGAAAGCTCGTCCGCGGCCGAGTTTGCGGCGAACACCGAAAAGGACGAAGGGTTCCAGGTTCCGAAGCCGCACTGGTTCCTGTCGGGGCGCAGCGTGATGACGCTGGGCTGGGCCGAGGGCATCGGGCTGAACGACAATGCCCAGATCGACGCGCAGGGCCATGACCGGACCGTTCTGGGCGCGCGGGTGCTGCAGCTCTTCCTGAACCACGCACTGCGCGACGGCTTCTTCCACGCCGACATGCACCAGGGCAACCTGAAGGTCGCGGCGAACGGCGACATCATTGCCTATGACTTCGGCATCATGGGCCGGATCGACGAATACACCCGGCGCGTCTATGCCGAGATCCTGATGGGCTTCATCCGCAAGGATTACCGTCGCGTCGCCGAGGTGCATTTCGAGGCGGGCTATGTCCCCCCCGACCGTGACATCGACGAATTCGCCCGCGCCCTCCGCGCCGTGGGCGAGCCGATCTTCGGCATGGACGCCAGCCGCATCTCGATGGCGCGGCTTCTGTCCTACCTCTTCGAGGTGACGGAACGCTTCGGGATGGAGACGCGGACCGAGTTGATCCTGCTCCAGCGCACGATGGTCGTGGTGGAAGGCGTTGCGCGGTCCCTGGACCCGCACATCAACATCTGGCAGGTCGCAAGCCCCATCGTCGAGCGCTACATTCGCGAAACCATCGGCCCTAAGGCCGTGCTGCGCGACCTGGTCAAGACTGCCCGCGTGCTGGCCCGGTTCGGCCCGAAGCTTCCCGCGCTGGTCGAGGCGCAACTGATCCGCGCGGGCAATCCGGCCACCGTGGTCCTAAAGCCCCGGCGGTCGGTTGCGCCCCTGGTCTGGATCATCGCCCTCGCGCTGGCATTTGTGGCGGGGGTCAGCTTCGACCGCTTCTACTGACCCGGCGTTACGCCCTGGGTTCGCGCAAGGCGGTTACGTCGCTGGCCGGGACCTCGATCCCGCCCTCCAGGACCAACCGGGTCCCGTTCGCACCGCCGCCCTTCGCTTCGATGACGCGGGCATAATGCTCGACCGGCGTGGTCGCAAGCACCCGCTCTCCGCTCAGGCTTTCCAGAGCTATGGAGTAGATGCCGGCAGGGAGTGGGGAGCCGTCCGCCCCGGCACCAAGCCACTGGTAGGGTTCGGCATTTGCCGGGATCTCCTCACGCGAGACGAGGTTGCCTTGCGCGTCCCTCACCACCAGCACCGCCCGGTCCGCGCCTTGGGCCGGGTTGGGCGACAGCGTGACCGGACGGCCGTCGTACAGCACGGGTGCGGGCGAGCGCGCCTCCTTCCCGATCCAGCTTGCCATCTCGGACATGCCGAGCTGCTGGAACTTGCCCTGCATGTCGGCCAGAAGCTGGTTCGTCCGCACCTGCTGTTCAACGCCGGAAAACGTGGCGAGCTGTACCGCGTAATCCGCCGAATCGATGGGTTTCAGCGGGTCCTGGTTCTGCATCTGCACCGTCAGCATCCGCAGGAAGGTATTGAAATCCGACGTGATCTTCGACGGCGCCGCCGGGGGCGTCGCGGGTGGTGCGGTAGATGTCAGCGCGGTGATGTCCATTCTGGCCTCACAATCTCAGGTCAAGGGATGTCCCGGCAGCAAGCTGCGGCGGGGACGTGGGTGGGGTGGGAAAGGCAGCATCGGATGGGCTACGGGCTTGGGAGCCATGGGCCGACCCGCTTCCCGGCGCGTCGTTCCCCGCCGATCCCGACTGGCCCTGCCCGAAACCGATGTCGGCCCCGGCATAGCCCGCTGCCCGCAGCGCGTCGGCCAGTTCGGTGACGTGGCGGCGGAAAAGGTCCAGCGTTTCTGGCCGTTCGAAAGTGATCATCACCACCATCCGGTCGGGGTTCGCGGCGTCCGGCTCCAGCCGAAGTCGCACATGGCCCAGCTCGTCCGGCGACAGCGCAAGTTCGGTTGCTCCGTCCGCACTGCGCGACAAGGCGGCGGTGATCTGCGCGGCAATCTGCGGCACCGGCCCCGGCTGCTGGCCGCCGGCCAACAGGGGGGCGTGCGCCTGGCCTGCCGGTGGACCGCCCGTCGTGATGCTGCCTGCGCCAAGGAGGCCAAAAGGCTCCTCGTCCTTGCCGACATCGCCAGGGGGCGCGTCGGGTTGGGGTAACGGCTGGGGCGTGGGCGTTGGCGAGGAAGTCAGCACCGCTTTGGCGGCCTCGGCCTTTGGCATCGGGATGGCGTCAACCTTTTCGGCCGAGGTCGACTCCAGCCTGGCCGCGACCTCGTCTTCGGCAACAGGCAGAGCCGCCGGGCCAAAGGAGGGTAGGGCTTCCGGCCGACCGGGCAGCCCCAGGCGAACCTCCGCCACCGACCGGCGCTCGGCGAGATGCAGCAACGAAAGGCCCTGGAACAGGTTTTCCCAAAGTCCGGGCCGGGCCGCGCCTTCCCGAAGCGGACCGTCCGTCAGCGGCGGGAGTTCCGGAACCTCTGCCGCGAATGGCGGCGTCGGTCCAGCGGTCCGCAGGTCTGACACCTGGTCGTCCGGTACGCGGTCGGGCACGGCGGTCGCGCCCTTCCCCTGCGCTGGAAGGTGGCCCTGATCCCCGATCAGCCGCACCGGGGCGCCCTTCGGCACGTCACCTTCTGCCGGGGCCGAGGCTTCGCCCGCGATATCCGCCACAGGCGGCTCCATGCCCTCCATCCGCGCCGGGATGCCGGGCATCGCCGCCTCTGGTCTATCCGCATGTGCCTTCGGCCTACCGGATGGTGCATCCGGTGTAGTCGGGGAATTCGGTGTCCCGCCTGCGATCCATTCCGATGCCGGCGTCACCCGTCGACCGATGGTGTCCGGAGGTCCGTCCCGCACCGGGAGCTCCATCTTCGACGCAGCACCAGGTCCTGCACCAGGCTGCACGACCTGTTGCAGACTCTCTGGAACCGCGACCCTACCCATTTCGCGCTGCGGCTCCGCCAACGCCACGTCCACGCTGACCGTTGCGGAGGCCTGGGAAGCCGGTCCGGTTGGTGGGGCCGCTTTGGTCGGAAGCTCCACCGTCGCGGCCCCGTTGTCCCCGATGTCCGCCTGCCCAGTCTGCCAAGGCGCCACGTCGGCCATCGGCGGTGTAGCCTTGGGCAGTTCGGATGCCACATCGCCCGACAGGGCAGGTTCAACGCCCCTGTCCGGGGCGCCCGCAGCAGGCGGGGCAAGGTCCGGCAGGACAGGCGGGGCAAGGGGAGCCACCACCATGACCGGCGCTGTGACCGCCAGGTCGGCCCCCTTCGCCTCTGCTTCCAGCGAGGCGAGAAATCCCCCCTCGTCCACGGGCAAGGCTTCGGCCACCGTCTCGGGCACCGGGGTCACAAGAGGCGCAAGGGCAAGGACAGGCTGCATGGTTTCCCGCTTTCTGCCAGGACTGCCCCCTTATCCCGCCAAGAGGTTACCCATTCTTTACCCCCGTCCGGCATGGTTGCGGAAAATCCGACCGATCCCGGAGGCCCGATGGACATTCAACCGACCACCCTTCCGCCCCCCACGCGCCATGACCAGCTTATGGCCAAGGCCAAGGACCTCGAGGCCGCCTTCCTGGCCGAGATGCTGTCGCACTCAGGCCTGGGAGAGATGCAGGGCGCCTTCGGCGGCGGTCAAGGCGAGGCACAGTTCACATCCTTCCTGCGGCAAGAGCAGGCGAAGCTCGTGGTGCAGCAGGGCGGGCTGGGGCTGGCCGAGATGATCTTCAATTCGATGGTGAAGGCCGAAGATGGCAACGCTTGAGGATCTTCTGGACCAGGCAGCCGGTGCCCTTCTGGCCGGCGATCTGGGCACACTCGCCACCCTGGCCGGGCAGATCGAATCGGCCCCTGTCCCGCAGGACCGCGCCACGGCCGAGCGTCTTCGGACCAAGGCCCTGCGCAACGCACGCCTTTTGGAGGCCGCGACGCGCGGCGTGAAGGCCGCCCGCCTCCGCGTGGCCGAGATCACGCGCGGCCCGACGCTGACCACCTATGACGCTCGCGGACAGAAGGCCCAGTTCGCGCCGCAGGGGCTGACCCCGGCCAGACGCGTCTGACTTTCGTCAAATGCCGCGCACTTCCCTCGCGGCGTTTAGGAATTGGTTCACCCCTTTGGCCCTTCATTGCTCCTGCGTCCCATGACGGGGCGGCGCTTCCGGGACACCCGGCAAGCACGGACAGAACGCCCAGACCGCCACGCCTTGTGGCTTTTCCGGCCGTGAAACCTGCGGCCCCGTGTGAAGGACCAAGTAATGTCGTCGATCCTGACCAATACCAGCGCGATGGTTGCCCTGCAGACGATGAAGGGTATCAACGCCAGCCTCAACAAGACCCAGGCGGACATCTCCACTGGCAAGTCGGTGGCCACCGCCAAGGACAACGCCGCCGTCTGGGCGATCTCGAAAGTGATGGAATCGGATGTCGAGGGCTTCAAGGGCATCTCCGACAGCCTGTCGGTGGGCAATGCCACGCTGACCGTCGCGCGCAACGCCTCGGAAACCGTGACGAAGCTCCTGACCGAAATGAAGGGCAAGATCGTCGCCGCCCAGGCTGACAACGTCGATCGCAACAAGATCCAGACCGATATCGACGCGCTGACGAAGCAGATCGAATCGACGGTCGGCGCGGCGCAGTTCAACGGCCTGAACCTGGTCGATGGCTCGCAGACCACGGTGAACGTTCTTTCCTCGCTGGACCGCAGCCAGAGCGGCGTCACCTCGTCCAACATCACCGTGGACGCGCAGAACCTGTCGACCGATGCCGGGGCCACCTTGACTGCCGGCGGCGGCACGCTTTCGGCCGCGAACGTAGTGACCGGCACCCCGGTCACGCTGAACGGTTTCACCCTGCAGGGCGGTGCCGGGGCGCTTGCGGCCAATGCGCCGACGGCCGCACCGGGTACGCTGACCGGCATCATCGCCGGCGACAAGATCACGCTCAACGTGGGGTCGGTCTCGGGCAACTATGTCGTGAAGGAAGGCGACACCGCCGATTCGCTGGTCTCTGGCCTGAAGAACTCGCTGACGCAGAACGGCCTGTCGGACAGCGATTTCACTCTGACGCTGGCTTCGGGCGCGCTGACGGTGGCCAACAACACCAACCAGTCCGCCGCGATCAGCGTCGGTACCACCCGCGGTACGGGCGGCCTGGCCGGGCTGAACTCCATCGACGTGGTGAACCAGCCTGCGAACGCGCTCAACGCGATCGAAGGCATGCTGCAGACCTCGATCGACGCTGCCGCGTCCTTCGGTTCCTCGCAGAAGCGGATCGAGATCCAGTCCGAGTTCGTCGGCAAGCTGACCGACTCGCTCAAGACCGGCATCGGCGCGATGGTCGATACCGACATGGAGGAAGCCTCGGCACGTCTGCAGGCGCTGCAGGTGCAACAGCAGCTGGCCACCCAGGCCCTGTCGATCGCCAACCAGCAGCCGCAGGGTCTCCTGTCTCTGTTCCGCTAAGCGCATCGGGCCGCGGGGGCTGATCCCCGCGGCCCGCCTCACCCCAAGGCTTTCGAACAGATGGACACCCCATGACCTTCCATTCCGCCATCAGCTATGCCCGGCCCGAGGCTCCGACCCGGTCGCTTCGGTCGATCGAATACGATCTTCTTGCGCAGACCACGCAGCGCCTGCGGACCGCCTGGGCCAACCGCGCCACCGACTATCCCGCGCTGGTCCGCGCCGTGACCGACAATGTGACGCTGTGGTCGACGCTGGCCTCCGACGTGGCCCTGCCCGGCAACGGCCTGCCCGCCGCCCTGCGCGCCCGGCTCTTCTACCTTTACGAATTCACCGCCCAGCACAGCCGCGCCGTTCTGGAGGACAAGGCCAGCGTCGAGGTTCTGGCCGACATCAACATGGCCGTCATGCGCGGCCTGCGCGGCGACGGGGGCGGCAAATGAGCGGCCTCGTCCTGAAGCTTGGCCCGCATGAGCGGGTGCTGATCAACGGCGCGGTGATCGAGAATGGTGACAAGCGTTCGCGTCTTGCCATCATGACGCCCAATGCCAACATCCTGCGGCTCCGCGACGCGATCCACCCCGAAGAGGTGAACACGCCCGTCCGTCGGGTCTGCTACATCGCCCAGCTGGTGCTGACCGGCGATGCCGACCCCGACGAGGCGAAGATGCAGCTTCTGCGCGGGATCGAACAACTCAGCCAGGTGCTGACCGACTATGACAGCCGCACCCAGCTGACGATCGCCAGCCGTGCGGTCATGGAAGCGCAGCCCTATCAGGCCCTGAAGGCCCTGCGTTCGCTGCTTCCGCGCGAGGAGCGGCTTTTCGCCGCCGGACGCGCATGAGCTTCCAGCCGGTCCTGCCACTTTCAGGCTTTACCGGCTGGGGTTTCCTCAAGCGGACGATGGCCAAGCAGCAGGCCGTGCAGCAGGCGATGCCGATGCAGCAGCGCGACGAGGCCTATTTCCGCGACAAGATCGGCAAAGCCGACACGGCCGAGAAGCTGGTGAACGACAAGCGGCTTCTGCGCATCGCCCTGACGGCCTTCGGGCTCGAGGGTGATGTAAACAGCAAGGCCTTCATCCAGAAGATCCTGGAGGGAGGCACTCTGAAGGAGGGAAGCCTTGCCAACAAGCTGGCCGACAAGCAGTACCAGAAGTTCGCCGCGGCTTTCGGCTACGGCGACTTTTCCGTGCCGCGCACGAAGCTTTCCACATTCCCCGACGAGATCCTGACCCAGTTCCGCGCCCGCAGTTTCGAGACCGCCGTGGGTCAGCAGAACAACACCTACCGCCTGGCGCTGAACGCCGAGCGTGAGATCCCGGCGCTTGCGTCACGAACGATCAGCGAGAACGCCAAGTGGTTCACGGTCCTTGGCAACGCCCCCCTGCGCGAGGTGATGCAGACGGCGCTCGGCCTGCCGAAAAGCTTTTCGTCCATCGACCTTGACCAGCAGGTCTCGGTCTTGAAGAAGCGGACGGAAGCCGCCTTCGGTTCGCCGGACATCGGCCAGTTCAAGGATCCCGCGAAGCTTGAGGCGTTGACCCGCCGCTTCATTCTGCAGTCCGAGATGCAGGGCCAGATGTCCGCCACCTCGCCCGCCGCCACCGCGTTGATGCTCTTGCGGCGCTAGGCTTCCGTGCAGCTGGCAGGGGCCGATTGCATGGTTAAGGCACCCTGAATCGAATTTCGCAAGTCATTGATTCCGCGCACTTCCCGTCCTTTGTCCACCGTGGACACTTTGCCCAGGAGAAGTCCCTTGCGGCCCCGTCAAACCTTCAGGCTGGCCCGCAGCCGGTCGAAGCTTCCCGCGATCCCGTTCGCCGGGGCGGACTCGGCCAGGAACCCGTCCAACTGCGGCCAGACCTTGATCGCCCGGTCGATCACCGGGTCCGATCCGCTGGCATAGAGCCCGGCCTGGATCATCATCTCAGCCCGGTCGTAGGCCCCGAGCAACCGCCGCGCCTCTCCGATCAGCTGGTTCTCCTCCTCGCTCGCCGCCTCGGGCAGGGACCGCGAGACCGATCGCAGAAGATCGATCGCCGGAAACCGCCCCCGTTCCGCGATCCTCCGGTCCATCACCACGTGCCCGTCCAAAACCCCGCGCAGGATGTCGGCCACCGGCTCCTCCATGTCCGAGCCCGCGACCAGGACCGAGAAGACCGCCGTGATGTCGCCCGCCCCCTCCGGTCCCGGCCCGGCCCGTTCGGCCATTCCCATGATCGCCTGGGTCAGCGAGGGCGGAAAGCCCCGCAGGCTGGCGCCCTCACCCCCTGCCAGTGCGACCTCCCGGTGCGCCTCGGCAAAGCGGGTGACGGAATCCACGAGAAGCAGCACATGCTTTCCCTGGTCGCGGAAATGCTCGGCCACCGCCATCGCCGTCAGAGCGCACATCCGCCGCATCAGGGGCGACTGGTCCGAGGTCGCCGTCACCACCACGCTGCGCGCCATCCCCGAAGGGCCAAGCACCCGCTCGGTGAACTCCCGCAGTTCCCGGCCCCGTTCACCCACCAGCGCGATGACGACGACATCCGCCTCCACCCCCCGCGCGAACTTGGCGAGGAGCGAGGACTTGCCGACCCCCGACCCCGCGAAAAGTCCGATCCGTTGTCCGCGGACCAGGGGAAGCAGGGTATCGAAGATCGCCACGCCGGTCTCCAGCCGGCCGCCCAGTCGACGCCGCGACGCGGCAGGCGGCGCGGGCGCCCGCAAGGACCGGGCATTGGGGCCGCGCAGCAGGGGGCGGCCGTCCAGCGGCTGGCCGGTCGCATCGATGATCCGTCCGATCCAGCTGTCATCGGGAGCGATCTCGGCCTTGCCGACAAGCTCGACCCGGTCGCCGATCGCCATCCCGTCGCCCGAGGCATCCGGCAGCACTGAACAGCGACCCGGCGTCAGGCGGAGCACTTCGCCGCCCGCGGTGCCGTCGCGGCTGTGGATCAGAACCCGATCCCCAATGGCCGCCGTCTCGAGCCCGGTCACCTCGGCCAGCCCGCGCCGCGTTTCCGCTACCCGCCCAACCCGTCGCACGGACGCGCTTCCGGCGATTTCCGCCAAGAGACCATCGAAAAGACCAGTCACGGGATTCTCCCTTTGTTCGCTCTCAACCGTTTCTAAAGGAATCACCCTTAAGCCTTGGTGAAGCAGGTCGAGGGAGAAGCCCCGATGTTCGAGAAACTGGAACTTACCCGAATGGCGCAGGCGCTGGCCGCGCAGTCCGGCGCACGCATGGCGGTCATTGCGGAGAATGTCGCGAACGCCGACACGCCTGGCTACAAGGCCAAGGACGTCCCCGCCTTTTCCGAAGTCTACGAGGCGGGGGGATTGGACATGCGCGCCACGCGGCCAGGTCACCTGGTTGGCCACGCGGCGGCCAATCTGCCCGCTCCGGACCTTGTCCGCGGGCATGAGTCACCCAATGGCAACTCGGTCTCGCTGGAGGCCGAGATGGTGAAGTCGGTCGAGGCACGGCAAAGCCACGAGATGGCGCTGGCAATCTACCGGGCGACCTCGGACGTGGTCCGGGCAAGCCTTGGCCGGCCGCGGTGAGGTGAGACATGGGCAATGACCTCATCTCCTCGCTGTCCTTCGCCGCCTCCGGCATGGAGACGCAGGCGATGCGCCTTCGGCATGTGTCCGAGAACATCGCCAATGCCGACACGCCCGGCTACCACCGCAAGGTGATGACCTTCGAACAGGCGATGGACACAGGCCTTGTCGAAGCGGGTCCGGTCAAACTCGACCAGAGCCAGCTTGCGAAGATCTACGACCCCGGCCACCCGCTGGCGGATGAAACCGGTCACTACGACGGCTCGAATGTCGATCTGGTGATCGAAATCGCTGACGCGCGCGAAGCGCAGCGCAGTTACGAGGCGAACCTCAGGATGTTCGACCAGACGCGTCAGATGACGCAAAGCCTGTTCGACCTTCTGCGCCGATAGGGGAGATCCAGAATGGATGTGAAAACCTCTTTCGTTTCCCAGGCCTATGCGAATGCTCGCACCGCCGCCGCCCCGCAACCGAAGCAAGGGGCGGCGGAACAGGGCTTCGCAAAGCTTGCGGGCAACTTCATGGGTGCGCTGCAGGAACACGAGGCTGTCGCCCGTTCGGCGATGACTGGCGGGGCAGACCCGCACGCGCTGGTCCAGGCGCTGGCCTCGTCGCAGATGGCGGTCGAGACGGTGGCGACGGTGCGTGATCGCGTCGTCGAGGCCTACCAGGAAATCCTGAGGATGCCGGTATGACCGAGCCGATGATCTATGACCTGACGCGCCAGGCGCTTTGGATCTGCGTGACCATCTCGGCCCCGCTCTTGGTCGTCGGGCTGGTGGTCGGGGTGGTGATCGGCCTGTTCCAGGCGCTGACCTCGGTGCAGGAGATGACGCTGACCTTCGTCCCCAAGGCCGCAGTGATGCTGGGGGTCTTCTGGCTGTCGATGAGCTTCATGACCTCGACGCTGGTGTCCTTCTTCACGGAAACCATCATTCCGCAGATCGCAGGGGGCTGAGATGGACGCCGCCGGATATGCGACACTGAACCGCCAGTCGGGCCTTATGCGCGAGATGGGCGTGGTCGCGAACAACATCGCCAACTCCTCAACCACCGGCTTCCGGCGCGAGGGGGTGGTGTTTTCCGAATTCGTGGCCGCACTGGACCAGGATCCGTCCCTGTCGATGGCCCATGCCAGCGGGCGTCATGTGGACTTGAGCCAGTCGACGCTGAGCCAGACCGGCGGTCAGTTCGACTTTGCCATCCAGGGCGAGGGCTTCTTTCTGGTGGAGACGCCGCAGGGCGAACGGCTGACTCGGGCGGGAAGCTTCACGCCCTCGGCCGAGGGCGAGCTGGTGACCCCCGACGGCTATCGGCTTCTGGATGCGGGCGGCGCGCCGGTCTTCGTGCCGCCGGATGCGCGGGGCATCGCGCTGGCTGCCGACGGGACGCTTTCGGCGGACGGACAACCCATCGCGCAGGTGGGGCTCTGGCGGCCGACTGATCCGCTCTCGCTGCGCCACCAGGCCGGGACCATGTTCGCCGCGGGCGAGCTGGAACCGGCGGAGGGTGCTACGGTCCTGCAGGGCATGCTCGAGGACAGTAACGTCGAGCCGGTGTCCGAGATCGCCCGGATGATCGAGGTCCAGCGCGCCTACGAGCTGGGCCAGAAATTCCTGGATGCCGAAGACGAACGCGTCCGCGGCGTGATCCAGGCGCTTGGTCGATAGGAGGCCGGAATGAAGGCATTGCAGATTGCCGCGACAGGCATGTCGGCCCAGCAGATGAAGGTCGACGTCGTTTCGAACAACCTCGCCAACATGTCGACCACCGGCTACAACCCCCGCCGCGCCGACTTTGCCGACCTGACCTACCAGCAGATGGCACGGCCGGGCAGCGTTTCGGCTGCGGATGGGTCGATGCTGCCGACCGGGGTGCAGATCGGTCTTGGCGTGCGTCCGGCGGCGGTCTCGGTGGTAATCGGCCAGGGGACCCTGGATGCGACTGGCGGCGACCTTGACGTCGCGATCGACGGCAACGGCTACATCGAGGTGCAGATGCCCTCGGGCCAGGTCGGCTATACCCGCGACGGGGCGCTGAAGCGGTCGGCCGAGGGGCTGATCGTGACCTCGGACGGCTATCCCGTGGTGCCGGGCATCACGATCCCCGCCGATGCGAGGGGGCTGACCATTTCGCCCTCCGGCGAGGTCTGGGCGGAATTCGCCGATCGGGTGGATCCGGAACTGATCGGGCAGATGACGATCTCGAGCTTTCCGAACGAGAAGGGGCTGGAGGCCATCGGGTCGAACCTGTTTCTGGAAAGCCCGGCTTCGGGCGCGGCCTTTTCGGGGACGCCGGGGCAGGAGGGACTGGGGACGCTGCGGCACGGCTACCTGGAATCGAGCTCGGTCGATGCGGTGCGCGAAGTGACCGAGCTCATCAAGGCGCAGCGCGGCTACGAGCTGAACGCGAAGGTCATCACTGCGGCCGACCAGATGCTGGCCGCCACCACGCAGGTGCGCTGATGCTGCGGCTGGCATTGATCCTTGCGCTTGCCGCCCCGGTTTCGGCGGAAAGTCTGGTCGCGACCCGGACAATCCGCGCCAAGACGCTGATCGCGCCCGAAGACCTGACGCTGGTCAGCGCGGCCCTTCCCGGGGCACTCAGCGATCCGGCTCAGGCCGTCGGGCTGGAGGCCCGGGTGTCGATCTACGCTGGAAAGCCTGTGCGTGCCGGCGACCTTGGCCCACCGACCCTGGTCGAGCGCAACCAGCTGGTGACGCTGGTCTATCTCTCGGGCGGGCTGGCCATCTCGACGGAGGGCCGGGCGCTGTCGCGTGGATCGGAGGGGGACGAGGTGCGCGTGATGAACCTCGGCTCGCGGAACACCGTGACGGGCCGCATCGGCCCGGACGGAGCAGTTTATGTCGGATGGAATGGATAGATCATGATGCGGTCCTTGATGATTTTGACGCTGGCCCTGGCCGGTTGCGGCAAGCTGGAACAGGTGGGGCGCGCCCCCGAATTCTCGGGGCTCGAGGGAACCGACCAGCACTACGCGATGTATTCCGCGTCCCTGCCGGACGATCAGCCCCCTGCCACCGTCTCGGATGGCTCGTCCCTGTGGACGGGCGGGACGGAATCACTGTTCGGCGACCGCCGTGCGGCGAGACGTGGCGATATCCTGACCGTCGTGATCGAGATCGACGACAGCGCCTCGATCCGGAATTCCACCGGCCGCAGCCGGAGCGGTGAGCAGAACGGGGGCATTCCCGACCTTCTGGGCCTTCCGCAAAGCCTGAACACGGGCTTGCCCGAGGGCGCAAGTCTGCAAGACGCCTTCAACATGGAGTCGTCCTCGACCTTCAAGGGTCAGGGTTCGGTCTCGCGCAACGAGGAGCTGACGCTGCGGGTTGCCGCCACGGTGGTCGAGGAACTGCCGAACGGCGTCCTGAAGATCGAAGGTCAGCAGGAGGTCCGGGTGAACTTCGAGATGCGGGAGCTGATCGTGACGGGCTATGTCCGCCCGACAGACATCTCGCGGCGGAACGAGATAACCTACGACAAGATCGCCGGCGCCCGGATCGCCTATGGCGGCCGGGGCCAGATCACCGACGTCCAGCAGCCGACCTACGGCCAGCAGGTCGCCGACATCGTGATGCCGTTCTGATCATGCTGGGCAAGCTTCTTCCGATCCTTCTGGCCGTGGTAGGTCTTGGCGGAGGCGTGGGCGCAGGCCTGTTCCTGCGCCCGGCCCCAGCGGCCGACGATCACGCTGCCGAGGCGGATCATGCCGCCCCGGAAGAAGAAGGAAACGCCGACGCAGACGATGGCGAACACGCCGAAGCCGAGGAAGGAACGCCGGAATATGTCAAGCTGAACAATCAGTTCGTGGTTCCGGTGGTGGAGAAGGGGAGGGTCGCTGCGCTGGTCGTCCTCTCGCTGTCGCTGGAGGTGGAGCCCGGCAGCACCGAGGCGGTCTACGTCCGGGAACCCAAATTGCGGGATGTCTTCCTGCAGGTGATGTTCGACCACGCGAACACGGGCGGTTTCTCCGGGTCGTTCACCGACGGGTCCAACCTGATCGGCCTGCGAACCAGTTTGAAGGAAGCTGCGGCGCAGGTCCTGGGACTTGTCGTGACCGACGTCCTGATCACCGACATCGCACGCCAGGACAGCTGAGCGTCATCGAACCTGCTTCAGCCGCGTGGCAAGCCCCTGCAGGGCCTGCACGCGGCCGAAGGCCGTCTGCGCTTCGCTTAGTGCCTCGATACAATCGGCAGTCTGCCGCGCGATCACCAGGTTCAGTTCGGCCCGGCGCTGGTCGGCCCAGCGGCCGTAGGTCAGCGTCACCTTTTCGGCTGTAACCGCGTCCAGGTCCTGCGCAGCGGACGGCTGGTCGAGCGCAGCGATCTGCATCCGGCTGCGCTCCAGTTCGGCCACCGCGCTGCGAAGCTTGCCAAGCCGGTGGTCGAGCACAAGCTGCGTCAGGTCGGCCAGTCGGGCGATGTCGGTGCCTTTGCTCATCGCCGCCGTGCCCTCTTGCGCATGGCTTCGGCAAAGCGGATCGCTGCCGCGACGGCCCGGTAGTGCTCGACCCGGATCTCCAGCCCGATCTCGACCGTGGCGTGAATGGCGCGGGCTGTCGGGGGGTCGGAGTGGATCGGCACGCCATGTTCGGCCGCCCGTTCGCGGATCATGCGCGCGACCTCGTCAACACCCTTGGCGACGCAGACAGGTGCCCCGCCTTTCGCCCGGTCCCATTTCAGGGCCACGGCATAGTGCGTCGGGTTGACCACGACGACGTTCGCGGTCGCGACGTCCGACAGCATCCGGTTCGTCGCAACTTCCTGGGCACGCTGGCGGCGGGCCGCCTTCAGATGCGGGTCGCCCTCGCTTTCCTTGTATTCGTCCATCATCTCCTTGCGCGACATGCGCAGGCGCTTGCGGTGCTGGAAGATCTGCCAAAGGAAATCGACGCCGCCGATCACGAGCTGGATCAGGAAGACGATGGCAAGAAAATGCAGAGTCAGGCGGGCCATCAACGCGCCGGACATGGCGGTTGTCAGGTAGAGACTGGCCAGGATCTCTTCCAGGCGCGCGGCGAGGAAATAGTAGAGGATCAGGCCGACGAGGCAGAGCTTGACCGTGCTCTTGGCGAATTCCACCAGTCCCTCGACGCCGAACTTGTGCCCGGCAGCGGCGATCGGAGAGATCCGCGACAGCTTGGGTGCCAGCCGGCTGGGCGCAACGACGAAGCCCCGGGTTGCGACGAGAAGCGCAAGCACCAGCACCGGTGCCAGAAGCAAAAGCGCCAGCGGCGGACCGGCGACCGCCATGAGGATGCCGGCGACAGGGGCGCTGCCTCCTGTGGTGACCAGGGTCGACAGTCGGTCTGCCTGGTCGAGCAGCACCATGCTGGCCGTCCCCGACCTCTCGACGGCCCAGGCCCCGAAGCTGAACAGCGCGAGCAGGAACCCACCGGTCGCGATTGCGGTCTGAAGATCCGTGGACCTGGCGATGTCCCCGTCCTTGCGCGCCTTGTCCAGCTTCTGCTGCGACGCCTCGTGTTCCTTGTCGGATTCGTCGTCCTCGCTGCTCATGGTGCCACCACGAACGGCTGGTCAAGATGGGCAGTGAACGCGTCGACCCAGACGGCAAGCAGCACCGGCGTGGCGACGGCCAGCAGGGCCAGTCCCCCCAGGGTCAGGGCGGGGGCGCCCACCATCGAGACCATCAGAGTCGGCATGGCCCGGTTGATCGCGCCAAGCGCGAGATTGTAGATGAGCGATGCGATGACGAAGGGAGCCGCCAGCGAGAAGGCAAGACTGAAGGTCCGGCTGATCAGGGCAAGGCCCCACTCCGCGGCTGCGGCCGCCGAGTGGTGCACACCCGCAGGCAGGATGTCGTAGGAGATCAGCACAAGCTCGGCCGCGCGCACGTGCAATCCCGTGGCCATGGCCAGCGCGATGCCGGCAATGAGAAGGAGGTTGCCGATCGCCGGCTGCGGTTCCGGAGCAACCCCGGAAAAGAGCTGCGCCAGCGTGGTTGCCTGGGCAATCATCGCCGCCGCCGTCTGCAACGCCGCTATGAAAAGCCGCATCCCGATCCCGAGGATGAGACCGGCCACCGCCTCTCCTCCCAGGGCCAGGAAGGATGGAGGGACATCCGCGGCGCTGATCCGCTCGGTCAGCAGAGGGGCGACCACGAGGGTAAGCCCGACGACAAGCGCAAGCTTGATCCTTTGCGGGACAGCCGTATCACCGAAGCCGGGCATCAGCGCAACCATGGCGCCGATCCGGACGAAGGCCAGTGCGACGGCCCAGGCCAGGCTTTCGGCCAGGCCAAGGAGCATCGAGAGGTCCGCGATCAGATCGGTCACGCCGGGACCTGTCCGATCAGGGCGGGCCGAGCATCGGTCCCGATCTCTTCATAGGACAGGACCGGCATATGCAGGCCCTTGGCCTGGACCACCGTCCGCAGGAAGCGCCGCCGTCCCACCGAGGTCACCAGCGCCGGGTAGACGCCACCCTCGGCCGCACGGTTGACGCGCTCGGTCAAACCATTGGCGAGCTTCGCAAAAATCTCTGGTGGCAGGGCCACGTCGCGGTGGCCGCGGTCGCTGTCGATCTGGTAGGTCGAAAAGGTCCTTTCCCACTCGGGCGAAAGCTGGATCAGGGGCACCGAGCCGTCCGGCCGCTTGAGCTCGGCGATGATCTGGAAGCCAAGGCGCTGGCGGACATGTTCACAGATCGCTTCGGGCGTGCCGAACTGCCGTGCTTCGGCGATTGATTCCAGGATCAGCGGCAGGTTCCGGATCGAGACCCGCTCGTCCAGGAGAAGCCGCAGCACGGAATGAAGCAGATCGATCGGCACCTTGTCGGGGATCAACTCGTCCAGAAGCCGGCGGTTCGCCTCGGCCCGTACGGGATCGGAAAGCTTCACGAACTCGTCCAGAAGCCGACGCAGGCCGCGCAGGGTGAGAAGACGCGAAAGGTTCGACTTCAGCACCTCGAGAAGGTGGGTCGCAAGGACCTCGGTCGGCGACACGACGGTCAGGCCGGAGAGGGCAGCGTCCTCCTGCTGGTCGGGAAGGATCCAGCGCGCCGGGGCGCCATAGACCGGCTCGCGCGCGTCGAGGCCATCGGGGGCCGGAATGCCTTCGTTCAGCAGGACAAGGACCCGGTCGGGATAGAGCCGGTCCGCGACACGCTCGACGCCCTGAAGCCGGATCCGGTACTGGCCGGGCGGAAGCGCGCCCTCGTCGGTCAGGCGGATCTCGGGGAGGATGAACCCGTAGGCCGAGGCGACATGGTTGCGCATGTTTGCGATGCGGCTATCCAGACCGGTGGCAGGATCCAGCACCATCGCGACGAGGTTCGGCGCAAACTCGATGTGGATGTCGTCGAAGTCGAGCACATCGCCGATTGACCTGGGCTTCGGGGCTTCCAGCGTGGGCGGCGGCGCGACCTCGGGCTCGGCAGCCCGGCGGGCCTGGTAGAAGGCCACACCTCCCAGCACCAGCGCGGCCAGCATGAAGGGCAGAAACGGCATCCCCGGCACCAGCGCGAAAAGCGCCATCAGCGCGCCGACCGTGCCCAGAGCGCCGGGGTACCGCCCGAGCTGCGCGAAGAACGAGACATCGGCCGCTCCCTTCTGGCTGCCCTTCGCCAACAGAAGCGCGGCGGCGACCGAGATGATGACAGCCGGGATCTGGCTCACAAGGCCGTCGCCGACGGTTAGGATCGTGTAGGTCTCGAAGGCGGTAGCGGCGTCCAGTCCATGGACGAAGATCCCCACGATCAGGCCCACCACGATGTTGAGCGCGGTGATCAGAAGGCCAGCGATCGCATCGCCTTTCACGAATTTCGATGCGCCGTCGAGCGAGCCGAAGAAGTTGGTTTCCGCAAGTTCCTGTTCGCGCCGGCGTTTCGCTTCGGCATGGTCGATCGCTCCGGCCGAGAGGTCGGCGTCGATCGCGAGCTGCCGGCCCGGCATTCCGTCCAGCGCGAAGCGTGCGCCAACCTCGGCCATCCGTCCTGCGCCCTTGGTAATGACAATGAAGTTCACGATCAGAAGGACGATGAAGATGACGAGGCCAAGGATCAGGTCCCCGCCCATGATGAATTCCGCAAAGCCCTCGATCACGTGTCCGGCCGCGTCGGTGCCAGTGTGGCCCTGGCCGATGATGAGCTTCGTCGACGAGACGTTCAGCGACAGGCGCAAGAGGAGCGAGGCGAGGAGGATGGTCGGGAAGGCCGAGAAATCCAGCGGCCGGTCGATGAACAGGGTCACCGTAAGCATCAGGATCGCCAGCGCGAAAGAGATGGCCAGGCCGATGTCCAGGATCCAGGCCGGGACGGGCAGGATCATCATTACGATGACGGCCATCAACCCGATGGCAAGCAGGATCGTCGGGCGGAAGGCGGCGGCAGACAGTCCCTTCAGCATCATGGTGCCCCGATAAGACGGAGGCCACCGGGGCTGGCAGGAACCAGCGATCCCCGCGCGCCGGCCGATCCGGCAACAAGAAGCGGAAACCGGTTCTCCCGGTCGACCAGCCCGGCAGGGGCCGAAGGGGCCGTGTCGCCGCCGCCGTCGCCCAATGCGGCCTCGAACTTAGCCTGATAGGCAGCAGCGAATTCGGGGGTGGCTGAATGGTAGGCCGCAGCAGCCAAGGCCCAGTCACCGGTTCTGGCGAAGTGGTTGGCCAGATACTCGGCCGCATAGATCGCGTTCTGCGCCGGATCCAGCATATCGGCGACCGACGCGAAATTCTGCGCATGCCAACGATAGTTCAGCTGGAAACAGCCAAGGTCGACATTTGTCGCCCCTTGTTCCAGAGCGGCTTCCGCTTCGATTGCGGCTTCGCTTGCGGTGTCGAACCACCGCCCATCTCCGCCGAAATTGACCGTCCAAGGCCAGGGACGCCCGTGACGCCCGGTTTCGACCGTCGAAATCGCGCGCAGGACGGCAAACGGTACGCCCGTACGATCCGCCGCATCCGAGGCGGCTTGCAGGCAGAGGTCGGCGGGGTCGTCACGTCCCAGAACGACGGCCGGTGACAACCAAAGTGCAACGGCAGCGGTCGTCGCGGTCAGAAAGTGAGGTCTCTTGCTGCGCATTCTCGCTCCTCCCGGGCGTTCTGCCGGGGTTGGGGAGCAGCCTAGCGGGCGAATCTTTCCGCACGGTTACCGGCCTCAGTTTTCGGAAAGCGGGGGCAGGTCGGCGAGAAGATCCTCGATGGCCTCGCGCGCGGCGAGGCTGGCCTCGACCGTCCGGCCGCCGCGATCAAGAAGGCCGGCCGTCTCTGTGTCTGGGAGGGGCTGGGCAAGCCGCGCCGCCGCCTTCCAGGCTCCCGCTTCATCGGGGGCCTTGGTCCAGTCGCCGTCCCAAAGTCCGACGCGCGCAGCCGCATCGGCTTCGCCAGACTGGGACAGCGCGGCCTCTGCCGCCGGCAGGTCACCCAGGACAAGAAGCGCGTCCGCGCGAAGCTGGTCGGCCTCTGGTCCCGACGCGTCGCCGAGGAGGGCCAACGCGGCGCCCGCATCGCGACGCGCAAGTTCCGCTCTTGCCGCCAGAAGGCGTAGGTCCGTTGGGTCCGATGGGGCGACAGGTCCCAGCCAGACCACCGCGGCATCCGGAAATCCCAGCGCAAGCAGGCGATCGGCCACGGCCTGCGCGACCTCGTCCGCAACGTCGGGTCGCGCGGCGTCCTCGGGCAGCACGGCATGGCGCAGGAAGTCGTCGTTGGTGGCGCGGTCCTCGACGACGCGCCACAGGTCCGACAGATTGGCCGGGGCCTGGTTGGACCCGAAGGCGGCATGGGTCTGCCCAGACAGGGCAAGCGCCAGGACCGTCGCACGCTCGATCGCTGCAGCAGAGTCGCCGTCCTCGGCCTCGCCGCGGATCGACATAAGTGCGTCGGCGGCGTCGGGGTCCATGGGTTGCAGCTTGAGGAAATGAGCCTCAACCAGAGCCACCAGGCTGTCCGCCCGATCCCCGTCAAGAGCCACCGCCTCCTCGGCATGAATCTGGGCCGCACCGGCATCGCCTGCATGGAGTTGCGTCTTGGCATCGAGAAGGGCCACGCTGCCCGGGTCCGCATCCGGCGTCCGCTCCATCGCGTCGCGGATGATGCGCACTGCTTCCGTATCGTCGCGCGCCAGAAATTTCTCTGCCAATGCGGGGCCAAGATGTCGCCGCAGATGAGCTGGAAGGGTAAGGAAGCCCTGGAGAATGGCGTCGCGATTCACGTCGGGGCCGGAGGGCAGGCGGTCATGGGCAAGCGCCGCCCACAGGGCAGCGGGCCCGTCGCATTCCAGCATTGTGGCGAAAGGCGTCTGGGGGTCGGTCTCGCCGTCGACCAGGCGGGCCATGGACCGATAAAGCGCCACATCCTCGCCGACGGCCTGATCTCCAAGCATGTCAAGATGCTGCCGGGCCTCGACCCCGAAGCCCAGGTAGAGAAGCTGCCGGACAGAGCGCATAATGGACTCGGACTCGGGAAGGTCGAATTCGCCGTAAAGGTCGGAGCGGGCGGCGACGAGCAGGTCCAAGGGCGCCATGTCCTGTCCCCAGGCAGCAAGGTCTGCCACTTCGGGACCGGCGCAGGCCGGGCCGTCTGCTTCTGCGGGGACCAACGCCCCGGGTGTCGTCACGATGACACCCGCATCCACGCCGATCCTGATGTTCGACCAGGGCAACGTAGAGTGATCGATCACGGGAACCTCCGCCGGCTTTCCGGGCAGTTCCATGTCCACCACGCCGTCTGCAGCTCCCCTTGCGATCTGCTCCAGAAGTTCGTCCCGCAACGGCTCAAGCGAGACGCTGCCGGTGTCGAGCGGCAGGGACGGAACATATCGGGCGGGCGGATCGCTGCGCCGGTCGGCAAGCCAGTCGTAGCGTTCGCTCTCCGGCGAGCTGGGGAGGGGGGGGACCGTGCCGCGAAAGGCGGCCTCGAACGCGGACCCTGCTGGCGCCGGCCCTTCCCGGATATCCAGGACGACGATTGCGCTGCCATATTCAAAGGGGAAGACATGGCAATCGCAACCCAGGGTCAGAAGCAGCGCCCCGCTTGTCTTGTCGACGGCCAGGCCCGCCAGACGGGATCTCGGGATGCGCTCCCAGACGGTCGACAGATCATAGGTGGGTTGGCTGTCGGACCGGACGCCAAAGGCGTAGCCGGTCGCGGTCCGGCCCATGTTCCAGTCCGGCCCGCCGGGCAGTTCGATCACCAGGCGGGTGAAATCTCCGTGCTCGCCTGACAGGATCCGGGCGGTCTCGGCCTGTGCGGCGGATGCCAGGGCAAGGGTCAGGAGCATCGCCCGGATCATGCGGCTTCCTGCTTCAGGTTGCGCATGGCTTCCTCCAGCTCGCCGAAGCCCGGCCGGAGATGGTGTGGCGTGTTCTGTCGGCCCACTTCGATGCAGATGTTGGCGGGGTGGCGGTGCAGGTTGGCGACCAGGACTTCCCGGATAAGCTGGTAGAAATGGATGTCCTCCTCGACCACGGTCTTCACCCGGGCAGCGAACGGCCCCATCAGTCCGTAGGCCAGGAAAACGCCGAGGAAGGTCCCGACCAGCGCCCCGCCGATCATCTTGCCCAGGACCTCGGGGGGCTGGTCGATCGAGCCCATTGTCTTGATCACGCCCAGAACCGCCGCGACGATCCCAAGGGCCGGAAGGCCATCGGCCATGGTCTGCAGTGCGTGGCTGGAATGCATCGCGTGGTGCAGCGTCGCCTCCATCCGCTTGTCCAGAACTTCTTCGACCTGGTGGGGGTCGTCGTAATTCATCGACGCCGCCCGCAGCGTGTCGCAGATGATGTCCATCGCCTCGTGGTCCTGCTGGATGCGAGGATACTTCCCGAAGATGGCCGAGGTGCCGGGCGATTCGATGTGCTCCTCAAGCGCGACGGGATTGGCGCGGGCCAGGCGGATCAGCTCGAACAGAAGGCATAGCAGGTCGCGGTAGTCTTCAGGCTTCCACTTCGGCCCCTTGAACACCTTGCCCACGTCCTTGAGTGTGTGCTTCACGGCGGCCATGTCGTTGGAAATCAGGAAGGCCCCGATGGCCGCGCCCCCGATCATGATCATCTCGAACGGCAGGGCCTTGAGGATGATGCCCATCTTGCCGCCGGCAAGGACATAGCCGCCGAAGACCATGACGAGGATGACGGCGATGCCGACGAAGCCGAGCATTTAGGTGTCCTGTATCCTGTTCTGTTGACGGCAGTATTGGGGGAGGGGGTTAATACTCTCTGACCGTCATTCCGTCGGGGCAGAGGCGTTGCGACCGGCGACTATGACGCTGACTCCGTATGCGGCCTCGGCGGACATTCCCGACAGGATCGCCGCCGCGGCTTCTGGCGGCATCCGGCCCAGGAAGCCGGCGGCAAAGTCGGGGGACATCGTCTCGAACAGCGCCGCGGCATCCTTGGGCTTCATCGCCTGGTAGACGGCGGTGAGCTTCTGGATGTCTTCCTCTGCCGCCCCATCGGCAAGGGCGAGCGTAGCCTTCAGGTCCTCTTCCGCAGCCTTCATTTCCTCGAGCCGCTGGGAAATGGTCGCCTCGGCCAGTGCCAGAGCGGCCATGCGGTCCTTCAGGGCGGCCTCTTGCGCGGCGATCCGGTCCTCTCGCAGTGTCAGCGCTTCGGACAGCGCGCTCGGCATCTCGCAGTTTTGCACCACGGCGGCCTCGGTGGGCGTCGCCTCCTCTGCGGAATTTGCCAGTGCGGCGCCGATGCCAGATCCCAGGCGCAGCGCGCCGGATGACGCAAAGAGCATGGCCACGATGAAGAGCGCGCCGTGGCCCGCGCGGCGGCGGCGGCTCATTCTGCAGCCTCCAGCTCATCCCGCGTCGAGCGGCGGCGGACGAAGCGGACGCGCCGTTCCTCCTCGGCAACCTCTTCCGCCACGGGGCGTGCGGAGGGGGCCTTCGGATCCGGCAGGTCGTGCAGCGATGCGACCAGAAGTTCCAGCTTGCGCGCCACCGCTTCGCCTCGCGCCGTCAGGGCTTCGAGGCTTTCGGCCGAGCCGTTCGCGGCCCCCCGCGCCTTCTCCAGCGCCACCGTCATGTCGTCCACCTGGGCGGAAAGCACGGCGATCGCGCCACCCATTCCGGTTTCCAGCGTCGTGAACTTCTTCAGCCGGGCGGACAGCACGTAACAGTAGATCGCGGCCCCGAAAGAGCCTGCCATCAGAAGGATATCGGCGATCATGTCCATGGTTGCGGTCCTAGTTCAGCACGAATTCGGTGATCAGAAGATCGCGCACCCGACCCTCGCCGGTGACGACCTGGATGCGACGCAGCATCTGGGCGCGCAGTCGCGCCATCGCCTGCGGGTCCTCGATCGACTCCGTGTCGATGGCGCGAAGATAGCTGTTCACCACGTCGAGGATCCGCGGTGCCAGCGTCGCAACATCGGCCTGCGCCACGTCGGTTACCTCGAGCTGGGCCGTGAAGCGCAAGTGCTCGCTTGCCGAATCGGGCCCAAGCGAGACGACGATGGTTTCCAGAGGCACGAAGGCGATGCCCGAAAGCGGACCGGGAAGCTTCTCCTCCTCGGCATGTTCTGCATCGCCAGCCAGGATCAGGCCGGAAAACGTAGCGTAGAACCCGCCCCCGCCAAGCGCCAGCGCAAGGATCAGGCCGATCAGCAAGGGCTTCTTCGACCGCTTCTTCGGGCTGTCTTCGAGGGTGGCTTCCGCCGTGGCCATGTTCATGCTCCGTTTCTCGGGACAGGGCGACCATAAGCCAAAGGTCACTAACCGATTGTTAAGCCCGACCGGCGAAATCTGGTGCCACGGCAGAACCGCCGGACCGGAGAATCGCCTTGCAGAACGTGATCGACATCTGGACCAAGCTCGACCTGCGCCGCCGCATCATCATCGTGGGGGCGACGGTCGCCATGTTCGCGGCAGTGCTCGCCCTGAGCCGCATGGCGGGAAAGCCGGAGATGGGCCTCCTCTATGCCGGGCTGGAGCCTGGTGCGGCGGGGGAGGTCGTGGCCGCACTCGACCAGCGTCGGGTGGCGTATGAAATCCAGGGCGACTCGATCCTTGTCGATCTCTCCCAGCGCGACGCCTTGCGGATGGCGCTGGCCTCCGAGGGACTCCCTGCGGCCGGTGGCGGGGGATACGAACTGCTCGATTCGCTGTCGGGATTCGGCACCACGTCGCAGATGTTCGATGCCGCCTACTGGCGGGCGAAGGAAGGCGAGATCGCGCGTACGCTGCTGGCCATGCCCGAGGTCAAGGCTGCCCGCGTCCATATCGCCAGCGCACCAACCCGCGCCTTCCAACCGGAATCGCAGGCCACGGCATCGGTCACTCTAACCACGGCGGGCGGCAACCTCAGCGAAGCACAGGCCCGCGCGATCCGCCATCTTGTGGCAAGCGCTGTGGCGGGGATGACGCCCGATGCCGTGCAGATCATCGACACGGTGGCTGGGCTGATCGGCGGGAACGAGTCGGACGCGTTCGACACCGGGGATGCCGCAGACCGCGCGGCCGCCATCAAGGGAAATGTCGAGCGCCTGCTTGCCGCGCGCGTCGGGGCGGGCAAGGCGGTGGTCGAGGTCTCCATCGACCTTGTCTCGGAACGTGAGGCAATCACCGAACGCAAGTTCGATCCCCAGGGCCGCGTGGCGATTTCCTCGGAGACCGAGGAGCGCAGCGGGTCCAGCACCCAGCCGGGCGGTGAGGTCACGGTTGCCTCGAATTTGCCGGAAGGTGATGCCGAGGGCGGGGGGCAGGGCCGAAGCCAGAACTCCGAAACGCGGGAGCGGGTGAACTACGAAGTCTCCGAAACCCAGCGCGAGATCCTGCGCAACCCGGGTGCCGTGCGCCGGATGACCGTGGCCGTGATGGTCGATGGCGTCGCCACCGTTGCGGAGGATGGCACGCGCACCTGGGCGCCCCGGCCGGAGGAGGAGCTTGCGACCCTGCGCGAACTGGTGGCCTCGGCGGTCGGCCTGGACGAAGCGCGGGGCGATGTTCTCACGCTGAAATCGCTGGAGTTTCAGCCCATACCGGTGCCGGAGGGGACCGAAGCGACATCCACACTGCTGCCGCCGCTGGGCCAGATCGACGTCATGTCGATAATCCAGACCGCTGTTCTCGCGCTTGTGGCGCTGGTGCTGGGTCTCTTCGTCATCCGCCCGGTGCTGACCTCGGCCAGCCGGGCCCCGCTTCCCGCCCCCGAAATGCAACTTGCGCTGCCGCCCGCCTTGGCCGGGGGGGCGATCGCCCTTAATGGCGAGTTGGATGACGGGTTCGACTACGGCGCCTTCGCCAGTGCCCGCAGCGACCGGCCGGAGGGCGGAGAACCCGAGGAGGATCCCGCCTCCCGGCTCCGTCGCCTGATCGAAGAGCGCCAGACGGAATCGATCGAGATCCTGCGCGGCTGGATGGAACACGAAGAGGAACCCGCCTGATGCCGGGACTGCGTCTGGAGGTTTTCGACACCGCCCCGGCGGCCGATGGCACCCCGCTGCCACTGGTGGAGGCTACGGCGGTCGAAGAGGCCAAGGTGGCCTCGTTCGAGCAGGGCTACACGGCAGGCTGGGACGATGCCGTTGCCGCACAGCAGGGCGACCAGAGTCGGATCCGGTCCGACCTCGCGCGGAACCTGCAAAGCCTGTCCTTCACCTTCCAGGACGCCCGCAGCCATGTCCTCCAGTCGATCAAGCCGTTGATCCTGGAAATGGTGAACCGGCTTCTCCCCGAGGTCGCCCGCGAGGCCTTGGCGCCTACGGTGCTCGAGGCCGTGATGCCGATGGCCGAAGAACTGTCCGACGCGCCGCTGACGCTTGTCCTGAACCCCGCCGTCCGAAAGCAGATCGAGGACCTCCTGACCCAGGCGACCGGGTTGCCGATGGTGATCGAGGAGGAGCCCACGATGCCGGACGGGCAGGTCTACATCCGCTTCGGTCCGTCGGAGACCAAGGTCGACCTGGGTCAGGTGACGACCGACATCGCCATCGCCGTCCGCGCCTTCTTCAACCTCAACACCTGAGGATCCCCATGGAAGACATTGCCGATACCAATCCCTTCTCGCAGGTCCCGATCGAGGTCACGATCTCGGTGGGTCGCGCCCGTCCCCTTGTGCGGGACCTGTTGCGCTTGTCGAAGGATGCCGTCCTGCAGCTGGATCGTCGGGTGGATGACCCGGTGGAACTTTATGTCGGCGACCGCCTGATCGCGCGGGGCGAACTGACCGAGCTGGAGGGCGAGAACGCCGGCAAGCTGGCGGTTCGCCTGACCGAAGTGGCCAACCTGCGGGGCGGGTTGTGAGGCGTGCCATCGGCCTTGCGGTTGGACTGGCGCTGCTGGCCGGTCCGGCGCTTGCGCAGCAGATGACGCTGGATCTCGGCGGCGAGGGGCAGTCGTTGTCCCTGCGGTCCGTGCAGCTTCTGCTCCTCATCACGGTCCTGTCGATCGTGCCGGGGCTGGCGGTGATGGTCACCTGCTTTCCCTTCATCGTCACTGTGCTGTCGATCCTGCGACAGGCTCTGGGCCTGCAGCAGGCGCCTCCGAACATGCTGATCATCAGCCTTGCGCTGTTCCTGACCTGGTTCGTGATGGACCCCGTGTTCACCGAGGCCTGGGTCAAGGGGATCGAGCCGATGACCAATGGTCAGCTGGAGGTCGGGCCGGGCCTGCAGGCGGCGATCGAGCCGTTCCGGGTGTTCATGGCGGCGCGGGTCGATCCGGAGACGCTGCAGACGCTGCAGGACCTGCGCGCGGCGACACCCATCGCGCCGCCCGAGGCGCCGCTGTCGCTGCTGGTCCCGTCCTTCCTTCTGTCAGAGATCCAGCGCGCCTTCGAGATCGGCTTCATGATCTTCCTGCCGTTCCTGATCATCGATCTGGTGGTGGCGGCAGTGCTGATGTCGATGGGGATGATGATGGTGCCGCCGGCCATTGTCTCGTTGCCGTTCAAGCTGGTCTTCTTCGTGGTGGCCGATGGCTGGGCGCTGATTTCGGGGGCGTTGGTCAGGAGCTATTTCTGACCCCGCCACACCGGGTGTCCACGCTGGACAGTTTTGCAGGGCGCAAGGAAATCAGGTACTTGGCAGCAGACATTCAGGATCTGTTCACCCTGTTCCCCAAGGTCGCGGCAACGGGCGGTGGGCGGATCGCCCACCGTACAGATACACGCGAAAGCCCGCGCTCAGGCCAGGATGCTTCCGCTTTCGATCCACCAGAAGGGATGTGCGGCGCGCAGGGTCTCGGCGGCGCGCCGGGCGGCTTCGGGACTGTCGTAAAGGCCGAAATGCGTACCGCCCGAGCCGGACATGCGGGCCAGGAGGCAATCGGGTGTCGCCTCCAGCGCGGCCTGCACGTCTTCCAGGATCGGGGCAACCTCCCGCGCCGGGGCGACCAGGTCGTTGCGGCTGTGTGAGGCGAGCCATGCGGCAAAAATCCTGGCGCTGGCAAGGACCCCGTGCGGCAGGTCGGGCAGGGGCGGGTTCTCACGCGTGGCCAGGGCGGCAAAGACCTGCGGAGTCGGCACCGGCAGACGCGGGTTCACCAGGACGCAAGCCATTGGCGGCAACGGAGGCAGGGGACCGACCTGCTCGCCGATGCCGGTCATCCGCGCCGGGCGACCGGAGAGGCAGACAGGGACGTCAGCCCCCAAGGTCAGGACCTCGTCGACGGCGGGCAGCGGGAGCGCCTTGAGCCGCGCCAGAGCCCGCAGGGCCGCCGCCGCGTCCGCAGAGCCCCCGCCGATGCCCGAGGCCACCGGCAGGCGCTTGTCAAGGACCAGTGCCGCGTCCTCGACCCCCATCAGCCGGGCGGCCCGCAGGACCAGGTTGTCGGTCTCTGCCTGCAGGCCGGCCCCTTCCGGCCCGGCCACCACCAGCGACAGGCCATGCGCCGGGGACGCAAAGACCCGGTCGGTGACATCCGCAAACACGACGAGGCTGTCGAGCAGGTGATAGCCGTCCAGCCGGCGGCCGGTCACATGGAGACAAAGGTTGATCTTGGCTGGCGCAGTTTCGACGACTGCGTCAGTTGTCATTCTCGGCCGCCTTGACCGGAGTGGCCGCGGCGGCCTCTTCGGCCATCACCACGTCCAGGCCGACGTCGAGCTTGCGCAGGATGCGGGCCTTGTCCTTCTCGGTCGGCTCGAACGAGAGCGCCCGGCGCCACTGGAAGCGGGCCTCGAGTTTGCGGTCGTTCATCCAGTAGACGTCGCCCAGATGGTCGGTGACGATAGGATCGACGGGTTCCAGAAGGGATGCCTTCTCCATCGGTTCCAATGCGTCGGCGTAGCGGCCAAGTTTGAAATAGGCCCAGGCGAGGCTGTCGATGATGTAGCCCTGCTCCGGGTCGCCGGCGACGGCTTTCTCGATCATCCCCAGCGCTTCTTCAAGCTTCTCGCCCCGGTCGACCAGGCCATAGCCCAGGTAGTTCAGCACCTGGGGCTGGGTCGGGTTGAGCTCCAGCGCCTTGCGGAAATCGGCTTCGGCGGGGGCCCAGTCCTTGGACTGTTCGTGGCAGATGCCGCGGTAGAAATACAGCACCCAATCCTCGGACTTGGCGGCGACCCCCAGATCGATGGCAGCCGTATAGGCGACCTCGGCCTCGTCGAACCGTTCTTCGCTCCGCAAAAGATCGCCCAGGGCAAAATGGACGCGCTGGATGTCGCCGTTGCTGCGGGCAAGCGCCTGCAGCGCCTCGATCGCGGCATCAGCGCGGCCTTGCGACTTCAGCGCGCCGGCGCGGCCGATCTCGGCAGTGACGAAGGCGGGATCTTCCGGGGGGAAGACGGCATAGGCGTCGGCCGCCAGCTGGTGCTGGCCCAGTTCCTCAAGCACGTCCGCGGTCAGAAGCAGGGCATCCGTGTGATCGGGACGCAGGAAGCCCGCGATCCGCAGGTGGAGAAGCGTATAGACCGGGTCCGCCTCGCCGTTCAGCGCGGTCGAGATGGTGAAGAACACTTCGGCGATGCCGTCCCGCGCCAACTTGACCGTGTCGAAGGGGATTGGTTCGCCGGCCTGAAGCCGCTTGCGCAGCGCGTCGACCATCGGGTCCGGTGCGGTGCCAAACGAGCGGTCGAGCAGTGCCAGTGCATCGGCGTTGCGTTCCAGCTGGCTGAGGATCTGGGCATGGGCAAAGACGCCGCGGCGCATGACGTAGATCGGGCCGGCCGCACGGCCAGAGAGGATCTCGTCCGCACCCTCGAAGTCGCCGACCGACGCCAGCGCCAGGGCCTTGTGGTAGAAGCCGAAAGCCTCGAAGCCCTTCTGCTTGGCCACCGCGTCGAAGGCCTCGACCGCCTCGGACATCTTGCCTTCGCCAACCTTGGCCCAGGCGACGACCAGGGCATTCGTCAACTGCCCCACGTCGCGCCCACCCTCGGCCGCGGCAAGGATCGCGGCGTAATCCTCGCGCTTGGCCTCGTCGGCCAGAAGCGCCATTTCCGCCATCTGGCTGGGTTCCCCCTTGATGGCCTTGCGCAACTTGGCGGCTTCCGTTGCAAGGGCGAAGTCGCCGATGCCGATTTCGGACAGGATCGCGCCGTCCAGAAGCTGGGGATTGGCGGAGTCGGCGATGATCGCCTTGCCGTACCAGGTCGCGGCGGCGCGGAAGTCGTTCTCGGATTCCGCGATGCGCGCGGCGAGGTAGGCGCCGCTGTCGACCGTTTCATTCGCCAGGACGGTGCTGCCCATTGCGGCGGCCAGGACGAGGGCGGTGAGGGTCCGGGACATGATCTGGCGCATCGGCCTCTCCTGTTGGGGTGGGGTGAAGGTAGCCCGAGGTTCAGCCGCGCGCAATGCAGCGGGGCCCGACCTTGCGGCCGGGCCCCCTGGTTCGGGACAAGCTTTCGTGAGCCGTCACATGTTGGGGTAGTTCGGCCCGCCGCCGCCCATCGGCGTGGTCCAGACGATGTTCTGCGAGGGGTCCTTGATGTCGCAGGTCTTGCAGTGGACGCAGTTCTGGAAGTTGATCCGGAAGGTGGCGTCCTGGCCTTCGCCCAGCACCTCGTAGACGCCCGCGGGGCAGTAGCGCTGGGCGGGTTCGGCGTATTTCGGCAGGTTGACGGCGATGGGGACCGAGGGGTCCTTCAGCACCAGGTGGGCAGGCTGCGCTTCGTCGTGGTTGGTGAAGGAGAAGGCCACGTTGGTCAGCCGGTCGAAAGAGAGCTTCCCGTCGGGCTTCGGGTAGTCGATCGGCTTGAAGTTCTTGGCGAGGCCCGTGGCGGCTGCATCGGATTTGCCGTGGCGGATCGTGCCGAAGGCGG
>NZ_JAYSFG010000005.1:112092-226002 GCF_041913445.1 Tabrizicola sp.
GTGTTGAGCCACATGTCGAGACCGCCGCCCATCAGGCTGGCGACGAGGCCGTACTTGGACCACAAGGGCTTGACGTTGCGGACCTTCTTCAGGTCGCGGCCGATGGCGCCGGTGCGGACTTCGGTTTCATAGGCGGTCAGTTCGTCCTGGGCGCGGCCGGCAGAGATCGCGGCGTGCGCTGCCTCGGCCGCGGCCTTGCCGGACAGCATGGCGTTGTGGTTGCCCTTGATGCGGGGGACGTTCACAAGACCGGCGCTGCAGCCGAGGAGGGCGACCCCAGGGGCGACCATCTTCGGGATCGACTGCCAGCCGCCTTCCGAAATCGCGCGGGCGCCATAGGCCACGCGTTTGCCGCCCTTGAGGAGGTCCGCGACCATCGGGTGGTGCTTGAAGCGCTGGAACTCCATGTAGGGGTAGAGGTGGGGGTTCTCGTAGTTCAGGTGGACGACGAAGCCCACGTAGACCTGGTTGTTCTCCAAGTGATAGATGAAGGACCCGCCGCCCGCGTTCTTGCCCAGGGGCCAACCCATCGTGTGGGTGACGGTGCCCTCGCGGTGCTTGGCGGGGTCGATCTCCCAGATTTCCTTCATGCCAAGGCCGAACTTCTGCGGGCAGTGGCCCTTGGACAGCTCGTACTTGGCGATGACCTGCTTCGCGAGGCTGCCGCGGACGCCTTCGGAGAGGAAGACGTACTTGCCGCGAAGCTCCATGCCGGGTTCGTAGGACGGGCCCGGCTCGCGGGTTTCGGGGTCGCGGCCGAATTCGCCGGCGACGACGCCGACGACCTTGTCATCCTCGAACACCAGTTCGGAGCAGGCCATGCCCGGGAAGATTTCCACGCCGAGCCCCTCGGCGACCTGCGCCATCCAGCGGCAGACGTTGGCCATCGAGACGATGTAGTTGCCGTGGTTCGTCATCAGGGGCGGCATCGGCCAGTTCGGGATGCGGACCTGACCGGCGGGGCCGAGGAGGTAGAAGTTGTCCTCTTTCACCGCGGTCTTGATCGGTGCGCCCATGTTGCGCCAGTCGGGGAGAAGCGCGTCCAGGCCGCAGGGGTCCAGCACCGCACCCGACAGGATATGCGCGCCGACTTCCGAGCCCTTCTCCAGCACCACGACCGACCGTTCCGGGTCCAGCTGCTTGAGTCGGATCGCCGCCGACAGGCCGGCAGGGCCCGCGCCGACGATCACGACGTCATAGTCCATCTTCTCGCGCTGAACGGTCATAGCTGTCCTTCCCGGGCGGTCCCACCCACCCTGAACCTTGGCTTCTTGCGGCGTCCCTGTTGCCCCAGCGGCGACACAAGGTCAACCGTGACGCAACATCACGCCACAGGCGCATTACCGAGTGAAACTTTCTGTCTTCCCCGCGACCGCCTGTCGCGCGGGCGCGGCATGACCCCTTGCATTTATGCACTCCATCGGGTGTGGTGAAGGGGCGTTGTCCGAAGTCATGGGTCGTATCCCGACCCGTGGCTTCTTCTTTTACTGTGGAATGCCGATGGAAAAGATCCCGATGACCCGGCGCGGTTTCGAAGCGCTGGATGCCGAACTGAAGCAGCTGAAGACGGTCGACCGTCCGGCCATCATCCGGGATATTGCCGAGGCGCGCGAGCATGGCGACCTGTCGGAAAACGCCGAATACCACGCCGCGCGCGAGAAGCAGGGCTTCATCGAGGGTCGGATCAAGGAGCTTGAGGGCACGCTTTCGCTCGCCGAGGTGATCGACCCATCGAAACTCAGCGGCCCGATCAAGTTCGGTGCGACCGTGACGCTGGTTGACGGGGACACGGACGAAGAGAAGACCTACCAGATCGTCGGCGAGGTCGAGGCCGACATCGAGAACGGGCTTCTGAACATGCGCTCTCCTTTGGCCCGTGCCCTGATCGGCAAGGAGGAAGGCGACAGCGTCGAGGTCAAGACACCCGGCGGGACCCGGTCCTACGAAGTCCTGTCGATCCGCTACCTCTGACGGGGGCGCCGTGGTGAAACCGCCCGTGAAGGACCTGCCCAAAGGGAACGCCGGCCTGATGGACGGTCCTCTGGCGCAGTTGAACGATCCGCCGCGCCGCGGGTTGGAGATCGCGGGCGTCGCTCTCAGCTTCGTCTGGGTCATGCTGATCCTGGTCTACGTGCTGGTCACCCCTCCGGGCAGCGAGTCGCGGACCCTGGGCCTGGTTATGACGCTGCTCATGGTCTTCCTGCCCATTGCGCTGATCTGGGCCGTCGTGGTCACCCTGCGGTCGATCCGCGAGTTGCGGGCAGAGGCGAAGCGCCTGCAAGCGACCGTGGACGCGATGCGGTCCAGCTATGTGCAGGCCCAGTCGCAGGCGCAGGGGCTGAAACCCTCGGTCGAGAAGAAGCTGGACGAGATCGCCGCCTCGACCCGCGAGGCGCAGACGGTGCTGGCAACCTTCACTTCGCGCCGGGATGCTTCTCTGACGGTGCCTTCCGCCGACCGCAAGGCAGCGCTGGTTCAGCCACGGGCCGAGCCGACGGTGGAAGAGCCGACCCTGGCGCTGGGAACCCCGCCCGAGGATTTTCGCCCGCCGCTGTCGGTTGCCGACTTCATCCGGGCCCTGCAGTTTCCCGAAACGCCCGAGGACAAGGAGGGCTTCCGCGCCCTGCGGCTGGCGTTGGAGGATCGGACCTCGTCCAAGCTGATCCGCGCGGCGCAGGATGTGCTGACGCTTCTCAGTCAGGACGGCATCTACATGGATGACCTGCAGCCCGACCTTTGCCACCCCGAGCTTTGGAGGCGATTTGCGGCGGGGGAGCGGGGTCGGTCGATCGCCGCGCTGGGCGGGATCCGTGACCGGGCCTCTCTGGCCTTGACGGCCGCGCGGATGAAGTCGGACCCCGTCTTCCGTGACGCCGCGCACCATTTCTTGCGCACCTTCGACAAGACCGTCGCGGCCTTCGAGCCGAATGCCACTGACGCCGAGCTTGCGGACCTGGCCGACACGCGGACGGCGCGGGCCTTCATGCTGTTCGGGCGGGTGACAGGGACCTTCGACTGACGGCTTCCAGTGGGACGAAGCTGCTGTCCGCCTGCCTTTCCACAGAACGTCGTTCCTATTTCCCCCGGCAATCACGCGGGGGGATGAAACCCTGTTCCGATGGGCATATGTTTCCCGCAGTCAGGATTCCCAACCGCATGAGGTTAAGCATGGCCATCCGCATCAATGACGTCGCCCCCGATTTCACCGCCGAATCCACCGCCGGGACCATCAAGTTCCACGACTGGCTGGGCGACAGCTATGGCATCATCTTCAGCCACCCCCGCGACTTCACCCCGGTCTGCACCACGGAATTCGCCGCCGTTGCCCAGCTGGCGGCGGAATGGAAGAAGCGGAACACCAAGGTGATCGGCGTGTCCGTGGACAGCGTGGAAGACCACGGCAAGTGGAAGCGCGACATCGAGGCCTTCGGTGGCGCGCCCGCGGATTTCCCGATCATCGACGACACCAGCCTGACGGTCGCCAAGGCCTATGACATGCTGCCGGCCGACTATTACCTGCCGACCGAGGGGCGGACCCCCGCGAACTCGGCAACCGTGCGGACGGTCTATATCGTCGGGCCGGACAAGAAGATCCGCCTGTCGATGACCTACCCGATGTCGATCGGCCGCAACTTCGCGGAAATCCTGCGCGCTCTGGACGCGGTGCAGAAGACCGACGGCGTGCCGCTGGCCACCCCCGCCAACTGGGTGCCGGGACAGGACGTGATCGTGGCCCTGGCGCTGAACAACGACCAGGCCAAGGAGCGCTTCGGCGAGCTGGACATCAAGCTGCCCTACCTGCGCTTCGCCAAGGCCTGAACGTCCGGATAGCATGATCCCCAGACCCTCGCCGCCTCGCGCGCGAGGGTCTTTTGTTCGGCGCGGGCCAGCCTTTCGCACGCGGCCTTGGTGCAGCCGGTTTCCTTGAGCGCCTTCTGCCAGATGCGAAGAACCGAGGCCGCGCTCCAGGGAAGCGCAGCCCCGGCCAGCCATGTCCGCAGGTCTGGGGGGAGCCGGTCGTAGGCGGACATGGGATTGGTCGCGCGCCAGCGGGCGCGGGGAGAGGTGAGGTTACTGCTCATGCCGCCTTGCGCCGCCAGTCGGGGAAGGGGTCGGAAAATCCGGTCCAGGCTTCGGGGGTGAACTTCGTCGCCGGGACCAAGGCCGTGTCGAGCCGGGCACGGAGCGCGGCCTCGTCCATGCCGTGTCCGATGAAGACGATCTCTTGCCGCCGATCGCCCCAGGGTTCCTGCCATTTGGAAGCCACTTCCTGCAACGCGTCGGGATGGGTCGGCCAGCGTTCTTTCGGGACGCTCGCCCACCAGCCGCCCAGCGGGGTGACCGAAGACACGGCCCCGGCCAGCGAGAACTCGGCGACCCAGTTGGGCCGCGTCGCCAGCCAGAAATGCCCCTTGGCGCGGATCACGCCGGGAAGGTCGCCGTTCAGGACGGCATGGATGTGGCCGGGGTGGAAGGGCGCGCGGGCGCGATAGACGAAGGAGGTGATGCCGTATTCCTCGGTTTCGGGCGTGTGGTGCGCGAAACCGTAGAGCTCCTTGGCCCAAAGCGGGTGTTCGGCGGCGCGGTCGAAGTCGAAGAGGTCGGTGTCGAAGATGGCTTCCGGGTCGACGCGGGAGTGGTCGGTCTCGATCAGGCGGGCGTCGGGGTTGAGCGCCTTGATGATCTTGCGGGCGGCATCGGCGCGGTCGGGGCCTGCGTCGCGGACCTTGTTCAGGATCACCACATTGGCGAATTCGATCTGGTCGGTCAGGAGGTTGACGAGGGTGCGGTTGTCCTCCTCCCCCAGGCTTTCCCCCCGGTCGGCGAGGAAATCGTGACTGGAGAAGTCGCGCAGAAGGTTGATCGCGTCGACCACGGTGACCATCGTGTCCAAGCGCGCCACGTCGGACAGGCTGTTGCCGTTCTCGTCCCGGAAATCGAAGGTCGCGGCCACCGGCATGGGTTCGGCGATGCCGGTGCTTTCGATCAGGAGGTAGTCGAAGCGCCCCTCGGCGGCGAGGCGGCGGACCTCGGTCAGAAGGTCGTCGCGCAGCGTGCAACAGATGCAGCCGTTCGACATCTCGACCAGCTTTTCCTCGGCGCGGGACAGTTCAGTCCCCTCGCGGATCAGGTCGGCGTCGATGTTCACCTCGGACATGTCGTTGACGATCACCGCCACGCGGCGGCCGTCGCGGTTGTTCAGGACATGGTTCAGCAGCGTGGTCTTCCCGGCGCCAAGGAAGCCGGAAAGCACGGTGACGGGCAGGCGGGTGTCGGGCATGGGAACCTCCGGATTGGCGGAGGTTCTAGTATGTTATAATATAACGTTCTAGAGGTCAGACGCTTTCCACCTTCGGCAGCAGCAACACCGGCGCGCCGAGTTCCACGGCGTCGTAAAGCTCGATGATGTGCTCATTGGCCAGCCGCACGCAGCCGTTCGAGACGGCTGAGCCGATGGTCCAGGGTTCGGGCGTGCCGTGGATGCGTAGGAAGGTGTCGTTGCCGGCATCGTCGAAGAGGTAGAGCGCCCGGGCGCCCAGGGGGTTGTCCGGACCGCCGGGCATCCCGTCTGCCCATTTGGCATACTGGTCGGGATCACGCTCGATCATGTCGTCGGTCGGGGTCCAGGAGGGCCATTCCTTCTTGGCGCCAACGGAGAAGACGCCGGACTCATAGAGGTTTCCGCGCCCGACGCCGACGGAATACTGCATGCCCTCGTCCGGAGTGATCGCCAGGTAAAGCGCGAAGTAGTCCGGGTCGACGATGACCGCGCCCGGTGCCTGGGGTTCGGAAAAGCGGACCGGCCGGGGAAGGAACTCTTCGGGCATGATCCAGTCCTCTGCGGACTGTTCGTGCGCCAGCGCGCGGAGCGGCAAGGCGGTGGCCATGCCCGAAATGATGAAGGTGCGGCGGGTAAAGATCATGCTTTCGTCCTCTGCTTGCGATCCTTGCGGAGGCGCAGGTCACGCGCACCACAAGAAGCCGTGAGACAAGACGAAAAAGGCCCCGCGGTTTCCCGCAGGGCCTTCACATTCACGCCAGACGAAGGACTTAGCCCTCGGCGGCTTCTTCCTTCTTCTCGACGATTTCCTCGCCGGTCTCCTGGTCGACCATCTTCATGCCAAGGCGCACCTTGCCACGGTCGTCGAAGCCCAGAAGCTTGACCTTCACTTCCTGGCCTTCCTTCAGGATCTCGTTCGGATGGTTCAGGCGCTTGTTGGCGATCTGGGAAACGTGCACCAGACCGTCGCGCTTGCCGAAGAAGTTCACGAAGGCACCGAAGTCGACCAGCTTCACCACCTTGCCGGTGTAGATCTGGCCCTCTTCCGGTTCCGCCACAATCGACCAGATCATGTCGTAGGCCTTCTTGATGGCCTTCTGGTCGTTCGAGGCGATCTTGATCTGGCCGTCGTCGTTGATGTCGACCTTGGCACCCGAGACCTCGACGATCTCGCGGATGACCTTGCCGCCCGAGCCGATCACTTCGCGGATCTTGTCGGTCGGGATCTGCATCGTCTCGATCTTCGGGGCGTATTCGCTGAAGCCCTGTGGCGCGCTGATGGCCTTGGCCATTTCGCCCAGGATGTGCAGACGGCCGTCTTTCGCCTGTGCGAGAGCCTGCTTCATGATTTCCGGGGTGATACCGGCAACCTTGATGTCCATCTGCAGGCTGGTGATGCCAGCCGCGGTACCGGCGACCTTGAAGTCCATGTCGCCGAGGTGATCCTCGTCGCCCAGGATGTCGGTCAGGACCGCCCAGTCACCGTCCTCTTCCAGCACCAGACCCATCGCGACGCCAGCCACGGGGGCCTTCAGCGGAACGCCCGCGTCCATCATCGACAGCGAGCCACCGCAGACCGAAGCCATGGAGGAGGAGCCGTTCGATTCGGTGATCTCGGACACGACGCGGATCGTGTACGGGAAGTCGGTCGGAGCCGGGAGCACCGCCTGCAACGCGCGCCAGGCGAGCTTGCCGTGGCCGATCTCACGACGGCCGGGCGAACCCACGCGGCCAACTTCGCCGACCGAGTAGGGCGGGAAGTTGTAGTGCAGGAGGAAGTTCGAGCGGTAGTTGCCGTTCAGCGCGTCGATGATCTGCTCATCCTCGCCCGTCCCCAGCGTGGTGACGACGAGGCCCTGGGTTTCACCCCGGGTGAACAGCGCCGAGCCGTGCGCACGCGGCAGGACGCCGGTTTCGCAGACGATCGGGCGGACGGTCTTGGTGTCGCGGCCGTCGATGCGCTTGCCGTTCTTGACGACGTCGCCGCGCAGAACTGCCGATTCCAGCTGCTTGATCGCCGGGTAGAGGTTCGGGTCGGCCTGGTCTTCCTCGCTCATCTTCGCGGTGATCGCGGCGACGGCGGCTTCGATGGCCGAGGTGCGCTCCTGCTTGTCACGCAGAGCGAAGGCGGCGCGCATCAGGCTTTCGCCGGCCTTCTTCACCTTGCCGTAAAGCTCCGAGAAATCGGGCGGGGTGAAGTCGAACGGCTCTTTCGCCGAGGTCTCGGCGAAGTCGATGATCAGGTCGATCACCGGCTGCATCTGCTCGTGACCGAAGACCACGGCGCCGAGCATTTCCTCTTCGGTCAGCTCGTAAGCCTCGGATTCCACCATCATAACGGCGTCCTTGGTGCCGGCGACGACGAGGTCCAGGCGCTGTTCGGGCTTCATGCGCAGCTGCGTCATGTCGTCCATCGCCGGGTTCAGCACGTACTGGCCGTCGACAAAGCCGACGCGGGCCGCACCGATGGGGCCCATGAACGGGACGCCCGAGACGGTCAGCGCCGCCGAGGCCGCGATCATCGCCACGATGTCGGGGTCATTCACCAGGTCGCAGGACAGCACGGTCGCCATGACCAGCACTTCGTTGCGGAAGCCATCGACGAAGAGCGGGCGGATCGGACGGTCGATCAGGCGGGAAACCAGCGTTTCCTTTTCGGACGGACGCGCTTCGCGCTTGAAGAAGCCGCCGGGGATCTTGCCGGCTGCGTAGTACTTTTCCTGGTAGTGAACGGTCAGGGGGAAGAAGTCCTGGCCCGGCTTCGCGGTCTTCGCGAAGGTCACGTTGGCCATCACCTGGGTTTCGCCAAGCGTCGCGATCACAGACCCATCCGCCTGGCGCGCAACTTTCCCCGTTTCCAGAGTGAGCGTCTCGCTGCCCCACTGGATCGATTTCTTGGTCACATTGAACATGTATCGTTTCCTCTGAGGACCCGGCCCCTGCCGGTGCCCCCGATATCTGGCGGCCCCATTGCCGCCGTCCCCCCGATCCTTCGCACGGGCCCCGGGGGCGGGCCTCACGTCTCAGATGGCGGGGGCCATACAGGAAAAGTGCCCTGTTGGAAAGGGCGCAGTCCCGGCGGGCTGTCCCTGCGGGCCGGTGCGACGGCCGCTGAGCGAAGGGCCTTGCGCGGCGTGTTGCGCATGGAAGTGCTTGAAGGCCACGGCCCCGCACCGTCGAAAGGTCTTGACCTGGGCAGTCCGGGCGCGGATGTGTCTGCCCCGCACCTTCCGCGCGCGCTATGTGTCACAAGGACCCACCGTGCCAATCGACGAGATCGCACTGGAACTGCGACTGAACGCGGCCGCGTTCATCGTCACGGTCTACGGCGACATCGTCGTGCCGCGGGGCGGGACGCTGTGGACGGGAACGCTGATCAACCTGTGCTCGCGCGTGGGCATAAGTGAATCGCTTGTGCGGACCGCCGTCTCGCGGCTGGTGGCGGCCTCGCGGTTGCAGGGTGAGCGCCTAGGTCGGCGCAGCTTTTATCGGTTGCGCAGTTCGGCCGCTGACGAGTTCATGCAGGCTGCCGATCTGCTTTACGGCCCCGACCGTCCGGCGAAGGGCTGGCAGATCCTGCACGATCCGGATCTGAGGCCCGAGGATGCGCGTCGCCAGCGACTGGGCCATATGGGCGGCCCGGTGTTCATCCGCCCGGACCGGGGCCAGGCCCCGCCCGCTGGCGCCATGGTCTTTCATGCCGAGACGGTGACGACTGCCGAGCCTTTGGCGGGGTTCTGGGACCTTAGCGCCTTGCGGGACGGCTATGACCGCTTCATGGCGCTGTTCGGCTTGGTCAATCCTGCCGCCCTGTCTGATGCCCAGGCCTTGATGACCCGGTTGCTGTTGGTCCATGCCTACCGGATCGTGCTCTTGCGCGACCCGCGGCTGCCGGCCGAGCATCTGCCAGCCGACTGGAACGGGTCCGAGGCACGCGCCCTGTTTCGCCACCTTTACCTTGCCCTGACGCCAGCCGCACACCGGCATATCGGCGCCGCCTGCGAGGGGGCGGATGGTCTGCTGCCAGCGGAAACCGACGCCACTGAGCGTCGCAAGGCCGGGCTGCTTGGCTCCATCTGAGACGTAACCGATTGATTGGCAAGCCAGATCATGGGGTGGTGCAAAACATTACACTGCAGGAGCAAATTTTGCTTTTCCTGTGATGTTTGGCGATGTATACGTTGACCGATCGGTCGGTGAATGAGGAATCGCCGGCCTCAGCAGACAACAGGAGCAAGGATGCGCGACGCCTTCATTTGCGATGCGGTCAGGACCCCGGTGGGGCGTTATGGCGGGGCCTTGGCGCAGGTGCGCGCTGACGATCTGGCGGCGGAACCCCTGAAAGCGCTGATGGCGCGGAATCCGGGCGTGGACTGGTCCCAGGTCGATGACCTGATCTACGGCTGCGCCAACCAGGCGGGCGAGGACAACCGCAACGTGGGCCGGATGGCCGTGCTGTTGGCGGGCATGCCCATCGGCGTGCCGGGGACCACGGTGAATCGCCTCTGCGGGTCGGGCATGGATGCGGTCGGCATGGCTGCGCGGGCGATCAAGGCCGGGGACTGCGACTTCGTCATCGCGGGCGGCGTCGAAAGCATGAGCCGCGCGCCCTTCGTGATGCCCAAGGCCGAGACGGCGTTCTCGCGGTCGAACGCGGTCTATGACACCACCATCGGCTGGCGCTTCCCCAACCCGGCGATGAAGAAGATCTACGGCACCCACTCGATGCCGGAAACCGCCGACAACGTGGCGGCAGACTACAACATCAGCCGCGCCGACCAGGACGCCTTCGCGCTGCGCAGCCAGCAGCGTTGGGCCGCGGCGCAAGCGGCTGGCGTCTTCAAGGACGAGATCGTGCCGCTGGTGATCCCGCAGAAGAAGGGTGATCCGCTGGTCATCGACACCGACGAACACCCGCGCCCCGGAACCACGCTGGAACAGCTCGCCAAGCTGCGCGGCGTCAATGGGCCGGAGCTTTCGGTGACGGCCGGGAACGCCTCGGGCGTGAACGACGGCGCGGCGGCGCTGGCGGTGCTGTCGGCGGAAGCGGCGAAGGCGCAGGGCCTGACGCCCAAGGCGCGGATCGTCGCCATGGCGGCGGCGGGGGTGGAGCCCCGGGTCATGGGCGTCGGCCCGGCACCCGCGGTCCGCAAGGTGCTGGCCCGCGCCGGCATGACGCTGGACCAGATGGACGTGATCGAGCTGAACGAGGCTTTCGCTGCGCAGGCGCTGGCCGTGCTGCGCGACCTTGGCCTGCCCGACGACGCGGCGCATGTGAATGCGAACGGCGGGGCCATCGCGATGGGCCACCCGCTGGGCATGTCGGGCGCTCGGCTGATCACCACCGCGATGTACCAGCTGCACCGCACCGGCGGCCGCTACGCGCTTTGCACCATGTGCATCGGCGTGGGGCAGGGCATCGCCATCATCATCGAGAAAGTCTGAGGGAGGACACGACCCATGTATGCACAGATGGTCAAGGCCGAAGGCGCCAAGTCCCGTGAGGAGATGTCCGAACAGGAACGCGCCTTCCAGGACCGCATCGATCGGGGCGAGAAGATCGAACCCAAGGAATGGATGCCGGAAGGCTATCGCAAGACCCTGATCCGCCAGATCGGCCAGCACGCGCACAGCGAAATCGTGGGGCAGCTGCCCGAGGGCAACTGGATCACTCGCGCGCCGACGCTGGAGCGGAAGGCGATCCTTCTCGCCAAGGTGCAGGACGAGGCGGGACATGGTCTTTATCTCTATTCCGCCGCCGAGACGCTGGGCGTCAGCCGGGATGAGCTGCTGGAGCTCCTCCATAACGGCAAGATGAAGTATTCCTCGATCTTCAACTATCCGACGCTGAACTGGGCCGATATCGGCACCGTCGGCTGGCTGGTCGATGGCGCGGCGATCATGAACCAGGTGCAGCTGCAGAAGACCTCGTACGGTCCCTACAGCCGCGCGATGATCCGGATCTGCAAGGAAGAGTCGTTCCACCAGCGCCAGGGCTACGACATCCTGCTGAAGATGTGCCTGCAGGGCACGCCCGAGCAGAAGGCGATGGCCCAGGATGCGATGAACCGCTTCTGGTACCCGGCGCTGATGATGTTCGGCCCGTCGGACAAGGACTCCGTCCACTCCGCGCAGTCGATGCAGTGGAAGATCAAGATCAACACCAACGACGAGCTGCGCCAGAAGTTCGTCGACCAGACCGTGCCGCAGGCCGAATACCTGGGCCTGACGATCCCCGACCCGAACCTGAAGTGGAACGAAGAGAAGGGCGGCTACGATTTCAGCGAGCCCGATTGGGACGAGTTCTTCGACGTGATCGCCGGGAATGGCCCCTGCAACGCCGAGCGGATGGAAGCCCGCGTCACCGCCTGGGAAGACGGCGCCTGGTTCCGCGAAGGCCTGATGGCCCATGCGAAGAAGCAGGACGCCCGCCGCGCCGCCGCGCGCATCGCGGCCGAGTGATTTGCCGGCGGGCTGCGCAGGCCCGCCCCACCCCTTGACCCGAACCGGGAGGAATGACCCATGTCCAGCGAATGGCCCCTGTGGGAAGTCTTTATCCGCGGCCAGCATGGCCTGAACCACCGCCATGTCGGCAGCCTGCACGCGCCCGACGCCGAAATGGCGATCTGCAACGCCCGCGACGTCTACACCCGCCGCAATGAAGGCGTGTCGATCTGGGTCGTGAAATCGAACGAGATCACCGCCTCGGCCCCGTCGGACAAAGGCCCGCTGTTCGAGCCGTCAAACTCCAAGGTCTATCGTCACCCGACCTTCTTCGACATCCCGGCTGAAGTGGGGCATATGTGATGCCCTCGCTGACCGATGTGATGACCGCCGATGCGGACCTGGCGCGCGCGCCCGGCATCCGCACGATGGCCGCCAAGGGCGCGGCCCCCGAGGATGCCTTCGTCGACTGGCTGTGCCGGATGGGCGACAACTGCCTGGTGCTGGGGCATCGCGTGTCCGAATGGTGCGGGCATTCCCCCGTGCTGGAGGAAGACATCGCTCTGGCCAACACCGCGCTGGACCTGATCGGCCAGACACAGCTGTGGCTGGGCCTGGCTGGCGAGGTCGAGGGCAAGGGGCGGACGGCCGACAACCTCGCCTATCTGCGCGACGCAGCGCAGTTCCGCAACGTGCTCTTGGTGGAGCGCCCCAACGGCGACTTCGGCCAGACGCTGATGCGCCAGTTCCTGTTCGACGCCTGGGCTATGGAGATGCTGCGGGCGCTGCAGGCATCCTCGGACAAGCGCGTGGCCGAGATCGCGGCCAAGGCGGCGAAGGAAGTGGCCTACCACCTGGAACGCTCGGCCGATCTGGTGATCCGCTTGGGCGACGGGACCGAGGAAAGCCGCGCCCGGATGCAGAAGGCGCTGAACGTGCTGTGGCCCTATACGGGCGAGCTGTTCCTGGGCGATGCGGTGGATCAGGCGATGGTTGAGGCCGGGATCGCGCCTGCGCCGGAAAGCCTGAAATCCGCCTGGGACCGCACGGTGGCCGAGGTTCTGGCCGAGGCGACGCTGGTCAAGCCGGAAGGCAGCTTCCAGCACAAGGGCGGCAAGCAGGGGCGTCACACCGAGGCGCTTGGCTTCATCCTGGCGGACATGCAGTTCCTGCAGCGCGCCTATCCGGGCGGCACCTGGTAACGCCATGGGCAGCGCGGTGCTTCCCGATATCCAGATGGTGCGGCACTGGCTGGCCCAGGTGCCGGACCCGGAAATCCCGGTGATCAGCCTGACCGATCTGGGCATCATCCGGGGCGTGGAATGGCAGGACGACACGCTGGTCGTCACGGTCACGCCCACCTATTCGGGCTGCCCCGCGACCAGCGTCATCAACCTGGACATCGAGGCCGCGCTGCGCGCCAAGGGGATCGGGAAGCTGCGGCTGGAACGCCAGCTGTCGCCCCCCTGGACCACCGACTGGATCACGCCCGAAGGCCGCGAGAAGCTGCGCGCCTATGGCATCGCGCCGCCGGTGGACGGCACCGCCGCCGACGGCCGCCTTGCGGGGCGGATCGCCCGGCTGGCGGGCACCTCGAACCTGGTGATCGCCTGCCCGCGCTGCGGATCGACCAGGACCGAGAAGGTCAGCCAGTTCGGCTCGACCCCCTGCAAGGCCAGTTACCGCTGCACCGACTGCCTGGAACCCTTCGACTATTTCAAATGCATCTGAGGATGCACCCGTACGGGAGGACATGATGTCTCGCTTTCATCCGCTGAAGGTCACCGAGGTTCGCCGCGAAACCCGCGACGCCGTGGTTGTGACGCTCGCCCCGCGCGATGAGGACCGCGCGCTCTTCGACTTCACCCAGGGCCAGTACCTGACCTTCCGCCGCAGCTTCGACGGCGAGGAACTGCGCCGGTCCTATTCGATCTGCGCAGGCCGACACGAGGGCGTGCTGCAGGTGGGGATCAAGCGCGTCGATGGCGGTGCATTCAGCACCTGGGCGAACGAGAACCTCGCCCCCGGCGACGAGATCGAGGCCATGCCCCCGATGGGCAAGTTCTTCACCCCCGTCGATCCGGCGGCCGAGAAGCACTACCTGGGCTTCGCGGGCGGGTCGGGCATCACCCCGGTGCTGTCGATCATCAAGACCGTGCTGGCGGACGAGCCGAACTCGCGCTTCACGCTGGTCTATGCAAACCGCGCGATCAACACGATCATGTTCCGCGAGGATCTTGAGGATCTGAAGAACACCTACCTCGGCCGCTTCTCGGTGATCCACGTGCTTGAGACTGAGGCGCAGGAGATCGACCTGTTCACCGGCCGGGTGGACGCGGACAAGATGAAGGCGCTGTTTACCGGCTGGATCGACCCGAAGTCCGTCGACACCGCCTTCATCTGCGGGCCGGAGCCGATGATGCTGGCCATCGCCGCCAGCTTGCGCGACCACGGCCTGACCGACGCGCAGATCAAGTTCGAGCTTTTCGCCTCTGGCCAGCCCGGCCGCGCCAAGGCCAAGCCCGTCTCGAAAGCCGAGCTGAATGCGGGCAACTCCACCTCTGCCACGGTGACGCTGGACGGCACCACCCGCAGCTTCGCCATGCCGCGCCAGGGGCAAAGCATCCTGGACGCCGCGATCGAGAACGCGATCGACGCGCCCTATTCCTGCAAGGCCGGGGTCTGCTCCACCTGCCGCTGCAAGGTCGTCGAGGGCGAGGTCGAGATGCACACCAACCACGCGCTTGAGGATTACGAGGTCCGGGCCGGTTACGTCCTGTCCTGCCAGAGCTTCCCGGTGACCGACAAGGTCGTCGTCACCTTTGACGAGTGAGGATCAGATGACCGAGACGATGAACATCGAGGACTACCTGGCCCAGGGCGGCGTCCTGACCTCTCCCGGCAACGTGCCCGCGCGCTATCGGGGTGAGCTTCTGCGGCTGATGTCGTCCTTCGTCGACAGCGAACTGGCGGCCTCTGCCGGGTTCGCCGGGTCGATCAACTTTGCGCCCGGCATCAAGGAGCGGATCGCCGCAAGCCGGATCACGCTGGAAAAGGCCGACCATGCCGAACGCGTGCTGAACGTGATGGCTGATTTCGGCACCGACACCGCGCGCTATCAGCGCCAGCACGACTGGGCCGCGCGCCTGGGACGGGATGCCGATTTCGGCTCGACCCGCACGGGCGGCGACATGCGCCTGTCGGTGTTCCACTACCCGATCACCGGCTGGGCCGATGCGGTGGTGATGAACGTGCTGATGGGTCTGGCGACCGGCGTCCAGATGACCGAACTCACCCGAGTCTCCTATGCCCCGCTGGCCGAGGTCTTCCGCGAGATCGCCCCGCGAGAGGCGCGTCATGCCGCGCTGGGGATCGAGGGGCTGGACCAGCTTGTCGCCACGGACGAGGGCAAGGCCCAAGCGAAAGCCGCCGTCGCCTACTGGCGTCCGCGCGTGGCCGTGACCTTCGGCATCGCGAACTCGGCCCGCTACGAGACCCAGGCCCGCTTCGGCCTGCGCCACGCCACCAACGAGACTCTGCACGCCCGCTGGGATGCGCTGGTCGCGGAAACTCTTGGGCCGATCGGCCTGAACTGACCTGCCGGGGGCCTGGCCCCCGCCTAGACCAAGGATATGCCCATGACCTCATCGGCCCGCCCCCCGCGCCGGTTGGAAAGCTTTGTTTCGGGCCGCTGGACCCCCGGCGCCCGCGACGGCCAACCCCTGCTCGACGCCGCGACCGGAGAGGTCGTGGCCACCATCGATTCCACCGGCATCGACTTCGCCGCCGCCCTTGCCTACGGGCGCGAGGTGGCGGGGCCGAAACTGCGCGCCATGTCCTTCCATGACCGGGCCGGGATGCTCAAGGCTTTGGGCCTGCGGCTGATGGAGCTGAAGGAAGAATTCTACGCCGAAAGCCTGCACACCGGTGCCACCCGGTCCGACGGCTGGATCGACATCGAGGGCGGGATCGGCACCATGCTGACCTTCGCCTCGAAAGCCCGGCGCGAGCTGCCAAACACCCGCGTGTTGACCGATGGCGAGGTCGAGGTCCTGTCGAAGGACGGCAGCTTCGTCGCCCAGCACATCCTGCAACCGCTGCAAGGCGTCGCGGTCCACATCAACGCCTTCAACTTCCCCGTCTGGGGAATGCTGGAAAAGATCGCCCCGACCCTGATCGCGGGCGTTCCCTGCATCGTGAAACCGGCCAGCCAGACCGCCTATCTGACCGAGTTGGTCGTGCGGCGGATCGTCGAGACGGGGCTTCTGCCGGATGGCGCGTTGCAACTGATCTCGGGGTCTGTGGGCGACCTTCTGGACCATGTGACGGGGCAAGATGCGGTGACCTTCACCGGCTCGGCCTGGACGGGGCGGAAGCTGAAATCGCACAAGGCGGTCATCGAGAATTCCACTCGCTTCACGATGGAGGCGGACAGCCTGAACGCGTCGATCCTTGGCCCCGATGCCGGGCCGGGAACGGCGGAATTCGACCTCTTCGTCAAGGAAGTCGCCCGCGAGATGACGGCCAAGGCGGGCCAGAAATGCACAGCGATCCGCCGGGTCTTCGTGCCGCGCGCCCATGTGCAGGCGGTCATCGCCGCGCTTGGCGACCGGCTGGACAAGACCGCGCTCGGCCTGCCGGGGGACGAAGCGACGCGGATGGGTCCGCTCGCCAGCCTCGACCAGCGCGACGAGGTGCGGGCGCGGATCCGCGAGTTGCAGGCAGATGCCGAAATCGTGGCCGGCAACCCCGACACCGTGCGCGTGGTGTCGGGCGATGCCGGGGCAGGGGCCTTCCTGAACCCGGTCCTGATGTATTGCGACAAGCCCTTCGCGGCCGGCGCGGTCCATGATGTCGAGGCCTTCGGGCCGGTGTCGACCGTCATGCCCTATGACGACATCGAGGAAGCCGTGGCGCTGGCCGCCAAGGGCAAGGGCTCGCTGGTGTCCTCGGTCTTCACCGACGACACCAAGGTGGCAGAGGCCGCCGTGCTGGGCCTCGCCCCGCATCACGGGCGGGTGCTGATCGGCAACCGGGCGACGGCGAAGTCCTCGACGGGCCACGGCTCGCCCCTGGCCCCGCTGGTCCACGGCGGCCCCGGTCGCGCGGGCGGCGGCGAGGAGATGGGCGGCATGCGCGGCGTGAAGCACTACATGCAGCGCACTGCCGTGCAGGGCAGCCCTCGGTTGCTCTCTGCCGTGACGGGTCGCTGGATCGAAGGCGCGGACGTGCAGCACGGCGTCCACCCCTTCCGCAAGTCTTTGGCGGAACTGCGCATCGGTGACCAGTTGGTCACGGCGGCCCGGCAGGTGACGCTGGAGGATGTGGAGCATTTCGCCCATTTCACCGGCGACACCTTCTATGCCCACATGGACAGCGCCGCCGCCAAGGCGAACCCGTTCTTCGACGACCGCGTGGCGCATGGCTACCTGATCGCGTCCTTCGCGGCGGGCCTCTTCGTGGACCCTGCTCCCGGTCCGGTCCTGGCGAACTATGGCGTCGACTCCTTACGATTCCTGACGCCGGTCTACTTCGGCGACACGCTGCAAGTCCGGCTGACCTGCAAGGAAATCAACCCTCGCGCCAATGCCGAACACGGCGAGGTACGCTGGGATTGCCAGGTGACGAAGCAGACCGGGCAAGTCGTGGCCCAGTATGACGTGCTGACCATGGTGGCCAAGGTCTGGCCGTCCGTGGCCCAGGCGGCCGAGTGACCGGGCGCATCTACTCCTGGGACGGCATCGTCCCGGTGATCGACCCAACGGCCTTCGTCCACCCCGAGGCCGTGGTGATCGGTGACGTCATCATCGGCCCGGCCTGCTATGTCGGGCCGGGCGCGGTGCTGCGCGGCGACTTCGGGCGGATCGTGATGGAGATGGGCAGCAACCTGCAGGAAACCTGTGTGGTCCATGCCTTTCCCGGCAAGGACGTAGTGATCGAGGAAGCCGGCCACATCGGCCATGGCGCGGTGCTGCACGGCTGCCGGATCGGGCGGAACGCGATGGTCGGCATGAACGCCGTGGTGATGGACGAGGCGGTGGTGGGCGCGGACAGTATCGTCGCGGCGCTGGCCTTCGTGAAGGCGGGCGCGCAGATCCCCCCACGCAGCCTGGCCGTGGGCAGCCCGGCCAAGGTCCTGCGGGAACTGTCCGACGATGAGATCGCCTGGAAATCGCAAGGCACCGCGATCTACCAGCGCCTCGCCCTGGAGGCCCCGCAGAAACTGCAACCCGCAACGCCGCTGACCGCGCCAGAGCCAAACCGCCGCCGCGCCGAAGCCCCGGCCTATGACCCGAAGGTGCTGGCGGGCCTCAACGAACGGCCTTGATCCCTTCCAGGATCAGGGTCGTCGCCACATCCGCGTAATCCTCGCGGCTGATGCGGCCGCCGTCGCGGAACCACATGTAGACCCAGTTCATCATGCCGAAGAGCGACATGGTAACGGGCATCAGAAGCGGACGCTCCTTGGTGTTCAGTCCCGGGTTCACCTGGTCCAGCACCACCGAGAAACGCCGGACGATGCGGCGTTCGATGGCGGTGATTTCGGCCTTCTGCTCGTCCGACAGGGCCGAGGTCGCGTTCAGCTGGACTTTGTGCTGGTTGTCCGCTCCCCGGTAGTTCTCCAGCACCGCGCCCACCAGTTTCCGCAGGCGCTGCTGGGGCGGAAGCGCGGGGTCGTCCGCGGCTTCGATGGCCGCGTCCAGCCCCTCCAGATGCGTGGTAATGATCGCGAAGATCAGCGCGTCCTTGCTGGGGTAGTAGTGGTAGAGGAGCGCCTTCGACACCTGCGCCACCGTGGCGATCTGGGACATGGAGGCTTTCTCCATCCCCTGGTCCGCAAAGACCTGTGCCGCGTGGTCCAGGATGACGCGCTGCTTTTCCTCGAAGTCCGCTGCCCGTGTCCGAGCCATGATGTGCTTCCTGACGCTGCCGATGAGAAAGGGGCATCGCTGCCCCTTCTAAAGCAAGCATGTGTTTGTGTCACTGACCGTACGGTCAGCCTTTGGGCCGGTTGTCCACGACGCGCTTGGCCTTGCCTTCGGAACGGGCAATTGCATTCGGATCGGTCACGTTGATGCGGGTCGATACGCCGACGATGGCCTTGATGTGATGCGCCAGTTCCTTGGCCGACTTGGCGCGGGCGTCGCCGTCCACCTGGTCGGGGGCGCATTCGACGTGGACGGTCATGTTGTCCATCCGGCCTTCGCGGGCAAGTTCGATCTGGAAATGCGGCGCCAGGCCCTTGCACTTCAGGATCTGCTCTTCGATCTGGGTCGGGAAGACGTTCACGCCGCGCAGGATGATCATGTCGTCGCTGCGGCCGGTGATCTTCTCGATCCGGCGCATCGACCGCGCCGTCCCCGGCAGAAGGCGGGTCAGGTCGCGGGTGCGATAGCGCACCATCGGCAGGCCCTCCTTGGTCAGCGTGGTGAAGACCAGCTCGCCCATCTGGCCGTCGGGCAGGACCTCGCCCGTCACCGGATCGATGATTTCCGGATAGAAGTGGTCTTCCCAGATGTGGAGGCCGTCCTTGGTTTCCACGCATTCCTGCGCGACGCCGGGACCCATGATTTCCGACAGCCCGTAGATGTCGACGGCGTGCATGTCGAACGCCTCTTCGATCTCTTGCCGCATCGCGTTGGTCCAGGGCTCGGCCCCGAAGATGCCGACCTTCAGCGACGACTGGCGCGGGTCCAGGCCCTGGCGGCGGAACTCGTCCAGGATCGACAGCATGTAGCTGGGCGTCACCATGATGATCTGCGGCTGGAAGTCGGTGATCAGCGACACCTGGCGTTCCGTCTGCCCGCCCGAGATCGGGACGACCGTGCAGCCCAGGCGTTCCGCCCCGTAATGCGCGCCAAGCCCGCCGGTGAAGAGGCCATAGCCATAGGCGTTGTGCAGCATGTCGCCCGGACGGCCCCCGGCGGCGCGGATCGACCGCGCGATCAGGTTCGCCCAGACGTCGATGTCATTCGCCGTATAGCCCACCACCGTCGGCTTCCCCGTGGTGCCCGAGGAGCCATGCACCCGCACCAGCTTGTTGCGCGGCACGGCGAACATCCCGAAGGGATAGGTGTCGCGCAGGTCCTGCTTGTAGGTGAAGGGGAACTTGGCGATGTCCTTCAGGGTCTTCAGCTCTTCGGGGTGGACATCGTTTTCGATGAAGCGGTTCCGGTAGAAGGGCGAGTTTTCATAGGCGTGCTTCAGCGACCGCTTCATGCGGTGGAACTGCAGCGCCTCGATCTCGTCACGCGAGGCGATCTCGATCGGGTCCAGGTCCTGCTTGCGGGGGGTAAGGTCTTCCATGGTGTCCTCCCTTGGAACTGCGTAGCCCGGTCAGCCGTCGACCGGAAGATGGGTGCCCTTGACGGTGCGCGACAGGCCGCGGAATTCTGCGACATGCACCCCGTCCTGATTGGTGACGCGGACGTCATAGACGCCGGACCGCCCCTGCCGTGAGACCTCGCGGCACGCGGCTGTCAGCCGGTCTCCCAACCGGCCGGGTGCCAGATAGGTGATCGAGGCGTGCTGACCGACCGTCCGCTGGTTGTAGGCGTTGCAGGCGAAGGCAAAGGCGCTGTCGGCCAGCGTGAAGATATAGCCACCGTGGCAGGTGCCGTGGCCGTTCGACATCGCCTCGGTCACCTGCATCGACAGTGTGGCCTCGCCGGGGGCCAGGTGGTCCATCACCATCCCCAGCCGCTGGCTGGCCGAATCGTCGTTCCACAGCGCCTGGGCCGAGGCTTCGGCAAGTTCCTGCGGGGTCATCTCTGCGACGGGTTTCATTTGCCGGTGAACCTTGCGGGACGTTTTTCCAGAAAGGCGGTGACGCCCTCGGCATAATCGGCGCTGCGGCCGGCCTGCTGTTGCAGGTCGCGCTCCATGTCCAGTTGGTCATCCAGGCTGTTCGTGGCCGCAGCCTGGATCAGCCGCTTGGTCAGCCCAAGGCCCAGCGTCGGCCCAGCGGCGAGCGATTCGGCCAGCTTCGATGCCTCGGCCATCAGGTCGGCGTCCTCGACCGCCTTCCAGATCAGGCCCCAGTCGGCGGCCTTTTCGGCCATCAGCGGTTCCGCCGTCAGGGCCAGCGCCTTGGCGCGCGGCTCGCCCAGGATGCGGGACAGGGACCAGGTACCGCCGGCGTCGGGGACAAGGCCGATCTTGGCGAAGGCCTGGATGAACTTGGCGGATTTTGCTGCCAGCACGATGTCGCAGGCAAAGGCGATGTTCGCCCCCGCGCCCGCCGCCACACCGTTCACCGCGCAGATCACCGGCTTTTCCAGCTGGCGAATCAGGCGCAGCGTCGGGTTGTAGAAGGTCTCCAGCGTCTTGCCCAAATCCGGGGCTGGGCCGCCCTTGCGCGGATCGCGGTCGCCTAGGTCCTGTCCCGCGCAGAAGCCGCGCCCCGCGCCGGTCAGCAGGACGGCGCGCACCTCGGCTGCGTCATGCGCCCGCTGGATCTGCGCCCGCAGGGCCAGGTGCATCTCTTCATTGAAGGAATTCAGCTTGTCCGGCCGGTTCAGGGTCAGGCGCAGGACGCCTGCCTCAAGGCTGGCAAGGACGGTTTCGGATGTGGTCATGGTCGTCTCCCCCGTCCGCACCATCTGCCGGACGCCGTGAAAAAGGTCTTGCATAAACCGACCGGCCGGTCAATGATAAAACCTGTCGGGGAGGAGAGCCCCCGGCAGGAGGACATCATGTCGGACTTCTTCGACCTTCACCGGCCGACCCTTGAGGCGGCCGTCTCGGCCCTTGCATGCCGCGAATACTGGACCCCTTACCCCGAGGTTCCCAGCGGCAAGATCTATGGCGAGACCGCCAAGGCTGACGGGGAAGCCGCCTTCACCGCGCTGATCGGCCAGGGCTTCGACCTGCCCGGCCATCCGGGCGCGGCCCGCGCCGGGGCCGAGGTCTCGCCCTTCGGCCCGACCCTCTCCATCCGCTACCCTGCCGCCACGCCGGATGAGCTGGTCGCCGCAGCCTCGGCCGCCGCCCCTGCGCTGGCTGCTGCCTCGGTGGAAACCCGCGTCGGAGCGTTGATCGAGGCGCTGGCCCGGCTGAACCGGCAAAGCTTCCTGATCGGCAACGCCACCATGCACACCACGGGCCAGGCCTTCGCCATGGCCTTCCAGGCGGGCGGCCCGCATGCCCAGGACCGCGGGCTGGAGGCCGTCGCCGCCGCCTACGCCGAGATGACCCGCTTCGCCGCCCATGCGCGTTGGGAGAAGCCCCAGGGCAAGGCCGCGCCGATCGTGATGGAGAAGTCCTGGACGCTCCGCCCCGCCGGGATCGCGCTGACCATCGGTTGCAACACCTTCCCGACCTGGAATTCCTACCCCGGCCTCTTCGCCAGCCTTGCGACCGGCAACCCGGTGATCGTGAAGCCGCACCCCCGTGCCATCCTGCCGCTGGCCCTGACCGTCCGCGTGCTGCGTGAGGTTCTGGTGGAAGCCGGCCTGCCCGCCGATGCCGTCCTCCTCGCCGTGGACGAAACGGGGGCCGAGATCACCAAGACGCTGGCCACCCGGTCCGAGGTCAGGCTGATCGACTACACCGGATCGTCCGCCTTCGGCAGCTGGCTGCGCGACAACGCACGCCAGGCGCAGCTGTTCACCGAGGAAACCGGCGTCAACAGTGTCGTCATCGCCGCGACGAGTGACCTGGATGGCATGTGCGCGAACCTTGCCTTCGCGCTGTCGCTTTACTCCGGCCAGATGTGCACCTCGCCGCAGAACATCTACATCCCCGAAGGCGGGATCGAGACCGACCAGGGCCACAAGTCCTTTGACGAGGTCACCACCGCCCTTGTCGCCGCCATCGACGCGCTTCTGTCCGACCCCGCCCGTGCCGCCGGCATCTGCGGGGCCATCGCCAACCCCGCCACGCAAGCCCGCGCCGAGGCCACCGCCGCCAAGGGCCGGATCCTGCGCGCCGGGGCCGCGAAGGGCGAACCGGGGCCGCTTCTCCTGGCCGTCGGTCCGTCCGACGCCACCGCGGCCGAAGAATGTTTCGGCCCCGTCGCCTTCCTGATCGCCACCCGCAACGCGGACGCCGCCATTCACCAAGCCGCCGCGCTGGCGGAAGCGAAAGGCGCGATCACCGCCGCCCTCTATGACACCGACGAGGCCCGCATCGCCCGGGCCGAGGCGGCCTTCGCGCAGGCGGGCGTCAACCTGTCGATCAACCTGACCGGCAACATCTTCGTCAACCAGTCCGCGGCCTTCAGCGACTTTCACGTCACCGGGGCCAACCCGGCCGGCAATGCCAGCCTCACCGACACAGCCTTCGTCGCCACCCGCTTCCGCCGGGTGATGTCGCGCCGACTGGCGGCCTGAACCAACCCCTAACGCTCTGGGAGGAGACCCACATGAAGACCTTTCTGACCACCACTGCCCTGATCGCCCTCGCCCTTCCGGCCATGGCCGAAATCAAGATCGGCGCGTCGATCTCGGCCACCGGCCCGGCGGCCTTCCTGGGCGACCCGGAGCTCAAGACCCTGGAAATGCTGGTCGAGGATCTGAACGCCAAGGGCGGCATCAACGGCGAGGAAGTGACCCTTGTCGCCTATGACGACAATGGCGACCCGAACAAGGCCCGCACCTTCGCGACCCGCTTGGTCGAGGATGACGAAGTCGTCGCCATCATCGGCGGCACCACCACCGGCACCACCATGTCGATCCTGGCCGTGGCCGAAGATGCGGAAATCCCGTTCATCTCCTTGGCCGGTGCCATCGACATCATCGACCCGGTCAAGCCCTACACCTTCAAGACCCCGCACACCGACCGCATGGCCTGCCAGAAGATCTTCGAGGACATGCAGAAGGCCGGGATCACCAAGATCGGCATGATCTCCGGCACTGACGGCTTCGGCGCGTCGATGCAGGCCCAGTGCAAGGCCGTGGCCCCGGACTACGCGATCGAGATCCTCGCGGACGAGACCTATGATCCGAAGGACGCGGACATGACCGCGCAGCTGACCAAGATCAAGGGCACCGAGGGCGTGCAGGCGATCCTGAACCCCGGCTTCGGCCAGGGCCCGTCGATCGTGACCCGGAACTACAAGCAACTCGCCATCGACCTGCCGTTCTACCAGTCGCACGGCGTGGCCTCGGACGGGTTCATCGAACTGGCGGGCGCCGACGCGGCCGAAGGCGTGCGCCTGCCGGGCACCGCGCTTCTGGTGGCGGGCCTTCTGGCGGCGGACGATCCGCAGAAACCCGTGGTCGACGCGTACAAGGCCATGTTCGAGGAAAAGACCGGCACTCCGGTCAGCACCTTCGGCGGCTACGCCCATGACGCCTTCCTGATCATGGCCGATGCCATCGCCCGCGCCGGTTCCGCCGAGCCCGCCGCGATCCGCGACGCCATCGAGGCGACCTCGGGCCTTGCCGGGACCACCGGCGTCTACACCTTCACGCCCGAAGACCACCTGGGCCTCGACCTCTCGGCCTTCCGGATGCTCGAGATCAAGGGCGGCACCTGGGCGCTGGCCGAGTGATCCATCCGCCGCGCCCCTGATCTTGGGGCGCGGCGACCCATTTCGGGCCATCGGGGGGCGGGGCGCATGTCGGAACTTCTGCAATTCCTTCTGTCCGGGGTCACGGTCGGCGCGGTCTATGCGCTGGTCGCCCTGGGCTTCACCATCATCTACAACGCCTCGGACGTGGTGAACTTCGCGCAAGGCGAATTCGTCATGCTGGGGGGCATGATCACCGTCATGGCCTATACTGCCGGGGCACCCTTGCCGCTGGCGGTGCTGCTAGCCGTAGTGGTCACCGCCGCGCTGGGTGTCGCCATGAACAAGCTTGCGATCGAGCCCGCCCGGGGTGCGCCGGTCGTGTCGCTGGTCATCATCACCATCGGTGTCTCAATCTTCATCCGGGGCGCGTCGCAGCTGGTGTTCGGCAAGCAGATCCACACCTTCCCGGCCTTTTCCGGCGATGACCCGCTGCACATCCTGGGCGCGACGATCCTGCCGCAGAGCCTGTGGGTGATTGCAGGGTCTGTCGCGGTTTTCATCGGGCTGTGGCTCTTCTTCACCCGCACGTTGCTGGGCCGGGCCGTGCTGGCCACCTCGAACAACCGGCTGGCCGCGCAGTTGGTGGGGATCAACACGCCCTTCGTGATGACCCTGTCCTTCGCCATGTCCGCCGGCATCGGCGCACTGGCCGGGGTGCTGGTCACTCCTATCACCATGACCTCTTACGACGTGGGCCTGGCCTTCGCGCTGAAGGGGTTTGCCGCCGCCATGCTGGGCGGGATGGGCAACCCCAAGGGCGCTCTGGTCGGCGGGTTCGTTCTCGGAGTGCTGGAGGGCCTTACGGCGGGTTACATCAGCTCGCAATACAAGGACGCCGCCGCCTTCATCGTGATCCTGGCCGTCCTGTTCTTCCTGCCGCAGGGCCTTTTCGGCCGCAAATCGACCGACCGGGTGTGACCATGCGACTGACCCCGAAAAACGCCACCCTGCTGGCCCTTGTCGTCCTGATCGCGCTTGCGCCGGTCTTCTTCCCCTCGGGCTTCTACTACCGCGTGGGGGCGCTGATCTTCGTCAACGCGCTGGCCGTCACCGGGATCGTGATCCTGACCGGCTGGGCCGGGCAGATCAGCCTTGGCCACGCCGGTTTCGCCGGGATCGGCGCCTATGCCTGCGCGCTGGCCCCGGTCCACTGGGGCATCCACCCCGCGCTGGCCGTCCTGCTGGGCGCGGTGATCTCGGCCATCCTCGCCTGGCTCGTCGGCCGTCCGATCCTGCGGCTGAAGGGCTACTACCTTGCGGTCGCGTCGCTGGGGATGGGCATCCTGATCTCGATGGTCCTGAACAACGAACGCGAGCTGACGCGCGGCCCCGACGGGATCGAGGTGGCCGAGCTTGGCCTGCGCGGCCTTCTGAAGGACGCCAGTATCGACCTGTCGAATGGCCAGTTCTGGTACTTCTTCTGCGGCCTCGTCCTGATTATGGGTGCCTGGCTGGCGCTGAACCTGCGCGACAGCGCCACGGGCCGGGCGCTGCGGGCGCTGCACGGCTCCGAGGTCGCCGCCAAGACCGTCGGCATGGACGTGGCCCGGCTGAAGCTGCAGGCCTTCGTGATCTCGGCCGTCTATGCCTCCATCTCCGGCTCCCTCCTCGCGCTGCAGAACAAGTTCATCACGCCGGACGTGGCGGGCTTCATGCACTCGGTCGAGATGGTGACGATGGCCGTCCTTGGCGGCGTCAGTTCCGTCGCGGGGGCGATCTTCGGCGCGGCCGTCCTGACGCTGCTGCCGCAGGTGCTGACCGTCTTTGCCGAATACGAACAACTGGTCCTCGGCGCCGTGATGGTGCTGGTGATGATCTTCCTGCGCGAAGGCGTCGTCCCGTCGATCCTGCGCAAGATCCGGGGGAGTGGCGAATGACCTTACTGTCGATCGAGGGGCTGGGGATCAGCTTCGGTGGCCTCAAGGCCGTGAACGACGTCTCCTTCACCGTGAAACCCGGCGAGATCGTCTCGGTCATCGGGCCGAACGGGGCGGGGAAGACCACGCTTTTCAACATGATCTCGGGCGTCTACCAGCCCGGCTCCGGCAAGGTGATGCTGAACGGCGAGGACGTGACCGCCATGTCCCCGCACCTGCTGGCCCGGCGCGGCATGTGCCGGACCTTCCAGAACCTTCAGGTGTTCCAGTCGATGACCGTGCTGGAGAACGTGGTCTCGGGCTACCATCTGCAGGAAAGCGGCCATGTGCTGTCCGACCTTTTCAACCTCCCCGCCTCGCGCCGCCGCGCCAGGCAGGCCGAGGCCGGGGCGCGCGAGTTGCTGAAACGCGTGGGCCTGGAACGCGCGGCGGAGCGTGAGGCAGGCAGCCTCTCCTACGGCTCGCTCAAGCGGCTGGAGATCGCCCGCGCGATGGCGCTGAAGCCCAAGGTCCTGCTGCTGGACGAACCCGCCGCCGGCTGCAACGCGGTCGAGACCGAGGAGATCGACCACCTCATCGCGGAAATCGCCGGTTCGGGCGTCGCGATCCTGCTGGTGGAACACGACATGAAGATGGTCATGCGGATTTCCAACCACATCGTCGTGCTGGACCACGGCGAGAAGATCGCCGAGGGCGACCCGGCCTCGGTCAGCCGAAACCCTGCCGTCATCGCTGCCTATCTGGGGGCCGAAAATGCTGCTGGTTGAAGGTCTGCGCGCCCGCTACGGGCGGATCGAAGTGCTGCACGGGATCGACCTGGCCGTGAATTCGGGCGAGATCGTCACCGTCATCGGGGCGAACGGGGCGGGCAAGACCACGCTTCTCCGCTGCCTTTCGGGGGTGCATCCGCTGGCCGGCGGCTCCGTCACCTTCCGGGGTGAGCCGATGTCGGGCGTCCCTGCCTGGCGCCGCGTCGGCAGGGGCCTGTCGCAATCGCCCGAAGGTCGGCAGATCTTCACCAACCTCACGGTTGAGGAAAACCTGCGCCTTGGTGCCTATCTCTACGCCGACGACCGGGTCGAGAAGGACATGGCCGACGCCTTCCAGATGTTCCCGATCCTGAAGGAAAAGCGCAACCTTGCGGCGGGTGGCCTGTCGGGTGGCCAGCAGCAGATGCTGGCGATGGCGCGGGCCCTGATGGGGCGGCCGTCCTGCCTTTTGCTGGACGAACCTTCGATGGGCCTTGCCCCGATCATCGTCGCGCAGATCTTCGACGTGGTGAAGGGGCTGAAGGCTCTGGACGTCACCGTTCTTCTGGTGGAACAGAACGCCTATGGCGCGCTGAAGATCGCGGACCGGGGCTATGTGATGGAGACGGGACGGATCACGATGGACGGCCCAGCCGAGGCGCTGATCGCCGACCCGCGCATCCGCGAAGCTTACCTGGGGATTTGAGATGACCGTCAGCATCCAGCACGAAGGCGAGATTGCCGTCGTCACCGTCGACAACCCGCCCGTGAACGCGCTTGGCCAGACCTTGCGTCAGGGGCTTTGGGATGCCGTCGGCACGCTGGATGCAGACGCTTCCGTCCGCGCCGTGGTGCTGATCTGCGCGGGCCGGACTTTCATCGCCGGGGCCGACGTGACCGAGTTCGGCAAGCCCCCGGTCCCGCCGCATCTGCCCGATCTGGTGGACCGGCTGGAACAGGCTGTGAAGCCCTGGGTCGCCGCCATCCACGGCTCGGCCCTGGGTGGGGGGTTCGAGGTCGCGATGGGCTGCCGCTTCCGCGTGGCCTTGGACAGCGCCTCGGTCGGCCTGCCGGAAGTGACGCTCGGCATCGTCCCCGGCGCGTCCGGCACCGTCCGCACTCCGCGCCTTGCCGGGGTGGAAGCGGCGGTCGAACTGGTCACCACCGGCCGCCCGTTCAAGGCCGCGAAGGCCCTGTCGCTGGGCCTTGTCGATGCCGTCGTCACCGGCGACCTGCGCGCCGAAGCCGTGGCCTTCGCCCGCACCGCCCTGACCCAACCCCTGCCGCAGCCCATCTCGGCCCGCCCTGTCACCTCGCCCGACGCGGGTTGGTGGGAGGAGCAGCGCAAGGCCATCGCCAAGCGCGCCAAGGGCGAGATCGCGCCCCTCCGCGCGCTGGACTGCCTGCGCATGGCCGCCGAGAAGCCCTTCTCTGACGCGATGGCCCATGAGCGCGCGACCTTCCTGGAGCTGCGCGCCTCGAACCAGGCCGCCGCGCTGCGCTACATCTTCTTCGCCGAACGCGGCGCACCCAAGCCCGCGCATTTGGGCGATGCGAAACCCCGCAACATCCGCTCTGCCGCGGTGATCGGCGGCGGCACGATGGGCGCAGGCATCGCTGCCGCCTTGCGCGACGCGGGCCTGCCCGTCATCCTGATCGAACGCGACGACGAGGCCGTCCAGCGCGGCCTCGCCAACCTCCGCTCCATCTTCGACGGCGCAGTGAAACGCGGCAAGCTGACCGAGGCGCAGGCTGGGGCCCGCATGGACGGCGTCACCGCCGGCAGCGACTATGCCCTTCTCTCCGACACCGACCTGGTGATCGAAGCCGTGTTCGAGGACCTGACCGTCAAGCGCGCCGTCTTTGCCCAGCTCGGCCAGACCTGCCGCGCGGACGCGATCCTTGCCACCAACACCTCCTACCTCGACCCCCGCCTGATCGCCGAGGGCCTGCCCCGCCCCGACCGTTTCATCGGATTGCACTTCTTCAGCCCGGCCAATGTGATGAAACTGCTGGAGATCGTGCCGACCCCCGCCACCTCACCCGAGACGCTGGCGACCGGCTTCGCCCTTGCCCGCACCCTGGGCAAGATCCCCGTCCAGGCCGGCATCTGCGACGGTTTCATCGGCAACCGCATCCTGAAACGCTACCGGGCCGAGGCGGAAACGCTGGTTCGCCGGGGTTCCCCCATCGCCGCCATCGACGCCGCCATGCGCGCCTATGGCTTCGCGATGGGTCCTTTCGAGGCGCAGGACCTGGGCGGCCTCGACATCGCCTTCCTGCAACGCGAAGGCGCGCGGGCGTCGGGGCAGGACGTGGCGGAGACATTGGGCGACATCCTGGTCCGCGCGGGCCGCAAGGGTCAGAAGACCGGCGGCGGCTGGTATGACTACGCGCCCGGCGACCGCAGCCCGAAACCTTCTGAAAGCACTGCGAACCTCCTTGCCGAGCAGATCAGCACGGGCCCGGCCCTGACGCCCGAGGACATCGCCACCCGCCTGACCAAAGCGATGGCCGACGAAGGCCGCGCGATCCTTGCCGAAGGCATCGCGCTGAAGCCGTCGGACATCGACCTCGTCGAAGTGCACGGCTACGGCTACCCGCGCTGGCGCGGCGGACCGATGTTCGCAGCTGGCTGAGGCGGCCGGTCGGGACGTCAGAAGATCGCGTGCGCGCCACGGTCGTCGGCCACCTCGCCGCGCAGCATGGCCGCATAGTGGTCTTCCAGCCGGTCCGTGCCGAACTCGGGCGTGGCCTCGGCGTCGTAGCGTTGCGTCGAGCTGTTCCACAGCAGCATCGACTGGGTCGCATAGTAGCGCCCGATCCTTGCCAGCTGCGCCTTGGCCTTCAGGCGCGGCGAGAGGGTGCCAAGCGCCGTCAGCAGCCCGACGATCCCATGCATCAGCGCGACCGGCACGCGCTTGATGCGGACGGGCTGGCCGGTGAGCCGCTCCAGCATCGCGGCCTGGTCCAGGGGCGTGAGCGCCGGACCAGGCCCGCCGATGGGCAGGATGCGGTTGCGCTTGTCCGGGTCGGTCAGGGTCAGGGCCAGGAAGCGGCCCAGGTCGGCGTCCGAGATCGGCTTGCAGGCCGTGAGTTTCCCGTCAGCGAAGACAAGGAAGGGACGGCCTTTGGCGACGCGGGGCACCTGGCCGGAGAGCGACTTGAAGAAGGCCGTGGGACGAACGATGCTCCAATCCAGGGGCGCGGCCTGCAATTCCGCCTCGAAGGCCAGCTTGGCGCGCTGGAACTCCAGCAGCGGTTTCTGGACGCAGATCGCCGACAGAAGGGTGAAATGGCGCACTCTGGCGGCCACAGCGCCCCGCAGGGCGGCCGAATTGGCGGCATGATCGACGGCCCAGGCGTCTGCAGGCTCGCCCGTCCGGCTGGCGAGGCAGGAGACCACGGCGTCGATCCCGCGCATGGCCGCGGTCAATGTTGCGGGGTCCATCTGCCCGCGCAGGATGGTACAACCGGGTGGCTCCTCGGCCGCGGGCCGGATCAGCGCGGTGACCTGGTGACCTTGGGCCCGCAGCGCCTGCGCGGTCGCCCGGCCGATGGTGCCGGTGCCGCCGAGAAGCAGGATCGAAAGCGAAGCCATGCTGTCAGTCTAGCATGACAGGGCCGCGTGACAATCACTCGGCCGGTGAGGTTGGTTCGGTGCGTCCCGTAGAGACCAGCGCAACACCGGCCAGCGTGACCCCAAGACCAAGGCCCATGACCCAGGTCAGCGGCTCATCGAACAGCACCCAGGCCCAAAGCAGGGTCACCGGCGGGGACAGGTAGACCGTGGCCGACACCATCGCGGGCGGGTAGAGCCGGAGGAACAGATAGTAGATCAGCCAGCCGCCATAGGTGGCAAGGACCACGAGCCAGGCCATTCCCAGCACGTAACCGGAGGTCAGCGCCGGGAACAGCCCGCCGCCGGCATGGGCAAAGGGCATGAACATCAGGGCGGCCCAAAGGCATTGCAGGCAGAGACGCTGGGGGATCGACAGCGGCAGGACGGCACGGCGTTCCTGCGCGACGGTCGACAGCGCGAAGGCCAGCATCCCCAGGATCGGCAGCGCATAGGCCAGCGCCGGTGCCGCGCCAAGGGCAAGCGCATTGGTCGAAACGAGAAGCACCCCCGCCAGCGCCACGGCGGTGCCCAGCCATTGCCGCGGCGTCAGCGGCTGGCGCAGGATCGGTGCGGACAGGACGGCAATTCCCAGCGGCACGAGGTCCGCCATCAGCGCGACCAGGCCCGTGGGCACGCCCTCTCCGATCGCAAGGGCGAAGCCGCCAAGATAGCAGAACATGCCAAGGAAGGCGTAGATCCCCTGCTCCAGGACGGCGCGGCCGGTGATCCGCGGCCCGGTGAGGAGTGCGACCGGCAGAAGGATCAGGCCCGACAGGATGCTGCGGCCGAACAGGATCTGGGGGACCGAGGCGGTTTCGGTGCTGAAGCGGATGCCGACGAAGCCCGAGCTCCAGCAGATGACCAGAGCGGCGGCGAGTGTTACAAAGAGAAGCGGGGAGCGCCGGATGGTCATGTTTCGGGCGCAGTCTGCCCATCCGGGGCCGCGCCGCCGCTCTGCGTCCGACCTTCGCGGGGAAGGACGCGACCTTGGTTACTCCGCTGCCGGAAGCTGACGGACGCCGTCCACGGCGGCATAGGTGGACCGGGGCAGCCAACGTTCCATCGTCCGGATCAGCACTGCGTCTCCGGACAGATATAGCCGGCCCGCCTCGGTTTCCCGCGCAATGCTGGAGCGCCCGTAGTAGATCGCGTTCCAGGAGAGCTTGGTCGTCTCGATGTAAAGATCGACGTCGACCGCCGGAATTTCCACGCAGACTTCGGGCCTTGCCCCGGGTTCGGCAACAAGCCACCAAGTCGGGTAGGGTCCGGTCTCGTCCGCAAAATTCAGGCGGATCACCACGCGGCGGCTTGGGAACCCGGCGGTCTGCACCGTCCGGCAGAAGTAATCCATCATGCTGGACACATCGCCGTCCGAAAGGGCCACCTCGGCATCGATGTGCCGCTGCGCCCAGATTGCAAGGGCATCCATCGCGGGCTCAAGCGCTGCTCCCGCCGGCGTCCGGACATAGTCGACCGTGCCCTTTGCGCGGTCTTCGATCCGCTCGATGAGACCGGCTTTCTCGAGGTCGGCCAGCCGCTTGGACAAGATGCCGGGAGAGATGTTGCCCACCGTGCGGCGGATGTCGTTGAAGCGGGTATAACCGGACCAGATCTCGTTCAGGATCAGCAGCGTCCAGCGCGGCTCGATGATCTCGCAGGCCTTCGACAGGGCGCAGATCATTCCATAGGGCTTCGATGGCATGGCATCTCCTCCTCGTGCGCGAGCATAAAGGCACGAAGGCTGGTCGGCCTAGTTCGAAAACCGTAGCGCATGTCTTCGGACCCTGCACTGGCCGCCACCGGGCTTCTGCGGGGACACTGTCCACATCGAAGCACCTGCAAGGAGACACGGGATGCAAAGGGCAGGAACGAACCAGATCCCGACCTGGATCATGGCGCCGGTGATCAACGCTACGCTTCTGTTGGGGGTGTTCACCCGGCGGCGGCAGATGAAGATCTCGGTCGGTGGACTTTCGGAAGCCATGCTGCGCGACATCGGTCTGACGCCGGAGGATGTCGAGGCCGCACTGGGTGCGCCCCTCGACCAGGACGCCTCGGATGCAATGTTGCACGAGGCGGTGGCCCGGGCGGGCAACTGGTAATGAAAACGCCCGGTCCCTTGCGGGGCCGGGCGCAATGAATGCCGTTTGGTCGGATCAGATCGCCGACTTGATCCAGTTCTCCAGCGCGGCCTTGGGGGCGGCGCCGACCTTGTTCGACACGACCTGGCCGTCTTTGAACATGAACAGAGCCGGGATTCCGCGCACGCCAAGCGTGGCGGGGCTGTCGGGGTTCTCGTCCACGTTGACCTTCACGATCTTGACCTGGCCGGCGTATTGCGAGGCCAGCTCTTCCAGAGCCGGTCCGATCTGGCGGCAGGGGCCGCACCATTCGGCCCAAAAGTCCACGACGACCGGAATCGGCGACTTGCGGACTTCGGCATCGAAGGTGGCATCGGTGACTGCGACAGTGGCAGCGCCCATGATCGTTCTCCTACGGGATTTGTCGGGTTAGGAACGTAAGAAGCCGGACCGGGAACGTCAAGCTATCGTGGCACGGGACAGGGCGGCCCTCACGATGTCGGGATCGACGGGCATGAGGCTGGGGACGCGCGTCCAGAGGATGGCCGTCTCGATCCGGCGGTCCGGGTAGATTGCGGCCAGCATGTGCGCATAGGCACCCAGCTGGCGCAGGATGCCCTCGGGGATCTGCTCGGCCCGGTCCGGAACCAGGACGTTCGACTTGTAGTCGATGATCAGGATGCGGTCGGGGGCGATCACCAGCCGGTCGATGCTGCCCGCGAGGATCCGGCTGCCCAAGGGCGCGGTGACGGCGACCTCGGACAGGCTGTCCGGTCCGAAGAGCCATGCAAGGTCGGGGTGACCCAGCACCCTTTGCGCCTCGGCCAGGACCGGATCGCGCAGGCCTTCGTCCAGAAGCGACGCGGCGAGGGCGGGCCAGTCAGCCGGGGCGCGGCCGGGCAGGCGTTCCAGCAGCAGATGCAGGGCCGTCCCGCGCGCCAGCGCGTCCACGTCGACCTCGCCTGGCAGCGTCTTGGCCCCGCCCAGGTCCGAAGGCGACAGCACCTGCGGCGGGCGGATGACCTCGGGCGCGGGTTGGGCGGACCAGTCCGGCAGGGCGACGCTCGTCACGTCCGTCACCAGGCGGGGGACGCGCGAAGGCCAGTCGCCGAACTGGTGGCGCAGGATGCCTCCGTCGATGGTTTCCGCCCCGGCGGCCTCGACCCCCGCGCGGATCAGGTTGTGCCAGCACTCCTCCTTCTCGGTCTTGCCGGCGCCAGCCACCACCAGCCAGGACCGCGCCCGGGTCATCGCGACGTACAGAAGCCGCAACCGTTCCGCCGCGTCCCGAGCCTGCCGGGCAGCGCGTTCCCCGGCGATCATGGGCGGGCTTTCCTCCTTGGCGACCTTCCAGACCGGAGGCCCTTCGGGGATGCGGTAGATCTGATCCCGCTCCTGCGGGTTGCGGTCGCAGGTGTCGGGCAGGATCACGATCTCGGCCTCCAGCCCCTTGGCGCCATGGACCGTCATCACGCGGATGCGATGGCCCTCGCCGTCCAGCTGGCGCTTCACCTCGACCTCGTCCGTCTCCATCCAGGTGAGGAAGCCTGTCAGGCTGGGAACTTCGGAGCTTTCATAGGACAGGGCCTGGCCCAGAAGCTCGTCGATCCCGTCCTCGGCCTCGGGTCCCAGCCGACCGATCAGCTTGCGGCGGCCGTCGTGACGGTGGAGGACGCGTTCGATGAGGTCGTATGGCCGCAGGAAATCCGCCTGCCCGCGCATGTCGTCAAGGAAGTCTCGTGTCGCCTGGTGCCCCGGATGATCGCGCAGCGCCTCCCAGAGATAGCCCTTGCGGGGATGGGCCAGGCGGAAAAGCTCGGCCTCCGACCAGCCACACAGGGGCGAGCGCAGGACAGCCGCCAGCGACAGGTCATCCTCTGGCGTGTCAAGGAAGGCCAGGAGGGCGGTCAGGTCCTTCACCGCCAGCTCGCCGCCCAGCTTCAGCCGGTCGGCCCCCGCGATCGGCAGCTCGCGCGCCTTGCAGGCCCGGATGATCTCGTGGAACAGGTTCGACCGGCGCTGCACCAGGATCAGGAAGTCCCCGAACTGGATCGGGCGCGGACCCTTGGGTGTCGGGATCTGCTCGCCGCCGGTCACGCGCGCCTTGATCCAGTCGGCGATGTCCCCGGCAAGGACGACGTCCGGGTCCTCGGGGTGGGGAATGTCCAGCGGTTCGAACCAGGGGCCAGGCTCGGGTTTCTCTTCCTTCGCGATCACCGGCCAGATGTCGACCCGGCCCGGAAGCCGGTCGTTGAAGGCCAGGTGATGCGATCCGCCGCCAAGTGCCTGATGCTGGGCCGGGGTGAAGGTGTGGTCCACGACCGACAGGATCGCAGGCGAAGAGCGGAAGGAATGTTCCAGAGCGCTGTCCTGAAGCCCAGGCCCGCCCGCCAGCCGCGTCGCGAAGTGATTGCGCATCCGGTCAAAGGCGGCGACATCCGCACCCTGGAAGGAATAGATCGACTGCTTCTTGTCACCCACCACGAACAGGCTGCGCGGCCGAGCGCTGGCGCCTTCCCCGGCGATCAGCTCTTCGGCCAGAGCTTCGATCAGCTCCCACTGTTCGGGACTGGTATCCTGCGCCTCGTCTACCAGGATGTGATCCAGCCCTCCGTCCAGGCGATACAGCACCCAGGCCGCCAGCGCCGGGTCCTTGAGCAGCGCCTTCGCGCGAGAGATCAGGTCGTCGAAATCCAGCAGCCCGCGCGCAGCCTTGCGGGCGGCGTAGTCCGGAAGGAAGCGGGCGGCGAAGTCGTGCAGCGCGAGGGTCTTTTCGGCGGCGGCAAGGGCCACACGCTTGGCCCGCGCGGCCTCGACCCGGGCCATGAGGTTGTTCAGCGGGTCGATCAGGTCGCCCAGCAGAGGCTGCATGGGCTTCGTGGGAAAGCTGCCGATTTTCGCCGCGTAATGCTTCGACGGGTCGCTGCTGCCGCCCTTGTTCAGCAGGCAGTCCTCCAGCGCGATCAGCGTCTGCGAGGTCGGCGCGCGCAGGTCCAGTGACCGCAAGGTCTCGGCCGCCTTGGCGTCCGTCTTCGAGCCGTTGGCGATGATGTCGAGGACACCGGACATCCAGACCGCCTCGTCCCCGAAGAAGACGTCGGCAAGCACATCGCCCAGCGTGAAGCCGGGGGGCAGGCCGAACAGCGGCCAGATCTCCTCGGCGGTCAGGGCCTTCTCGAACCCCGCGCGGTGGCTGGCGATCTGTTCGACGAGGCCGCCGAAATCCTCGCCGTTCTGGACTTCGGTCAGACGGCGGACAACCGCCGCATGAGGGCCGTCGGCCAGTTCCTCGACGATCTCGGCGCGCATGTGGCGGGCTGCCCGGTCGTCCATCTCGGCGAAACCAGGGGGCACCCCGGCCTCCAGCGGGAAGCGGCGCAAAAGGCTGCCGCAGAAGCTGTGGATCGTCTGGATGCGAAGGCCGCCGGGTGTCTCGATGGCGCGCGCGAAAAGCTGGCGGGCGCGTCGGAGGCGGTTCGCGGACAGGTCCGTCTCGCCCAGGTCGGCCAGGGCCAGGCGCAGATCGGCATCGGGCTTCATCGCCCATTCTCCCAGCCGCCGGAACAGCCGGTTCTGCATCTCGGAGGCTGCGGCCTTGGTGTAGGTCAGGCACAGGATATGCTGCGGCTCGACCCCGGACAGCAGAAGCCGCGCCACCCGGTCGGTCAGGACGCGCGTCTTGCCTGACCCGGCATTGGCCGAGAGCCAGGTGTTCCGGGCAGGATCTGCGGCCTCGATCTGGCGGCGGGAGGCTTCGGTCATGCCAGCACCTCGGGCGCGGCGTCGTCGGTCATGTCCCATTCACCGAAGCGGGCCAGGTGGTCGTAGTCTCCGGGGTCGCCGGCTTTTTCCAGCGCGCGGCGGGCGGTGTAGCCTTGGCCGGGGCGCGCGTAGGATGCGATCAGGCGGGTGAACTCGTCCCAGATGGTTGCGACCTGCCCCGGCTCCAGCCCCACCTCCTGGGTCTTGAGCTGCGCCTTTAGGCCGACATAGACCACCCGCGCCACCTCCTCTGCGTCCAATCCTTTGAAGGCGCCTTGCTCGGCCATTGCAGCCAGAAGAAGAAGCTGCTTGTCGAAGTGCTGTTGCTGCTTCGGCGTCGGCGGATCCCCGGTCTTGTAGTCAATCAGCAGCAGCCGGCCGTCCTGAAGTCGGTCGATCCGGTCGGGCTTTCCGGTCAGCGTGAAGTCCAGTCCCGGAAGTTGGACGGCGCCCTTCTCTTCCAGCAGGACCGGGGCACCGCCGGTCGTCCCGGTGAAGGCCAGGAAGGCATCCGCCGCCTTCGCGATGCGCGAAAGCCAGATGGTCCGGGCCAGGGGCCAGGCAACCCTTTCGGCGATGACCGCCTCGGCAATGGACATGAGGACCTCGCGTCCCCCGCCACCGCGGCGCAGATAGACCTCCAGGATCTCGTGCAGGACCACGCCCCGCAGGCGGGGATCGGGTTCCGGCCGCAGCGGGTCCAGCGGCTTGAGCTTCAGGACGTGGCGCGCATAGATTGCGTAAGGATCGCGGATCAGCGTCTTGATCTCGGTGACCGACAGGCGCTTCGGGCGGGCCTCGACCGGCGGGCGGGGAGAGGGGCGTTTCGCGGCAGGAACCTCCGGGGCCTGGTCGAAGGCCGTGGCCAGTCCCAGCCAGTGGTCGCCGCGTCCGCGCATCAGGTCCAGCGCCTTGGGCCCGTTCCTGTCGGGCAAGCCGGCCATCAGGTTCACCAGCCGGTTCAGCCAGCGCGAGGGCACGGTCTCGGCCTCGGCCCCGCGCTTCGAGCGCGACAGGACGACCCTTTCTGCCGCCACCGCCTGCTGGTAGTCATGCGCCGACAGGCCGATCTGGCGCTCGGGCAGCAAAAGCCCCGCCTCCTTCCGCATCGCGCGGTTGAGCCAGGGGTCGGGGGCGGGCTGGGCCGGCCAGGTGCCGTCGTTAAGCCCGTCCAGGATCACCAGGTCGGCCCCCTGCACCCGCGCTTCCAGCGTCCCCCAGATCATGATGCCGGGATGTACGCTTTCCGTCTCGCGCACCTCGTGGCGCTGGAGCACGCCCTGGAAGACGCCCACATAATCCAGAGGCGACATCTCGCCCGCTGCATCGGCTTCGGCTTGCAGTTCGGCGACGGCCTTCGCGGCCTCTTCCCCCGCAGCCTTGTCCCAAAGCCCGCCCGCGCCGGTTTCGGCAAAGCCCCGCGCCAGCCTTTCGGTCAGCGAAAGATGCCGGGCGACGAAGTCGGTCAGGGGCATCCTGCCCATCGTCTCGTGCCCGCAGAGCGTTTCGGCAACGATCCCGGCCCACTCTGCCGCACGGTCAAGCTTCTGGCCATCGGCCCAGTCGCGCAGGCTCTCTGCCGTCGGGAAAGCCGGACCATTGCGGCGCAGGTGCAACTCGAATTCGCGGGTCAGGATCAGGTGCAGGCCGCGACCGGGACCGGAGAAGGCCAGGGGATGTTTCAGAAGCGCCAGCAGCGCATCCCCGGTCAGCTTCTGGCCGAACAGCGCCGCGACCTGCCGCATCAGGCGTCCGGGCGCGGAAAGTGCCAGCGGACGACCGGCGGAGTCGTCGGGACGGATGCCCCAGCGGTCCAGCGCGGCCGTGACCCGGCGGGTCAGGTTCCGGTCCGGGGTGACCAGCGCGGCCCGGGTTCCCGTCTCGGCCGCCTCCCGCAGGATCAGGGCGATGGCCAGGGCCTCGAGCCGCTCGCTGGGCGCTTCCAGCAAGGTCAGGCCATGGGTCGCCGGGATCAGGTCGGGCAGCTTCGGCCCCTCGGCCAGCCATTGATCGGTGATCGGGGCAGGGCGCAGGGACAGCGAAATCAGCCGTTGGCGGTCGGGTGCCGAGGGTTGCGCCGTGGTCCAGGGGCGAACTGCATCCCGGTCACAGCCGAGATGGTCCATCAGCTTGCGGTAGCGGAACTGCGGATGATCTTCGGCGGTCAGGGCGTCGTCCATGCTGTCCCAGACCGCGGCCGGCAGGTCGAAGTCAAATCCGGGCAGCACCACCGCCCCCTGCGGCTGTCGCACCAGCGTCTGCATGAGCAGCGCCGTCGTCCCGCGCGACCCGGTCGAGCCCGCAAGGATCACCGGATGCCGGAGCGGCCTGGCCGACCAGCCCTCTGCCAGGGCGGCCACGGCCCGGCGCAGGACCGCCTCGGCATCCTCGGCCTCGCCCGCCATGACCTCGGAGACGATCCCCAGGAACGCCTGCATCCGCGCCCAGTGGGCCGAGTGATTGGCGACGTCCAGCCCGGCGATCCGCTCTGGAGAGACGCCTTCGCCCTGCATCTCCTCCATCAACGCGGCAAGGCTGTCCGACAGATCATAAAGCGCGGTGCGCGGGAAATGGGTGGTGCCCGTCGTCAAGAGCTTGTCCAGCAGCACGGACAATTGCAGACGGCGGCGCAAGGGCGAGATCGGGCGCGGCAGGGTCAGGTCGGCCAAGGCCGCGACCTCGGTGACCAGAAGGATGCGAGGCAGGAGAAGCGCCCGCCGGGCCTGAAGGCACTCCACCACCCTCCGCCGCATCCGCTGGGTGTTGAGGATCAGCGTGACCCGGGCCAGCGCCTCTGGCGGCTCGCCCGCCATCCGGTCCATCAGGCCCGCCACCAGTTCGGCGGGGAAATCCACGCCGGGAGGCAGCGCGAACAGGTGCGGGGTGTCAGCCATGCCGGGCAGATTGGATGAGCCGCTCGGCCTCGGCAATCCCCTCCGGGTGGCCGACGTCGCACCACTCTCCGTCATGCACCAGCCCGAACGCCGTGCCTGCGGCGATCATCTCGGTCCAGGTCCGGTTCAGGCCGAAGACGGCCTCGGGCGTGGCGGCGATCCGCCCGGTCGTCAGGATCTGCGCGCCGATGTAGACGTGGTCCTCACCGCCTTCGCCCCGGCTTATCCGCCCGTCCGCGCCAAGGCGGAAGTCGCCCTTCGGTCCGTGGGCACGGGTTCTGGCAAGCGGCAGGAGGAGGAGCAGCGCCTCCATCCGGTCCGGGTCCCAGGCTGCTGAAAGCTGGGTCAGCGGATTCGCTCCGGTCCAGATGCCATCGCTGTTCAGGATCGCCACGGGGCCGTCACCCAAGAGCGGCAAGGCGGCCTTGAGGCCCCCGCCGGTGTCCAGGATCTGTTCCCGCTCATGGCTGATCGTCACGCCGAGCGGCGCCAGGTGGGCCTCGATCTGCTCGGCCTTGTAATGGGTGTTGACCACCGTCCGCTGCACGCCTGCCTGTATGCCGACCTCAAGCGCGTGGTCGATCAGCGGCCGGCCCGCGACTGGGATCAGCGGCTTCGGCCGGTCCTTGGTCAGCTCGCGCATCCGGGTGCCGAACCCGGCGGCGAAGATCATCAGCGGGAAGGGGAAGCCGGGCATTTCTGTTCGATCGCCTGCAGGATCTCGGGGGTGGGCGGAGGAAGCAGGGATTCGCAGATCGCCCGCAGTTCGGCAAGCGCCGGGTGGGCGAGATTGCGCTGCAGCTGGCTCCAGACGCGGGGGATCAGGCGCAGGTATTGCGGTTTGCCAGAGACAAGGCAGAGCCGGGCGAAGATGCCCAGGATGCGCAGGGCCCGCTGAGCGCCGAGCGTGGCGTAATGGGTGGCGAAGCGCGCGGGGTCGGCCCCTGCTGCCGTGGCAAAGCGGGCGACCATCGTGGCTTCGGTGTCCAGCGACACGTCCCGGCGCGCGTCCTGCAGCAGCGAAACGAGGTCATAGCCCGGCTGGCCCAACTGCCCAAGCTGGAAATCGAGGAGGCCCACGCGCTTCAGCCCCGCGCGCCCCGGCAGCCAGAGCAGATTCTCGGCATGAAAGTCGCGCAGGATCAGCACGCGCGGGCCGTCGGCATGGGCCCTCATCGCAGCGGTCACGGTGTCGAGGAAACGGGTGGGATCGGGTTTCAGGCCGGTGGCTGCAAAGGCGTACCAGTCCAGCGCGAAACCTGCCGCCTCGGCCCAGTCCCGGGCCGAAAGGTTCGGCAGCCCTGGGGGCGGGGCCGCTTGTTGCAGGTGCAGAAGGACATCGACGGCGGGGGCGTAAAGTTCCGCTTCCCGCGCGGGATCGGCGGCCAGCAGGCCGGCGAAGAGGTCGTCGCCCAGGTCCTCGAGCAGAAGGAGCCCGCGCGACAGGTCCTCGGCCAGGATGGCTGGCGGAGACAGGTCCAGACCGCGCAGATGACGGGCAATCGCCGAAAAGGCCGCCGGATCGTCGGCGCCGCCCGGCGGGTTGTCCATCAGGACGGCAGTCGCCGCCCCGAGCCGCAAGCGTTCGTAGCGCCGGTCCGAGGCGTCGCCCGCGAGGTGGCGGCGCTCGGCCGTGCCCCAGCCGGCGGCGGTGAGGAAGGACAGGATCTCGACCGCGCGGTCAGCCATTCCGCACCGCGTCGACAAGTCCCGTCCGGCCGCCGGACAGCTGGGCGCGCCGACCCTCACCATCGGCCTGAAGCGCGACGCGCAGCGCGTCGGGGGGCACATGCGGGCCCAGCCGGTCGGGCCATTCCACCAGGCAGATCGCCGAGGTGAAGGCATCGTCGAGACCCAGTTCCCAGACCTCGTCGGGATGGGTCAGGCGGTAAAGGTCGGCGTGCCAGATCTCGCCCGCCTTGTGCTCGTAGACTTGGACAAGCGTGAAGGTAGGCGAGGGGACCTCCTCCTCGCGGCCCAGGCGGGCGCGGATGAAGGCACGGGCAAGGCAGCTTTTCCCCGCGCCGATGGGGCCGTCCAGCAGGATGACGTCGCCGGGCCGGGCCAGAGCGGCAAGGCGGCGGCCAAGCGCCTCGGTCGCTTCGGCGTCGGGAAGATGCAGGGTTGCGGTCGCTGTCATGGCGCGACTGTAGCGGCGCGTCCTGCCGCCGCAAGTCTCAGGCCGACAGGAGCGCGGGCGCGGCGGTGTCGCGGACGGAGGTGAACGAGACCGAGGCCTGGAGGCGGAACGTGATCAGCGTCGCGCCGCCCGTCAGTGGACGGAACCGGCAGGTCACGAGCCGGCCGTCCAGCAGCCGCACCTCGCCCTCCCACGGGGTGCGGTCGCCGGAACTGGTGACGTAATCGACCGCGTCATCCCAAAGCAGCGTCGGAGCCGCATGCTCACGCCACCAGGCGCAAAGGGTCGAAACGCTCGCTTCGGACAGAAGGACCTGGGGGTCATGCTGCCAAAGCTGAGCATAGGCGTGGTTCGACATGACGAGCTGTCCGCCCTGCGAGAAGACCGCCACGGCATCCTCGACCGCGTCGATCACCGCCTGGCCCAGCTCCACATCGGCCCGGTAGCGACGGGTGCGGGACATTTCGTTCGAGATGTCCTCGAACATGAAGGCGAGCGCGCCGTTCGGATGCGGGCGGCCGATCACCCGGTAGGTCTGGCCGCCCGGCAGGCTCCAGGTTTCTTCGAATATCCCCATGGTCGCCTCCTCCTCCAGCCGGGCAAGCTGCTTGCGCCAGCTGCGGTAGTCGCGCGGTTCGGGAATCATCGCCTTGGCGCGCATCGCATCCAGGAAGGCGTTCAGGGTCGGCCGCGAGATCAGCTGCTCGGGCGCCAGCGTCTTCAGGTCGATCAGCGCGGGGTTGAACATCTGCAGGCAACGCGACCGGTCGAAGATCGCCAGGCCAATAGGCAGGTCGGCAAAGGTCTTTGTCAGCGTCTGCATGAACTCGCGCAGCGCGGTCTCGGCCTGCACCGCCTTGTCCGCCGCCAGCGCGTAGCACAGCGTCTCCTGGCCCGATGGCATCCGCACGAGGTCGTACCATTCGGCGCCGCTCGGCATCTGCAGCTTCAGGCGCGGCGACCGGCCCTTGCCGGAGTCCGGCTCGAACAGCTTGGGCAGGGGCCAGGACAGATCCTCGCCCTCGGGCAGAAGTTCGACCGCGCGGATCAGGTAGGCATGATTCGCCCAGATGACCGCGCCCTCCGTGTCCTCCTTCCACATCAGGACCGGAGCCCGGGACAGGACGGCGCGCTGCGACATCACCTCTTGCTGAAGCGCCGCGGCCGTCGCCACGTCGCCGCGGTCGGCACTTTCCTCCTGCCCGCTGACCACCGTCACCCGGGTCAGTCCCGACACGCTCTCGGCCGTCAGGATCAGCGCGGGGGATACGCCCGGCCGCGACGACAGGCGCAGCAGCCCGATGCGGGGCAGCGCGCTCAACTGTTCGGAAAGATTGGGAAAATCCGGGTTGAACCGGGTGACGAACCGGGACCAGGCACGGGTGTCCTCGCCCTCGGGAAGCAGGGCGCGGGCAGCCGGCGAGGCATCCACCAGCCGCTCCTTGTCGAACAGGAAGGCCACGCGCGACGGGGACTGCTCGAAGATGCTGGGGGTCTCGGCCGGGCGGCGGGAGTGCCATGCGGCCAGAAACAGAAGCCCTGCCATCGCGGCCAGAAAGGCGCTTAGCACCAGCCCCAACGCAAACGACCATTCGACTGCCATACTGACCCCCGGAGTTTCACCCGTCGGGGAGAGCTTCGTGGCAATCGGTTAATTGCCCGTTAACTTCGCCTCAGCCTTCGATGCGCTCGTTCTTGCCCAGCCCGCCCTGGCTTGGCAGGGCAGCAAGGTCGGCCAGATCCCAGACCGCCTCGACCACCGCGCCCGAGCGGTCGGGACGTTCCTTCGGCGCAAGGAAGGGGTCGGTCGCATTGGCGAAGGACAGTTCCGCGCCCGACCGCTCCAGAAGCGTCTTCGCGATGAAGAGACCCAGCCCCATCCCCTCGTATCCCGGTCGCTTCTCAAGGTCTGGATCGCTGCGGCGGGCGCGGACGAAGGGGTCGCCGATGCGGCCGATCAGGCCGGGTGGAAAACCGTCGCCGTCGTCGGTGATCCGCACGATGATCCGTCGCGCCGTCCATTCGCCCTCGATCCATACATGCGACCGGGCGAAGTCCACGGCATTCTGCACCAGGTTCCGCAGCCCGTGGATCACCTCGGGCCGCCGCAGGATGGTGGGCTGTTCGGTATCGCCGTCCTGGGACGGGGTGACCGCGAACTCGACCTGCTTCCCGCGGGCGAGATGCGGCTCTGCCGCCTCGCGCAGGACGGCGGACAAGGGGGCCTGCCGCAGGTGCAGGTCGTCTTTACCTGCCCGGCCCATGTCGCGCAGGATGTCGCGGCAGCGGTCGGCCTGGTCGCGGATCAGACGGGCGTCCTCCTGCAGGTCGGGCTGGTCGTCCAGCTCTTCGATCAGCTCGGCGCTGACCAGCTTGATCGTCGCCAGCGGCGTGCCCAGCTCATGCGCCGCGGCGGCGACGACCCCGGCCAGGTCGGTCAGCTTCTGTTCCCGCGCAAGGGCCATCTGCGTGGCCAGAAGCGCCTCGGACATCGACCGCATCTCGGTCGCGACCCGGCGCGAATAAAGGCCGAGGAACAGGATGCCGATGACGATCGACAGCCAGAAGCCGAAGGCGAAGATCCCCGGAATGACCAGCGCGCTGCCGTCCGCAAAGCGCAAGGGCAGGTACCAGACCAGCGCCGCGGAGACGATGAGGATCGCCAGCGCCCCCAGGGCCAGGGTCGAGCGCAGCCGGAGCACGCTGGCCGAGATGGTGACCGGCGCCAGCACCAGGATCGCGAAAGGATTGGTCAAGCCACCGGTCAGGAAAATCAGGAAAGCCAGCTGGCCCAGGTCGAACAGAAGCGTGAAGAAGGCCTCGGTCTCGGTCAGGCGGCGCGTCTCGGGGAAAAGCATCACCAGCGCCAGGTTGGCGATCACCGACAGGCCCACGGCCAGCGCGCAAAGCCCAAGCGGCAGCTGCAGCCCGTAGACCTGGCTGGCAACCAGGATCGCCGCGATCTGCCCGGCAATCGCCATCCAGCGCAACAGGATCAGCGTCCGCTGGCGGACCATGTTGGCGCCGTCGTCGGCGAGCGGGAAGCCGGGAAGAGCCGTGGCCATCTGTGACCGGTTGTCCTGTCCTGGGGTTTGCCATTGTTAAGGGCGCGCACTTGGTAGATCAATGCGACCCGTCAGCCGAAGGAGCACAGCCATGTCCAAGTTCTACGCCGGAGTCGCCGCCGCCGCGGTTGTTGGCCTTTTGGGCGGGTCCTTCCTCTACATCCAGATGCAGCGCGGCGGGGATCAGTTTGCCGAATGCCGCCAGGGTGTCGCGGGGGGTGACATCGGCGGGCCCTTCACTCTGGTCAATACCGCCGGCCAGACCGTCACCGACAAGGAGGTGCTGCAGAAGCCCAGCCTCGTCTATTTCGGCTATACCTTTTGTCCCGATGTCTGCCCGCTGGACATGCTGCGCAACGTCGAGGCGGTGGATCTTCTGGACGAACGCGGCATGGACGTGACCCCGGTGTTCATCTCGATCGACCCCGAGCGTGACACGCCCGACGCCTTGGCCGACTACGCCTCGAACATGCATCCCAAGGTGGTCGCGCTGACCGGCTCGGCCGACCAGGTGAAGGCGGCCGCACAGGCCTACAAGACCGTCTACACCAAGCGTGAGACTGGCGACGAATATTATCTGATGGACCACATGACCTTCACCTACCTGATGCTTCCGGGCGAAGGCTTTGTGGATTTCTTCCGCCGCGACATTACCTCTGAGAAGTTGGCGGAAAGCGTTGCTTGTTTCGTTCAGGCAAGCAAAGCTGCCTCGTAAGGCTGAAGCAGGACATAGCATGACGGAAGACCCCATCGACCTAGGACCCGATCCGACGCTGCTTTTGGTCGACGATGACGAGCCCTTCGTGAAGCGGCTGGCCAAGGCGATGGAGAAGCGGGGTTTTCTGACCGAAACTGCGCAAAGCGTGGCCGAAGGGCGCGCAAAGGCGGTCGCGCGGCCGCCGGCCTATGCCGTGGTCGACCTGCGGCTTGAGGATGGCAACGGGCTCGAGGTGATCGAGACGCTCCGCGAAAAGCGGCCCTCGTGCCGGATTGTGGTGCTGACCGGATATGGCGCAATCGCGACGGCGGTGGCGGCGGTAAAGATCGGGGCAATCGATTACCTGTCGAAGCCCGCCGATGCCAATGACGTCACCAATGCGCTTCTGGCGCGGGGCGGCAATCTGCCGGAACCGCCCGAAAATCCGATGTCGGCCGACCGGGTGCGTTGGGAGCATATCCAGCGCGTCTATGAAATGTGCGATCGGAATGTTTCTGAAACGGCGCGCCGTCTTTCGATGCACCGCAGGACATTGCAGCGGATCCTCGCAAAAAGAAGCCCGAAGTAATCTCGATTGTTGCACAATTGGACTTTCGGGCCTATTGATACCCCGTCTTTATCTGAGGGGATCAGACATTGAACATCGACCTGAATAGTCTTTCCTTGAAAGAGCTGAAGGATCTGCAATCGCAGGTAGCAAAAGCGATTTCGGGATACGAGGATCGCCGCAAGCGTGATGCCTTGGCCGAGCTTGAGGAAAAGGCGAAAGCGCTGGGCTTTTCGCTGGCCGAACTGACGGGGGTCACGGCCGGCCGCAAGCGTTCGCCGTCGGTCGCGAAATATGCCAATCCGGCCGACAAATCGGACACCTGGTCTGGTCGCGGACGCAAGCCGCGCTGGTTCTCGGAAGCTCTGGCAAAGGGCAAGAAGCCTGAGGATCTGGCGGTTTGACCGTCACGCCTGGGCGTTCAGCCATCTGAGAAACGCCCGGGCCGCAGCGCGCTTTGGCCCGGGCAAGGTGACGACGAAATAGGCCGGCAATTTTTCCCGGCTTTCGTGAACGATGCGCAATCGGCCCTCGGCCACGTCGGATTCGATCAGCGCGACGCTTTCCACAACCAGCCCCAATCCCTGACGCGCCGCCGCCAGCGCCAGTTCCTCGTTGCTGATGTCCGTGCTGCTTAAAGTTGCAGGCTCCAATCCCAATTGCCGAAGATAGGCGTCCTGTTCCGCCCAGTTGCGCGACAGGATCCAGTCCATCTCCGCCATCTCCGCAACCGTCGGCGGGTGGTCCCCGATCAGCGACGGCGCGCCGGCGATCACCAGCCGGGCCGAGGTGAGGTAGGTCGCCTCGACCCCCGGCCAGTCGCCGTTGCCATAGCGGATCCCCAGGTCCATCCGCTCGCGGTGCAGGTCAACGACCTTGCTGTCGGGATGCAGCGACAGGCCGATGTCGGGATGTTTCCGCCAGAAATCCTTGAGCCGCGGCATCAGCCATTGCGCCGCGAAGCTTGCTGTAAGCGTCACGCGCACCGGACGGTCAGCCTCGCCCGCGCGCAGCGCCTCGAGCCCGCGCTGGATTGCGCCGAAGCCTTCTCCCAGCGCCTGCGCCAGCTGTTCGCCATCCGCGGTCAGGCTCACCCCGCGCCCCTCGCGCTGCACCAGCGGGCGGCCAAGCTGTTCCTCCAGCGCGCGGACTTGCTGGGCCACGGCGGCATGAGTGACGTTCAGCACCCGTGCCGCCTGGCTGAAGTTCCGCAGTTCCGCCGTGGCCGCAAAGGCCCGCAGCGCGGTCAGCGAGGGAAAACTGCGCCAATCGGTCATCTGTTAGATCATCTTACAGGTAGAAAGACTTCCTGAGTCGTATCACGCCAGCATTACTGGCAAAAGGGCACATCGGAAGATGAAAAGGAGAAACGTCATGTTGAATATCTTCGCCGAAGCCCTGCTGATCGCGACCCGCCTGGGTCGGCCCACAGACCGCAGCCGGTCGCGCCGCAGCCCCCATGAGTTCATGGAGATCGAACGCCTGAACACCATCGACCACCTGCGCCAGATCGGCCGCTGATGCCCTGTCGCTGTCAGCAGTCTGCAAGCAGTCTCGCCACTGTCGAGACATAGTCCGCCCGCACCTCTGCGGGCGGACGAAGCCGTATTTCCAGCCGATGGATCAGCTCCGGCACGGGCCGTCCGAACAGCTTGTCGGCCTCCGCCTCCCGGAACCCCGCGATCCGCACCGCCTCCAGCCAGGCCGAAACCTTGTCCGCCGCCTTGATCGCCTTCTTGATCGGCTGGGGCAGCACCGCCGGCAGCCCGAAGCGCAGATGCACCGCCGCCGTCAGCCTTGCGTCCAACTCGCCATAGCCCGGCCCCACGGCAGCCTTCACCGGGCTGATCATGTCGCCGATCACATACTCGGGCGCGTCATGCAGCAAGGCCGCCAGCCGCCACTTGGCCGCGATGCCGGGGCTCATGCGCGTAAAGATCTCCTCGACCAGCAGCGAGTGTTCCGCCACCGAATAGGGCCAGTCGCCCCGGGTCTGCCCGTTCCAGCGCGCGACGAAGGCCAGGCCATGCGCGATATCCTCGATCTCGATGTCCACCGGCGTCGGGTCCAGAAGGTCCAGCCGTCTGCCGGAAAGCATCCTCTGCCAGGCGCGGGGTTGTTTCATCGTCGGGCCTTTGTTGTCTGATCACGCTTTCAATGCTATCTGCCCGCCCAACCAAGGATCAAGGAGAGCGCAGAGTGGCTGCCGATTACATCGTCAAGGACATTGCCCTGGCCGACTTCGGCCGCAAGGAACTCACCATCGCCGAAACCGAAATGCCGGGACTGATGGCCTGCCGCGAGGAGTTCGGTGCCTCGCAGCCGCTGAAGGGCGCGCGCATTGCCGGCTCGCTCCACATGACGATCCAGACCGGCGTCCTGATCGAGACGCTGAAGGCCCTTGGCGCCGATGTCCGCTGGGCCTCGTGCAACATCTTCTCGACCCAGGACCACGCCGCCGCCGCAATCGCGGCCTCGGGCACCCCGGTCTTCGCCATCAAGGGCGAAACGCTGGAGCAGTACTGGGACTACACCGACAAGATCTTCCAGTTCGGCGGGGAAGGCGGGACCTGCAACATGATCCTCGACGACGGCGGGGATGCGACGCTGTACATCCTGCTGGGTGCCCGCGTCGAAGCCGGTGAGACCGACCTGATCGCCGTCCCGACCTCGGATGAGGAAGTCTGCCTCTTCAACCAGATCAAGAAGCGCCTGGCCGCCAGCCCCGGCTGGTTCACCAAGCAGCGCGCCGCGATCCAGGGCGTGTCGGAAGAGACGACCACGGGCGTGCACCGCCTGTATGAGCTGCACAAGAAGGGCCAGCTTCCCTTCCCGGCGATCAACGTCAACGACAGCGTCACCAAGTCGAAGTTCGACAACAAGTACGGCTGCAAGGAAAGCCTCGTCGACGGCATCCGCCGCGCGACCGACACGATGATGGCCGGCAAGGTCGCCGTCGTCTGCGGCTATGGCGACGTGGGCAAGGGCTCGGCGGCGTCCCTCCGGGGCGCGGGCGCGCGCGTGAAGGTGACGGAGGTCGACCCGATCTGCGCGCTGCAGGCCGCGATGGACGGCTACGAAGTCACGCTCCTGGAAGACGAAGTCGCCACCGCCGACATCTTCATCACCACCACCGGCAACAAGGACGTGATCCGCATCGAGCATATGCGCGAGATGAAGGACATGGCCATCGTCGGCAACATCGGCCACTTCGACAACGAGATCCAGGTGGCAAGCCTGCGGAACCACAAGTGGACCAACATCAAGGACCAGGTGGACATGATCGAGATGCCCTCGGGCAACCGGATCATCCTGCTGTCCGAAGGCCGCCTCTTGAACCTGGGCAACGCCACTGGCCACCCGTCCTTCGTGATGTCGGCAAGCTTCACCAACCAGGTGCTGGCCCAGATCGAACTGTGGACGAAGGGCAAGGACTACGCGCCAGGCGTCTACATCCTGCCGAAGGCGCTGGACGAAAAGGTCGCCCGCCTGCACCTGAAGAAGATCGGCGTGAAGCTGACCGAACTGCGCAAGGACCAGGCCGACTACATCGGCGTCAAGGTCGAAGGCCCGTTCAAGTCGGACCACTACCGCTACTGATCAAGGATCGGCCCGGTTCACGCCGGGCCGTCCCTTTACGCCTGCTGCGCGGCCTCGACGGCCTTGATCTCATCCGCGGCCAGGCTGGGTGCTTTCTGGTTCATCAGGCCCCAGAGAAAGCCCCCCGTCAGGCTTTGCAGCCCCAGTCCCGACAGGACTGCAACCAGCGAGGCCGCCCGGGTGATGGTTCCGGGATCGACAGGACCGAAGCCGTTCGCCGCCCAATGCCCGACCGAGGCGATGGTGGCCACCAGCGCAAATGCCAGGAACGCCGCCCCGCCCTTGCAGGCGCTTTCCACCGACAGCCGGGCGCGCAGTCGTTCAAACCGGGGCGAGGTCGGCAGCAGGTTCATCCGCACTGCGAAAAGCCGGGCCAGAACGTGGAACCACATCAGCTGGAAGCCGATGATGATGAAGGTCGCGGCAAAGATCATCGCGCCGGTGTCCAGCGTCAGCGCGCCAAGGTCCAGCGGACCGAAGAGCAGCGGCAAAAACAGGACGGACCCCAACGCGAACAGCATCGCGCCCGGATACAGAAACAGGCTGAACGGCGCGAAGGTGAGGAGCAGCTTCAGATGCCGCCAGCCGTCGTGCCAGGTGCGCAGATGCGGCTTCCGCGACCGGCCGTCGGGCTTCAGCGTCGTCGGAACCTCGACGATCTTTAGCCCCGCCATCGCGGCGCGCATCACCATCTCGGGGCAAAATTCAAGCTGCTCGGTGATCAGGTTCAGGGCCAGGATCTTGTCACGCACGAAGCCGCGCAGCCCGCACTGGAAGTCCCCCACCGGCGCGCCGTAGAGCACGCGCCCGATGAAGGACAGGACCGGGTTGCCCAGGTAGCGGTGCAGGAAGGGCATCGCGCCCGGTTCGATCCCGCCGCGGAAGCGGTTGCCCATCACCAGGTCGGCCCCGCCGCGCAAGGCCTCGACGAAACCGTCCAGCCGCGAGAAGTCATAGCTGTCGTCGCTGTCGCCCATGATCACGAACCGGCCCCGCGCCGCCGCGATCCCGGTGGACAGCGCGATCCCGTTGCCCTTGCGCGGCGCCAGCACCACCCGCGCGCCATGCGCCTCGGCGATCTCACGGCTGCCATCGGTAGAGCCGTTGTCGGAAATCAGGACCTCGCCCTTGATCCCCGTCCGCGCCAGGAATCCCTTGGCCTTGTCGATGCAGGTTCCAAGCGTCTCGGCCTCGTTCAGGCAGGGCATCAGGATGGTCAGTTCCAGCATCGTCGAATCCCCGTCGCACAATCCGGATCGTTGGGCGTCATTTACGCACAATTGACCCCTGAACTGTGCCGGAAATGCGGCGGGATCGGTGTGGAAACGGGGTTTTGCGGGCCGGTTTTCTTTGAAGAGGAGGATTTTCGCCATAGTCGTGACTGTTTCCGGCGGCAAAGCTATCCTTGGGCCTGGTCCGGTTTCGACAGGCTCTGCGAAACAGCCAACAGTGATTCTCCCGTGACGCCTTCAACCGACTCGCGCCCGTTTCTGATCTTGTGGATCTGCCTGGGTGCCATCGCGCTGATCCTTTCCAACGCCGTGCGCACCTGGCCCGAGGCCGGAAGTCTCCTCTATCTCACCGACAACGACGACCTCATGCGGCTGGTTCAGGTCCGCGACTGGCTGGGAGGTCAGGACTGGTTCGACACCCGCCAGTACCGGGTCCTCCCGCCCGTGGGGATCTCGATGCACTGGTCGCGCTATGTCGATGCCGGGATCGCCTCGGTCCTGGTGCCGCTCTCCTGGCTGGTGCCGATGCCCGAGGCCGAGCTGCTGACGGTCGTGATCTGGCCCAGCCTGCTGGCCTGCTTCATGGTCCTGGTGATCGGGCTGGGCACCAACCGTCTCCTCGGACCCTTGGCCGCGCTGGGCGCGCTGGTCGTGTTCCTGACCTGGGGCAAGCTTCGGGGTGAGTTCACGCCCCCCCGGATCGACCATCACAACGTCCAGATGCTTTGCGCCACGGCCGCGCTGTTCCTGGCTGTGCTCCCCGGGCGCGAACGGCTTTACGGCGCGCTTGCCGCGGTGGCGACCGCCCTGTCACTGGCCGTCGGACTGGAGATGCTGCCGGTTCTGGCCCTGATCCCCGGCTACATCGCGCTGCGGCACGCCTTCGACCAGCCCGGCGCGGCGCGCTGGCTTTTGGGCTACGGACCGGCGCTGGCCCTGGCAGCCCCGCTTCTCATGGTCGGACAAGCGCCGTCCTGGGAGGCGATGCACTGCGACGTGCTTGCGCCGCCGGTGCTGGCGCTTGCCGCGACCGGGATCGTGGCAACGCTGGTCCCGGTCCTTGCTGCGCGCCAGCTCAGGGGGCCGCTCCTCCGCATCGGGGCAATGGTGATCCTGGTCGGGCTTGGGCTCTGGCTGTCGCGCCCGGTCCTGTCGCCCTGTCTCGCCGGTCCCTTTGCCGACGTCCCGCCCGACGTCCGCGCCCTGATCGAAAGCCGGATCATCGAGGCCCTGTCCGCGTCCGAGCTGATCGGCGTCCTGCCGGACCTCCTTGCGCGGTCGCTGCTGCCGCCGCTTGTGATCCTCGTTTTGTCCGCCGCCGTCACCGCTGCGCTCTGGTCGCGCCTGACAGCTGTCCAGCGCTCTGCCCTGACGCTGGCCTTCCTCGTCGCCCTGGCCGGGCTTGCGGTTTCGCTGTTTCAGATCCGTGCCACCACCCTGATGGCGCCCGCGCTGCCGCTTCTGGGCGGGGTCCTGGCCCATGGCTTCGGGCAGCTGCCCCGCGCCAGTTTCTGGCGTCTCCCGGCGCTTCTCGTGCTGGCCGCGGCAACGCCCACCGCGGTCGAGGAGGCGATTCCTTACGTCGTTTCGCGGGCCGTGTCCCAACCGGCCGCCGTCAGCCCCGCACCGGGGATCCCGCTGGCCGCCGGATCCTGTCGCACCCCCGAGGCGATGGCCGAACTTGCCAAGCTGCCGCCGTCGACGCTTTATTCCACTCTCAACCTGGGCACCACGATCCTGGCCTTCACGCCGCATTCGGTGACATCCGCGCCCTATCACCGCAGCCCCGAGGCGTTCTGGAACGGCATCGCCGCCCCGGAAAGCGAGGCGAACATGCGCATCGCGCTGGCCCGGTCGCGCGCCGACTACCTGGTGCTCTGCGCTGGAGAGCCCGCAAAGCCCTATGCCGCACAGCTCCTGGCGGGGGACCTGCCCCCCTGGCTGACCCAGGTCAGCGGCGCGCAAAGCCTGATGCGGATTTACCGGGTCGACCAGGCCAGACTGGCCGGGGCGGGCGCGCCGTGACCACCTTTCTGCGCTTCCTCGTGGTCGGGGTGACCATCGCCGTTCTCTATGCCGTGCTCGCGGCCCTGGCGACGACGCATCTGCCCTGGCCCAAGGCCGTTTCGGCCGGCGTGATCTGGACCGCCTTCATTCCGGTCGGCTACTGGTGCCAGCGCCATTTCACCTTCACCACAAGCACGCCCCGGCCCTTCGCCCTTGGGATCTATGCCCTGACTCAGGTCCTGGGGATCGGCATCGGGTCGGGCACCAGTTACCTTTTCGCCACCGGGCGCTTCGGGACCGACATCTTCGTTCATCTCGGCGCGTCCGGCATCGCTGCCGTCGTCAGCTACCTGATCAACCGCAACCTTACCTTCCCGGCGGATGCTCAACGCTGAGGATCAGGCCCCAGCCCATCAGCGCGTGCGCGCGACTGCCAAGCATCGCGTGAATTTCCCCTTTCTTAACGCTTTGGCTGGCCTTACGGTTCCGATGTTGACGATCACGTTCCAGTCAAGGGAGAACCTAAGGATATGGGCAAGAGGGACGAACTCATCGCCAAGTATGCCGATGACCTGAAGAACAAGTGCAAAGTGACACCCGACATGGCTCTGCTGACGAAAGTCACCATCGGCTGCGGCCCGTCGATTTACGACAACGACGCGCAGACCGTCGCCGCCTCGGACAAGGACGAGCTGGAGCGGATCAAGAACAACTTCCTCGTCAAGAAGTTGGGCCTGAAGGACGGGCCGGAATTGATGGCCGGCATCAACGCCGCGATCGAGACCTATGGCAAGTCCGAGCGCAACAAGTTCCGGGCGGTATTCTATTACCTGCTCGTCACCCACTTCAAGAAAGCCTCGGTCTACAAGTGACCTTCCGTCGCGCCTGACCCGCAGGACCCGCGTCCCCAGCGCGGGTCCTGATGTTTTGGGCGCAGCGGATTTGAAGAAAAGGCGCGACAAACCGCGCTTGCCCAGGCGGGGGGATTCGGGGCATCACTCTTCCTGTCAGGGCAGGACGCCCGGGACCCTTTACAGATCACGCGGTGCGATGGGGTGTGCGCGTGGGTTGGATGAAGGGTTCCGTAGGGGTGCGGGGCCCTTCATTCATTTCCTGCATCCCGAAGACGTGGGGGGCGATGCGCCCACCGTCCTTCAGAACGCGTTCAGCACAGCTCCCATGATCGTGCAGCCAATCACCGAGTTCACTCCGTCGATAACCGTCAGCGCGGGCTTCCGCATCGAAAAGGCATAGTTCATCGCCACCCAGGGCGTGATCAGGAAGGCGCCCACGCCGAACCCTGCAATGGCCCCGCCCCCGACCGTCGTCACGCCCGCGCTTCCCAGCAGGTGTCGCATCATCCCCGCGACGACCACCATTGCCAGCAGCCCCACTACGAAGGGCGCCGCACTTCCGTTCCCCTGCGGCCGCCCGTTCTCGTCCACCGGGATGCCGGCCGCGGCGATCCAGGGCTTCGACATCGACATGTACCAGACCGCCCCGAAGGCGAAGGCGGCCAGCGCCGCCGCGATGACGTTCAGGAATTCCATGGCTGTCCCCTCCGGTTTTTCCGAAGGATGCCGCAAAAGCCGCCGTCGGGAAAGTCAGCCGATGCGGCCGCGCACGCCGCCGGTCTGGCCCCGGTCCATCAGCAGATGGTCCAGCAGGACGCAGGCCATCATCGCCTCGCCCACCGGCACCGCGCGGATGCCGACGCAGGGATCGTGGCGGCCCTTGGTGATCAGGTCGACCTCGGCCCCGCCCTGGGTCACCGTCTGCCGCGGCGTCAGGATCGACGACGTGGGCTTCACCGCGAACCGGCACACCACCGGCTGACCCGTGGAAATCCCCCCCAGGATGCCGCCCGCATGGTTCGACAGGAACTCCGGCCCGTTCGGTCCCATCCGGATCTCGTCGGCATTCTCGACTCCGGTCAGGCGCGCCGAGGCCATCCCCTCGCCAATCTCCACGCCCTTCACCGCGTTGATCGACATCATCGCGGAGGCGAGGTCGCTGTCGAGCTTCCCGTAAAGCGGCGCGCCCAGCCCCGCCGGGACGCCTTCCGCCACCACTTCGATCACCGCGCCGACCGAGTTGTGCGACAGCCGCAGCGCTTCCAGATACTCTGCCCATTCTACCGCGGCCACGGCATCGGGCACCCAGAACGGGTTCCGCTCGATCTCCTCGGCGTCAAAGCGCGCCCGGTCGATCTCCTTGACCCCCATCTGCACCATGTAGCCTGTGATCTTCAGCCCCGGCACCAGCGCCGCCAGCGCGGCCCGTGCCACCCCACCTGCCGCCACCCGGCTTGCCGTCTCGCGCGCCGAGGACCGGCCGCCGCCGCGGTAATCCCGGATGCCGTATTTCTGGTGATAGGTGATGTCCGCATGTCCCGGCCGGAAGGACTGGGCAATCTCGCCATAGTCCTTCGACCGCTGGTCGGTGTTCTCGATCATCAGCTGGATCGGCGTGCCCGTCGTCCTGCCTTCGAACACGCCGGACAGGATGCGGACCTCGTCCGGTTCTTTCCGCTGGGTGGTGAACTTGTTCTGGCCGGGCCTCCGCCGGTCCAGCCAGGGCTGGATGTCCGCCTCGGACAGCGCCACGCCGGGCGGGCAGCCATCCACCGTGCAGCCGATGGCCGGCCCGTGGCTCTCACCCCAGGTGGTGACGCGGAAGAGATGTCCGAAGGTGTTCAGGCTCATGGCGCGTGGTCCTTGCTTCGCGCATGGGCATACAGGCCGCGCGGCCCCTGCCACAAGCCCCTTGCCCCGGGGAAATCCGCCAACGCTCGCGCGGGACTCACGCTTCCGTGAAAATTACGCCGCTCATGGGGTTGAATTGTCGCACCCCGGCCCCACTTTAAGCCCTTGCGGGCCGGGCCCCTCTGACGACGCCTGTCGTGATGTCGGACCGCAATCGAGAAACGTGCTCGATGTCATGCCCGGCGCCATGCCCCTGAGAAGGCTGACCCCTCGACGCACAAATGAGAGGTTCACGGGGATGGATTTCCTCTTCTACGAATTCGTCAACAAGCCCTTGTGGCTGTGGATGATGTTCCTGACCATCGTCATCGCGCTGATGGTGTTCGACCTGGGTGTGCTCCACAAGGACGACCACGAGCTTGGTGTGGCCGAAAGCCTGAAGCTTTCCGCTTTCTACATTTTCATCGCGATCCTGTTTGGCGGCTACATCTGGTGGGCCTGGCAGAACGGCACGCTGGTTACCAGCGACGGCACCAACCCGGTGGCGAGTTACTTCCAGGGCTACATCATCGAGAAGGTGCTCTCGATCGACAACGTCTTCGTCATCAGCCTGATCTTCGGCTACTTCGCGATCCCGCGGAAATACCAGTACCGGGCGCTCGTCTGGGGCATCATCGGCGTCATCATCCTGCGCGGCATCATGATCGCCATCGGCGCCGAGCTGATTTCCAACTACAACTGGGTCACGCTGGTCTTCGCGGCCTTCCTGGCCTTCACCGGCATCAAGATGCTGGTCGTGCCGGAAGGCGACACCGACGTGTCGAAGAACCCCGTGGTGAAGCTGACCGCGAAGTACATGAACGTAACGAAGGACCTGCACGGGCAGAAGTTCTTCGTCCGCCAGCCGCACCCGACGACGGGCAAGCTGGTCCTCTTCGCGACGCCGCTCTTCGTCGCGCTGATCGTCATCAACTTCGCCGACCTGATCTTCGCCGTGGACTCGGTGCCCGCGATCTTCCTGATCACCACCGACACCTTCATCGTCTACACCGCGAACATCATGGCGATCCTCGGCCTGCGCGCGCTCTACTTCGCGCTGGCCGCGCTGGTGCACCGCTTCCACTACCTGAAGTATGCGCTGGCCGTGGTGCTGATCTTCATCGGCCTGAAGGGCTTCTACAGCTACTTCTTCGGCAAGTTCGACCCCTACCTGTCGCTGGCCATCACCATCGGCATCATCGTGGCGGGCATCGTCTACTCGCTGTGGAAGACCCGCGGCGATGACGGTGACCACGGGACCGAGGTCAAGGCGGCCGAATAAGGCCGCCGTCAGAGGCAGGCAGAGCAGTGGCGCCCGCCCCCGTGTCCTCGGGGGCGGGCGTTCCTATTCTTCGCCCCGGCGGATCTGGGCGCGGATGTCGTGCCCTGCGGGCACCCCCGCAAGTCGCAGGACCGACAGGCCAAGCGTCACGTCCAGGCTGCCATCGGCCCGCCGGGAAACTTCCGGTGGCTTCGGCCAGGCGGACAAGTCGTAAACCTGCTCCGGGCTCCACCGGCTCACATGCGTCACCCCGCCATAGGCCAGGACAAAGACCACCGCTCCTGGCCCGGGGTCGATCAGGTTGACCCCGGTTCCTGCGTGAACCGTGTCGTTTCCGCCCCCCAGCCGCACTCGGTTGCGGCCCGGGCCGGTCTCGACCACCGAGGACCCGTCGCCGTCCAGGATGTCGTCATTGCCGTGCCCGCCGTAGATCCGGTTCCGCGCCGCCGTGCCGATGATCGTGTCATCGCCCGTGCCGCCGTCCAGCACATCCCGCCCGCCGCCGCCGATCAGCCGGTCGTTCCCCGCACCGCCGTAAAAGAAATGCCGAGAGCTTTCGGACACGGAGATCGCCCGCAACTCGTCGTCGCCCGCGCCGCCATGGAAAGTCGCACCACCGTATTTCGGGCCGATCATCACGTCATTCCCGCGTGAGCCGCGGACATCGACCATCACCCGCTCCGTGGTCTCGAAATGGATCGGGCTATCCGGGTGCGCCACGATCCGCATGACACGGGCCGAGGCCTTCGCCGCCTCCGCATCCTCGTGCCGTGCCAGCACCGTGGCGATGCGGATGTTCTCGACGTTCATCGGGCAGTGCAGGACATAGCCGTCCGGGCCGCCGAGGTACCACAGCGTATCGTTGCCGCCGTCCTTCGATTCCCTGATCTTCTCGGCCTCGGCCCCGTAGGCCCAGTAGTTGTCGTTGCCCCGATGCCCCTCCAGCACGACCGAGCCATCGACCGCCATCATCGCATTGACCCCGTCCGCCGGGTTCTCGAACCTCCGCAGGTCCAGCCCCAGCTCCAGCGCGCCCTTCACCAGCTCGCCCCGCAGCACATCCATCGGCGCCGAGGCGACCAGGTTCTCCGTCTCGCCAGGGTCGGAAACCACGTCGTAGACATGCTCCTCGCCGTTCGGATAACGGAAGTAGCGGAACTGGCGGTAGCCCTCGATGGAGGGCCGCACCGACAGCGTCCCGAAGACCGAGGTGACGGGCGATTTCGTCGTGTCGAACGTCCCGAAACTCGGGTCGATCAGCGGCAGAAGGCTCTGCCCCGACACCCAATCCGGGCGCGGCGGCAACCCGGCAAGCTGCATCACCGTCTTGGGGAAGTTGTGCAAGGACACGGGCAGGTCGATGACCCGCCCCTTCTCCATCCGTGGCGACCAGATCCCCAAGGGCACATGCGCCGCCGAATCCCACTGGCTCATCTTGTGGAAACTGTCGTGGTTCCCAAGGTTGAACCCGTTGTCCGACAGGAAGATCACCGTCGTCCGGTCGCCGAGGGCCGAGTCCCGCAACGCATCCAGGAACCGCCCGATCTCATGGTCCACATGGCTGATCGCCGCGAAATAGGCCCGCACCACTTGCCGCCAGCCGTCATCGCCGCCCTTCTCGGGCGTCCAATTGCCGTTGGCGATATAGGCCGCCTCATAGACCGCAAAGCCGGGCGGAGGGCCGTAGTAATCCTCGGGGGCGGCGATGTCGGGCCAGCGGATGTCGGCGGGGTCGTAAAGCTGGTAGAACCGGTCGGGACATTCCAGGTTGTAGTGCGGGTGCTTGAACCCCAGCTGGATGAGGTGCCGCCGGTTCGGGTCGGCCCGGCCCAGATGGTCGATGGCATTCTGTGCCACGGTGAAATCGTAGAACAGATGATCCTGCGATCCGTCGTCGTCGGGGTGGTTGATCCCGGCGATCCCCGGACCCCGGTCCAGGTACTGATGCACCTTCGTCCGCCCGCCCGAGTCCTGCGCCGGAACGTCCTCGTGGAACAGGACCCGGCGATAGCGTTCCGGCATCGGCTTGTAGGTCGCGTCCACCTTTCCGGTGGTAAAGGTGTAGAACCCCGCCCGTCGCAGGTCGTAGGCCCAGGCCTTCTCGGGCGGCAAGACCTGCCGCCAGAAGCGATTCAGGTCCACCAGCCCCGTCCGGAACGGCGACAACCCCGTTGCCAGCTCTGCCCGGCAGGGGGCACAGAGGGGGATCGTCGCATAGGCGTTCCCGAACCGCACGCCCCCGTTCAACAGCCGGTCCAGGTTCGGCGTCTGGATGCGCAGTCCGAAGGTGTCGCGCCAGGTGAAGACGTCGATCATGTCGTCCACCCAGATGACGCAGATGCTGTCGCCCCGGATGCTTTCCGCGTCGAAGGCCATGTTAGAGGCCCGTCAGCTTCAGCCGCGCCGGCAGCGCCCAGCGGCGGACCGCGCCCTCCCCGAAAGCCCCGCGCAGCGCGCCGCGGTTGGCCGGATAGGGGCCAACCCCCGGAGCCGCCGCATGGGCATAGGTCACATGGACCTCGCCCTCGGGCTTCTGCGAGCAGGTCAGGACGACCACCTTCGGATCGGCCTTGTCGATGTCGACCCCGGTGATCCTTGCGCCGTTCGTCACGCCCTCCAGCGCAAAGCCTGCAAGCGGCCCCGCGCCGAAGGGGTCCTCGGCGTCGATCTCCAGCGCGTCCTGCGCCTCGCAGATCAGGCGGATTTCCGTCCCCGACCATTCCGCCAGTTGGATTACCGGGCAATGCCATCTGCGCCCGCCCTGCGCGGCCAGCAACGCCTCGGTCAAGAGGAGCGCCTTCTCCGCCCGCCCCTCGTCGGTCAGCCGCCCCGTGTCGTCGATCCGGAAGGCATAGGAGGGCGCGGCAAAGACGAGCCGGTGGTCGCCGTGGTTCCAGGACAGTTCCCACTGGCCTTCGAGGCCCGGGCCCTGCGTGACCGTCTGCGTCCCGCAGTCGAAGGCGGACAAGAAGATGGGCCGGGCAAGGCCCTGCTTCGCCATCCCGCGCGTGATCCGCTCCATCAGCGCGATCATCCCGTCGCGATAGGCCAGGGGATCGCCGCTGAGGTCCTCAAGCGTGTAGTCAAGGACAACCGCCAGCACCCGCGCAGATGTGCCAAGCCGGGCTGCCGCCGCCTTCAGGTTCGCGAAAGCCCGGTCGAGGTTCGCCACCGCCAGTCCCGCGCCCAGGTCATGCGCGTTGGCCGAACTGTCCGTCTCGGTCCGAACCACCACAAGGGGCAGCGCCTGGCTGGCGGCACGCCTGCGGGCCAGAAGCGCATCCGCGACCAGCGCCTCGACCGTCAGTTCGCGCAGCGGTTCCAGTGCGTCGGTCGCCACCGCCTCGCCCAGTCCGCCCTGTCCCACCGCGCCGATATCGTCGGCCGGTCCCAGCACATGCCAGCGGAACCGCGCCGGACCGGGTGAGCCAAGCCCCGCCCGCGCCCCCCCGATCCCGAGGATCGCCAAGAGCGGCCCCCGGGCCTCGGCCAGGATCGCCCCGCCCGAGACGTGCCGGCGATACCCCCGCGGCCCGTCCGCGCCGGGCAGGTTCGCCTGGAAGAACACCCAGTCCCCCTCGCGCCGGGGCGCCCAGAGGTCGATGTCCTCGGGCAGATCGGGCAGGGGCGCGGCCTCTGGCGCCAAGGCCGCAGGCTTCAGTTCCAGCCGTTCGGCGATGTCGCGGATCACCCGGTCCGACAGGCGCAGGACCAGCCCGGTCTCGTCATAGCGGATCACGTCACCGTTCTCGGCCCGGATGATCACGCCTTCGGTCGGGTCGTCCGCCATCAGAACAGCACCTTGAATCGTTCGGGCAGGCGGTAAACCCCCTTGGGGCGCGCGCCGCCGGGAGCGAAGTAGACCACCTTCTTCTCGCGCCAGCCGTCCACCATTTCCTTGCGGAATTCAGGGAAATCCACCGTCTCCGCCCGCGGCTTTTCCTTGGACAGCGCCTTGTAGGTGTCCCAGGCGGTATCCCAACCCGTCTTCTCGCGCTCCACCTCCTCCAGCGCGCCGGACTGGATCACCCGCTGCGCGCGGCGCGTGGCAAGGCGCGCCTCGGTCATGTCATGGTCGATGAAGCGCAGGTGGAAGAGGTAAAGATGCGGGTCGAGGTGCAGCTTCGGGTGATTGGCAAAGTGCCCGCCGGGGGCCAGGTCGATCCGGTCGCAGGTGATGCAGGGCTTGGCATAGTTCGCGTTCAGCCGGAAGATCCGCCGCACGTCCAGGATGTTGCGCCCGGGCGTGATCGGCTCCGGTTCCAGCGCGGGATTGTGCACCATCTCGATCGCGAAGGGAGTGATCACCCGCGGCCCCTTCTTCTGCGCCGAGTACTGCGCCAGATAGTCCGGCAGGCTGTCCGACACCGCCGGATCGACGCAGACGATCTCGTCCACATCGCCCACAAGCACCCAGTTGTAGAAGTTGGTGAACCCGCTCGTCACCCGCGACAGCATCTGCCAGCGCCGCTGGTTGAAGCAGTTGCGGGTCTCGTCGAAGGGCAGGTAGATGACGTTGCAGCCTTCCGCGATGCGCTTGTGCTCGGGGTCGCCGCCGTGGGACAGGACGAAGCAGTTCTCGCGCCCCAGTTGCCGGCCGTAATAATCGACCCAGCGTTGCAGGAAGAAGTGATCCCCCCCCACCATCGTCATCGCCATCATCCGACCACGCGTCTGGTCCATGCACTCGTCCCTGCCTGACGCCCCCGCATAGCACGGCCGGAAAGCCGGGGCCTAGAGCCTCGTCGCGCGATCCTTTAGCCTGGCGCCCCGGCCTTCAGCGCATGGGTCGCCGCCCGCCGCGCGCGTCGGATGAAGACCTTGTCCTCGTCCGGCAGGTCAGCGCCCAGCCGCAGCATCGCCTCCGCCGCCCGGACCACCAGCGCGTGACGCCCCCGGTTTGCCGCCGCTGCCAGAAGCGCCCGCTGCCACTTCGTCACCCCCCGCCGCGCCCGCCAGGCGGCCCAGAACGCGCGGCCCACCTCGTCGCCCTCGACCAGCCCGTCGACCAGGATCGGAAAGGTCGCCGATTTCAGCACCACCCGGATCGCTTCATGCGTGGTGAAGGCGGCTCTCAGGAACTGCACGTTCGGCCCCGCAAGCCGCGCGGCATGGGCGCGGTCCTCGGGGACGAATGGGTCGTACAGGACCACCGCGCGGCGGATGTAGGGCACCGCCGCTGCCGCATCGAGGAAGGGCATCCCCTCCCAGTTCGACTTCCGGACCGCAAAGGGGAACCGCTGCTCGAACGGAGCGATCGCCCTGTTCATCGTCGACTGCGGGCTGAAAGCCAGCACCCGCGCCTCGGGGATCAGGGGAGCAAAGTTCAGCGCCGCGAAACCGCCCATCGAGGCGCCCGTCAGCACCACCCGGCGGAAGCGGCGGAAGAAGCCCCGCTCCTCCAGCCCGCGCAACAGGGCAGGGGCCGTCGGTTGCCGGAACCAGTCCTTCGCGTGGCTCTGCACCCCCAGAACAGAATGGCCAAGGGGGGCCAGCCGCCCCCAGGCCCAAGGCGCGCGCGGCCAGCCTTCGTCGATGGTGGCCAGGTTGTCGAAAGCCACCACCAGCGCATCGCCCGCCCCCTCGAACCACAGGTTGGCGTGGTCGCCGCGGACAAGGAAGCGGCCCGCCGACACGGCCGCGTCCAGCCCCATCTCGGGCGGCACGTCCAGCGCAGGTGCAGGCGCGTCCACCTAGTAGTCCCATCGGAAATGTCGGCGCAAAGCTTCCAGCGCCGCCCGATCCTCGGGCTCGGCCGCGCCCAGCAAGGCCCGGTCCGGCCAGAACAGCACCTCGTGCAACCGCGACTGCCCCAGCGTCTTGGCCAGCCCCGCCCGGTTCGACCGGCAACCGATGAAGAAATCTGCCTGGTGCGCCAGCCCCGGCACCTTGTCGGCGGCAACCTCGGCGCTGCGTCCGTCCATCTCCAGCCGCAGGCTTCGCCCGTCGAAGTCCAGCACCACCAGCTTCGCCCCCCGACCGGGGCCAATCGGCAGCGCCACCTCGACCGATCCTGCCCGGTCCTTGGCCAGCACGCGGCCCTCGGCCTCGGCCAGGAAGATCATGTTGTTGCTCTGTCCGGTCGAGACCGAGGCCAGCGTTCGCGCCTCCCCCTGCGAGCGGTAGATGACCGCCACTGTGAACGCCTCCACCTCCGGCGCGAAACCGGGCAGGGTGAAGCCGCAGTTCTGCCCTTCCGTACAGATGAGCGCGCCGGGTGGACCGGCCTCGAACCGGCTGTGCCCGGTGTTCGGGGCGGAAGCCTTGGCCTCGAGCGACGTGACCGAATCCCGCCAGCCGGTGATCTGGCCCCCGGTCCGGACGATGTCCGTCTCCCGCGCGATGAAGCGGGCCCCGCCGCTGTCCAGCACGGCTGCGGCCAGAAGCGCATCCTCGCCCCCGACCAATGCCCCCGGGGGCAGCTTCGCGGCAATCGTCAGCATAAAGCCTCCAACCTTGGCCCGCATCTTGCCGGGCGCGCCGTCCGGCTGCAAGCCTTGGACCCGGGCGCGCCGCGGAGCGCCATCCACCGCTCTCCACAGCCCGCGGGCCGCGTGCTAGCTTCGCGGCACCATGCCCAGCCTATGCCGCGACTGCCTGACCCTGACCGACACCCCGGCGGCACGCTGCCCGGCTTGCCGCTCTCCCCGCATGGTCGCGCATGACGAGCTTGCGCAGCTCTCCATCGCCCACATGGACTGCGACGCCTTCTACGCCTCCGTCGAAAAGCGCGACAACCCGGCCTTGCGGGACCAGCCCGTCATCGTCGGCGGCGGGCAGCGCGGCGTCGTCTCGACCTGCTGCTACATCGCCCGCATCAAGGGCGTCCGCTCGGCCATGCCGATGTTTCAGGCGCTGAAGCTCTGCCCCGAGGCGGTGGTCGTCAAACCCCGCTTCGCGGCCTACTCCGAAGCCTCCCGCGCCATCCGCGCGATGATGGAAGAGCTGACCCCCGCCATCGAACCGCTCTCACTCGACGAGGCGTTCCTCGACCTCACCGGCACCGCCCGCCTGCACGGTGCCCCGCCCGCCGTCCTCCTGGCACGTCTCACGAAACGGATGGAGGATGAGCTGGGCCTCACCGGCTCCATCGGCCTCAGCCACAACAAGTTCCTGGCCAAGATCGCCAGCGACCTCGACAAACCGCGCGGCTTCTCCGTCATCGGCAAGGCCGAGACCGAGGCTTTCCTCAGACCCAGACCCGTCCGCATCATCTGGGGCGTGGGCCAGGCCACGCAGACTGCGCTGGAACAGGCCGGCATCCGCACCATCGCCGACCTCCTGCGCTGGGACCGCACCGATCTTGTCGCCCGCTTCGGCAGCATGGGCGACCGGCTCTGGCATCTGGCGAGGGGCCTCGACACCCGCCGCGTGAACCGGGACGAACGTCTGAAGTCGATCTCGAAGGAGACGACCTTCTTCGAGGACACCTCCGACCCCGACCTCCTCGACGGCCACATCTGGCGCCTGTCCGAACAGGTCGCCGACCGCGCCAAGGCGAAGGGCCTGTCGGGCCGCACCGTGACGCTGAAGCTGAAGAAGGGCGACTTCCAGCTCGTGACCCGCCGCCACGCCCTGTCGGACCCCACCCAACTCACCGACCGCATCTACCGCGCCGCCCGCGACCTTTTCGACCACGCGGGCACGAAAGGTCCCTTCCGCCTGATCGGCGTCGGCATCTCCGACCTCGCCCCCGAGGACCAGGCCGACCTCAGCGGAGACCTCCTCGACCCCAACGCTCAAAAGCGAGCCGCCGCCGAACGCGCCACCGACGCCATCCGCGCCAAGTTCGGGGCCGAAGCCATCATCAAGGGCCGTGCGCTGCGCTAGGCAGCAAAGTCCGCGCCCGCCGCATCGCGCGCGCACCGCACCCCTTTCACCTGGCACCAAATATCCCCGCCGGAGGCACGCCCGAGCCTTTTGCGCGTCCTTCACGCGCAAGAGGCGAGACAAAAAGTCTTCGCGCGTCAGCGCTCAATTTGAAAACCGCCCCCAGTCTCGCGACGCCGCCAAACCCCGCAGCGCCAACCCCTGACGCCAGTTGATTGCCCGCATTGCCCAAGACACCGCGCCTCGCGCGGCGGCCCTACTCAGCCGCCAGCCGACCCGCCGCGCCGGCCCCCGAGACCAGCTCCGCCACCACCCCCGCGATCAGGTCGCGGAACCCGGCGAACCCTGCCAGCCGCTCGACCCGGACCTCGTCCATGTACAAGGCCCGGTCGATCTCGACCTGCACGACATGGACCCCCCGCGACGGCCTCCCGTAGGCCTGCGCCACATAGGCCCCTGCGAAGGGCGCGTTTCGCCCGACCCGCAGCCCCGCGCCTGCAAACGCCGCCTCGACCCGCTCCATCACCTCGCGGCTGGCCGTCGCGCCGTAGCGGTCGCCCAGGACCACCTCGGGCCGCGGGTGCCCCGGCCGGGTATGCGCCTCGATCGCCTCGTGCGGCATGGAATGGCAGTCGATCAGCACCGCCTGGCCGCAGTCCGCCCGCACCTCCTCGATCAGCCCGGCCAAGGCCTGGTGATAGGGATGCCAGAACCGCTTCAGCCGCGCTTCGGCCTCGGCCAGCGGCAGCTTGCCGCGATAGATCGCCCGCCCCCCCGCGACGACCCGGGGAATCACCCCCAGGCCCGACGAGATGCGCGGGTTGTGGGGCACCCGGACCAACCCCTCGATCACGGCCGGGTCCAATTCATCCGCGGCCCGGTTCAGGTCGATGTAGGCCCGCGGCGCCCGAGCGGCCAGCAAGGGCGCGCCCAGTTCCGGCGCCATCCCGAAAAGCTCGTCCACGAAGGCGTCTTCCGAAGACCGGATCGCACGCCGGTCCAGCACGGCCTGCAGCAGGAAGTCCGCCGGATAGTCCCGCCCCGAATGCGGCGACGCGAAGATCATCGGCCCGGACCGCGCCAGCGGACGGGTCAGGACATAGGCCTCGGTCTCCGTCCGCCCCAAGATGCGCCTCCGTTTCCTGTCGTTGATATAGCCCCATATTCCTGAAAGCCAAAACCCCTTGCAGGCCCCCGCGCTTGTCAGTATAGACCCCCCGACCGACGCGGTTTGCCCCGCGTCCTTTTCGTTTCACCGGGAAGGGCAGGGGCGACTGAAACGGCAAAGTGGGCGGTTAGCTCAGCGGTAGAGCACTACGTTGACATCGTAGTGGCCACTGGTTCGATCCCAGTACCGCCCACCATTCACCTGCCCCGCAAGGGGCACCGAGTTTCAAGGCGCGTGCGCGCCGCGACAAGGAGAGCGACCATGAAGGTCAAGAACTCGCTGCGCTCGCTGAAAACGCGTCATCGCGATTGCCAGGTCGTGCGCCGCAAGGGCCGCGTCTACGTGATCAACAAGACGCAGAAGCGTTACAAGGCCCGCCAGGGCTGAACTCTTCAGCAGACCGGATTTTCGGGCCGCCCTGGGAAACCTTGGCGGCCTTTTCCTTGTCTCGCCCTTCGCAGACGCGCGCGACGGGCCGCACCGCACAGAGCCGCCATGTCCCTTCGTCCCCTCCGTCCCGAAGACATCGCCGCTGCCCGCGCTCTCTGGCAGGCCACCCCCGGCGTCGGCCTTTCCGCTGCTGACGAGCCCCAGGCCCTGGCAGCCTTCCTGGCCCGGAACCCCGGCACCAGCTTCGTCGCCGAATCAGAGGGACGTCTCGTCGGCACCATCCTCGTCGGCCATGACGGGCGCCGTGGCCTCATCCACCACCTTGCCGTGGCCGTGGATCAGCGGCGCACGGGTATCGGCCGCGCGCTGGTCGAGGCGGGCCTTTCCGCCCTGCGCCGCCAGCACATCGACAAGTGCCACCTGATGGTCTTTGCTGACAACGCCGAAGGCGCTGCCTTCTGGAGCGCGATCGGTGCCACCCGCCGCACAGAGCTGAACCTCTTCTCGCTGTCCACCACATCCCGCTGAACCCGGCGACAGAGCAAATCTTTTCGAAAAGATTTGCAAAATCCTTCCAAGGATTTTGTCTGTCCCGAACGAAGCTCCGCAGAGGTCCAGATGCACCCGAACCCCGCCTTCCGCCAGGACCCGCGCGACAAGAACCTCGCCTTCGCCCGCGCCCGCGGCTTCGGCATCTTGTCCATCAATGGCTCCGATGGCCCGCTTGCCGCGCATGTCCCCTTCCTTCTGACCGGCGATGCCAGCTTCGCCGAACTGCACCTTGCCCGCTCGAACCCGATCGCGCGCGCGGCCCTGCCCGCGCCCGCCCTGATCGCGGTCTCGGGCCCCGACGCCTATGTCTCCCCCGATTTCTACGGTCCCCACGACCAGGTGCCCGACCAGGTTCCCACCTGGAACTATGTCGCCGTCCACCTGCGCGGCACGCTGGAGCTTTTGCCCGAGGACGCGATGCGTCCGCATGTCGATGCGCTCTCGGCCGAGCACGAAGAGCGAATCGCGGGCAAGCGCCCCTGGACCAGCGCCAAGATGTCGGAAGGCGCGATGCCCCGGATGATGCGGATGATCCTGCCCTTCCGGTTCCATGTCACTTCGGTCGAGGGCACCTGGAAGCTGAACCAGAACAAGACGCCTGAAATCCGCGCTCGGGCGGCAGATGCGCTGTCCCGCGGCAATTCCGCTGCACAAGACATCGCCGCGCTGATCCGTCGCGACCTTGGCTGACGGATATCCCGTCGGATGGCGGGTGGGCAGTCTGCTGCCGCCGCGGATGGGCCTGCTGCCACCGCCTCAAGATAGCGCTGCGCCATCTGAAGACAGATTGAAGCACAATGAGCCCGAAGGCTTTGCTCCGGTGGCAACCGGAGTGGAATCCATGCCTATCGGACTGACATATGCTGAATTCGTGGTCGGGGTGATCGGCCTGATCTGGTTCGGCGAACCCATGCCCGCGACTTACGATCAGACGGGCACCTCGGTGACCTTCGGCGCCAATGCCAAAGACAAGGATGGTCCGGGGCATGAGGGATTCCTGACAGTCACGGCCTATGGCGTTGAACGTATCTGGGAAAGGTTCGCGCCGGTTTATGGGTTCGGCGCATCCGTGGACGGAGCACTCTATGCGTCCTTTGGCCTCGGCAAGCATATCCAGGTGCTCGGCGGTACCCTGACGCCCTTTACCGGGCCTGCCCTTTATCAACGCGACCTGGCTGACGGTTTCGACGCAAAAGAGCTCATTCAGTTTCGGACAGGCGTGGATTTTTCCTGGCCCGTCGGCGAAAGCTCCGCGATCACTCTGGGGTGGTATCACATGTCAAACATGAAGCTGACCGACAGTTCGGCCGGCATTGATGTCACTCACGCCGGGTTCGTTCTGCATTTCTGACGGGACAGGTCCAGGTTCGGCCAGGCCAAAGCGCAACGTTTCCAGACCGAAGCTGGCATGATAGGTTCCGCCACAGGACAGCTGGCGGCCATGAAAGTCATACATCGTTCCGACGCGCTTCTGATGATCGAGGATCGTCCGTGGTTGATCGGCGCGATGATGATCCTTGCGGCCCTCCTGTTTCTGTTCGGCGGCATGGCCCTGACCGGGCAGGGCCAGCTCATCGGCGGCCTTGCGATGATCCTGATCGGAGCGGGGGTGCCGCTGCTGATGGCCGCGCTGATGGTCCAGCGGGTGCGCGTGACCTTCGACCGGACCAGCGGCAGGCTGACCCGCACCGTCCGGTCGGTCCGTGGCCTGCATCAGACCGTTCATGCGCTGGACCGCCTGACCGCGGCGCGCGTGGGTGCCAAGTCCGATGGCGACGGCACCGCTTACCGGCTGGAGCTGGTGTTGGACGGCCCGGCCGAAGTCCTGCCTTTCACCATCTACTACTCGGGAGGCCGCCGTGCCGAACGGCTCTGCGCCGAGGTCAGCGATTGGCTGGGACGCTGGCACCAAGGCTGACGGGGCGCATGGCCGGGATGCGGCAGCGTCCGGTTCGGCGGCAATCCGCCCTAGCGCACCCCGATCCCGGCCGTCCTGCAAACCTTAAGTTTCCGTTACCGTCCGCGACCAACTATCTGATTTCATTAGGGATACACGGATTGTCCACCGTGGACACTTCCCGGACCGGTTTACAGGCTGCCCCCTCCCGCCCTACAGTTTGCTTCCAGACCGGAGGTTGACATGCCCCTGCCCCTCGCGCCCCTGATCCCGCTCGCCGTCCGCCTCGGCCTGGTCGCCTCGACGACCTGGGCCGTCACCCGCTGGGTCCGCTCGGCCAGCCATCCGGGTCGGACCGACCAGCGGGCCGAGGATGCCCTGGACGAGTTGGGCGAGGGCCTGTCAGTCCATAAGCCCGCCGACCGTGCCGAGGACCGTCAGACCAACGCGACCGCCCGGGTCCGCCGGGTCATCCGCTTCCGGGGCCGGACCTGGGAAGTGGATGCCGGCCTGATGGCCCGCCTCCGCCTGCGGGAGCGGTCGGAGTGAAGCTCTACCACGCCCCAGCCTCGCCCTTCGTCCGCAAGGTCATGGTCCTCCTCCACGAGGCCAACGCCACCGACCGCGTGACCCTGGTGCCCGCCGCCGGCCATCCGCTCGACCCCGGCACCATGCCCGTCGACCGCAACCCGCTGGGCAAGATCCCGGCGCTGGAGCGGCCCGGTGGGCCGACGCTCTATGACAGCAGGGTCATCACCCGCTACCTCGATGACCTGCTCGCGGCCCGGCTCTACCCGGCCGCCCCGCGCCTTTGGGACACCCTGACCATCGAGGCGACGGGCGACGGCATGGCCGAATCCGCCGTCCTGATGCGGTACGAGGTCTCGGTCCGGCCCGAACCGTCGCGGTCGGCCGCCTGGGTCGAGGCGCAGTGGGCCAAGATCGACCGCGCGCTCTCCGCACTCGAGGACCGGTGGATGAGCCATCTCGCCGGTCCGGTAGACATGGGCCACATCGCGGTTGGCTGTGCGCTGGGCTACATCGATTTCCGCCACGCCGAACGGGACTGGCGCGCCGCCCATCCCGCGCTGGCCGCCTGGTTCGCCACCTTCGATGCCCGTCCGGCGATGCAGGCAACGGCGCCGGCGGCCTGATCCGCCGTCAAAGGCGCCACACGGGACAGTCTGCCGCAGAGAAATGCGACGATCCCGCCCTATGTGCGCTGGACGAGGGGTCAAGCCTTGGCTAAACACGCGCCCGGCGGGGCATGGGAATTCCATTGCCCCTCAAGTCATATGGGTCGGCATCCACCGATCTGAAAGGGGAGAAGATCTCGTGTCCCACGCAGACGATCACGCAGGCACCGGCGAAGGCACTCGGCGGGATTTCCTGTACTACGCAACGGCGGGTGCCGGGGTGGTTGCCACCGGCGCCGCAGTCTGGCCGCTGGTCAACCAGATGAACCCGTCCGCCGACACCCGGGCGCTCGCCTCGATCCTGGTCGATGTCTCGGCGGTCGAGGTCGGCACGCAGCTCACGGTGAAGTGGCGCGGCAAGCCGGTGTTCATCCGTCGCCGCAGCCCCGAGGAGATCGAGGCCGCCCGCGCGACCGCGCTGACCGACCTGGTCGACGCGAACTCCGAAAACGCGAACAAGCCGGACACCGACGCCTCGGACGCGAACCGTACCCTGGACGAAGCCGGCGAATGGCTGGTGATGATGGGCGTCTGCACCCACCTCGGCTGCGTCCCGCTGGGCGACGGCGCGGGTGAGTTCGGCGGCTGGTTCTGCCCCTGCCACGGCTCGCACTACGACACCGCCGGCCGCATCCGCAAAGGGCCCGCGCCGCGCAACCTGCCGGTGCCGGTGGCGGCCTTCTTCGACGAAACCACGATCAAGCTTGGGTAAGGACCAGACACATGGCCGGAATTCCCCACGACCATTACGAGCCCAAGACCGCCGGTGAGCGCTGGCTGCACAAGCGCCTGCCCATCGCGGGGCTCCTTTACGACACCATCATGATCCCCACGCCCAAGAACCTGAACTGGATGTGGATCTGGGGCATCGTCCTGACCTTCTGCCTTGCGCTGCAGATCGTCACCGGGATCATCCTTGCGATGCATTACACGCCGCATGTCGACAAGGCCTTCGCCTCGGTCGAGCATATCATGCGCAACGTGAATGGCGGCTACTTCATCCGCTACCTGCACCAGAACGGCGCCTCGCTGTTCTTCTTCGCCGTCTACCTGCACATCTTCCGCGGCCTCTACTACGGCAGCTACAAGGCCCCGCGCGAGGTGACCTGGATCATCGGGATGATCATCTTCCTACTGATGATGGGCACCGCCTTCATGGGCTACGTCCTGCCCTGGGGCCAGATGTCCTTCTGGGGCGCCACGGTCATCACCGGCCTCTTCGGCGCGATCCCGGGCATCGGCGAATCGATCCAGACCTGGCTGCTCGGCGGCCCGGCCGTCGACAACGCCACGCTGAACCGCTTCTTCTCGCTGCACTACCTCCTCCCGTTCGTGATCGCCGGGCTGGTCGCCGTGCACATCTGGGCCTTCCACACCACCGGCAACAACAACCCCACCGGGGTCGAGGTGCGCCGCGGGTCGAAGGAAGAGGCCGAGCGTGACACGCTGCCCTTCTGGCCCTACTTCGTGATCAAGGACCTGTTCGCCCTGGCCGTCGTCCTGCTGGTGTTCTTCGCCGTGGTCGGCTTCATGCCGAACTACCTGGGCCACCCGGACAACTACATCGAGGCGAACCCGCTGGCGACGCCCGCGCATATCGTGCCGGAATGGTACTTCCTGCCGTTCTACGCGATCCTGCGCGCCTTCACCGCTGACGTCTGGGTCGTGATCGCGGCCGAATGGCTGACCTTCGGCATCGTCGACGCCAAGTTCTTCGGCGTGCTGGCGATGTTCGGTGCGATCGCGGTCATGGCGCTGGCGCCGTGGCTGGACACCTCCTCGGTGCGCTCGGGCCGCTATCGTCCGATGTTCAAGTGGTGGTTCGCGCTTCTCGTCATCGACTTCGTCGTCCTGATGTGGGCAGGCGCCATGCCGGCCGAGGAACCCTATGCCACGATCTCGCTGATCGCTTCGGCCTACTGGTTCGCCTACTTTCTGGTGATCCTGCCGCTTCTGGGCGTGATCGAGAAGCCGCTGGCCCAGCCCGCGACCATCGAGGAAGACTTCAACGCCCATTATGCCCCGAACGTCGGCGGCACCAAGACCGTCCCGGCCGAGTGAGAGGAACTGAAATGATCCGCAAAATCGCACTCATCGCCGCTTCGGCTCTGTGCCTGTCCACCGGCGGCGCGCTTGCCGCCGGGGAAGGCGGGCATGTCGAGGACGTGACCTTCGCCCATGAAGGCCCGTTCGGGAAGTTCGACCAGTTCCAGCTTCAGCGCGGCCTGCAGGTCTACACCGAGGTCTGCGCCGGCTGCCACGGGCTGAAATACGTGCCCCTGCGCACCCTGTCCGACGAGGGCGGCCCTGGTATCCCCGAGGACCAAGTCCGCGCCTATGCCTCGCAGTTCACCGTGACCGACAAGGACACCGGTGAGGACCGCGAGGGCCTGCCCACGGACAACTTCCCGGCCGTGGTCGGCACCGGCGCGCCGGACCTGTCCTTGATGGCCAAGGCCCGCGCGGGCTTCCACGGCCCCTACGGCACCGGCATGAACCAGCTCTTCCGCGGGATGGGCGGGCCGGAATACATCCACGCCATCCTGGTCGGCTACACCGGCGAGGAGAAGGAAGAGTTCGGGACTGTGTTCTACGAAAACACCGCTTTCTCGACCGGCTGGATTGCCATGCCGCCTCCGCTGTCGGACGACCTGGTGACCTATGCCGACGGTACGGCCGCGACGGTGGACCAGATGTCGATGGACGTGGCCTCGTTCCTCTACTGGGCCGCCGAGCCGAAGCTGATGGACCGCAAGAACGCGGGCTTCGTCAGCGTGCTGTTCCTGGCGCTTCTGGCGACGCTGCTCTACCTGACCAACAAGCGGCTCTGGGCCGGGGTCAAGGGCAAGAAGGCGCACGCCTGATCCGTCCGACAAGACCATATGGAAAGCCCCGCCCTCGTGCGGGGCTTTTCATTTTCGGCCAAGGTAGTCCCGCACTTCCGCAGGCGGATCGGCCAGCAACGCCTGTGCGTCCGCGGGTGGTTTGACGATGCCGTCCGCCACGAAGGCAAGCTGCCCGCCAAGCGCCAGCGCATCCTGGGGGTCATGGGTGACCATGAGCACAAGCGCCCCGGTCTCGCCCGCGACGCTGCGCACCAGGTCCAGCATGTCCTGGCGCAGGGCCGGGCCGAGGGCGGCAAAGGGTTCGTCCAGAAGCAGGATGGGCCGGGCCCGCAGCAGCGCCCGCGCCAGCGCCGCGCGGCTGGCCTGACCCCCCGACAACTGGGCCGGGCGGCGCGGGCCAAGCCCCTCCAGCCCGACCTTGCGCAGGGCGTCCTCTACCTGCGCAGCCTGGGCCCCGGACAGGCGCAGGTCCGGCCGCAGGCCAAGGCCAAGGTTCTGCGTGATCGACAGGTGCGGGAACAGGTTCTGGTCCTGGAACAGGATGGTTATCGGCCGATCGCCCGGAGGGATGCCGGACAGTTCCTTGCCGTCCCACAGCACGCGCCCTTGGGTCGGAGGCAGGAAGCCCGCGACTATCGACAGCAGAGTCGACTTGCCCGCGCCCGACGGCCCCATGATGGCGATCCGGCTGCCTGGGGCGGCGGACCAGTCGGCGAACAGGCGAAAGCCCGGTTGCACATAGGTCAGGCGGTCAAGCTGCAGCACGGCGGCCTCCGGCGTCGAGGGCCCAGAACAGGGCGAAAGAGAGGGCGATCAGGATCAACGCCGCCGCGGCGGCGGCCTCCATTCGGTAGGCACCGGTCAGCTGGCTGACGACAAGGGGCAGGGTCGCCTGCCGTTCCCCGGCGAAAAGCGCGATGGCGCCAAGGTCGCCCATCGACAGCGCCGCCGCGATCCCGGCTCCGAACCCCAGGGGCCGTGCCAGCCGCGGCAGGGCCAGCCAGCGCAGCCACGCCCAGCCCTGCAGGCCCAGGCTGTCGGCCAGGCGACCGTAATCGGCCTGAAGCGCTCGGGCTTCGGGCAGGAGGATGCGGTAAAGGTAGGGCAACGACAGGGCCACATTGACCAGGACCGTGACCGGCAGGGCCAGCGTCATCGGCGGGGCAATGGGCTGGATCAGAAGGAAGTGCCCGGTCCCCAGGACAAGGCCCGAGGTGGCGAGCGGAAGGGTGGCGGCGGTCTCGACCAGCGGCCCCGGGCGTCGCGCGGCGTGAAGCGCCAGCGTCAGCGCCGCCGTCACGGCAATCAGCGACGAGCAGAGCGCGACCAGCACCGACCGCCCCGCGGCTGGCAGGACCGAGGCGGGCAGATCCGCAAGTCCGGGCACCCCGCGCAGGACCACCGCGCAGAGGGGCAGCGCCAGGAACAGGGTGGCAAGTGTCAGCGCCAGAACATCACTCCCGCGCCGCCAGCCGTCCGGTGCGTCCAGCTCAAGGCGCCGGTCCAGTCCTGCACCAAAGCCTGCGGGCCGGGCCAGCCCCCAGGCCGCCAGCGCCGCGACAGCCCCGACCGCCAGTTGCACCCCGGCAAGGCCGGCCGCGCGCGACAGGTCGAACTCGAAACGGACGGCCTGGTAGATCGCGAGTTCGATCGTGGTGGCCGACGGCCCCCCGCCCAGGGTCAGGACCACGGCAAAGCTGGTCAGGCAGATCACCAGGATCACCAGCGCGATCCCTGGCAAGAGGTCGCGCAGCATGGGCCATTCCAGGTGGCGGAAGGTCTCCCATGGCCCAAAGCCCAGGGATTGCGCCAGCCGGATCCGCTCGGCGGGAAGGGCGAGCCAGCCCTGCAGGATCATCCGGGTGGCCAGCGGCAGGTTCAGGAAGACATGCGCCAGGACGACGCCGTGCAGGCCGTAGATCGACACGGATGGCAGACCGATTGCCGTTAAGCCGGTGTTGAGAAGGCCGGACCGGCCGAAGACGGCCAGCAGGCCAAGCACGGCGACGACGGCTGGCAACAGGAAGGGCGCGCCCATCAGGGTGATGAGAAGGCCACGCCCCGGGAACTGGCGTCGGGCCAGCGCGCGGGCGACGGGGATGCCAAGGAGCGTGGAAAAGAGCGCAGACAGAAGGGCTTGCGTGACGGAAAAGCGGACCGCCGCCCAGTCCGCCGGCCCAAGCGAGACCCCCGCCCCCCGCCAGCCGACGGCCAGCAAAGGGGCAAGCACCAGCGCCAGCAGCAGAACCGCCAGCGCCGGTGCGGCCAGGTTCAGCGGGCGAGCGCCGCTTGCCATTCGGCCAGGGCCGCGTCACGGGCGGCCTGCGCCTCTTCGGGCGAGAGGAGCAGCGACTTCGCCGGGCGGAACGTGTCGAAGCCCTCGGGCAGGCCCGCTGCCGGAGTGACCGCCGGATACATCCAGTTCGTCTGCGGAATCACCGACTGGAAGGCGTCCGTCAGCATGAAGTCGAGGAACTTGTCCGCAAGCTCCGGCTGGTCCGTTGCCGCCAGCTTCCCCGCCACCTCGATCTGCATGTAGTGGCCTTCGTCGAACAGCGCCGCCGCCTTGCTGTCATCGCTTTCCGCCAGAAGGTGATAGGCCGGGCTGGTGGTGTAGGACAGGACCATGTCCGCCTCGCCCTCCAGGAACAGGCCATAGGCCTCGGACCAGCCGGGGGTGACGGTGACGATGTTGTCGGCCAGCCCCTTCCAGAGCTCGGCGGCCTTGTCGCCATGGGCGGCTTTCACCCACATCAGAAGTCCCAGGCCGGGGGTCGAGGAACGGGGGTCCTGGATCACGATCTTCAGGTCCGACGCCGCCAGCGCCTCGAAGCTTTTGGGCGCGTCAGGGACCTTGGCCTTGTCATGGACGAAGGCGAACCAGCCCCAATCGAAGGGCAGGAAGTTGGGATCCGCGAACTCCACCGGCAGGTTCAGCGTGGGAGTCTTGCCGTGCGGCGCGAACAGCCCCGTGGCCGTCGCCGCCGCGGTGAGGCTGGTGTCGAGGCCGAGGACCACATCCGCTTCAGACGCAGCACCCTCCAGCTGGACACGCGCCAGAAGGGCCGCGCCGTCGCCCGCCGGGACGAATTGCAGGTCGCAGGCGCAGGTGGCCTCGAAAGCCTTTTCCACCGCCGGGCCGGGACCCCATTCCGAGGTGAAGCTGTCGTAGGTCAGCACTTGCAGCACAGGGGTTTCGGCCAGCGCCGGGGTGGCGATGGCAAGAAGGCCCGCAGCAAGGAGGTGTCTTTGCATGTCTTTCTCCATGTTGCGACGGAACGGTCGGGGATGGAGAACCCATGCACCTTCCCTCCGCCGGTATGATCCGGTTCAGGTTCGACGGGTTCGCTTTCGCATCTCAGCCTGTCGCCAGGCACCCCGAGGTAGGGCTGAACATAGGCAAATGCGCCCAAGGCGCAAGGGGCGATCTGCCCCCCGCGCCGGTCCCTCAGGGTGCGCGAAGCTCCTGATAGGCACCCCCGGTGCGAAGGGTGACGGTGACCTCTCCTTCGCTGCGGTTGCGCCAGAACCAGCCGTGGTTGCCCGTGAAGGCGGCGGTCAGTTCTCCGGCCATTTCGGGCACGGCGCGGCCCTGTTCATAGCTGATCTTCTGCCCGCCCCCGTCGCCGTGCAGGTCAAAGTTCACCACCCCGCCGTTCGCCGTCCAGGCAAAGCGGGCGGTCTGGCCAGCCTCCATCGCCAGCTTCACCTCAATCCCCTCTCCCGGGGCCAAGGTGTAGCTCACCTCATCGCGCCACTCTGCCGAGGCGGTCTCAGGGGCAGGGGCTTCGGTCGCTGGCACGGGCGCGACCGCCGGGGTCTGGGCCGCCGAAGTCAGAAGGGCCAGTTGGGCCTCGATCCGGTCCAGCCGGGCAATCAGCTCTGGCGCGACCGGCGGTGGGAGGGCAGCCGCCGCCTGGGCATCCGCCTCGGCCTCGGCGGCAAGCTGCGCTTTGATCTCGCCCATCTCGGTCAGGCCGGTCAGGCGACCCATCCCCGTCGGATCGATCCCGTATTCGGCGGGCAGCCAGAAGAGGACAAGGATCGCCCCCGCCGAGGCCGCCGCAAGCAGGGTGGACCGGATCAGGCCACCGGGAGTGGCCGGGACGGACTGCAGGGCGCGAGGTTCGGCCCGCAGGGGTTGGAACTGGTTGGTCATCGGTCAGCCCTCCTTTCAGGCGACGAAATAGCCGGTGATCTGCAGGCCCATCAGGGCAAAGCCGGCCACCATCATCAGGACATTCGCGGCATAGGCCTGCCGCGCGAAGGCCGGGCGCGCGCGCCACTGCCGCATCGCCAGAAGGATCAGCGCCAGAGCCATCAGCTGGCCGATCTCGACGCCCAGGTTGAAGGCGATCAGGTTGCCGAGAAGGCCGTCCGGAGAGATCTCATAGTCCTGGATCTTGGTGGCAAGGCCGAAGCCGTGCAGAAGGCCGAAGATCAGCGTCGCGGCCTTGGTGTCGGGCTGGACGCCGAACCACAGGCGGAACGCGCCGAGGTTGTCCAAGGCCTTGTAGACCACCGAAAAGGCGATGATCGCGTCGATGATGTAGGCGTTGACCGAAACCTGCCACCAGACGCCCGCGATCATCGTGACCGAATGGCCGACGGCGAAGAGGCTGACATAGGTGGCGATGTCGCGACCCCGATACAGGAAGAAGATCACTCCGGCGAGGAACAGCAGGTGGTCGTAGCCCGTCACCATGTGCTTGGCGCCGAGGTAGAGGAAGGCGAAAGGGCGGAAGCCGGTCACTTCCTGCACATAGCCCGCATCGCCTTCGGTGACGTTGTGGGCCAGGGCCGCCCCGGCGAAAAGGAGGCTGGCCAGGGCGGCAAACGCGGCCTGCCAGGGCAAGGGTGGACGCAGTCGCGTCCGGTATCTTGGTGTCATTCTGGATGTCCCGATTGATGGTCCGTGGATCGCCCTTTTGGGGCGGCGGCTCAGATCATCATCGGGCGGGGCGGTCGTCTTGGGCCGTCGGGGGGTGTGCCGTTCCGCAATCCTGGACTGGGTTGAACCAATCGGCCCGGTTGGGGATAGGTGGTGGCCCCGTCGCCGGTCAGAAGCGCGACGCTGACATGGTCATGGTCGCCCGAGTCATGCGGTTGTCCGCCGTGGTCATGGTCGTGGCCCGGCCCGTGGCTGTGGTGGTCCGCTTCTGCGGCCAGCGCGCCCGGTCCGTGGTGGGCGGCCTCGACGGCAGGGGCGATGGCCAGCGCAAGCACCAAGGCCAGGCAAAACGCCCGCACCAGTCCGACCTTGGCCACGATCCGCTGCATCCCTGCCCCTCGGGGACGGTTTCCCCTGTTCCTTTGGCCGCAGAGGTAGGGACGACGGCCCGGCAGGACAAGCGCCCCCGCCTATTCCCGGCGGAAATAGACCGTGCCGTTCGGTTCGCCGTTCGTGTCCTCGCTGAAACCAAGGGCCGCGAGCGCGGGGGCGAGCCTGTTGCGGGCGGCGGTCACCTCGGAGGGGTCGAGGAAGGGCACCAGCACGCGGCGGACCCCCGCCAGGGCTCCTTCGGGCAAGGCGTCGGGGGGAAGGAGCGGGCCGGAGATGCGCAGGACGTCAGGCCGGGCGGCGGCGAGGAGCGTATGGAGTCCGGACCAGATGCCCTCGGGGTTGAGGGTGGCCTGCGACCAGGCAATCCCTGTGGGGTCGGGGAAGTTCAGCGCGACGACGCGGCGGGAGAAGGTCAAGAGCGAGGGCCGTTCCTCATGGATCGTCACCTGCAGGTCGGGGTTCGCGACCTTGGCGCGGAGGGCCACGAAGCCGATGCCGCAGTCGAGGTCGAGAAGCCGGGTGCAATCGCCAAGGAAGCCCGTGATGTTCCGCGCGTGCCGCCGGTCGAATTTGCCGGACTTCAGCACTTCCAGAGTCGCGGCGGTGAAGACTCGGGGGTCCAGAGGGACCTTGATGCCCTGGTTCTCCACCAGTTCCAGCGGGATGTCGGCGCTCAGGTCGGCCGAGCCGGAGACGTAAGGAGAGGCAAAGGGCGAGCCCCATCCGGGCGGGGGCGGGGTGCGGCGTTCCTCCTTGGGCTGGGCGTTGCGGCGCTGTTCCAGCTTGGTCTGGACGGCCTTGACCGCTTCGGGGTCGCGGGCCTTGGGCGGCTTGGCGACGACCTGGCTGATCGGCACGTTCGAGGCCGCCACGAGGTTCGCCACATAGGCCTGATAGTCGGGCGACTGCTGGTATTCGGCCAGCCGCGCCTCGGCCCTTGCATGGGCGGCTTCGTGCAGGTGGCGGACTTCGTCGTCCTGCAGAAGCTGGGCCATGATCTCGGCGCGGCGGTCGCGGTGGCGCAGGATGCGGGTGTCCTCGACCTCGTTCCGGTCCTGCAGCGACCAGTAGTCGGCGTTGTACTTGTCCTTCTTCAGGTTCGCGTTGCCGCGGAACTTGCGCAGGCTGTAGGCGTCCATCGACTTGATGGCGTAGTGGTTGATCTGGCCCCAGTCATAGCCGACCGTGCGGCGGATCGACCGCCAGCCGCGGAACTTGAACCATTCCTCCAGCGGGCGGCCCGAGCCGTTCACCCAGAGCACGCTTTCGGGATAGTCGGTGTCCTTGTGCTGCGACTTGATGATCGGCCGGTGCATCCCCAGCCGCAGGTATTTCGGGTCGTAGCGTAGCATGGTCTTGGTGCCCCAGCCCTTGTTCCAGAACTCGGGTGCGGCGCGGGTGAACTGGTCGGTGATCGGTTGGCGAGACCAGTCACGGATGCCCGCAGAGCCGAAGATCCGCCAGGTGAAGACGATCGCCTGGGCATCCATCGCGTTCAGGTCGGCGACCAGCCCGTCCAAGGTGCCCGAAGGGTGATTGATGCAGAGGAATTCATCGGCGTCGAGGACGAGCAGCCAGTCGGACTCGATGATCAGGGGCTCATCGCCCGCGCTTTTCAGCATCGAGGGGTGGGGCTTCATCCCCTCGGGGATCAGGTTGTCGCGGTGGTGGACGCCGATGTCCATTGCCTCGAGCCGCTTGAGAAGCGCGTCAGTGCCGTCGGCGCAGTCGTTGGTGTAGACCATCAGGTCGGTGAAGCCCAAGGCCAGGTGATGGGCGACCCATTCGACCACGAAGGGTCCTTCGTCCTTCATGGTGGACAGCGCCACCAGCGAGCCATGCGGGCTGGTCCGGCGGGAAAGAGTCATTCTTCCAGGGCGGCGGTGGGGTCGATCTCCAGCTTCTCGCACATGCGGGCGATATAGCTGCCTTTCAGCGGCGGGTTCTTGCGCCACCAGGGGCGGGCGGCGTTGGTGTAGATGTGGACTGAGAGGGTCGCGTCGGTGAAATGGCCCTCGACGTTGGAATGCGGGTCGTAGAAGACGTCGTTCAGCTGGAAGGGCACGGGGTACAGCGTGTCGGCGGTCATCGCCTTGTCGATGTCGCCGGTCACCCCGGCAAAGTGGGTGAAGGCCTGCGGGCCGAAGGCGGTGCGTTCGGTCTGGTAGATGCGGACGGCCTTGGGCAGCGTGCGGTCAAGCTTGTCCATCTTGCGCTTCTGCTTGTTGCCCCACCAGGCCGGGTAGTCCGGCAGGTTGTCGTAATAGTCGAGCAGGCTTTCGATCAGCCGGCCCGTGCGGGGCATGGCGACGACGCCGCAGTTCAGCGCCCCCCGCATACCGTGGCCGGCATAGATGTGTTCCTGGCCTTCGGGGAAGGGGCGGTAGCAGTAGGCGTCGCAGTCGATCCAGATTGCCCCGGTCTTGGCGATCATCTTGTAGCGGAAGACGTTCGACAGGAACGAGGCCGAAGTCTCGGCCACGATGGCGCGGTCGATGTCCATGATCTCGGACGCGGGGCGGACCTCGACCCCCTTCGGCACGTTGCGGACCTGGTCGGTGCAGTAGAGCGTGACGGGGTGGCCCATGACCAGGTGCGACTTCAGGCACAGCTGGTTGATGTAGTGCAGGCTTTCGCCAATCCAGAGCGAGGCGACGGGGCGGCGGTTCAGGTCCATTGGGCGTCCTTGTTGCGGTCAGAAGACCGAAGCGAAGCGGTCGGGAAGGCGGAAAAGCGACTTCGTGCGCCCGCCGCCGAAGAAGGTGATCTTGCCGTCATGCAGGTGCTGCTGTTCGTCGATCATGCGCTTGCGGAATTCGGGCAGCTCGGCGTCCTCGCGAACGGCCACGCCCTTCGATAGCGCAAGGAAGGTTTCCAGATCCTTGCCCCAGGCCTTGCCCACCTCATCGGGGTTGCGGTCGCCGGCCATGATCGCCCGCATGTCCTTGCGGCCGGCAAGGCGTTCCGTGACCATGTCGAAGTCGAAGAAGCGCAGGTGGACCAGGTAGAGATGCGGGTCGAGCACGCGGGGCTGGTGGCCGTTCGCGTGGCCGCCCACGGTGAACCCGGTCTCCTTCCGCAGGACGCAGGGTTTCGCGTAATTCGCATTGGCCCGGAACACCCGACGCCGCGACAGGATCGGCTTGTCGTCCTCCAGGGGTTCGGGCTCCTCCTCGGGATTGTGGACAAGCTCGATCCCGAAGGGGCAAAGCGAGGCCGGAACCCGCTTGCCCGTATAGCGCCCCAGGTATGTCACCAGGTCGGGCGCGACGGCAGGGTCGACGATCACCACCTCGTCCACGTCGCTGACGATGAACCAGTTGTAATAGCGCAGCATTCCCGCCGAGAACTGCGAATTCACGCTCCACCGCCGCCGCTCCATCCGCCACATCGTGGGATCACGCGGCAGGCGGATGACGTTGGCGCCTTCGCAGATCCGGTCGTGTTCGGGGTCGCCGCCGTGGGACAGGATGTACAGGTGCTCGCGTCCGAACTGCCGGCCGTAATAGTCGACCCAGCGCCGCAGGAAGTAATAGTCCTTGTAGACCATCGTCATGGCCCCAGCCGGCTTCTTGGTCGGATCAAGCGTGGCGGGGGCGTCGGACATCACGGATACCTGGAACATGCGCGGGGACGCTATCACGCGGCTTTGCGGGCATTCAAGCGCGGGTGGGACGGCTGCCCTCGCGGCGCAACTGGTCGATGAAGGCCCGCAACAGGGGCACGCGACGCGGGCGAAAGCTTTCCGGCGTCGGGGTCACCCGGTCCATCTGGTGCACCTTGAAACGGCGGAAATCCTGGCGCAGGCAGCAGAAGGCAAGGCACTGAACCTCGCGGTCGAGGAAGACGGTTCCCAGGGGCCAGATCCTCCGCTCGGTCACCTGGCCCGAGATGTCGCGGTAAGCAATGTCGAGCGCCCGTTCCTCCCAGGCGGCTTCGCGCAGGGTCTGCATGTGGGGCGGCAGGGGCGCGCGGCGGTCGAAGCGGTAGGTCTGGGTGACGGCGTGGATCGCCTGGCGCTGCACGCGGTCGGGCAGGGTGGCGATGATCTTGGCCTGTGCCTGGGCCGCGGCCTTCGCCAGCGCCGGGTCACCCGCCATCGTCACCTCGGCAAGACCCAGGACCAGCGCCTCGACCTCGAGCCGGGTGAACATCTGCGGCGGCAGGGCGGGGTCCTCGGTCAGGGTGTAGCCCGTCCCGGCCTCGCCGTCGATCAAGGCGCCGGCTGCCCTAAGGGCCTGGATGTCGCGGTAGAGCGTGCGTTCGGACACGCCCGTCTCTTGCGCCAATCGGGCGGCGGTGACCGGCTGCGGCAGCATCCGGAAGGCGGTGAGCAGGCGGAACAGGCGGTCGGACTTGGGCATGTCATCCTGACAGGTTCTGGCAGGAGGCCAAGGCTATTCTGATCCCATCAGAGAAGCAAAGGAGAAAGACATGCTGACCCTGTTCCATTCCCCCGAAAGCCGCTCGGTCGCGATTCTGTCGCTGATCGAGGAGATGGGCATCCAGGACTGGATCGACATCCGCACGGTGACGATCCCGCGCATGGACGGCTCGGGCGGGCGCGATCCGTCGAACCCGCACCCCGAAGGAAAGGTCCCCGCGCTGGTGCATGACGGGCAGGTCATCACCGAACGGGCCGCGATCATCCTGCACCTGACGAGCCTCTTCCCCGACGCCGGTCTTGCGCCCCGGGTGGGCACACCGGACTGGGGCACCTTCGCCATGTGGATGGCCTGGTATCAGGGCGTACTGGAGCCGACCTTCATCATGGAGGGCGCGGGCGTCTCGCATCCCTGGCTCACCGCCGCGATGCGGGATCACAAGACCGCCGCCGACCGGCTGCGCGCGGCGCTGAAAGAGGGTCCGTGGATCATGGGCAACGACTTCAGCGCGGCGGACATCCTGCTGCACGGGCCCTACGCCTGGTTCCCGGAGGGGACGCCGGATGACCCGCTGATCCGCGACTGGGTCGACCGTTGCAAGGCCCGACCCGCCAGCGTGAAGGTCCGCGCCGAGGACGCGCGGCGCATGGAGGCGCTGCGTCAGGCGGCCTGATCCGAAGGGCAGATCGGCGGTCCTCCGGACTGCCGATCTGCCCCGCTCCGACGGCGGCGGAAATCCGCCTTCGGCGCGTCCCACGCAGCAAGGCTGTGCAACCTGAAAGGGAACAATCCCGACCGCGCGGCGTTGACTTGCCGGAAGTGGGACTAGGGAACCGGGACGTGGGACGCTTGGCTGTAACAGGCTCTTGCGCGGGATGGCAGCGATGAGCGCGCCTGACCGTCTGAGCATTGCGATCATCGACGCCAATCCGCTGCTGGCGGATGGGATCGCGGCCCTTTTGACAAGGGATGCGAGTTTCTACGCGCGTACCGTGTTCCTGAATTCCCTCGCAGACTCATCCGCGCAGGACGAGTTCGATGTGCTCATCATCGACCCTGCCCAGATGCAGGAAACCCCAGCCCAGCTTGTGCAGATCCTTCGTGGCCGTGGCCGGGCGCTGGTGGCCTATTGCAGCTCGCTGTCAGACCGCATGGCGCAGACCTGCATCCAGGCCGGCTTCCGGGGTGTCCTGCCCAAGACCGTGTCCTTTGATGTGCTGAAGGTCGCTCTCGCCTCGACGGCGAAGGGCGGAATTTTCATCGATGCAGCCTTTGCGGCGGCGATCGTGCCCGGACTGGGCACCGAAGACCCGCCCAAACAAGCCTCGACCCAAGAGGTTCGCCTCTCCGAGCGCGAGCTCTTCGTGTTGAAATCGGTCGCCCATGGCAAGTCGATGAAGGAGATCGGCCGCGAGCTGGATCTCTCGTCTAAGACCGTGGAGACCTACAAGGCCCGGGGCAGCAGCAAGCTGAACCTTTCAGGGCGTCGGCAGATCGTGGAATTCGCGATCTCCCAGGGTTGGGTCGAGGGGACCCGTCTCACCGCCGGCTGAGATATCTGCCGGACTTCATCGCGCTTTTCAAACCGCCGGACGGGGCGGGCAAGCTCTTTCGCACCTGCAGAAACTCCTGACAGGAAAAACCTTACACCCGCGGTTTAAGCCTGTCAGATAACCCGGCCCTGTAAGGGATTTCCCCGACAAAATCCCCTCTGAAATGGGTCATTTGCCTGACTTTTCCCATCCCTGAACCCGCGCCTACCCTGTTGTCGGGATGCTGCACTGCAGGAATGCGGTGCGGGGGAATACGGCCTTGGGCCGGGGAAAAGGAATGACGGAATGACACGACTTGCAGTGTTTGGAATCGGCTATGTCGGGGTTGTCTCGGCTGCCTGCCTGGCCCGGGACGGCCATCAGGTGGTCGCGGTCGACGTCGACCCGGCCAAGGTGGCGGCGATCAACGAGGGGCGCTCTCCGATCGTTGAAAAGGGCCTGCCCGACCTTATCGCCCATGTGGTCGCCGAGGGGCGCCTGACCGCCACGACCGACGCCCGCGCGGCAGTGCACGGGTCGGACGCCTCGTTCGTCTGCGTGGGCACGCCCAGTGCTTCGGACCATTCGATCGGGCTTGATTACGTGAAGTCCGTCTGCCGCGAGATCGGTCGCGCCCTGGCGGACCATCCGGGGTATCACTCGGTCATCATGCGCTCGACCATCGTCCCCGGGACAATGGAGCGCGTGTGCATCCCGCTGCTGGAGGAGGTTTCGGGAAAGCGGGCCGGGATCGACTTCGGGGTGGGCTACTACCCCGAGTTCCTGCGGGAAAGCACGGCGATCCAGGATTACGGCGATCCGGGCCTGATCGTCTTCGGGGCGCTGGACGAAAAGACCGGCGCGCTGCTGACCCAGCTGAACCGCGATCTGCCCTGCGACATCAACCTGGTCGACCTGCCGACGGCCGAGATGGTCAAGTACACCTCGAACGCCTGGCGGGCGGTCAAGGTCAGCTTCGCCAACGAGATCGGGAACATTGCCAAGGCGGCTGGGTTGGATGGCCAGCGGGTCATGTCGATCCTGTGTTCGGATCACAAGGTTTCCATGAGCCCCTATTTCCTGCGCCCTGGCTTTGCCTTCGGCGGTTCCTGCCTGCCCAAGGACGTCCGCGCGCTGCGGGCCTTCGCGGCCGAACGTCAGGTCGCCTCGCCGCTTCTGGACGCCGTCCTGGTGGCCAACGCCGCGCAGATCGCCCGGGCCGAGGAGATGATCCACGCCTCGGGCAAGACGCGGGTCGGGATGGTCGGCATCAGCTTCAAGCCGGGCACCGACGACCTGCGCGAAAGCCCGCTGGCCGAGCTGGCAAGCCGGCTGATCGGACGGGGCATGGAACTGTCGGTCTACGATCCTTTCGTGCATGAGGCCTTCGCCAGCGATGCGACGGCCGTGGGCCGGGGGCTGGAGCAGGACATCGCCCTGGGCAGCCGCCTGGTCGGCTCGATCGACGAGCTGATCGACGGATCGGACATCGTCCTGGTCGGCAACCGCTATGACGAGGCGATCCCTCGCCTGCAGGCCGCGCTGGGCAACCGCCCAATGGTGGACCTGACCCGGATCAAACCGGGCCAGCGGTCCGAGGGCAGCTACGAGGGGATCTGCTGGTGATGACCCGCCCGGCGCTGATCCTTGGTCACCTGCTTTACCTGGCGGTGGTGGCACTTCTGGTGCTGAGCATTCCGCCGGGTGCGCTGGGCCATGTCTCTGACGGGCTGATCGTCGTCGGCGTCGTCGGGACCTGGCGCTATGGCTGGGCGCTGGTCAACTACCTGCGCGCGGTCTTCTACCAGCGCTTGGCCTATCCCCGGCTGAAGGCGCGGGCCCTTGCGGCCCATGCGGCCAGCCCGGTCTATGGCCACGCCTATTTCCTGGTCACGAGTTACAAGATCGACACCGATACCACCCGGCGCGTCTACCATGCGCTGTTCCGGGCGGCGGCGGCGGCAAAGGGCGGGGCGACGATCGTCGCCTCGGTCGTCGACACCTCTGACCTTCGGCTGATCCAGGGCATCCGCGCCCAGATGGATGTGCCGATGGACGGGGTGGAACTGGTCGTGGACCAGATCCCCGGCACGGGAAAGCGCGACGCTCTGGCACGGTCCCTGCGGCTGATCGGCCGCCGGGCCCCGTCGCAGCGGGACATCCTGCTTCTGGTCGACGGCGACAGCTGCGTGCCCGAGGACATCGTTGCGGCCTCGGCACCGTTCTTCACCGACCCGAGCGTCGGCGCGCTGACGACGGACGAGGCGGTCGAGATCAAGCCCAGCCTCTTTGCCGACTGGTTCGCCCTGCGCTTCACCCAGCGGCAGATGATGATGTGCTCGATGGGCCTGTCGGGACGCGTCCTGACTCTGACCGGCCGCATGTCGGTCTTCCGCGCCAGTCTGGCCACCCAGCCCGAGTTCATCCGGCTGGTCCAGCATGACCACATCGACCACTGGCGGCTTGGCCGCGTCGACTTCCTGACCGGGGACGACAAGTCGACCTGGTTCTGGCTCCTGCAGCGTGGCTACCGGATGCTCTACCTGCCGGACGTCACCTCGCTGTCGATGGAGACGCAGCCGAAGCCCGGTTTTGTCGATAGCGCCGTCACGCTGATGATCCGCTGGTTCGGCAACATGCTGCGGACCAACGGACGCGCGCTTGCGCTGGGCCCCCGGCGGATCGGGCTCTTCACCTGGTGGTCCATCCTCGACCAGAAGTTGGGCATCTGGACCACGCTCGCCGGCCCCATCTCGGTCGCGCTGGCCGTGCTGTTCGTCGAGCCGCTGGTCCTGCCGGCCTATATCGCCTGGGTCATGGCCACCCGCTATGTCTTCTGCTGGGTGCTGGCGACGGTCAGGGGGCGCGGCTTCCCGATCACCTATCCGATGCTTCTCTACTTCGGACAGATCGTCGGCGCGGCGGTGAAAAGCTACGTGCTGTTCCGCCTCGACCGGCAGCGCTGGACCCGCCAATCCACCGCCCTTGCCGCCAGCCCCGCCATTGGCGAACGGCTGCGCGCCATCGGCTCCACCTACGTCCACATCCTTGCCCTCGGCTGGCTGACCTTCGGGATCATGCTGCTGTCCGGGCTTGTCTGAACATTGTCTGGAAAGGACCGACCCTTGGACCAAGCGATCACCTCCACGACCCGCCAAAGTCCGGCAGCCCTCACCTGGGGCGGGCCTGCCGACCATCCCATGCTGGATATCCCCTTCCACGTCGAGATCGACGGCAGGCAATACAAGGGCCGGTCAATCTCGCTCGTTCGGGCCGAGATCAGCGGCCTGATGGACCCGCACATGCAGGGCATCGAGCGCCTCGCCTGGGTGGTCTTCCGCTTCCAGGGCTATACCGTCGGCCTGTCGATCGAGGTGCGGCTGGAAGACGTCGACCCGGCGAAGGGGATGGCCGCTCTGGCCTTCCTGGAGCCGACGGGTGATCACCTGCCGCAGCTGCGGCACCTGCTGAACTCTCATATCTCGGGCGATCTGGTCACGCTGGGCAATGTGCTGACCGTGCGACCGGCGGCCGGTGCGAAGCCAAAGGGCGGCGCGGCCCCGGCACGGCGGATCCGCAAGTTCGGCGGGACGCTTCTGCTTCTGGCGCTGACGGCCCTGCTTCTGGGCCTGGTCGCCAGCAAGGTCTTCCAGCGCGTCTTCACCTACCGCCTGATGACCCCCGCCGTCGTGGGCCTCGACGGCCGGACGCTGGCAGCGACGGCCACCGGGCAGATCGATTTCCTCGATCCCGAGGCCAAGGCGGGAGACGTCGCCTTCGCGATCAGGTCCAACACCGGGCAGGCCCTGTCGGTCGTGATGCCCTGCGATTGCCGGGTCGAGGTGCTGGGCGTCGAAGCGGGTTCCACCGTCTTCGCGGGCGACCCGGTTCTGCGCATCTCGGACCCTGACGCGGCGCTGGTCCTGACGGGAACCGCGCTGCCGGAAGAGACGTTGGAGCTTGCCCAGGCGGGGTCCGTGGACCTGCGTTTTGCCGATGGCCGCGAGGTGTCGGCGCAGCTTGCCGGGCTTGGCTCGGCTGCCCCGGGCGAACCTGTGCCGTTCCGTATCGTTCCCGACCAGCCGCTGGCCGAAGATCTGGCCGGGCAGTTGGCCCAAGTGACCCTGCGCCGCCCGGTTCCGGACCTTCTCCGGCCCGTCACCGGCTTTGCCCAACCCCTTACCAACACCGCAGAAAAGGCAGACGCGCCATGACCCAACCCATCATTCCCGTGGTTCTATGCGGTGGCATGGGCTCGCGCCTTTGGCCGATGAGCCGGATCGACCAGCCCAAGCAGTTCCAGCCGACGCAGGGCAAGGGCAGCCTGACCTATTTCCAGGCGACGCTGCAGCGCCATCGCGGACCGGATTTCGCGGCGCCCATCGTGGTGACCAACGCCAACCAGGCGGCGCTGGTGCACCGGCAGCTGGACGACCTGCAGCTGCAAGGCCAGGTGATTGGCGAGCCGGTCGGACGCAACACCGGACCTGCGGTCCTGGCCGCAGCGCTTTCGGCCCATCGGCAGGACCCCGATGCGGTCATCCTGGTCCTGCCCTCGGACCACATGATCAAGGGCAACATCAACCGGATCATCCGCTCGATGCTGCCGGCGGCCCAGGATGGGCGGATCGTCAGCTTCGGCGTGGTGCCGACCTATCCCGAGACGGGCTATGGCTACATCACCGATGGCGGGGCGATGGACGACTATGCCGGTCTGCACCGCGTGGCCCAGTTCGTCGAAAAGCCTGGCCATGACCATGCGCAGCGGCTGATCGAGGCGGGCGGGGCCTTCTGGGCCTCGGGCATCAGCATGATGCGCGCTGCGACGCTGATCGAGGAGTTCCACCGCCTGGACCCGGTCACCCATGCAGCCGTCACCGCGGCGTTGAACCGGGCCGAGTTCCGAACGCTGGGGATCGTCCTTGAAGAGGAAAGCTTCCGCATGGCGGCGAACGAGCCGACCGAGCGGCAGGTCTTTGAACGCACTCCCGTGATTTCACTGGCACCGCTGCACGGGGTCCAGTGGGACGACGTGGGGGCCTGGAATGCCGTCTACCAGATCGCCGATCGCGACGACGACGGCAACGTCCTCCACGGCGACGTGATCGCGATGAACACGAAGAACTCGCTGGTCCAAAGCGAAACGCGCCTGGTGGCGGTCATCGGGATGCAGGACACGGTCGTCATCGACACGCCCGACGCCGTCCTAGTGACCAAGCGGGCCCATTCGCAGGACGTGAAGCAGCTGGTCGACAAGCTCAAGGCCAACAAGCGCCGCGAGGTGCGCACCCACACGATGCGCGAGATGCCGTGGGGTCGGATCGAGACTGTGGCGACCGACATGGGCAACGACATGGCGATCATGACCGTGCAGAAGCGGGCCTCGCTGCAGGTCAACGGGACGGGGGTGGGTCCCAGCCTTCTGACGGTCCTCTCGGGCGAGGGGCGCTGCATGATCGACGGGCGCGAGGTCACGGTGCGGCGCGGGCAGACTGTCTCGATCGACCCGGACGAGGCGCTGCCGCTGTCGAACGCGACCGATGGCGAGCTGAAGCTTGTCCACCTGGTGTTCCGGGGCGGTGCGGACCTCCGCAACCTCGGGCAGTCGATGCTTCTGTCGCCGGACCGGCTTCCGGAGGCGATCTGATGCGGCTCTGGCCGTCCCTGATCCTTGCAACCGCGCTGGCTGGTCCTGTCCTGGGCCAGCCGGACACGATCCTGCACGGCGCCATCGGGCGCGAGTTGCAGGCGGATGCGGATGGCGAAGTGCTGTCCGTTCTGGCCGCCCGTCTGGCCGGGGACGTCCAGATGCCGGAAGTGCCGAAAGCCACGCCGGTGACGGCGGGGCCGATGAAGGTGATCGAGGGAGATGTCCAGGCCGCTCTGACCCAGCTGTCCATCCTGGCAGGGGGCAACGGTCACCTGTCGCTGCAACTGGCGCAGGCAAGCTCGAAGGACGTGCTCTACCTTCTCTCTGGCACGGCCACCCTGCCCGATCTGGAAGCGGCCGGATACCTGCACCGTGCCGCCAACGGCTGGCGGCTTTCGCGACCCTTCGTGTTGTGGCCAGGCTCGGCCCTGGTCCTGTCCGAAGGCGAGCTTCTGGAACTGGACACCGCAGCCGGGGCCTTCATCCTAAGCTTCGGGGATGTGCGCGTGGCCGGTGCCACCCTTCGCGGCGATGCCGGGAACAACGCCCGCGTTCCCTCCTTCCGGCCCTTCCTTCTGGTGACCGGCCAGGGCAGCTTCCACGCGGAAGGGTCCACCTTCGCCGCCCTGGGGTTTGACGGTCCCGTGGCCTTCCGGGGCGTGTCGGTCCTGACCGGCGGTCTCATGAAACCTGAAAGCCCGCCCGTCGTGGCGCGAAGCCGTTTTCAGGACGTCTACAGCCTGTCCTTCGAGGGCGCCGACGGCATGGTCCTGGCCCGCAACCGGTTTTCGGGCGCAGGGGCGGCGGCGGTGTCGGTGAAGGACGGTCGCGACATCGTGCTGGCTGGCAACCGGATCACCCGGACGGCCAGCGGGGCCGGCATCCGCTTGTCCGGCGCGCTTGAGGACGTGGTGATCGCCGCGAACGTGATTGTCGGCGGGGGACGCAACGGCCTTCAGATCGACGGCAAGACGCTCCGCCTTGGCCTGCGGGCCAATGTCATCCTGGACAATGCCGGGACCGGCATCTCGCTTGGCCCCGCGACCTGCGTCGCCGTTCAGGGCAACGTCATCGCGCGCAACGGCACCGCAGGCCTCCGGCTGTCCCGGACCGGCGCGGCGCGGGTGGCCCAGAACGCTGTCCTGGACAACGGCTCGGCCGGCATCGAGGTCGAGGCGCAGTCGGGCCTTGGCCCGGTCCTTCTGTCGGACAACGTGCTCAGCGGCAATCGCGAGGGCCTGCGCGCGGCGGGCCTGGGTGAAGTGCGCCTGGACGGCAACGATCTTGCCCGGCAGACCCCGCGCCAGTTCGCAGGCGACTTCTCGCCCTGGCTTGGCTTCTACCTCAGCGCCGGGGATGCCTTCGTCATTCCGGCGGCCACAAGCGCCGCCCCCGCAGCTTCCGACCCCTGTCAGCCGGAGTAAGCCGATGGTCTTTTCCTCGGAAGTCTTTCTGTTCCTGTTCCTGCCGCTGTTCCTGGCGCTCTACTACCTTACGCCGTTCCGCTACCGCTCGGCGCTGATCCTGGCGGGGTCCTGGACCTTTTACGGCTGGTGGCGGGTCGATTTCCTCGGCCTGCTGATCCTGACGACGCTGTGGACCTACGTCTTCGGGCGGATCATCGGCGCAAACCTTGGCACACGGCGGGCGACCTGGGCCTGCGCCATCGGTACCGCAGGCTGCCTGGCCGTTCTGGGAGTGTTCAAGTACCTGAACTTCTTCATCGACAGTTTCGCGGCGCTGCTTGGGACCGATGCGGCGGGGCTTGGCATCCACTGGCACCTGATCCTGCCGATCGGCGTATCCTTCTACGTCTTCCAGTCGATCAGCTATCTGGTGGACGTCTACCGCCGCGATGCAAGTCCCACGGCCAATTTCTTCGATTTCGCGGCCTTCATCTCGCTTTTCCCGCAGCTCGTCGCCGGGCCGATCCTGCGCTTCAAGGACCTGGAGGACCAGTTCCGCGACCGCACCCACACGCCCGACAAGTTCGCCGACGGCATGGCGCGCTTCACGGTGGGCTTGGGCAAGAAGGTCCTGATCGCCGACAGCCTTGCGCCGCTGGCCGACCTTGCCTTCACCACGCCTGACCCGACTGCACCGCTGGCCTGGGTCGGGGCGCTTGCCTACATGATGCAGCTTTACTTCGACTTCTCCGGCTACAGCGACATGGCCATCGGCCTTGGCTTGATGATGGGCTTCCGCTTCATGGAGAACTTCGACACGCCCTACATCTCGGGCTCGATCACCGAGTTCTGGCGGCGCTGGCACATCAGCCTGTCGGTCTGGCTGCGCGACTACCTGTACATCCCGCTGGGCGGAAACCGGATCAGCGATGGGAGGACCTACGTCAACCTGATGACCGTGATGGTGCTGGGCGGTCTGTGGCACGGGGCCAACTGGACCTTCGTCCTCTGGGGGTTCTGGCATGGCGGCTGGCTGGCGCTGGAACGGTGGACCGGCATGGCCCGCGCGCCGAAGACGATCGTGGCGGTGCTGCGCACGCTTCTGGTCGTGCTGATCGGCTGGGTGGCCTTCCGCGCCACGGGGATCGGGTCCGCGATGGACTTCTATGCCGGAATGCTGGGGCTGAACGGCTGGGCGCTGCCCTTCGACATCGCGGTGCAGATCACCCGGGAAAGCCTTGCGGTGCTGATGCTGGCGATCTTCCTCGCCGCGTCGGAGCCCTTCCTCAACGACTGGTTCGGCCAGCGCTACCACGCCGCCAAGCCGGACGGGCGGCTGGCGCTGTCCGGGACCGTCCTTCCGGCACTTGCCACCACGCTGATCTTCTCTCTGGCCGTCATGCGGCTGGCCGAGCAGAGCTTCTCTCCCTTCCTGTATTTCCAGTTCTAGGAGCTGCCCATGCAACCTGTCCTGAGGGCCTCGCGCTTCCTGCTTCCCGTCGCATTCTTCGCCTACGCGGCCGTGGTGAACCTTGGCTTCGCGCAGTTTCCCGGTCGCGGCGACCTGCCCCGCGACGCCGATTTCCTGCGCGGCGGCCTGACCGCGACGCTGGACTCCATCTACCGAAAGTCGCTGCCCCACCGCGAACCTGCCATCGGCATGATCGGCGCCTTGCGCTACCTGACGGTGGGCGAAGGACGGAAGGGCGTGCTGGCGGGTCAGGACGGCTGGCTCTTCACGACCGAAGAGGTGCGTCCTCCCACCGATGATCTGGACCAGTCGCTTGACCGGATCGCCCGCATCCGCGAGCGGCTGGAGGTGGCGGGCGCACGGCTTGTGATCGTTCCCGTTCCGGGCAAGCTTGATGTGCACAGGTCCAAGGCCGACCCCGAGACCGCCCAAGGCATCGCCACGCTTTACGACGCGTTCCTGGCCGGGCTGCGCCTTCGGGACGTGCCGGTCCTTGATGCGCGTTCTGCCCTCCGGGGTGGGGCCGAGGCCGAGCTTGCCTTCTTCCCAAGCGACACGCACTGGACGCCGGGCGGTGCCGAGGACGTCGCCCAGGCGCTTGCTGCCTCGGGCTTGGTGCCGCTGGGGGATACGGACTTCACCATCTCGGCGGGCGAGAGGATTCAGTTCATCGGCGACCTCGTGTCCTTCGTGACCACCGACGACCTTGCCCCGATGATCGGCTTCACGCCCGAAACGGCGACGCCCTACACCGTGTCGCCGTTGGCGGATGGCGAAAGCCTGGACATCTTCGGCGGGACCGAGGCGGGGGCCACGATCCTGATCGGCACCTCTTATTCTGCAAACCCGACCTTCAGCTTCTCCGAGGCGCTGAAACTTGCGCTGCGCCGCGACGTCCTGAACCTCGCGGAAGAGGGCAGGGGACCCGCCCACCCGATGCTCGACTACCTCGCCTCGCCGGACTTCCGCGACGCGCCGCCCGAGCTGGTGATCTGGGAATTCCCGGTCCGCTACCTGACCGACCCCGCGCTGTGGTCCGCGCAAGGCCCGGTGAAGAGCGGTGCTTAAGCTGGTCAATATCGGCCTGGTCCTTGCCCTGGCCTCCAGCGCCCCCGCGCGGGCCGACGTGGTGCTGCCGCCAGCCATCGCGGGCAGCCCGACGCTCAAGGCACTGCGCAAGTCGATGCTGGCGGGACGCGAGCTGTCGGACGTGCAGCTGCAGCGACTTGCCGACGCGGGCGAGGGGCTGGCGGCCGCGCGCTATGGCAAGCGGCTTGAGCAAAGGGACGATCCCGCCTTCATCGACGATGCGGCGCATTACTATTCCATCGCCGTCTACCAGGGCCGCGACTTCGCCCTGCCGCGTCTTCTGGCCACGCTGACCGACAAGGAGGCCGAGTTCACCGAGGGCCGCCTGCGCAACATCCGCGGCGTGCTCGACCGGGCCGCGCGTCGCGGGGATGCCAAGGCGGCGGCCGGCCTGGCCGAGATGCTGATGAAGGGCGACCCCTACGAGATGGACATCCCCCGCGCCCGCGAGCTTCTGCTTCTGGCAGCGGCGGGCGGGGATACCAAGGCCGCGATGAAGCTGGCGCTCAGCCATATCCAGGGCGAGCCGGGCTTGCCACCCGACCCGGCCTCGGCGCTGCCGGCGCTGGAATATGCGCTGGCCAGTCCCGATCCCGGCGTTCAGGCCATGGCCCTGGCAATGGCCCGTCAGATCCCCGGCGGCGAGGCGCTGCAACCCGCTGCCTTGCCAGCTTCGCCCGACCTTGACCGTAGCAAGCGCCCGCCCGTGCGGCCCGCCCTGGAAGGAGATGCGCCATGATGCGCCCCGTTTTCGCCTTGTGCGTTCTCGCAGCCCCCGCCGCCTATGCCGGGCCGTCGCAATTCGGCTGCGCCAACACCCAGTTCGCCGCCTCTGCGTCGATCGAGGGGAAGGACGGCGTGTTCTACCGGGTCCAGTCCGACCTTCGGCTGCAGCACCCGATGGACGATGCCGTCGTCGCCCAACTGGCGGAGCTGACCCGCGTGCTGGCCGAACAGGGCACGACGCTCATCTACGTGAACGTGCCCACCAAGGGGCAGGCCATGCCGCAATACCTGCCGCCCGAAGCAGCCGCCTACGGCTATGACCCGGCGCTGATGCAGGCCAACTACCAGGACGTGACCAACCGCCTCAACGCCGCGGGGGTGCCCTCTCCCGACCTGATGAGCGCGATGCTGAAAGCCGGACCGGACGAAAAGGTCTTCTTCCAGGCCGACTTCCACTGGACCCCCGACGGCGCGCGCCTGGCTGCGCAGGCCATCGGCGAAATGATCCGCAACCTGCCCGCCTACGCAGATGTCACTCCCGTCGAGTTCACCTCGCAGCCCGCCGACCCCGAGATCGCCTTCTCGGGCCTGCGGCGCGAATTGCAGACCTACTGCAAGGAAGCGCTCCCCGAGGTCGAAGCCACGACCTGGGTTACCACCCGCGCGACCGGGGCCGAGCTTTCTGCCGCCGACATCTTCGCGGACGCAGCGCCCGAGCCCGCGGCCCCCGAAGGCGATGCCGCAACAGAGGGCGAGGCGCTGGACATCTTCGGCACCGGATCGGAAGAGGCAAGCCTCGTCCTGGTCGGCACCTCGTTCTCTGACAGCAGCATCAACAACTTCGCCGGTTTCCTGTCGGAATACTCCGGGATCGAGGTGGTCAACTACGCCATCACCGGCGGCAACCAGTTCGGCTCGATGACTTCCTACCTCACCTCGCGCGACTTTGCCGAGGACCGGCCGACCTTCCTGGTCTGGGAGAATCCGATCTACAACGGCCTCGCCCAGTTCGGCCCCCTCCCGATGGACGAGCTGATCGTGGCCGCCGGCCCGACCTGCGACATCGCGGTCGAGACCACGGTGGCCGAAAACGCTCTGGTAGCCAGCTTCCAGCCCGGCAAGCTGAAGCCCGAGGACGCGTTCCTGTTCGACCAGGGCGGCGAGGGCGCGCGGATCGCCGATGTGACCTTCGAAACCGGCGCGGGTATCCGCCGCACGATCCGGATCGAAAGGTCCGACCGTCTGCGCGCCACGGGGCGATTCTTCCTGAAACTGGAACCGTATTGGCACCCCGATCTTGTGAAAGTGGAGGTGAGCTTCGACCGCGCGCTCGGCGACACATCCGCCCTGACCCTTTGTCCAACCCAGAAAGGAGACGCGTCGTGAAACGCATCCATCTGACAGTTCCGTTCCTTGTCCTTGCCGCGACGACCGTGACCGCGCAGGACGCCAGCCTCTACGAGGACGTGGCGAACCCCAACGCCAGCTTCGTGCGCGTGGTGGACGCGACGGCTTCGGTCGCGGTGATCCAGGCCGCAAGCTTCGACCGGGTCGAGAACAGTGTCACGCCCTATGTCGTCATCGACGGCGACCGCGAGGTCCGGCTGTCCTCGGGCGAGGTCTCGGCCACCGAAGCCATCCAGCCTGCCACCTTCTACTCCTTCGTCGTCGGCGCGGACGGCACCACGGCCCTGGTCGTAGACAAGATCACCCGCAACCCGGCGCAGGCGGACGTCACCTTCTACAACCTGTCGGACATCGCCTCGGCCAATCTCTACGTGCCGCAGGCCAAGGCCGTCGCCATCGAGGGCGTCGCGCCCAGCAGCGGCGGTGCAGTGGCGCTGAAGGCCCCGTTGACGCTCGACTTCGAAATCCGCGACGGCGAAACGGTGGTCGCCACCGTGCCCGCCGTCGACCTGAAGCGCCGCGAGGGTGTGGCCATCGTGCTGTCGGGCACCGAAGGCACCTACACGGCCACTGTCACGCCGAACGCCCTTGCCAAGCAGCCCTGACCGGAAGACCCATGACCATGCAGCGCATCCTCGCCACACTCCTGATCCTGGCCCTGCCCGTGGCGGCCGGGGCGCAGACGGTGGACCTGGTTTTCGAGCCGCCTGATCTCGAGACCGGAAAGGTCTGCGAAACCCGGCCCTCGGACGATGCGCTCATCAAGAAATGGGAGGGCGTCTCGCTGGACGCCCTTCCCGAAAGCGACACCGCGCTCATCAAGCGCGATTTCCGTCGGCTGGTCGAACTGGACCCGCAGCGATGGTTCGACACGATCGAAATGGTTCAGTCGAACTTCCGCAGCATCGACCCGCAATATTCGGAAGCGAACATGCTGATCGACCGGATCGAACTCCTGCTGGCTGCAGGCAGGGTCTCGGAGCTTCAGCGCGAGCGCCTGGTCGAGCAACTGGCCTCGCTGGACCTGCGCCAGACACCCCGGGCGCAGCACCTTCTGGCTGGCTACCTGATCCGTGGCGTCGGGATCGAACGCGACCGTGAGCGCGGCGAAGCGCTTCTCTTGCAGGCCGGGTTCGGCGGCAATGCGGATGCCATCCTGCAACTGGTCGAACGCGAGATCCAGGGCAATCCCGTCGAAGGCTGGGACGTGCCGCCGGAACTGGGCGTGACGATGGCCTTCGGCGCCCTTGTCGGCAAGCTGGACCCGCTGATCTGCGACCGCGTCAACCGGATCGCGCGCGAATACATGAACGGCGACATCGTGACCCGCGATCCGGCGCTGTCGGAACGCTGGTACCGCTTCTCGGCCGACCTTGGCGACGCGCTGTCCGCCTGGCGGGTGGCTGAGATTCACCTTCGGTCCGAGGACCTGCCGAAGGACAATGAAATCCTCGTCAGCTACCTGACGGCCGCGGCGGATGCGGGCCTGCCCTATGCCCAGGTCGCACTGGCCCGGCTTTACGCCGATGGCGCGTTGGTCCCGCAGGACCTCGAGGTGGCCGAGGCCCGCTACAGCGCCGCGGGCGAAGTCTGGCCCTCGGGCGAGGCAAGCCATGTCCTGTTCCTGCAGGCCCAGTCCCGCCGGGACGCCGACTGGACGCCGGCCTATGTCGATGCCCTCTCGCGGCTGGTGGAAAGCCCGGACGCTCCGGCCTGGTCGCTCATCGCGATGGCCGAGCAGGTGCTGGCCGACAAGGGCCGCTGGGCCGGCCAGGACCAGGCGCTGGAGTTTTTGGAGCGGGCCGTGGGGCTTGGCGAATACGCCGCCATGGAAAAGACCGCACCGATGAAGTTCCGCGCCGCCCGGACGCCTCAGGATTTCTACGCGGCGGTGGACCACCTGATGCAGGCCGTCGCCACCTCGGGCGAGGTCGATCCGATGCACCAGCTGTCCAGCGCCTTCATCTGCCGCGCGCCCGATGCGCCGCAGGTCCAGGAGGCAGATTACTGGCTGGCCGTGGCCGAAAGCACGGCCTCCGAAGCCGTGGACTTCACGCCGGCGCAGCTTGCCGATCTGGCGGTCAATCCCGACCCCATCGCCGAGGCTGAAATCCAGACCCAGGCCCTGACCGGCCGCGTCACGGCAATCGCGCAGTATATCTACCTGCTGGAAGCGCGGCAGGCTCCGGCAGACATGCTGGCCTTCTGGGAGGACTACGCCACCCGTTTCCCCGGGGTCACCACCGCCCGCGCCGGGCTGGCGATGAAGGCGGCGCGCACGCCGACCGAACGGGCAGCTGCGCTGGATCTTTACCGCGAAGCCATCGCACGCGGCGAACCCTCGGCCGGGACCCAGTTTGCCGAGGCGCTTCTGGAAGAAGGCTTCGTCACACCCGAAGCGCAGGCCGAGGCACTGGAGATCCTCCTTCCGCTGGCCGAACGGGGCATCGGCGATGCGCTCGAGATGCTGCCGCTGGCCGATCCCGAAAGCTTCCCGACGATGACCGCCGTGATGGAACGCTATGGTGACGTCGTGGATGCGAGGGGCGATTTCGATGCGCTTCTGCTGGCCATGCCGCTGATCACCGACCGGACGGTCTATGCCGACTACGTGACCCGGGCGACCGCCATCACCGCCTGCACCTTCAACGAGGCACTGCGCCTGACCGAGGCAGTGGGCCGTGCCGGCGACCGGACGCTTTTCAAGCGCTGGATGCGCATTGCGGATTACCTCGCGGGCGGGGAAGGCTATGCACTGACCGAGCTGGCAGACGTCTACAGCCGCTACGGGACCGACGCCGACCAGCCGGAGATCCTGGCCTATTACGAAGCCGCGCGCGAGCAGGGCAGCCGCATCGCGATCCATCGGCTGCTGAACATCTACTCGCGCCGGTCCTCGCCGCAGTATGACCCCCAGGTCGCCGCCGATCTCTTCATCGACCTTGTCGAAGTCAGCTCTCCCGAAGATCTGCCCGGCACCTTGACCCGTCTCCGCGCGGCGACCCCCGAGATCCGCGCCATCGCCGACCGCAGCATCGACGAGACCGCCCTTTTCCTGGCCGCAGCGGAATCGGGCAGCGCGGTGGCGATGCGGGAATACGCGCTGATCCTGCGCGAAACCGCCTCGACCCCAGCGGGGGTCCTGGAATCGACCGACTGGCTCCGCCGCGCGGCCGAGGCCGGAGAGCCCGCCGCGATGGTCGACTACGCCGACGCGCTGGTTTTCGGCATCGGCGTCAATCCCTCGCGCGACGAGGCTCTGGCCTGGCTGCAAAAGGCCGCCGAGCTCGGCAGTGAGGACGCTGCGCAGCGCCTGCGCTCCCTGCAACTATCGACGGAGGTCAACCAGTGACCACACGCCCCCTCGCCCTTCTCCTGCTTCTCTCCAGCCCCGTCGCGGCCCAGGAAGCCGCCAAGGAGGCTGCGGAATGCCCCGTGGACGCCAAGCCCGTCGTCACCCTTGGCTTCGGCAGCCGCTACACCGACGACAGCGAGAACCGCAGCGACTTTGACGAGGAAGCCGACAAGGCCGTCACGGCAGCGCTGAAGCCGATCGACGACTTCATTACCGACCTTGCCAAGCAGACGAACATCCTGAACGACCCTGACACCAAGCCAGAGGACGCCCAGGCTGCAGCGGACTGCGTGATGCAGTCGATCCTGTCCTGGGCCAAGGCCGACGCGCTGAGCGAGCTTGAGACGCAAGGTGCCAACCTTTCGGCCCCGTCTCGGGTGGGGGGCATCGCCTTCGCCTATGCGGCGGCCCTGAAGGTCGTGCCGCAGCCTCAGGGCAAGGACCAGATCGAGGCCTGGCTTATGGACCGGGCCAGGCAGACGATGGCCTACTTCGACACCGAGGCCCCGCCCCGCGCCTCGCAGAACAACCTGCGGGCCTGGGCCGGCCTTGCCGTTACCCGCGTGGGCCTGGTTCTCGACGATGCGGCGCTGATCGACTGGGGGGCCGACACGGCCAGCCTCGTTTCCTGCACGGCCGATGCGGATGGCAGCCTCCCGAACGAGATGTGGCGCGGCAAGCTGGCGCTCCACTACCAGATCCACGCCGTGGCCCCGCTGGTCACCACCGCGGCCCTCTTGCAGGACGAACGGCCCGAGCTTTTCACCGGCTGCGACCGCGCCATCCCCCGGATCGTAAAGTTCACGCTGGCCGGATTGGAGGATCCCGCCATCGTCGAGAAGATCACGGGCAAGAAACAGTCGGTCGGCGGCACGAAAAAGGCGCGCGACTTCGAACTGGCCTGGATCCCGGCCTACCTGACGCTTGACCCCGACCCCAGGATCGCGGAACTGGGGGCCGCCGTGAAAGAGCTGGGCAATTCCAAGCTTGGGGGCGACCAGCGTCTGCTCTGGCCCGGCTCTCCAAAGGCGGATCCGGCGGACGGCTGAGGGGGCTTTCCTTTCCCAAAGGCATCCTCTATACGCCGCCTCACATGCGCGTGGGCCCGCTTAGGCAAGAATCAGATCCGTCCTTCGGGATGGGGCCTTCTGGTCTTTCGTGCGACAGGAATGAAACCGATAGACCGCAAGGAAGCCACCCATGGCCAACACTGAACAGTCCAAGAAACGCGCCCGCCAGTCGGAAGCCCGTTACGCCATCAACAAGGCGCGCCGCTCGCGCATCCGCACCTTCCTGCGCAAGGTCGAGGAAGCCATCGCCTCGGGCAACGGCGAAGCTGCCGTCGCCGCGCTGAAGGCCGCACAGCCGGAACTGGCTCGTGGCGTGACCAAGGGCGTTCTGCACAAGAACACCGTCGCGCGGAAGATGTCGCGCCTCGCCTCGCGCGTGAAGGCTGTCGCCGTCACCAAGGCCTGATCCGTCGTCTGGACCGAATCCGGAACAGCAAGGGCGCACCCGCAAGGGTTGCGCCCTTCGGCGTTTTCGTGCCTTCCGGATGCGTCATTTCGACCCTCCGTTGCCGATTTGCCAGAGCCCTCGGATTCGGTTTTCGGGAATCTCTGTCAAGCGCGTTGTTCGGTTGCAGAGCCTGCGGCGGGGTTGCTAGCGTGACCCTGCGATTCACTTCGTCTTGGGGGACATGAACGGGTCGCAACGGAAAAGCTGCTGCACTGGGAAGGCGCCAATAGGCTCCGGGACCTGAGTTTTTCTTTTGCGATCATAGGGTTGGAAGTAGCAGCCAAGCTACTCCATCTATGTGACCAGAGCCACCGGCCCGCCGGCGTCTCTGGTTGTGTTTTGTTCCGTCCCACTGACAGGTTCCGCCTGGCAGGCCTTTCTGGCCAGCGCAGGACTTGGACGAAGCGGCCCGCTGAAGACGTGACAGGAAAGGATCGGCAGCCTGTGCCGGTCCGGGGATATGGGCAGGTTAAGAATGACAAATGAAACCTGGGGGCAGGTTCGGGAAGAGTTGATCAAGCGGGTCGGCAAGAACAACTACGTAACCTGGATCGAACCTCTCAAGCTCTCCCACCTGAACAACGGTGTCGCGCGTTTCGAAGTGCCGACCATCTTTTTCGGTGACTGGGTCCAGCGAAACTATGCCGACCACATCCGCACCCAACTGGCCTCGGCCGGTGCTCTGGTCGACCGGGTGGAGTTTGCCGTGGGCTCCGTCTCGGGCGAGGCCCGGCCCGCAAAGCCCGCCGCCGCGCCGAAGACCGCCGCCAAACCCGCCCGGGCCCGCGCCTCGGATGAGGAATTGCCCGGCGCGCCCCTCGATGCGCGCTTCACCTTCGACAGCTTCGTCGTCGGCAAGCCCAATGAACTCGCCCACGCCGCCGCCCGCCGGGTGGCCGAGGGCGGGCCGGTCACCTTCAACCCGCTTTTCCTCTATGGTGGCGTCGGCCTCGGCAAGACCCACCTGATGCACGCCATCGCGCATGAACTTCAGGCCCGCCGCCCCGAGCTGCGCGTGCTCTACCTTTCGGCCGAGCAGTTCATGTACCGCTTCGTGCAGGCCCTGCGCGACCGGCAGGTCATGGACTTCAAGGAACTGTTCCGGTCCGTCGACGTCCTCATGGTGGACGATGTCCAGTTCATCGCCGGGAAGGACTCCACGCAAGAGGAATTCTTCCACACCTTCAACGCGCTCGTGGATGCCAACAAGCAGATCGTCATCTCTGCCGACCGCGCGCCGGGCGAGATCAAGGATCTCGAGGAACGCATCAAGTCGCGCCTGCAATGCGGGTTGGTGGTGGACCTGCACCCGACGGACTACGAGCTGCGCCTTGGCATCCTGCAGCAGAAGGTCGACTTCTACCGCAACCAGTACAAGGGCCTGGCCATTGCCGACGGCGTGCTGGAGTTCCTGGCGCACCGCATCACCACCAACGTCCGCGTTCTGGAAGGCGCGCTGACCCGCCTCTTCGCCTTCGCCAGCCTCGTCGGCCGCGAGATCACGCTGGACCTCGCCCAGGACTGCCTGGCCGACATCCTGCGCTCTTCCGACCGCAAGCTGTCGATCGAGGAAATCCAGCGCAAGGTGGCCGAGCACTACAACGTCCGCCTGTCGGACCTGATCGGCCCCAAGCGCCTGCGCACCATCGCACGCCCGCGCCAGGTGGCGATGTACCTCGCCAAGCAGCTGACCCCGCGGTCCTTGCCGGAAATCGGTCGCCGCTTCGGAGGCCGCGACCACACCACGATCATGCACGGCGTCCGCAAGATCGAGGAACTGATGACCACCGACAGCCAGCTTGCCGACGATCTGCAGCTTCTGCGGCGGCTTCTGCAAGGCTAAGGGCAGGGGCCGCACTTGACGGCCCCCGCAAAGCCTTTCACAGTCCATTCCAACGCTTGTAAGCCGGTGGAAACCGGATAAATTCGTCGTCCCTTAAGGGGTTCGGCAGGGGGAAGCCAGATGAAGCTCAGCATCGAACGCGCCACGCTCTTGAAGGCGCTTGCCCAGGCGCAGTCGGTCGTTGAACGCCGCAACACGATCCCGATCCTCGCCAACGTCCTGATCGAGGCCGAGGGCAACCAGGTCTCCTTCCGCGCCACCGACCTGGATATCGAGGTCGTGGACCGCGCCCCCGCGATGGTCGAACGCGCCGGCGCCACCACCGTCTCTGCCGTGATGCTGCACGAAATCACCCGCAAGCTGCCCGACGGGTCGCTGGTGAACCTGACCGAAGACGCCGCCTCGGGCCGCCTGACCATCGCTGCCGGCCGGTCGACCTTCAGCCTCGCGACGCTGCCGAAGGAAGACTTCCCGGTCATGGCAACGTCCGAATATTCCTCGAACTTCTCCGCCAAGGCGCCAGAACTGCGGCGGCTCTTCGACAAGGCGAAGTTCGCGATTTCCACCGAGGAAACCCGCTATTACCTGAACGGCGTCTACATGCACGTCTCGCAGGGTGAGGGCGGCAAGGTCCTCCGCTGCGTCGCGACCGACGGCCACCGCCTGGCCCGAATCGACGCGCCCCTGCCCGAAGGGGCCGACGGGATGCCCGGCGTCATCGTCCCTCGCAAGACAGTGGGTGAGCTGCGGAAACTGCTGGATGACGACGACGCCACCATCGCCGTCTCGGTCTCTGAGACGAAGGTCCGCTTCGCCACCCCAGCCATCACTCTGACGTCGAAAGTCATCGACGGGACCTTCCCGGACTACACCCGCGTGATCCCGACCGGGAACACCCGCAAGCTGGAAGTCGACGCCTCCGAATTCGCCAAGGCCGTGGACCGCGTGGCCACCGTCTCCTCCGAACGCTCTCGCGCGGTGAAGTTGTCGCTGGAGGAAGACCGGCTGGTCCTGTCCGTGAACTCGCCTGACTCCGGCGCCGCCGAGGAAGAACTGGCCGTGGCCTATGGCGACGACCGGCTGGAGATCGGCTTCAACGCCAAGTACCTGCTGGAAATCGCGAGCCAGGTCGATCGCGAGAATGCCGTCTTCCTGTTCAACTCCGCCGCCGACCCGACCTTGATGCGCGAAGGCAACGACACCTCGGCGGTCTACGTCGTCATGCCGATGCGGGTCTGACAACCCTCTGCACTGAAAGGGAAATCCGGTGGGCGGTCTGGCGATCGAAACCCTCGCCCTGTCGCATTTCCGCAGCCACCGGGCCACGCGGCTGGCCTTCGACGGCCGCCCCGTCGCCATCACCGGCCCGAACGGTGCGGGCAAGACCAACATCCTGGAAGCCGTGTCGCTTCTGTCGCCAGGCCGGGGCCTAAGACGCGCCGCCGCCGAGGACCTCGCCCGCAAGCCCGAGGGGCTCGGCTGGAAGATCACCGCCACCGTCCAGGGCCTTTCCGCCGCGCATGATCTGGAAACCTGGGCCGAACCCGGCGAGACGCGGCAGGTCCGCATCGACGGCAAGGCCGCCACACAAGCCAGCCTTGGTCGCATCCTTCGCGTCCTCTGGCTTGTCCCCGCGATGGACCGCCTCTGGATCGAAGCTGCCGAGGGCCGCCGACGTTTCCTCGACCGGATGACGCTCAGCTTCTTTCCGGAACATGCCGAACAAACGCTCACATACGAAAAGGCGATGCGCGACCGGAACCGTCTGATCAAGGACGGCGTGACCGATGCCCACTGGTACACCGCCCTCGAAACCCAGATGGCCGAGGCTGGAGAGGCCATCACCGCCCACCGCCGCGCCGCCATCGCCCGCATCGCCACCGCCGCCGATCCCGCCAGCGCTTTCCCTTCGGCAGACCTCACCCTCACCGGCCCCGAGGGCAGCGAGGAACCTGCCAACCTCGCCCAAGCCCTCGCCGAAGGCCGCCGCCGCGACATCGCTGCCGGCCGTACCCTCGTCGGCCCCCACCGCGCCGACCTGCTGGCCCGCTACACCGCCAAAGACATCCCCGCCGACCAGTGCTCCACCGGGGAACAGAAGGCCCTTCTCATCAGCCTCATCCTCGCCAACGCCCGCGCCCTGGCCCAAGACCTCGGCCGCGCGCCGATCCTCCTCCTCGACGAGGTCGCCGCCCATCTCGACGAACACCGCCGCGCCGCGCTGTATGACGAGATCTGCGCGCTCGACGCCCAGGCCCTGATGACGGGGACCGAGCCCGACCTCTTCACCGCCCTCGGCGACCGGGGCCGCACGCTGAAGATCACCGACCAGAACAGCATTTCGCAGGTAGAGCCATGACCCCGGAAACCATTCCCGAACATCTGCTCACGAACACCGACGAAACGCAGATCGCAGACCTTCTCGCCCGCTGCTTCACCACCGATTTCGGCGGCCGCAGCTTCTTCCAGACCCGTCACAGCTGGCGCCACATCCTGCGCCACGAGGGCCGGGTCATCGCCCACCTCGCCGTCCAGCTGCGTGCCGTCCGCCTGGGCGAGGACCTTGCCACCATCGCCGGAATCGCCGACGTCGCCACCGACCCCGGCCACCGAGGAAAGGGCCACGCCGCGACCCTTCTCCAGGCCGCAATCTCTACCGCGCGCCAGTCTCCGGCCAGCCACGTCCTCCTCTTCGGCACGGCCAAGCTCTACCCCGCCACGGGCTTCCGGCCGATCCAGAACCCGCTCACCTACATCGACCTGACCGACGCCCGCAGCGGCCAACTCCACCGCGACCGGCCCGAGGACCACCTGCAAGTGCTTGATCTTTCAGACACCACCTGGGACGAGACCAAACCCCTCGACCTCCTCGGCGGCCTGTTCTAAACCCCTGCCATGAGCGTCTCTCTCCACGAACTCCTCCTCTACGCGCTTGGCATGGCGGGCCTCTGGGCCGTGCCCGGCCCGGTCTGGGTCGCCCTCACCGCCCGCGCCTTGTCCGGAGGCTTCGCCGCCGCCTGGCCGCTTGCAGTGGGCGTGGCGCTTGGAGACCTGATCTGGCCCCTCGCCGCCATCCTGGGTCTCAGCTGGATCGAAAGCGCCTACGGCGACTTCCTGCAACTCCTCCGCTGGGCCGCCGCAGCGATCTTCCTGGTCATGGGTGTCCTTCTCATCCGCAAACCTGCCGCCACGCTGAACGCCGACAGCCGCCTCACCCGCCCTGGGATGTGGGCGGGCTTTACCGTCGGCGTCGCTGCGGTGATCGGCAACCCCAAGGCGATCCTCTTCTACATGGGCGCGCTGCCTGGCTTCTTCACGCTGGAGCGCCTGACCGCCCCCGACATCGCCCTGATCATCGCGATTTCCGCCCTGATCCCGATGGCCGGAAACCTGGGCCTCGCCCTCTTCCTCGACCGTGCGCGGCAGCTCCTCTCCAGCCCCGAAAGCGTGCGTCGGCTCAACGTCGGCTCAGGCATTCTCCTCATCGCCGTCGGGCTGGCGATCCCCTTCCTCTGACCCCCAAATCTTGTGGCCCAGGGGTGACATTCCCCCGTCAAACCGCTATAAGTCGCGCACAACGTAAAGGGTTTCCCGCGCATGGCTGACCAGCCCAAGAACACCGCCTCATACGGTGCCGATTCCATCAAGGTTCTCAAAGGGTTGGAGGCGGTTCGCAAGCGCCCCGGCATGTATATCGGCGACACCGACGACGGCTCGGGCCTCCACCACATGGTCTATGAGGTCGTGGACAACGGTATCGACGAGGCGCTGGCCGGTCACGCGACCGAAGTCGTGGTGAAAATCCACGCCGACGACAGCGTTTCCGTCCGCGACAACGGCCGTGGCATCCCGGTCGACATCCACCCCGAGGAGGGCGTCTCGGCGGCCGAGGTCATCATGACCCAGCTCCACGCCGGCGGGAAATTCAACAACACGGATGAGGGCGGGAACGCCTACAAGGTCTCGGGCGGCCTCCACGGCGTCGGCGTCTCCGTCGTCAACGCCCTGTCGGAATGGCTGGAGCTGACGGTCTGGCGTAACGACACCGAATACCGCGCCCGGTTCGAGGATGGCGATTGCACCATCCACGTGCATGAGGTCGGCCCGGCCCCCGGCCGCAAGGGGACCGAGGTACGCTTCCTCGCCTCGGCCAAGACCAACCGGCCGGATGGGACCTTCAGCAATCTCGACTACAGCTTCAAGACGCTGGAAACCCGCCTGCGCGAACTGGCCTTCCTGAACTCCGGCGTCCGCATCATCCTGGAAGACGAACGCCACGCCGAACCCCAGCGGATCGAGCTTTTCTACGAAGGCGGCGTGCGGGAATTCGTCAAGTACATCGATCGCTCCAAGTCCAGCGTGATGGCCGAGCCCATCTACATGGTGGGCGAAAAGAACGGCATCGGCGTCGAAGTGGCGATGTGGTGGAACGACAGCTACCACGAAACCGTACTGCCGTTCACAAACAACATTCCCCAGCGCGACGGCGGCACCCACCTCGCCGGTTTCCGCGGCGCGCTGACCCGCACGATCACGGCCTACGCCCAGTCCTCCGGCATTGCCAAGCGCGAGAAGGTGGATTTCACCGGCGACGACGCGCGCGAGGGGCTGACCTGTGTGCTGTCAGTCAAGGTGCCGGATCCCAAGTTCTCCTCCCAGACCAAGGACAAGCTCGTCTCCTCCGAAGTCCGCCCGGCGGTGGAGAACCTGGTGAACGAAAAGCTCGCCGAGTGGTTTGAAGAAAACCCCGGCCCCGCAAAGGTCATCGTCGGCAAGATCATCGAGGCCGCCTTGGCCCGTGAGGCTGCACGCAAGGCCCGCGAACTGACCCGCCGCAAGACCGCGCTGGACGTGGCCTCTCTGCCTGGAAAGCTGGCCGACTGCCAGGAACGCGATCCCGCCAAGTCGGAACTGTTCCTGGTCGAGGGTGACTCCGCCGGTGGCTCCGCAAAGCAGGGGCGTAGCCGCTCCAACCAGGCCGTCCTGCCCCTGCGCGGCAAGATCCTGAACGTAGAACGCGCCCGCTTCGACCGCATGCTCTCCAGCCAGGAGATCGGGACCCTGATCACCGCCCTCGGCACCGGCATCGGCCGCGACGAATTCGACATCGGCAAGCTGCGCTACCACAAGGTCGTCATCATGACTGACGCCGACGTGGATGGCGCCCACATCCGCACGCTGCTCCTCACCTTCTTCTTCCGCCAGATGCCCCAGCTCATCGAAGGCGGCTATCTCTACATCGCCCAGCCCCCCCTCTACAAAGTCGCCCGCGGCAAGTCCGAGGTCTACCTCAAGGACCAGGCCGCGCTGGAGGACTACCTGATCGAGATGGGCACGGAGGGCGCCGTCCTCCGCCTGCAAGACGGCCAGGAAATCGCCGGCAACGACCTCGCCCGCGTCATCGAAGGCGCGCGCCAGTTCCGCCGCGTGCTCGACGCCTTCCCGACCCACTACCCCCGCCCGATCCTGGAACAGGCCGCCCTCGCCGGGGCCTTCGACCCGGGCCGCGCCGACGCCGATCTGCAACTCGTCGCCGACACCGTCGCCAAGCGCCTGAACCTGATCGCGCCGGAGTTCGAGCGCGGCTGGTCCGGCCGCATCACCCAGGACCACGGCATCCGCCTGTCCCGCATCCTGCGCGGCGTCGAGGAACTCCGCACCCTGGACGGCGCCGTCCTCCGCTCTGGCGAGGCGCGCAAGCTCTCCCAGATCGCCGGCCAGTACCGCGACATCTACCGCGACCCCGCCCGCCTTGTCCGCAAGGACCGCGAGCAGGCGATCCATGGCCCCATCGACCTCCTCAAATCCATCCTGGCCGAGGGCGAAAAGGGCCTGACCCTCCAGCGCTACAAGGGCCTGGGCGAGATGAACCCCGACCAGCTGTGGGAGACGACCCTCGACCCCGAGGCGCGGACACTGTTGCAGGTCAAGGTCGACGACCTGGCCGAAGCGGACGACATCTTCTCCAAGCTGATGGGCGACGTCGTGGAACCCCGACGCGACTTCATCCAGCAGAACGCGCTCTCGGTCGAGAACCTGGACTTCTAGAGCCACCCCAGCGGGTGGGCCGAGAAGCCGTGGCAGGCGGACCCGTCCGGGAAGTCGATCGACCAGTTCTCCGGCGTGGTCACGCGGCCTTCGCTCACCCACCGGCCCCAACGGGCGGCGATGATCGCGTGGATGTCCGTCCGGCGGCCAAGCCGTTGCAGGGCAAGGAAAAGGTAGTGATGCATGAAGGGGCTGGCCAGCGCCGGTTGGCCCTCCACCGGCCCGTCGCGCAGGTCGAGTGACCGCGCCACGATCCGGTCCGCCAGGCCTTCGGTCTCCGCCCCGTCGACCACCCCAGTGAGGACCAGCAGCGCCAGCCCAAGCTGACTGGCCGCCTCTCCCCCCGGGCTTTCCGTCCACCCGTCCGGCCCCCGGTGCCCCTGCAAGGCGCGCGCCAACTCCCCCGCCTGCTCCGCCCAATCCGCCGTCCGCCCGACCTTCTCCGCCATTCCTGCCGCCAGCCGCAGCGCATGCAGATAGCGAAGGTTCAGCGTAAGATTCGGCTCCACCCGGCTCATCGGGGACCAGTCCAGGAACAGCCGCCGCCCCGGCGGATTGCGTAATAGCCCGTCCGCCGCCCGGAACGACGCCATCCTCTCCAGCATCCGGACCAGAATACCCCAATGCCGCTGCCACACCACCTCCGGCTCGGCCACGCCGGGATGCGTCGCGCAGCCCGCCAACAACTCAACCCAAGAGAAGTTGTAGTCCGTCACTGCATAGGCCGGGACCTCCCCCGGCAAGACGCTCGGCAACAACCCTTCCGCATCCGCCCCCTCCGCCGCCATGTCGATGGCGAATAGAAGCGGCCGCGCATCATCCGAAATCCCCCGCAGCGCCCAGTCCTGCGCCACGGCATCGCCCAGCCACAGACTGCTCTCGCGCCAGACGCCATCGACGAAGCCGTCCTGCAGACAGGCCAGCGTCGTCCGGCGACACATCTCCGCCACACGCTGCAGCACCGGGTCCAGCGGAGGCAGAGGCCGCTCCACCACCGGCGTCACCGGCAGCCGCGTGTGGAACTTCGGAGCCGGAGACACCCCGCCCCCCTCCAGCGCAAACACCAGATACCGCGCGCCCCGCGGCGTGAAGCCCTCCACCACCTGCCGCCCGGGCCGCAGCGTGAAGCGGTCGGTGGGCCGCATCCGGCAATAGGTCTCCGGGTCGGGCAGCAGAAGCTCCCCCTCCCGCAGCTTCTCGGCATAGGAAACCAACAGCCGCTCTCCCCCAGCCGCCGTCAGTTCGACCCCGCCCAGACAGGCCCGGCTTTCGCCAAGGTCGAAGACCCAGATGGACGAGGTGCCCTTTGGTAGAAGGGCAGGGGCCGCACCTGCCTTCGACACTGAAAAAGCTTTTCGCAGATCCGTGTGCGGATCACCCGTAGCCGCGACCGACCCTCCGACCCGCACCTGCCAAGGCTCTTCCAGGACGCGCACTTCCTCCAGCGGCAAAACTGTCGCCCTGGGTCGGAGGCTCTGCCAGATCGGCCCCTGTGCCCCCTGCACCACCCGCGCCGCGTCCCAGGCAGAGGCATCTGCCTCCAGCCAATCCTCCTCCAGCCGCAGGTCCCGGTCCTCGACCCCCGTGCCGTAGATCGAGACCCGCTCCACCCGATCCGACCACGACCGGTCCCGCCGCGTCTTCCACTGCGGGCCGGTCATCAAGGCCACCTTCCCGTCCACCTCCAGCCACCCGATCAGCCCGCAGGCCCCGCGATGGACGTAGGCGAAATGGGAATGACCGGGGGAATAGACTTGCACGGCAACCCGGTTCATCCCCACCCGGAGAAGATTCGTGACCGAACGTTCATCTACGGCCATCAAGGAAGGCCATGACCGCTCTGGTCCCCGCCCGACGAATACACCATTGACCCAAAGCCGATAGCGGGAGTCCGCGCTCAGCCGGAAGACAGCCTCGCCCGGCACAGCCGGAAGCGAGAAATCCGAGCGAAAGTTCACATACGCGTCGCGCAAGTCGAACGGATGCGCCGGGCCGATCCAGAGCGTGCCCTCCGGTGCCTTCACTGCAGCGTCCCGTACTGCGCCGCGAGCTTGTTCACCAGCCGGTACGCCCGGACCAGACGCATCGGCGGGATGTCCGGCTGGATGAAGTGCCCGCCGTTGAAGATGAACCCGCCGCCCGGCGCATAGATGCCGAAGCGTTCGGTGATATATTCGTCCAGCTCATCCCCGTCGTACTTCAGCAACCCGTCGATCACGTCCAGCGAGCCGTAGATGACGATCTTGTCGCCCCACTTCGCCTTGACCTCACGCGGGTCGATCCCCGCGCTTTCCTGTACCGGGTGCCACGAGGTGTAACCCATCTCGATGATGTCATCGACGACCTGCAGGATGTAGCCGTCCGAGTGCAGGTTGACCGGCATCCCCCTGGATCTTGCGTGCTGAACCACCCGCATCGCATAGGGCTTGATCAGCTGCCGCCAGGACTTCGGGGAAAACAGCATCGTGCCGTTCGACCCCCAGTCGTCCGAGAGGGTCATCATGTCCACCCCGGCCTCGATCATCTGGTCGACCTGGACGCACATCCAGTCGGCATAGCGGTCGAAGAAATTGGCCATCAGTTGCGGGTTGCCGCCCAGGTTCATCCAGCAATTTTCGATCCCCAGGAACGACGACGTCCCCTCCACCATCCCCCAGCAATGCGCCAGGACGCAGCGCTTGCCCTTGTGGTCGCGGATCGCGGTGGCGATGTTCGTGCCGCCGAAATCATAGTTCCAGTCGGTGAAGTTCAGCCACTTGGGGTGCTTCGGGTCCTCCAGCGGGACATCGGCCAGTTCGTGGATATCGAACTTGCGGCCGTGCTGGTTCGGAAAGGGCATCAGGCCCACGAAGACGTCGATCCCGAACTCCTCGATGAACTTCTCGCGCGGGCCGTAATCGGCCTCCAGTCGCTCCAGGAACTGCTTCTGGTAGAGCCAGCAGTCGATGGGCGTGCGGTCCACCGGCTTGTGGTTGATCGTCGCCATGACACGTTCATAACCGTTCATTCGCATTCCTCCAGAAGCAGCATCCGCCGCCAGTCCTCCAGCCCCACGCCCGCGACGAATTCAGAGTGGAACCCCTCCCAATGCACCTGCTCCCACTGCGGGACGATGCCCCGGATCTCGGCCGGGCACTTGCGGATCAGCTCGGCATAGGCCGATTCAAGCAACCGGTAGCCCGAGGTTGCCGAAACCTTGTAACGCGGATGCGGCGCGATCAGCCCGTCCTCGACCATCGCCTGGTCCAGCAGATCGGACATCTGGTGCAGAAGCTCCAGCTTCCGCTCCCAAGGCGTCGAAAGCTTGGGCGCTTCCTCGACGATTGCCGCCAGCCGAGCCCCCATCCGGGGCAGGCGGTGGAACATGACCGTCAGCCATTTGTCATAGGGATAGTATTGCCGGTCGAGGAGGAACGCCATCTGTACCCCCCAGCGCAGGCTGCGGGCAAAGGTGGTGTTCGCGTAAAGCTCGTTGTTCCGCAGCAAAGCCCGCTTCAGCGCATAGACTCCCATGCCGCTGAAATAGCGGCACCAATGCGCCAGCCGCCGCAGCCGAACCTCCTCGGGGTAGTAGGCCGCCAGGGCCTCCCGCACGGCAGAGAACCGGCCCGAGGGGTCATGCCAGACCTCCCCGGCGATGACGTGCATCATGTCCTCTTCGGGGATCGCCAGCCATTGTGAATGACTGTTCGGTGGAGCGTCCAGCCCGATGGTTGACCGCAGGTGATGCTCCAGAGATCCCAGCGCCACGCCTTTCGTCCGGGTATACCCTTCGCGCAACTCGCGGCCCCGCCAGACCTGCGGCAGACCCTCGGCCAGCGCGTCCTCGATCACCGCCCCGCGCGCCTGCATCACGCTCTCGGGCAGCAGCACATTCACCCGCAGGCCGAAGTGGTGGTCGGTGGAATACTCGTCATCCAGCCGCAGCACTTCGGAGCCATAGCCGAACACCCCCGCCGCCATTTGCATCGTTTCCTCCGGGAAGCGCGCGGCCAAGAATGGATGCACCACCTCGTCCCAGAAGGCATGGCTTTCGTCGATGATCGAGTGCTTTGTCATCCCCCCGGCCTCCCCTCCGGCGCGTCAGACGATCCCAGATGAGGACCCCTTCACCTCTGGCCGTTCCTTCGCCACCCGGTCGCGGTAACCGCTGGCCCGGTAGGCGGCGATCGGGTCGTAAGCCCCGCCCTGCCGCATCCGCGCTTCGGCCAGGATGGGTGAGACGTCGGTCAGGAACCCGGCCTTCAGGCAACGGTGCGCAGCCATCACGTCATTGGCCTCCTGCGCCTCGGTCAGCGCCTTCCGGTCCACCAAGGACGCCTGGATATAGGCCCGCGCGATCTCCACCGCCGAGCTCATCAGGCTTTCGATCGGGTCGGTCACGTTGTGGCTCTGGTCGATCATGTAGCTGGGCGCGAACCCCTTGGCCCCGCGCAGCTCGGCCTCGACCAGCTCGTTGAAGACCAGGAACAGCCGGAACGGGTCCACCGAACCCGAATCCAGGTCATCGTCCCCATACTTCGAGTCGTTGAAGTGGAACCCCGCGAGCCGCCCCACATGGACCAGCCGCGCCACGATCTGCTCGATGTTCACGTTGGGCGCGTGGTGGCCAAGGTCGACCAGGCACTTCGCCCGCGGCCCAAGATGTTGTGCCGCCATCAGCGATGAGCCCCAATCGCTGATCACCGTGGAATAGAAGGCCGGCTCGTACATCTTGTGCTCGATGAACATCGCCATTCCGGGGGGCAGGGCCGCATAGACCTCTTCCATCGCCGACAGGTAGTTCTCGAACATGCGCCCCAGACTCTGCTGCCCGGCGAAGTTCGTGCCGTCGCCGATCCACACCGTCAGCGCGGGCGCACCCAGGGCCTTCCCGATCTCGATGCATTCGATGTTGTGCGCCACAGCCTGCGCGCGGGTATCCGAACGGGCGTTCGCCAATGACCCATAGCGGTAGGACAAGCCCTGATCCACCTGGTCCTGGAAGGTGTTGGAGTTCACCGCGTCGAACCCCAGCCCATACTGCGCCGCCTCTTGCCGCAGCGCGTTGTAGTCCGAAACCTTGTCCCACGGGATGTGCGGGCTGACGGTCCGCGTGCCCCGCGTCAGCTGCTGGATCACCCCGCAGTCGGCCAGCTTGTCGTGGATGTTCCGCGGCTCTCCCCGACCAGGAAAGCGGGCGAACCGCGTCCCCCCGGTCCCCACGCCCCAGGAGGGCACGGCCACCGACCAGTCCATCGCCCGCTTGACCAGCGCCTCGATGTCCACGCCACGGCGGGAGAGCTTCCGCCCCAGCGCCCCGAACTCATCCTCATGCGCCGCTTTCGCCGCTTCGTTCAGGCTGCCAACCAGATCCTCGGAAACCAGCATCCCCGCCCCCTATCGCGTGAAGGACACGGCATTGCCCGCGTCCACGTTCAGGAAATTCCCCGTCGACTTCGCCGACAGGTCGCTGGCGAAGAAGTAGACCCCCTCGGCGATGTCCTCGGGGAAGACCGACCGCTGCAGAAGACTGCGCTTGCGATAGTGCTCCTCTAGCTCCGACACGGCGATCTTGTTCGACGCCGCGCGCTGTTCCGACCACTCGCCCTTCCAGATCTTCGATCCGCGCAGCACCGCGTCCGGGTTCACCACGTTGACCCGGATTCCCATCGGCGCACCCTCCAGCGCCATGCAGCGCGCAAGGTGGATCTCCGCCGCCTTGGCGGTGCAATAGGCCGACGCACCGGGCGACGCCGCCACCCCGTTCTTCGAC
>NZ_JAYSFG010000006.1:0-108061 GCF_041913445.1 Tabrizicola sp.
GTCAGGTAGGCCGGGCGCTTGTTGCGGAAGTCGATGTAGTAGCTGTGCTCCCACACGTCGCAGCCCAGAAGCGCGGTCTGGCCGAAGCAGAGCGGGTTCACGCCGTTCTCGGTCTTGGTTACCTTGAGGCTGCCGTCCTTGTCCTTGACGAGCCAGGCCCAGCCCGAGCCGAACTGGCCCGCACCGGCGGCGGCGAAGTCGTCCTTGAACTTCTGGACCGAGCCGAAGCTGTCGGTCAGCGCCTTTTCCAGGTTGCCCGGGATCTTCTTGTTCTCGCCCGGGGCCATCCAGGTCCAGAACATGTTGTGGTTCCAGTGCTGCGAGGCGTTGTTGAAGATGCCGTTCTGCGCCACGGCGCCGGCCTGGTAGGTGCCGCGGACGATGTCTTCGAGGGATTTGTTCTCCCACTCGGTGCCGGCGATCAGCTTGTTGCCGTTGTCGACATAGGCCTTGTGGTGGAGGTCGTGGTGATACTCCAGCGTCTCCTTCGACATGCCAAGCGAGGCGAGCGCGTCGTGGGCGTAGGGCAGATCGGGAAGGGTGAAGGCCATGGGAGTTCTCCTGTTGATTGCTTGGCACGAATAAGAGGGTTCGGTGCCGGAAGGTCAAGGGCAACCGACAAGAGGAAACCGCCCGCGCGGGAACGGGTTCCGACAGGACCACCGTCAAGTCAGACGGATTTGCACGTGCCGCGGCCCTCGAAGATGTTCGTGTAGTCGCCGCCGGGGGCGGCCCGCACCAGAACGGTCTTGTCGCCTTTGAAGTAGGCCGCGCGGAACTGCATGTTGGCTGTCTGTCCGGTGCTGTTGGTCATCTGGACCCGCCAGGTCCAAACCAGCTTGCGGGCGGTGTCCTCGGACACTTTGGCCTTCATCGGCTGTTCGTCGTTGTAATGCATGATCAGGGCATCGGACACGATCGCCTGACCGGAAGCCTCGCCATACTGCAGGATGTAGATGTCGGTCACATAGCCGCCGCCCGCATTCGAGGGGATAATCCTGCATTCCAGAGTCAGGGCCTCGGACAGTGACGGAGAAGCGATCAGAATGGCAGAAAGGAAAAGACTGCGAAGGGACATGGGACCACTCGTAAGGAAATGGTCGCCAGTGAATGCCAACGGCGACGGCCCCGTCAAGGGACGCGCCGCCGCGGTCGGGTCCGGGCTGAATCCGGGGTCAGAGCTCGCTGCCCGGCTGGGCGGAGTGGGTCAGGAGGCCCATGACATAAGCGGCGACCGAGCGGAAGCAGACCAGCGTGAAGCCGCCGTCCTGCGCCCACATCGCCGCGGCGACCTGGGCCGCGCGGGTGCGGCGGAGTTCGCCGGGTTCGAGTTTTTCGAAGTCCACGGGCGACAGCTTGCGCAGGACATCGGCGGCCTTTTCGCCCTCGATCCGGAAGACCGCGCGGGCGTCCGAGACATCGACGGCGAGGTGGTGTTCGCCGGCCAGCGCCTTTGCCAGCGAAGCAAGGGCGTCGCGGACCTCGGCGTAGGGGACGATCAGGAGGTATTCGTCCGGACTCATCCAGCCGCAGGCGCGGTCGCCGTTGACCTCGATCCGCCGCTGGGCCGGGAGTTTCGTCCCAGTAACGGCCTTCACGGCCTTGTCCAGCGCCTTCACGCCCTTGGCGCGCAGCGTGATCATGCCGAGGGGGCCGAACTCGCGGATGGAGGCGAAGCCCTGGAAGCTGGCGCCGTTCAGCGCCGAAACCGGGTTAGACATTCTGCTTCTCCCCATCCTTGTCGAAGAACACCGTGTCGCGGACCTTTGCCTTCACCGTGCCACCGGCGGCGGTGTTGAACTCCACGATCTCGCCCATGCGGGAGGGGCCGTGCTTCAGCAGCCCCATCGCGATGCCGCGCTTCAGGGTCGGCGAGTAGTAGGTGGACGTGACACGGCCCTGCACGTTGCGCTGGCCGTTGGCGTTGACCCCGTCGGCGATGATGTAGCTGCCGTCCGGGATGACCGAGCCGTCGAGCGTGTCGAAGCCCACCAGTTTCCAGCGGTCGGGGCTGGCGAGGTAGGTGCGTTCCTGCCCCCGCTTGCCGAGGTAGTCCGCCTTCTTCTTCGAGATCGCCCAGTCAAGGCCGAGGTCCTGCGGGATGACGGTCCCGTCGGTTTCGTCCCCGATCATGATGAAGCCCTTCTCGGCCCGCATGATGTGGAGGCATTCGGTGCCGTAGGGCATCGCGCCAAGGGCCTGGCCCGCCTTTGTGCACGCCTCCCAGAAGGCGGCACCGTGGCTGGCGGGGACAGCGATTTCGTAGGAGAGCTCGCCCGAGAAGCTGATCCGGTAGACCCGGACCGGGAAGCCGGCCAGCCTGCCGTCCGCCCATTGCATGAACGGGAGCGCCTCTTTGGAAACATCCATGCCGCCAAGGACTTGCAGGAGTTTCCGCGCGTTCGGGCCGACGACGGCGACCTGCGCATACTGCTCGGTCACGTTGGCGGTGTAGACCTTCCAGTCCCACCATTCGCACTGGAGCCAGTCCTCCATCCAGGCGTGGATGCGGTCGGCCCCGCCCGAGGTGGTGTGGCAAAGCCAGGTGTCCTCGTCGATGCGGGCGACGACGCCGTCATCGGAGAGGAAGCCCTGCTCGTTGCACATGAGGCCATAGCGGCACTTGCCGATGGGCAGCGTGGACATGACGCCGGTGTAGAGCATGTCGAGGAATTTGCCCGCATCGGGGCCCTTGACGATGATCTTGCCAAGGGTCGAGGCGTCGAGGAGGCCGAGGTTCTGGCGGGTGTTCAGCACCTCGCGGTGGACGGCCTGTTCGTGCGTCTCGCCAGCGCGCGGGAAGCAGTAGGGGCGGCGCCAGAGTCCGACGGGTTCGAAATAGGCCCCGGCGGCTTCGTGCTGGGCGTGCATCGGAGTGCGGCGCAGGGGTTGGAAGATTTCCCCGCGCGATTCCCCGGCCAGCGCGCCGATGGTGACGGGCGTATAGGGCGGGCGGAAGGTGGTGGTGCCGACCTGCGGTATTTCCGAGCCGAGGCTGTCGGCCAGGATCGCCAACCCGTTGATGTTCGAGAGTTTCCCCTGGTCGGTCGCCATGCCAAGTGTGGTGTAGCGCTTGGTGTGTTCGACCGAGACATAGCCCTCGCGGCTGGCGAGTTGGACGTCGGAAACCTTCACGTCGTTCTGGTAGTCGAGCCACATTTTGCTGCGCAGCTGGATCGGCGCGCCTTGCGGCATGACCCAGACGGGCGGGATGGCTTTCGGGCTGCCGGTGAGGTCCAGGTCCCCGGCGGCTGAGCCGACGACTTCCACCATGGCGCTGCCGTCGTGGTTCAGCGGCGGGCGCTTGGGGTCGGGAATGAAGGCCGAGATGGTCTCGTCCCAGGTCAGCTTGCCGCCGCAATGGCTCCACAGGTGGACGACGGGCGACCAGCCGCCGGACATGGCGACGGCCTCGCAGGCGATTTCTTCCTGGACCGAGCCTTCGCCGGCCTGGGCGCAGACGGCAACGCCGGTGACGCGCTTGCCGCCCTTGACCTTGGCGATGGCCTTGCCGGTGAGGACGCGGATTCCGGCGGCACGTGCGGCGTCCGGAAGAGCCCCGGTCGCGCTGTCGCGGGCGTCGAGGATGGCGGGCACGTCAAGGCCCGCGGCTTTCAGCGCCAGCGCTGTCTGGTAGGCGCTGTCGTTGTTGGTGACGACGACGGTCCGGTCACCGGGCGAAACAGCGTAGTTCACCACATAGTCGCGGACGGCCGAGGCCAGCATGACGCCGGGGATGTCGTTGCCCGCGAAGGAGAGCGGGCGTTCGATGGCGCCCGTAGCGGTGACGATCTTGCCGGTGCGGATGCGCCAGAGGCGGTGCTTGGGCCGCCCGTCGCCGGGGGTGTGGTCGGCGACGCGTTCGTCGGCGAGCACGTAGCCGTGGTCATAGACGCCGAAGCCGCAGGTGCGGGTGCGGATCGTGACGTTGTCGCGGGCGGCAAGGTCGGATTCCATCGCGGAGATCCAGGCCTCGACCGGCTTGCCGTCGACCTCGGCCTGGTCCACCGGTGCGCGGCCACCCAGGACCGGCTGCTGTTCGAGAAGGATCACGCGGTTGCCTGCGTCGGCGGCCGCCTTGGCGGCCTTCAGGCCCGCGACCCCTGCCCCGATCACGAGGACGTCGCAGAAGGCATAGGCCTGTTCATAGCGGTCGGCGTCGCCTTCCGTGGGAGCCTTGCCCAGACCGGCGGCACGACGGATGAAGGGCTCGAACAGATGCTTCCACGCCGGGCGCGGGTGGATGAAGGTCTTGTAGTAGAAGCCCGCGGGCATGAAGCGGGCGGCGTAGTTGTTGACCACGCCCACGTCGAACTCCAGGCTCGGCCAGTGGTTCTGCGAGGTGCATTCCAGACCGTCGAAAAGCTCGGTCGTGGTGGTGCGCTGGTTCGGTTCCAGCCGCGCGCCCGAGCCGAGGTTCACCAGCGCGTTCGGCTCTTCCGGCCCCGAGGCGACGATGCCGCGCGGGCGGTGGTACTTGAAGCTGCGGCCGACGAGAACCTGGTCGTTGGCCAGAAGGCCCGCGGCCAGCGTATCCCCCTGGAAGCCCTTGAAGCGCTTGCCGTTGAAGGAGAATTCGACGGGTTGCGTCCGGTTGATCAGACGGCCGCCCTTGGCGAGACGCGTGCTCATTTGTAGCCCTTCCAGTCAGGCCGGCGGGCCTGGATCTTCGCGATGATGTCGGCAGGCGGTTCGGAGACCTGCGCGGGATAGGTCCCGAACACCTCGAGCGTGGCGGTGCAGCGGGCGGCGAGGAACCACTTGCCGCAGCCGTAAGTGTGGCGCCAGCGTTCGAAATGGACGCCCTTGGGGTTCTTCCGGGCGAACATGTAGGCCTCGAACTCCTCGGGCGAGGAACCGGGGCCGAAGCGTTTCAGATGCGCCTCGTAGCCGGGCGAGAGTTCGGTCTCTTCGGCCTTCACGCCGCAGTAGGGGCATTCAAGGATCAGCATGAGGGTCTTTCCGGATATGCGGGGGTCATTCTTCGCGACGAGAGCGTGCCGACCATGCGGGCGACGCGCCCTGGGCGGGGCATGGGGGGCCTTTGCGGGGCAATGATCGCTGCAGCCTGCCGGGCAATGGCGGGGACGAGGCTGCGCGCGGGTTCCGGAGAGAGCGGGTGACGCGCGTCCGGCATGAAAAGGCCAGGGGCACGATCCTGTCGTGTCCCTGGCCGGAAGAGAGGGGCGCGCGCTGCGTGACGCGCACCGGAAATGCCCGTGTTACGGGTTGGTGGCAGGCTCGGCCGGTTCAGCCGGAGCAGGCTCGGCCGGAGCGGTCTCGACCGGCTCGGCAGGCGCAGGCTCGGCCGGGGCGACAGGCTCGGCAGCCGGTTCGTCGGCGTCGATGGTGACGTTGGTCGTGCTGTCGGCCGGTTCGGTGGGCTGAACGGTGACGTTGGTGGTGTCAGCCGCAGGGTCGGTCGAGACGGTCGACGGGCCGTCACCGCCGAAGACGAGCCAGAGGATGAAGCCCACGGCGACGACGAGGCCGCCGACGATGAGCGCCATGCTGCCGCCGGAGGAGGGTTCGGTCCGGGTTTCGCGGACGTAGGTCTTGTCGTTGTATTGGTCGGCCATTGGAGTGTCTCCATGCTGTTGCAATCTGGCATGGAAACGAGGTCCACGGGCGGAGGGTTCCACCCGCGCAGACGATCGGCAGGGAGTTGCCGACCCCGGGTCATCAGTGCGCCACCCCGGCGGCGACGGATTCGTCGATGAACTGGCCTTCCTTGAAGCGCCACATGCTGAATTCCGCCGCAAGCGGGCCAGGCTCGCCCTTGGCCATCAGTTCCGCCATCGCCCAGCCCGAGCCGGGGATCGCCTTGAACCCGCCGGTGCCCCAGCCGCAGTTGATGAAGCAGTTGCCCAGCGGGGTCTTGGAGATCAGCGGCGAGCGGTCGCCGGTCATGTCGACGATCCCGCCCCACTGGCGCAGCATCTTGAGGCGCGAGATCATCGGGAAGGTTTCGACCAGGGCGCGGAGGGTTTCCTCGATGTGGTGGAAGCTGCCGCGCTGGGTGTAGTTGTTGAAGCCGTCGGTGCCGCCGCCGATCACCATCTCGCCCTTGTCGGATTGCGACATGTAGCCGTGGACGGTATTGGCCATGACGACCACGTCCATGCAGGGTTTGATCGGTTCCGAGACGAGGGCCTGCAGCGCCACCGCTTCGATGGGCAGGCGGAAGCCCGCCATCTCGGCTAGCTGGCCCGAGTGGCCGGCGACGACCATGCCGAGCTTCTTGCAGCCGATGAAGCCCTTCGTCGTATCGATACCGGTCACATTGCCGTTTTCCGACCGGACGCCCTTCACTTCGCAGTTCTGGATGACGTGCATCCCCATCGCCGAGCAGGCGCGGGCATAGCCCCAGGCGACGGCGTCGTGGCGGGCGGTGCCGCCGCGGGCCTGGTAGAGCGCGCCGAGGATCGGGTAGCGCGGGCCATCGATGTTGATGATCGGGACCAGTTCCTTGACGCGCTGGGGCGAGATCCATTCGGTCTGCACGCCTTGCAGCGCATTAGCGTGGACCGTGCGCAGGTAGCCCCGCACCTCGTGATGGGTCTGGCCCAGCATCAGAAGGCCGCGGGGGCTGAACATGACGTTGTAGTTCAGCTCCTGGCTGAGCGTTTCATACAGGGACCGGGCTTTCTCGTAGATCGCGGCCGAGGGGTCCTGGAGGTAGTTCGAGCGGATGATCGTGGTGTTGCGGCCCGTGTTGCCGCCGCCGAGCCAGCCCTTTTCGATGATGGCGACATTGGTGATGCCGAAGTTCTTGCCAAGGTAGTAGGCGGTGGCAAGGCCATGGCCCCCTGCCCCCACGATGATCGCGTCGTAGGACGCCTTCGGCTCCGGCGAGGCCCAGGCGCGTTCCCATCCCATGTGGTAGCGGGCTGCCTCGCGGGCGATGGCAAAGACCGAATAACGCTTCATCGGGGCCTCATCTCGGACGGTTTGCGCCGGACAATCCGGCAGGGATGTCTTGGAACGGTTGCGGGATAAAGCCGAACCCCGCTGCGGCACAATTGGGAAAAATGCGACATTCGATCACGCCGGTGCCGAGTCCCTGCCGGTCTGCGCCGGTCTGCGGCCGAATGCCCCTTTCTTGCACGGGCCGAAAACACTATGTCGAGCCCCGAGAAGCGGGTGGAGTGACCAGCACCATGACAGGTGGAGTGTTCTGGGCAGTGGCCGTCGCCCTGGCGGCGATGGTCGCCTATATCCTGGTCAGCGCCTTGCGCCGGGTTCCCGCCGAAAGCAACAGCGCCGAAGCCGACCTGGCCGTCTACCGCGACCAGATGGCCGAGATCGCGCGCGACCTGCAGCGCGGCACCATCGGGCCCGAGGAGGCCGAGCGGCTGCGGGCCGAGGTCGGCAAGCGGGTGATCGAGGCGGACAAGACGCTCAAGGCCGGGTCGGTCGCCGGGGGGCGGACGCCGACGGGCGCGTTCGCTGCGGTGATCGTGGCCGTGGTCGTGGCGGGGGGCGCGGCGGCCTACTGGGGCCTTGGCGCGCCCGGCTATCCGGACATGGCGCTGGAGCCTCGGCTTGCCGCGCTGGATGACGGGATCCGCAACCGGCCCTCGCAGGAGGCGGAGCTGGCGAGGCAGGGCCGAAGCCGGGATGCGGCGCTGGATGCCAGGCTGGCAACTGAGCTGGCGGCGGTGACCGACCCCGAGGCTTTGCGCGCCCGGTTCACGCAGAGGTTCGAAGCGGGAAACCTGCAAGAGGCGGTGCGCGTGCAGGAACGAGCGCTGGCGCTGGCCGGGGACACGGCATCCTCGCAGGACCATGCCCTGATGGCGCTGGCCCTTGTGGTGGAAGCGCAAGGCTACGTGTCGCCAGAAGCGGAGCTGCAGGTCAAGCAAAGTCTAACCTTGGATGTGACAAACGAGATTTCCCGGTATCTGGTTGGCGAGATGTTCCTGCAGGGCGGGCGCTACGACTATGCCTTCAAGTTCTGGCGACCGATTGCGGAAAGTGGCAACCCGGAATCGCCCTTCGTGCAACAGGTTAGGGACGAGATCGCGGACGTCGCCGAACTGGCCGGGATCCGCTATGCCCCGCCCGCGGACGCGGGATCGGGCCCCTCAGCCGGGGACGTGGCCGCGGCTGCGGAGATGACGCCCGAAGAGCGGCAGGCGATGATCGAGGGCATGGTGGCGCAGCTCTCGGACCGGCTGGCGACCGAGGGCGGCGATGTCGAGGAATGGAACCGGCTGATCCGGTCGCTCGCGATCCTGGAACGCCTGGACGAGGCGCAGAAGATCTACGACGAGGCCAAGGCCAAGTTCGAGGGGCGGCCGGCAGAGCTGTCGTTCCTGCGGCTCGCGGCGGTCGAGACGGGGCTGAACCCGTGATCTGCGGGTCTGTCGAGGACTTCCTGGCCGCCCTGCCCCCGAACCGGGCGGTCGCCGGGCTGGACCTGGGCGACAAGACCATCGGCGTGGCGCTTTCGGACCTGCGCCGCCAGGTGGCGACGCCGATCGAGGTGATCCGGCGCGAGAAGTTCACCATCGACGCGGGCAAGCTTCTGGCGCTTCTGGACGCCCGCGGGGCCGCCGGGATCGTGCTGGGGCTGCCGCTGAACATGGACGGGTCCATCGGCCCGCGCGTGCAGGCGACGCAGGCTTTCGCGCGGAACCTGGAGAAGCTTACGGCCCTGCCGATCTGCTACTGGGATGAGCGGTTGTCCACCGTTGCGGCAGAAAGGGCACTTCTTGAGGCGGATACGTCGAGAAAGCGTCGGAAAGAGGTGATCGATCAGGTGGCCGCGGGCTATATCCTGCAAGGCGCGCTGGACCGGATGGCGCGACTTGAGCAGGGGTGACGGGGTGAAGGACGACGTCTGGAAACGTGACGAGATCGCCTCGCCTTGCGTGAAGCTCTGCGTCGTGCATCCCGAGGAGCGGATCTGCGTCGGCTGCTTCCGGTCGATCGACGAGATCTCGGGCTGGTCGCGGATGACCCATGAAGAGCGGGCGGCCTTGATGGAAGAGCTTCCCTCGCGCGCGCCCCGTCTGGCCAAGCGTCGCGGCGGGCGGATGGCCCGGCTGGAGCGCTGATCAGGCGGAGTGCCTTCGGCACGGAATCCTTAGGTCGCCTGCGCGGGACTGCGCCCGCTTGTCTCCGGCTGGGGGTTTCACCCCCAGACCCCCAGGATATTTGGGCAAAGATGAAATCAGGGGGCCGTGAGCCACTGGTGGACGGTCGGCATTTGCGGGCGGAGATAGGCGATCATCCGGCCTTCCGGGGGTGCGGCGTTGCCCGGTTTCCACGCGGCGACGCCGTGCAGGGTGAGGCGGTGAAGGAGCGTGGCTTCGCCGGGTTTTGCGGGGAGTTCGATGCGCCGGCAGGTGGCGAAGATTTCGCGCCGGGCCTGCTGGTATTCAGGGGTGATGTCGATGTCGCCCCAGCTTTCCGGCGGATGTGGGGCGAGGGCCTTGAGGAGTGCCGCGCGAAGGATTTCGTGACTTCCTTCCCAGACCGTGAGCGGTGACGCCGTGGCTTCGTTGAGCGGCAGGCCGAGGATCCAGGCATGGGGTTCCTTCACCATCCGGCGCTTCTCGGGGCCGATGGGGAGGAGGCCGTCGAGATGGGCCGCGTCGCGGTCACGGCGGAAGGCGAAGGCGGCGGGGGTCTCCTCGGGCGAGGGCTGGGGGTAGCCGGGGCGGATGATGGAAAGCTGGGCGCGGTGCAGGGGTTCGGGGGCCAGTGGCAGGGCGTCCCAAGGGAAGGGGATGCCGCCAATGCTGCCGTCGGTTCCGTTCGGCAGCGCATCGACACCCACGAACCAGGTGCCGCCGCAGCGCCAGGTCTCGTCCGTCGTGGCGAGATGCTGGAGGGCCGCAGTCCGCGCGGCGGCGGCCCAGGCGGCGATGGCGGGGTGAGGGCCAAGCTTCTGCCAGCCCTGCCCTACCATCCGACGACCTTCCGCAGCATGTTCAGCGCGACAAGCGTCAGGAAGACGGCGAAGGCGCGCTTCAGGGGCCTGGGGTTCATCGCATGGGCCAGGCGCACGCCCAGGGGCGTGGTCAGCAGAGTGGTGCCGATGACGACCAGGAAGGCGGGCAGGTTGACGGCACCGACCGTGTAGGGCGGCGCATCCTTTACCGTCAGGAGCAGGAAACCCAGGACCGAGGGCACGGCGATCAGCACACCGAAGCCCGAGGCGGTGGCGACGGCGCGGTGGATCGGCGTGTTGTAGAGCGTCATCAGCGGCACACCGAAGGTGCCGCCACCGATGCCCATCATCGCCGAGAAGAAGCCGACCGCCGCGGCCAGAAGGCTGCGCACCGGCTGGCCGGGCATGGCATGCCCAAGCCGCCAGCTGTCGCGACCGAAGGCCATCCAGAGCCCCGCGACACCCGCGAGCGCCCCGAACACGGCCTGGAGCGTCATCGACGAAACTCTCCCGGCGACGAAGGTGCCCACTGCGGCCGCGATCACCAGGGGCGGACCCCAGGTCTTCAGCACCTCCCAGTCGACCGCGCCCTTCTTGTTGTGCGCGGAGATGGACCTGAGCGATGTGATCACGATCGTCGCCATCGAGGTCGCCACGCAGACCTGCATCAACTGGTCGCCGCCGTAGCCGAGATGGTCGAAGGCGTAGAAGAAGGCGGGGACCAGCATGAGCCCTCCGCCCACGCCGAACAGGCCGCCGACGACGCCGGCGAAGGCGCCGATCACCAAAAGCACGGCAAGCATCGGCAGGAGGTCGGCGAGTTCGGGCATCAGGCACCTCGGGCAGCAGCCCGCCGGACATAGCCCGCCGGTCCGGGGCTGGCCAGTGCCGAAAGGGGCTGGCGGCAATGGATACCGAATGGTATGCAGCCCGTCCAACGGCCGAGTCGGGCCCTGCCCCTTCGTCGGGACAGCTTTTCAGAACAGGTTTCCAGATGTCTGATCGTATATTGCGCCCCGCGCTGGTGCTGGGGCTTTTGTCTTCGGTCGGTCCGTTCGCGATCGACATGTATCTGCCTGCGATGCCCCAGATCGGGGAGGCGCTTGGCACCACGGTCCAGGGGATGCAGGGCACCATCGTAGCCTATTTCATCGCCTTTGGCCTTGCGCAGCTGATCTATGGCCCCTGGGCCGACCGGTCGGGCCGCAAGCCCCCGCTTTATGCCGGCATCGCCGTGTTCCTGGCGGGCTCGGTCGTCTGCACCTTTTCGACGACGGTCGAGGGCCTGATCCTCGGCCGTGCGATCCAGGGGCTTGGCGGGGCCGCGCTGATGGTGGTGCCACGGGCGATCATCCGCGACAACTACACGGGTCCGCAGGCGACGCGGCTGATGGCGGCGGTGATGATGGTGATTTCGGTCTCGCCGATGCTGGCGCCCTTGGCGGGGTCGGGGCTGATGGCGGTCTTCGGCTGGCGGGCGATCTTCGGGGCGCTGGTCGTTGCGGCGCTGGTCAGCCTGACGATCCTGGCGCTGTTCCAGCCCGAGACGCTGCATGACAAGGACCGGCAGCCCTTCAACCTTGCCGCGATGCGGCGCGGGGCGGCGGTGCTGTTCACCGATCCCCTGTTCATGGGGCTGACCTTCCTGGGCGGGTTCGGGATGGCGAGCTTCTTCGTCTTCATCGCAAGCGCGAGCTTCGTCTACACCGGGACCTTCGGCCTGTCGCCCACCGGCTTTTCGCTGGCCTTCGCCGTGAACGCGATCGGCTTCTTCGGAGCGTCGCAGGTGGCGGGTCCCTTGGGGATGCGGCATGGCGCGCCGAAGGTGATGGCCTGGGCCTCGCTGGGGTTCGCGGTCTTCACCGTGGCGCTGTTCGCGCTGGCCTTGACGGGGGTGGTGAACCTGTGGCTCTGCATGGCGGGGCTATTCCTGGCCAATGCCTGCCTGGGGCTGATCATCCCGACGGCGATGGTGATGGCGCTGGACGAACACGGCGACATCGCCGGCCTCGCCTCCTCGCTGGGCGGCACGCTGCAGATGCTGGCGGGCGGGTTGATGATCGTCGCCGCGGGACCGTTCTTCGACGGGACCGCGACGCCGATGCTGGGCGCCATCGCGCTGTGTGGTGTGCTGGTGCTGGCGCTGTCGCGGCTGGTGCGGTCGCGTCAGGCGGCGGCGCTGGCCTGAAGCTCGGCCAGGGCGGCGTCGATCACCGCGAGCCCCGCCCCGTTCCGCGAGGCCTGTTCGGACAAGACCCGGCGCCAGCCCCTGGCGCCGGGTTTTCCCATGAAGAGGCCCAGCATGTGCCGGGTGATCTGGTGGAGCCGGCCGCCTGCCGCGAGGTGGTCGGCGATGTAGGGGCGCATGGCGTTGACGACGTCCACTGCGTCGGGGGCATGATCGTCACCCCAAAGCGCATCCGCCCCGATCAGCACCGAGGCCGGGTCGTGGTAGGCCGCGCGGCCGATCATCACCCCGTCGAGCCCCTGGTCGAGGAAGCACCGCGCCTGATCGAGGCTGGTGATGCCGCCGTTGATGCAGACCGTCAGCTCGGGGAACTGCCGCTTCATCCGCACCACGAGATCGTGGTCCAGGGGCGGGATCTCGCGGTTTTCCTTGGGGCTGAGGCCCTGTAGCCAGGCTTTCCGCGCGTGGATGATGATATGGCGCACCCCTGCCCCGGCGAGCGTCTCGATGAATTGCGGCAGGATGGTCTCCGGGTCCTGGTTGTCCACGCCGATCCGGCATTTCACCGTCACGGGCACGTCGGTCTCGCCCATCATGGCGCGGACGCAGTCTGCGACAAGTTGCGGCCGTTCCATCAGCACCGCGCCGAAGCATCCCGACTGCACGCGGTCCGAGGGGCAGCCGCAGTTGAGGTTGATCTCGTCATAGGCCCAGGGCCGCGCGATCTGCACCGCATCGGCCAGTTCGCGCGGGTCGGAGCCGCCCAGCTGCAGGGCGACTGGGTGTTCCACCGAGGAATAATCGAGAAGCCGGGGCTTCGGCCCGTGGACGACGGCGGGGGCGGTGACCATCTCGGTGTAAAGCATCGCTCGCCGGGTCATCTGGCGATGAAAGACGCGGCAGTGGCGGTCGGTCCAGTCCATCATCGGGGCGACGGAGAGGCGGTGGGCGGCTGGAGCTGCCGAGTCCCCTTTCGTTGCCGCTTTGTTATCAATGGCCGTCATGCGTCTTTCGTCCTTGAAAGGCCGTGAAAGTCTTCGTCGGCCGGATGTCTTAGCAGGGGGAGCCCAAGAAGGATGGGGACAGTGGGCGCCAAATCCAAGCGGGAACTATGCGATGGAGCCAGCGCATACAAGGTCGAGATCGTGGCTTGAGGCGCCGCTTCGGCCAGGCCGGAAGGGGAGTGAGGAGCACGCCGAAAGGGCGATTGCGGCGGACAGGTGGCGCAATGCGGGCCGGATCAAGATGAACCGAAGATGAACGGCAAGTTTGCCACCCGTTAAACATAGATTTGGCACAGTGATTCCAAGTTGAGTCGTAACCCGCCGCAAAGAGCGATCGACGTGTGTATCTGTGGGGGAAGTCATGCTGCGTTCGTCGACCGAGGAAAATCGCCTGTACCTGACTGCCGACCTGCGGGCCTTTGATGGCCAGCCGCTTCAGAAACGCCAGAAATCCTCGGGCAGCATGTTCCCCGCGGATCTGAAGCGGTTCCCGCCGGTCGAGGACGTTGTCGCCGCCCTCGACCGGATTGCGTCTCGGGCTTTTGTAGCCTGAAGTTCCCTTCTCTGTTGCGAAAGGAAAGGCCACCCCGGGACGGGGGTGGCCTTTTTGCTTTGGGTCCGCAGGGTGCCCGAATGGCCAAGGCGGAACAGTGAGGCACAAATGCAAAACGGCCGGCGAGACGCCGGCCGTTTGCCTTTGGTTTCGGAAGATCAGAGGCCGAGTAGCTTCTTGACCGCCGCCTCGACCTCGTCGGTCACTTCCTTGTTCGCGGCAGCTTCCAGGAGCGAACGCTCCAGTTCCGGCTGGTCCTCGACCTTCTGGGTCAGATCCGCGACTTCGGCTTCGAGGGTCTCGTAGTCAACGGCAGCGTCATATTCGATCTGAAGGGTTTCCTCGGCCTGTTCTGCCGCAGCGAGATCCTCAAGCGCGGCCGCGAGATCGGCTTCGATCGAGGGGACATCGGCCGGGTCGGCGGTGGCCAATTGATCTTCGAGCGCGCTCACAATGCCCTCGGCCGTGGCCGTTTCGGCGGCCGCAAGATCGAGTTCGGTCTTGACCTCACTAGACGAGCGCGCGGGCACCGGCAGCGCGGCAAGCTCGGCTTCCTTGAGTTCCAGGTCCTCGGCAAGCTGCTCACCGGCCAGAACGGCGTCGCGGTAGGCGGCGATACGCCCGACCCGCGAATTGGGCGAGGCGTTCTTCAGGGCGTTCTCGTTGGCATGGGCGGCGTTGAGCGCGCCGAGTTCCGAGGGATGCACGCCAAGCTCTTCGGCGAGGTCCTTCTTCTTCGGCTTGGCCTTTGCCTTGGCTTTCACCTTGGTCTTTTCCTTGGACTTGGTGGCCTTGCTGTCGGACGACTTCTTGTCGGCCTTGTCCGCCTTGCTGTTGCCGGAAGACTTGTCGGAGTTGCCGCCACCCTTCCCGTTGCCGCCGCCGTTGCCGCCGCCATTGCCATTGCCGCCGCCATTGTCATTGCCCGACTTGGCAAAGGCCACGTCATGGTGCGTCATCGCTGCCACTACGGCCACCGAGCCCAGGAGGGCGACTGAAAGCGAGCAGGCTTTCAGAAATTGCAGGGAGGTCTTCTTCATCTTCTGCCTCATGTGTTTGGGCGACCCGCCTGCACACAGACTGCGGACGGCAGCCCGAGTCGCGGGTCCATGGCGGCAATAGACACGAGACGCGTTTAACTCGGCGCAAACCAATTGTTCATCTTCAGTTCATGTCAAATCTGCTAGATGTTGATCATGAAAATTCGACACACCTTGGCACTTCTGTCGATGCTGGCCTTCGCGGGCCCCGGCTTCTCGGCCACTGTCCGTGAACTGGATGCGGCCGAATTGCGCCAAGTTGCGCGTTCGGGAGAGGTTCTCAGCCTCAAGCGCGTGATCGAATCAGTTGCCAAGGCCACAGGGGGCGAGCCGATCGAGGCGCGGGCTTTCGAACGGAACGACATCTTCTACCGGATCGTTCTGAAGAAGGCGAACGGGTCGGTCGTCAGCGTCATCATAAATGCCCGCACCGGAGAACAGGTCGGCCGGAATTCGGCCATCGGTCGCGATGTTGCTGCGGCCGCGGAAGGTGGCAAGGGCAAAGGAAACAAGGGCAAGAGCCAGTCCGCCGGATCGAAGGATAAGAGCGGAGGCAATTCGGGCGGCGGTGGCAACGGCGGTGGCGGTGGCGGGAACGGCGGCGGCGGTGGGAACGGCGGCGGCGGCGGTGGCGGTGGCGGCGGCGGGAGCAGTGGCGGCGGCGGCGGCGGTGGAAACGGCGGCGGCAAAAACTGATCCGTGCCATAATTGTTGCCAAATTAGCGGATAATTCCCGATCCCATGAGAATCTTGCTCGCCGAAGACGAAGTGGTCCTGTGCGACCAGATCAAGCGTCTGCTTGCTGCAGAGGGCCGGATTGTCGACGTCGCCCATGATGGCCAGGAAGCCGGCTTCCTGGGCGCCACCGAACCCTACGACATGATCATCCTGGACATCGGCCTGCCGATCAGGGACGGCATTTCGATCCTGAAGGAATGGCGTGCGGGCGGGATAACCACGCCGGTGCTGATCCTGACGGCGCGGGATGGCTGGTCCGACCGCGTGGACGGTCTGGACGCCGGCGCCGATGACTATCTGACGAAGCCCTTCCATCTGCCCGAGCTTGCGGCCCGCGTGCGTGCTGCCCTGCGGCGAAGCACGGGCCGCACCAATCCGCTTTTCGAACGTGACGGCGTCGTCTTCGACACCCGGCATGGCCGCGCGACAGTCCACGGGATTCCGGTCGACCTGACCTCGCAGGAGGTCGCGGTCCTGACCTATCTCATTCACAACGCGGGGCGGCTGATCTCGCGTACGGAACTGTCGGAACATATCTACGAATACGATGGCGACCGCGACTCCAATACCATCGCGGTCTTCATCAACCGGCTGCGCAAGAAACTTGGCCCCGAGCTTATCCAGACCATGCGCGGCCGCGGATACATGATCGACGCGCCCTGATGCTTTCCCTGCGGAAACGGGCCTGGATCAGCGGCGGCATTGCGGCGCTGGTCTCGCTGACCGTCGGGACATTCCTGCTTTACTCCTTCCTGAACCAGCGCGTCCTTTTGCGGTTCGACACGGCGCTGGTCGAAAAGCACACGCGGTTGGTCGCCGCGTTGAGCTCGGTCTCGGACAACCCCGGGCTTCTGTCAGAGCTGCTGTTCGACCCGGCCTACCAGACCCCCTTTTCTGGTCGCTATTGGCAGGTCACCGGGCCGGATGGAGAAATCTTCACCTCTGGCTCGCTGCTTGACGCGACCCTGCCCGGATCCGCGCAGGCGACCCCGGCCCTTGACATCCGCTATGCGGCGAACCCCGAGGTCGAGGAGGTCCGCCTGGCCCAGCAGCTGATCACGCTTGAGGATGGCAGCACCTGGACAGTGACCGTGGCCGAGACCGTGGCGGAGCTGAACGCCGAACGGGTGGAGACGCGCAGGAGCCTGGTGGTGGCCTTCGCGCTGGTCGCGCTGATCGGCATGGCGAGCGTGCTGTTCCAGACCGCAACGATCATCGGCCCGTTGAACCGGCTGCGCCGGGACGTGGCGCAACGCTGGGACAGGGACGAGGAGCTGAGCGAGGCGGACTACCCCGAGGAAGTGGCGCCGCTCGTCGCCGACATCAACGGACTTCTGGCGCGCAACCGCGAGATCATCAGCCGGTCCCGGCGGCAGGCGGCGGACCTCGCCCATGCGCTGAAGACGCCAAGCGCCATCCTGCGCAACGAACTGACGCTGCTGGCCGAGGGGTCGCATGACATGGACAAGGCGCTGGAGGCGCTGGACCGGGTGGACGCCCAGCTTGGCCGGTCGCTGGCACGCCTTCGCGCGGCGAACTCGGGTGAGGCGACGCAGGTGCGGACCGACCTCAGCCATTCGGTGGACCGGTTCGGCCGCATGTTCGGAATGATGGCAAGGCGGGAGGGCAAGTCGATCAGCCTCTCCTGCGAGCCGGGCCTCACGGTCCGGATGGACGCCCAGGACATCGAGGAGGTGCTGGGCAATCTCTTGGACAATGCCCTGAAGTGGTGCCGGTCGGGCATTGCGCTTACGGCCCGTAGGCGGCCTCAGGGGATCGAGGTGCTGATCGAGGACGACGGTCCGGGCATCCCCGCGGCCGACCGGGTCGAGGCGATGCGGTCCGGCGCACGGCTGGACACCTCGAAGCCCGGAACCGGACTTGGTCTGGCGATCGCAAGCGATCTTTTGCAGGCCTATGGGGCGACGATCGCGCTGGAAGACAGCGCGGCGCTTGGCGGACTGGCGGTGCGGATCACCCTGCCCACGGTGCAGGCGAGGATGGCGCCGAAGGGTTAGGACTACACTGTCCGCGCGGCACGGACCGTCACTTCGGTGGCAGGATCAGGATCGCGCGGAAGTCGTTGACGTTGGTCAGGGTCGGACCGGTCACGACCTGCGACCCGGCTTTCGCAAACCAACCGTGCGCGTCGTTGCGGGCAAGCGCCTCGGCTGCGCCGGGGGTTTGCAGCGTGTCCGGGCTGACCAGCGCGCCCGCCACCTCGGCGGCCCCGTCCACCCCGTCGGTGTCGCAGGCGATGGCGTGGATCTGCGGATGGCCGTCCAGCGCAAGTGCCAGGGCGAGGCAGAATTCGGCGTTGGGCCCCCCTACCCCGTCGCCAGTACGGGTCACGGTCAGCTCGCCGCCGGAGAGGAGGAGGATGGGCTTGTCGCCGGGCTTCAGGCTGGCAGCGAGGCTGGTCGCCATTGCGGCCTGTTCGCGGGCGACGTCGCGCGCCTCGCCTTCGATCCGGTCACCGAGGGTCCGGACCTCGGCCAGCGGGGCGGCGAGGTCGGCGGCGGCGGCGAGGGATTGGGCCGGGGCGGCGTAGATGACGTTTTGGGTGCGCGAGAGGCGCGGGTCGCCGGGGGGGACGACGCCGGAATGGGCAAGGGCGGCACGGGCCGACGGCGGGACCGGGATGGACCAGCGGTCAAGGATCGCGCGGGCGTCGTCGGGGGTGGTGGCATCGCCGACGGTGGGGCCGGAGCCGATGAAGGCCGGGTCGTCGCCGGGCACGTCGGAAATCATCAGGGCGAGAATCTTGGCCGGATAGGCGGCGGCGGAGAGCTGGCCGCCTTTGACACGGCTTAGGTGCTTCCTGACCGTATTCATCGCCACGATGGGCGCGCCGGAGGCGAGGAGGGCCGCGTTGACCTGCTGCTTTTCGGCCAGCGTCATGCCCTCGGCCGGGGCACAGAGAAGCGCGGAGGCCCCGCCGGAGATGAGGGCGAGGACGAAGTCGTCTTCAGTGAGGCCCTGCAGAAGCTGGAGCATGCGCTGCGTTGCATCCACTCCGGCCTGGTCGGGGACGGGATGGGCGGCCTCGACGATCTCGATGCCCTGGCATGGGCGGGCATAGCCGTAGCGAGTGATGACGAGGCCGTCGCAGGGGCCCCACGCCGCCTCGACCGCTTCGGCCATGCGGGCGGAGGCTTTGCCCGCGCCGATCACGAGGACGCGACCCTTGGGCTTTTCGGGCAGGAAGCGCGCGAGTGAGCGCATCGGGTCGGCCACTTCCACGGCGCGGTCGAAGAGCTGGCGGAGGAACTGGGCGGGGTCCGGGATCATGAAAGGCTCGACGCGCGGGGGATCAACGTCACGGGTGTAACGGTTTCCGGCGGCGGGCGATGGTCGTTTTCCAGCCATTCCAGCACCGTTTCCGCCATCCTCTGCCCAAAGCCCGCGATGTCGCAGCGGACCGAAGAGAGCGCGGGGTAGACCTGGGCGCAGTCCTCGATGTCGTCGAAGCCGACGATCTTCAGGCTTTGGCCAATGGCGCGGCCCTGCTCGGTGCAGCCGGTCAGAAGGCCCAGGGCGGTGAGGTCGTTGAAGCAGAGGACGGCATCGACGCTGGGATGCTGTTCGGCAAGGCGGCGGGCGGCCTCGCGCCCGAAGGCGCGGCCGGGGCGGCCGGGGAGGTGGAGGGGGGTCATGCCGTGGGCCGCGAGGGTGGCAAGGTAGCCGGACATCCGCAGTTGGGTGACGGCGCGGCCTTCGAGGCCGCCGACGAAGGCGATGTGCTGGGCGCCTTGAGCCAGGAGGTGCTCGGTGGCGAGGCGGCTTCCCGTGGGGTAGTCGGGCGCGGCGAAGGGCGCGCGGCTGGTGGGGACGACCTGGCGCAGGACCTGGAGGGCCGGGACATTGGCGCGGGCGATGGCGTCGAAGGCGGTCTCGTCGCCGTAAGCCGGCGAGACGATGAGGGCGGAGACGCCGTGTTCCAGCATGGCGCCGATGACTTGCGTCTGCAGGGCGGGGTCTTCGTCGGTATTTGCAAGGACGGTGGCATAGCCGCGCGCCGACAGGGCCATCTGCAGCGAGGTCGCGAATTCGGTGAAGAACGGGTTTCTCAGGTCGTTGATGACGACGCCGATGAGACCCGCGTTCGAGGAGCGCAGGTTGGCGGCGGCGCGGTTGTAGACGTAACCAAGTTGCGCCATCGCCCGGCGCACGTCGTCGCGGGTTTCCTGCTTCACCAGCGGGCTTTGTTGCAGAACGAGGCTGACGGTCGATTTGGAGACGCCCGCAAGCGTCGCCACGTCGATGATCGTCGGCCGTTTGTCCATCAGTCCTGGTCGATCCCGTGCAGGGCGAGAAGGGTCTTCATCCGCGCTTGTGCCAGATCGGGGTTGGAAAGCAAGCCTGAGGCGTCGGCCAGGCGGAAGACCTGGGCGTAGTGGGTGATGTCGCGGGAGGATTGGAAGCCCGCGGGCATGATGAAGTGCTTCTGGTGGCCGTTGAGCCAGCTGAGGAACGCAATCCCCGCCTTGTAGAAGCGGGTGGGGGCGCGGAAGATGTCCCGGGAGAGCGGGACGGTGGGGGTGAGGAGGCGGTGATAGGTCTGGCTGTCGCCCTGCGCGAGGGCTTCGAGGGCCTGGGAGGCCGCCGGGGCGATGGCGGCGAAGATGCCGAGCAGCGCGTGGGAGAAATGGGTGCCGTCGCCCTCGATCAGCGGCGCGTAGTTGAAGTCGTCGCCGGTGTAGAGGCGGACGCCTGCGGGAAGGCGGGCGCGGAACTGTTCTTCTTGGGACTGGTCGAGGAGGGAGATCTTGATGCCGTCCACCTTGCCGGGGTTCTCGGCGATGAGGGACAGGACGAAGTCCGAGGCCTTGGCGACGTCCGTGCTGCCCCAGTAGCCTTTCAGCGCGGGGTCGAACATGTCGCCCAGCCAGTGGAGGATGACCGGGTCTTTCGCGCCGTCGATGAGCTTTCGGTAGACGTGGCGGTAGGTGCCCTCGGAGGCGCGGATCGCCGGGAAGGCGCGGGACGCCATGAGGATGAGCTGGCCGCCGGCGGCTTCTATGGCCTCGGCCTGTTCGGTGTAGGCGGCGAGGATGGCGTCGGGGGTGGTCAGGTCGGCGAGGGGTTTGTGGTCGGTCCCGGCCCCGCAGGCGACCCTCGGTTTCATCGGGTGGGCCTTCGCGGCGCGCATGGTGCGCTGGATGAGCTCCATCGCGGTGGGCCAGTCGACCCCCATGCCGCGTTGGGCGGTGTCCATCGCCTCGGCGAGGCCGAGGCCCTGGTCCCAGAGCTGCTGGCGGAAGTTCAGGGTCGCGTCCCAGTCGACGGCGGGGCGGGTGTCCCAGGGGTTCCGCTCGCGCAGGGGATCGGAGACGACGTGGGCGGCGGCGAAGGCAGTGCGGGTGAGTGGGACCTTTGGGGCCCGCGGTGTCAGCGGCGTGCCGGTGAGGCGGTAGGGTTCGAGGCGGGCGTCGGCTGTGGGGAGGGTGAACATGGGGTGGCCTCAGCAGGGAAGGTCGAAGACGAGGATACCGTCGAGGCCACCTTGGGCGGCGGCGACGAGGGCGGCTCCGACGCGTTTGTGGTCGGGGTGGGCCTGGTAGGTGGCCAGCGCGTCCCAGTCGGCAAAGTCGACGGTGAAGCCGTGGAGGTAGCCGCGTTCGATCTTCTCGGGACTCTCCGAGCGGCCGGAGTGGATGGCGAGGATGCCGGGGAGTTTGAGGCTGTGGAGGTCGGCGAAGATGCTTTGGATGTGGACTTCGGAGACCTCGGGCCGGGCCTTGAGGAGGACGATGTGGCGGATCATGCGGCGGCTCCCTTGATCAGGTCGGCGGCTTTCTCGGCGATCATGATGGTGGCGGCGTTGGTGTTGGAGGAGACCACGGTCGGCATGATCGAGGCGTCGACGACGCGGAGGGCGTCGATGCCGTTGAAGCGGAGGGTGGGGTCGACGACGGCCTCGGCGTCCGCGCCCATGCGGCAGGTCCCGGCGGGGTGGTGGTCGGTCTTGGCGTTCTTCACGGCGTAGTTGATGTAGTCCTCGTCGGTTCTCACCTCGGGGCCGGGAAGGCGTTCGGCGAGGACGAAGGGTTTGAGCGCGGGTTGGCGCATGATCTCTTGCGCGAGTTTGAGGCCCTTGATCGACATTTCGCGGTCGTAGGGATCTTCCCAATAGTTCGGGTCGATCAGGGGGGCGGCTTTGGGGTCTGCCGAGGCCAGGCGGACGGTGCCGCGCGAGCGGGGTCGGAGGAAGGCGGAGTTCAGGGTGACGCCGCCCTGCGGCATGGCGGCGACGCCGGCCTCGATGCCGGAGCCGAGGCCCAGGTGGAACTGGATGTCGGGGGAGCGGGCGGAGCGGTCGGCGTACCAGAAGCCTCCCGTCTCGAAGAGGGAGGAGGTGACAGGGCCCTTGCGGGTCAGGAGGTATTGAAGGCCCGCGAGCGCCGACCAGTGGAGTTTGGCGTAGCGGTCATAGGTGTGGGGGCCGGTGCATTCGGCGATGACGAAGAGGTCGAGGTGGTCCTGCAGGTTCGCGCCCACCTGCGGGCGGTCGAGGACGACGGGGATGCCGAGGCGGTTGAGGTCGTCGGCGGGACCGATGCCGGAAAGCTGCAGGAGGCGGGGGGAGCCGATGGCGCCGGAGGAGAGGATGACCTCGGTCGTGGCGCGGTGGGTTTCTTCGGTCGTCTGGACGCCGACCGCCCTGCCCTTCTCGACGACGATGCGCAGGACCTGCTGGCCGGTCTTGACTTTCAGGTTCGGGCGACGGAGCGCCGGTTTCAGGAAGGCGGTGGCGGTGGAGGAGCGGCGATACCAGCGTTGGGTCAGCTGGTAGTAGCCCAGGCCGTCCTGCGTCTCGCCAGTGAAATCGCGGTTCCGCGGGATGCCGATTTCGGCCCCGGCGGCGAAGAACGCCTCGCAGATCGGCAGGGGCGCGCGGGGTTGGCTGACGCCGAGGGGGCCGTCCTTGCCGTGGTAACGGTTGTCGTGGGTGTCGTTGTGTTCGGACTTGCGGAAGTAGGGGAGGACGTCCTCATACCCCCAGCCGGGGCAGCCCATCTGGCGCCAGTCGTCGTAGTCCTGCGCATTGCCACGGGTATAGAGCTGCGCGTTGATCGAGGAGCCGCCGCCGATCACCTTGGCTTGCGTGTAGCGGATCTGCATCCCCTTCATGTGCCGCTGCGGAACGGTCTGCCAGCCCCAGGAGCCGATGCCCTTGGTCATCTTCGCGAAGCCCGCGGGCAGGTGGTAGAACGGATGGCGGTCGCGGCCCCCGGCCTCAATGAGGAGGACCTTTGCGGCGGGGTTTTCGGACAGGCGGGCGGCGAGGACGCAACCGGCAGAGCCGCCGCCGATGATGATGTAGTCGTAGGTCATTGGAGTGCCTTGGGTAGCGGTCCGGGGGACCGGAATTTTCGAAAATTCCGGGCAAAAATTTTCGAAAATTTTTGCGGTGCGCGGGGTGGGAACGGCATTCTCACAGCCTCTCGATGGAGAGGCCGCCATCGACGGGGAGGACGGCCCCGGTGGCAAAGGCGAGTTGTCCGGTGACGAGGGGGATGACGGCCTGGCCGATGTCTGACGGCTGGCCCCAGCGGCCGGCGGGGACGAGGCCCTGGGCGATGCGGGCGTCGTATTTGTCTTTGACCCCAGCGGTCATGCCGGTTTCGATGATGCCGGGGCGAAGCTCGAAGACGCCGATGTTGTGCGAGGCAAGGCGCAGGGCGAGCGTCTGGGCGGCCATCGCGGCGGCGGCCTTGGAGATGCAGTAGTCGGCACGCTCGGGGCTCGCCATCTGGGCCGAGACGGAGGTCACGAAGGTGATGGAGCGGTAGTGTTCGCTGCTCGTGGCGAGCATGCGTTTCGCGACCTGTTGCGCCAGGAAGAAGGCCCCGCGCAGGTTGATGCCCATGATCCAGTCGAAGTTTTCCGGTGTGATGTCCAGCATGTCGCCCCGGACCTTGGCGGCGACGCCCGCGTTCTGGATCAGGGCGTCGAGGGGGCCTTGGTTCGCCTCGATGGCGTCGAGGAGCGCAGGAATGGCGGCAATGTTCGACAGGTCGTGCTGGTAGTAGCGGGCGTCGGGGCCGAGGGCTTCGAGGGCTTGGGTGACGCTGGCGTCTCCGGGGGCGGAGCGGGAGGCGATGGCGAGGCGGAAGCCTTGGGTGGCAAGGGCCTGGGCGATGCCGAGGCCGATGCCTTGCTGGCCTCCGGTGATGAGGGCGAGGGGTTTCATGGCTGGGCTTTCGCGATGTGGTCGCCTGCGCGGAGAGCCAGCGCGGCGATGGTGAGCGAGGGGTTCACGGCGGCGGAGGTCGGCAGGACCGAGGCGTCGCAGATGTAGAGGTTGTCGAGGTCGTGGGCCTTGAGGTTCGTGTCGACCACGCTGGTCCTTGGGTCCGCGCCCATGCGGTTGGTGCCGCACTGGTGGGAGGGTTTGGATTTGGGGAAGCCCCGCGCCAGGGTGATGGGCCAGCCGGCTTTCCGCATGGCTTGCTTGAGGCGTTTCACCAGGAGGTCGTGGGCTTTGGTGTTGGTCTTGCGCCAGTCGAGGACGACCTCTCCGTTGCGCCAGAATACGCGGGAGTTGGGGTCGGGCAGGTCCTCGGACATGGCCATGATGTGGATCGAGTGTTCGGCGATGTGGTGGGAGAGCCAGAGAGGAAGGCCGGATTCGCCCGCGAGGATGGGTCCGGTGATGCGGCCGAGCATCTGGATGTTGCCGAGGGGTTCGCCGTTCGGGCCGCCGGTCAGGTAGAAGTCGTTGACCTGGATGGTCTTTTCATAGGTCGTGCGATTCCGGCGGAAGGGATTGTAGGCGACCATGCCGGTGAGGTTGTGGTTCATGAAGTTGCGGCCGACCTGGTCGGATTTGTTCGCAAGGCCGGTCGGGTGGTCGTCGTTCGCACTGGCGAGGAGGAGGGCGGAGGAGAGGATCGCTCCGGCGGAGAGTACGACGGTGGGGGCGGTCAGGGTCTCGCGGGTGCCGAAGCGTTCGACTTCGACGCCGGTGACGCGGCGGGCTTCGGAAAGGAGGCGGGTGACCTTGGTGTTGGTCTGGAGGGTAACGTTGGGGTGTTTCAGCGCCTCGACCAGCGCGCAGGATTCGGCGTCGGATTTGGCCCCCGTGGTGCAGGGGAAGGCGTCCCAGCCGGTGCGGGCGCGCTTCAGCCAGGCGTCGATGTCCACGCCCAATGGGAGCGCGGAGACGTGGAGGCCTTGGGCGGCGAAGGCCTGACGGAGGGCGGCGATGTCTGGCTCGTCCGGGACGGGTGGGAAGGGATAGGGGGCGGAATGGGGCGGCTCGGTCGGGTCACCCGCCACGTCGCCCCGGACGCGGTAGAGCGTTTCTGCCTTGGAGTACCAGGGTTCGAGGTCAGCGTAGGCGATGGGCCAGCCGGGGGTGGTGCCTTCGAGGTGGCGGAGGGGGCGGAAGTCCTCGGCCCGGTAGCGGAGGAGGACCGCGCCGTAGAACTTGGTGTTGCCGCCGACATAGGCGTAGTTGCCGGGGTGCAGGGCCGCGCCGGAGATGTCGCGCCAGGTCTCGTTCGGCTTGAAGTGGCCGCGCTGGAAGATGGCGGCGGGGTCGCGGGCTTCGGGCGTGTCGGGCAGGCGGTCGCCGCGTTCCAGGATCAGCACCTTACGCCCCGTAGGGGCAAGCGCGGCGGCCAGCGTCGCCCCCCCCATGCCGGAGCCGATGATGATGATGTCCGCGGTGTATTGGGCAGATTTCATTCAGGCGATCCGCTGTTCGGTTTGCGGATCGAAGGCTACGGCCTTTTCCATGTTCACTGCGAAGTCAAAGGCTTGTCCGGCCGCGACATTCGCGTCGGCGCGCATCCGGGCGATAGCGTCCTTGCCCGAAAGCGTCATCGTGACGAAGGTGTCGGCTCCCGCCGGTTCGGTGACGGTGACGCGGTTTCTCAGGGCGACGATGTTGCCGGACTTGCGGTCGGCGCCCTCGGGGTCGGTGATCGCCTCGGGGCGGATGCCGAGGAGGATGTCCCTGCCCTCCCATGCCGTCAGATCCTGGCTGAAGCGGAGGTGCTGGGGCGTGCCGTCGGCGTCGGTGAGCGCCGCGTGGGGCTGGCCGTCGCGGAGGACGACCTTGGCGGGGACGATGTTCATGGCAGGCGAGCCCATGAAGGTTGCCACGAAGACGTTGGCGGGGGTGTCGTAGATCTCTTTCGGGGTGCCCAGCTGCTGGACGAAGCCCTTGTTCATCACGGCGATGCGGGTGGAGAGGGTCATCGCCTCGATCTGGTCGTGGGTGACGTAGACGATGGTGGTTTTCAGCTTCTGGTGGAGCTTCTTGATCTCGGTCCGCATATCGACGCGGAGTTTGGCGTCGAGGTTGGAGAGCGGTTCGTCGAAGAGGAAGACGTCGGGGTTCCGCACCAAAGCCCGGCCCATCGCCACGCGCTGGCGCTGGCCTCCGGACAGCTGGCCGGGCTTGCGGTCGAGGAGATGGTCGATCTGGAGGAGCTTCGCGACCTCGGCCAGCGCCTTGTCACGCTCGGGTTTGGGGACGCCGTGCATCTCCAGCCCGAAGGTCATGTTCTGGCCTACGGTCATGTTGGGGTAAAGCGCGTAGCTTTGGAACACCATCGCGATGTTGCGCTTCGAGGGGTGGACGCCGTTCACGACGCGGCCCTTGATCGCGATCTCACCGGCCGAGATGCCTTCCAGCCCCGCGATCATGTTCAGAAGCGTGGACTTCCCGCAGCCGGAGGGGCCGACGAGGACCAGGAACTCGCCCTCCTCGACCGCGATGTCGACGCGGTGCAGGACTTCGACCTGCCCGTAGGATTTGGTGACGTTGCGGATGTCGAGAAAACCCATGTTCGTCCTCATGTCGTTGGGTCGGCCCCGTCCCGGGGAGTTCGGGACGAGGCCGGTAGCCTTACCGGGCCGCCGCGATGGCGTCGGCAAGGGCGGTTGCGGCCTCTTCGGGGGTCTGGTCAGAGTTGAAGAAAGCGGTGATTGCATCGGTGGCGGCGCCCACGACGGCGGCGTTGGCGGCGTGGGTTCCGGCGAAGGTCGGGACAGCGGTGCCAGCGGCGTCATTTGACGCGAGGCTGGCGGACGTAGCCTGGGCGCAGGCGTCCATCGCCGACAGGTCGATGTCGGTCCGCGCCGGGATCGCTCCCTTGGCCTGGTTGAAGGCGACCTGAACGGCGGGGTCCATGATCGCGCTGGCAAGCACCTCTTGCCCCTTGATCAGGTCGGGGTCGGTCTGGGTGAACAGGCTGAGAGAGTTCACCAGATAGACGAAGGCATCGCCCCTGGCCTTGGGGACCGGGATGCAGGCATAGTCGTCGCCGGGCTTCTTCCCCGCATTGGTGAACTCGCCCTTGGCCCAGTCGCCCATGATCTGCATCGCCGCCTCGCCGTTGATGACCATGGATGAAGCGAGGTTCCAGTCGCGACCGGGGGCGTTGTCGTCGACCATGCCGCGCAGCTCGGCCAGCTGGGTAAAGACGGCGACCATTTCCGGCCCGCGCAGGGTGGCATCGTCGAGCTCGATCAGCGCTTTGCGGTAGAAGTCGGCGCCCCCTACCCCGGCAGCGACGGCTTCGAACATGTAGGCCTCTTGCCAGGCCTGCCCGCCGTGGGCGAGCGGGATGATCCCGGCCTCACGGAACTTGGGCGCAAGGGCGTTCAGCTCTTCCCAGGTGGTGGGATAGGCCGCGCCGATCTTGTCGAAGGCGGCTTTGGAGGCCCAGATCATGTCGGTCCGGTGCACGTTGGTCGGGACCGAAACCCAGCTTCCCTCGACCTGGGTGAAGTCCTTGACGGCCCGCGGGAGTGCGGCGTCCCAGCCCTGCGCTTCAGCCAAAGCGTCGACATTGCCGAGCATGCCCTCATTCGCCCAGTCGATGATGTTCTGGCCCAGGATCAGCACGGCGGCGGGCGGATTGCCACTGGCGATGCGGGCCTGCAGCGCGGTCTTGGCCTGATCGCCGCCGCCGCCCGCCACGGGCGCGTCGGTCCAGGTGACGCCCTCGGCGACGACCTTGTCACGGACGGCGCCCAGGGCCGCCGCTTCGCCACCAGAGGTCCAGAAGTGCATCACCTCGACCGAAGGGTCGGCGAGGGCCGGGCTGGCGGTAGCCAGAAGTAGTGCGGTTATGGACAAGACCTTCATCTTCGGTATTCCTTCCTGCTGTTCGCCCTTGTCAGTCGTCAAAGCGGGCTTGGGTTGAACATGACCGTCGGGCGGTTGCCGCCGCCCGGCGGTCTCCCTCAGGTCCTTTGCGTTTGCGCGGGACGTTGGGGCCGGGAACCAAGAATTTTCGAAAATTCTTGGCAAAAGTTTTCGAAAACTTTCGCGGGGATCATCCCTTGACGCTCCCCGCCATGAGGCCGCGGACGAAGTACCGACCAGCGACGATGTAGACGATCAGGGTGGGAAGGGCGGCCAGGATCGCGCCCGCGAAGTGGACGTTGTATTCCTTCACGCCCGTCGAGGACTGGACGAGGTTGTTGAGCGCGACCGTCATCGGCTGCGAGGTGCCGCCGAACGAGACGCCAAACAGGAAGTCGTTCCAGATGTTGGTGAACTGCCAGATGACCGAGACCACGGCGATGGGCCCGCTGACCGGGAGCAGGATGCGCCAGAAGATGCGGAAGAACCCGGCCCCGTCGATCTGGGCGGCGCGGATGAGCTCGGTCGGGAAGGAGGCATAGTAGTTGCGGAAGTAGAGCGTGGTGAAGCCGATCCCGTAGACGACGTGGACCAGGATCAGCCCGGGCACGGAGCCCGCGAGGCCGAGTTTGCCGAGGACCACCGCCATCGGGATCAGCACGATCTGGAACGGGATGAAGCAGGAGAAGAGCATCAGCCCGAAGACCCAGGTGTCGCCCTTGAAGCGCCACTTGGTCAACACGTACCCGTTCAGCGCCCCGACGATGGTCGAGATCGCAACGGCGGGGACGACCATCAGGATCGAGTTCAGGAAATAGGGTCTGAGGCCGGTGGGTTCGACGCCGATCTGGGCGGTCGACCAGGCCGAGCGCCAGGGGTCGAGCGTCCAGGTCTGCGGGAGCGCCATCATGTTGCCGCCGGTGATTTCCTCCAGCGGTTTCAGGGAGTTGACGCCCATCACGTAGAGCGGCAACAGGTAGAAGAGCGCGAAGAGGACCAGGACCAGGTAAATCAGAACCCGCGTCGCGCGCCCCGTCGAGACGGCGGTGTCTTGGCTTGCGCCGCTCATGCCTTCTTCTCCTTCAGCTCGGCGTAAAGGTAGGGGACCATGATCGCGGCGATGGTCATCAGCATGATCACGGCCGAGGAGGCGCCGATGCCCATCTGGTTCCTCGTGAAGGTGTAGGAGTACATGAAGGTCGCAGGCATCTCGGTCGCCCGTCCCGGCCCGCCCCCAGTCAGCGCGATGACGAGGTCATAGGACTTGATCGCGAGGTGGGAGAGGATGACGAAGGCCGACAGGAAGGCGGGGCGGAGGAGCGGGATCACGATCCGCCGGTAGAGCTGCCAGTTCGAGGCGCCGTCGATCTGGGCGGCCTTCAGGATCTCGTTGTCGATACCTCTCAGGCCCGCCAGGAACATGGCCATCACGAAGCCCGAGGTCTGCCAGACGGCGGCGATGACGATGGTGTAGATCGCCATGTCGCCGTCCTTGATCCAGGTGAAGGAGAACGACTCCCATCCCCAGAGGTGCATGATCCGTTCAAGGCCGATGCCGGGGTCGAGGAACCATTTCCAGGCGGTGCCGGTGACAATGAAGCTCAGCGCCATCGGGTAGAGGTAGATCGGCCGCAGGACGCCCTCGCCCCGGATCTTCTGGTCAAGGAAGATCGCCAGCATCAGGCCTATGACCGTGCAGATGACGATGTAGAGCGTCGCGAAGATCGCGATGTTGGTGATCGCTGTGGTCCAGGCGGGCAGCGCGAAGAGCTTCTGGTAGTTCTCGAAACCAACCCAGTCGTAGCGGGGCAGCATCTTCGACCCGGTGAAGGACAGGACCACGGTAAAGAGAATGAAGCCGTAGACGAAAAGGAGGGTTACGGCGAAGGAGGGGGCGAGGACGAGCTTCGGCAGCCAGTCCTGCAGGCGTGTGCGGAAATCGGCCTCGGTCGTGGCCATCGGTCCCTCCCGTTGATCCTGGTGTCCAAAATCCTTGAGTAAGGATTTTGACAAATTCCTTGCTTCAGGAATTTGGCTCGGGGGGCGGCGGTGCCGCCCCCCGGCAATCGATTACTGCGCGGCGGCGACGGCTTCGGCCAGCGCGGCGGCAGCCGCGGCGCCGTCGGCATATTCGCCGTTGAAGGCCGCGGTGATCACGTCATAGGTGGCGTTCTTCACCGCCGCTGGGGCTGCGTGACCATGCGCCATCGAGCCGAAGAGCGTGCCGTTGGTGTTGGCTTCCGCCAGGTCCGCCATGCCCTTCTTGCCGCAATCGTCGAAGGCGTCGTTCGGCACGTCGGTCCGGGCCGGTACCGAGCCCTTGACCACGTTGAAGGCCGACTGGAAGGTCGGGTTCATGATCGCACTCGCCATCGCGGCCTGGGCAGCCTTGGCCTCATCGCTCTCGACGTTGAACATCGCGAACTGGTCGCTGTTGAAGGTGACCGAGCCCTGCGTGCCGGGGAAGCGGATGCAGACGAAGTCGGTGCCCGGGACCTTGCCGGCCTTCAGGAACTCGCCCTTGGCCCAGTCGCCCATCATCTGCATCCCGGCTTCGCCGTTGATGACCATGGCGGAGGCGAGGTTCCAGTCGCGGCCCGAGAAGTTGTCGTCGACGTAAGAGCGCAGCTTGATCAGGCGGTTGAAGGCCTCGGCCATTTCCGGCCCGCCCAAGGCAGCCGGATCGAGGTCGATGAAGGCCTTCTTGTACAGATCGCCCCCCATCCCCAGGACAACGCCGTCGAAGACGGTCGCTTCCTGCCAGGGCTGGCCGCCGTGGCCCAAGGGCGTGATGCCGTTTTCCTTCATCTTGTCGAGGACGGCTACCAGTTCGTCCCAAGTGGTCGGCGCGGCAAGGCCGGTCGCGTCAAGCGCTGCCTTGTTGATCCAGACCCAGTTGGTCGAGTGGACGTTGACCGGCGCGGCGATCCACTTGCCGTCGGCCTTCGAGAAGCCCTGAAGCGCGGCGGGAACGACAGCGTCCCAACCCTCGGCGGTCGCAACTTCCGTCAGGTCGCCCAGAGCGCCCTCGCCCGCCCAGTCCAGGATGTCGAAGCCCAGCATCTGAACGGCGGTCGGGGGATCGCCGGCCGTGACGCGGGCACGCAGCGCGGTCATCGCCGCCTCGCCGCCGCCACCGGCGACGGGCATGTCAACCCAGCCGATGGACTTGGTGGCAAGGTCGTCCTTCAGCACGTTCAGCGCCGCCGCTTCCCCACCCGAGGTCCACCAGTGCAGGACCTCCACATCTTCGGCGTGAACCAGGCTCGTGGTCACCAGCAGCATCGCGGCCGCGGCAAACCCGCGTTTCATCATCGTCATGGTCTTTCCTCCCGTGTTGCGTCCCCTTGGGACTGTGGAATTTAAAACGTTGCAAAATTCAACTCGTCAACCGATTCCTGCTTTTGGTGCCGATTGCAGTTGAAATGCCGCAGGTAACCGGGCAGATTCCGCTTTCAGAAGCAGGGCAGGTTGTATCGTTACAGCACCGGCCAGCCGGGAAAGGGCACCTCTTTGGACGAGACCGCGAGCCACGCCGCCCCGCGTCCCCGCGCCACCTTGCGGACGATTGCCCAGGCAACCGGCCTTGCCGTCACGACCATCTCGCGCGCCTTGGCTCAGGATCCGCGCATCGCGGCGCAGACCCGGGCGCTGGTGGCCGAGGCCGCGCGGGCACAGGGTTACGTTCCCGACCGGGCCGCGCAGCGGCTGCGCACGGGCAGGACAAAGGTCGTCCAGCTCCTCCTCAGCCTCGATCACGAATTCCTGGGTTTCACCCATGACCTCCTGGGCGGGCTGGCCGAGGCGCTGCAAGGCACCGGCTATTCCGTGACGCTTTTCCCCGACGTGATGCAGGCCGACCGCATGACCGCGGTGCGTCAGATCGTCGAGAATCGGTTGGGCGACGGGATCGTGCTGAACCGGACCGAGCCCTTCGACCCCCGCGTCCGCTATCTGACCGAACAGGGTTTTCCCTTCGTCAGCCATGGACGGACGGAATTCACCACGCCGCACCCCTGGGTCGACTACGACAACGAGGCCTTCGCCCGCGCCGCCGTGGCGAGGCTTGCCGAAAAGCGGCGCTCGCGCCTGCTGATGATCCTGCCGGATGCGCGCTACACCTTCGCCCAACACCTGCGCTACGGGCTGATTGCCGCCTGCCGCGAGCGCGGGTTGCATTGGGAGACGCCCGAGACGGTCACCCTCTCGACCCCAGCGCCCGAGATTGCCGCCTTCCTGCGCCAGCGCCTTGCGGCCCCGGACGCGCCCGACGGCGTGATCTCCGTCGGTGAGGTGGCGGCCATCGCCTGCCTTTCCGCGATGTCGGACCTGCGCCTTGATCCAGGCCGACAGCTGGACGTCGTGGTCAAGCGGGCCTCGGCGATCTTCGACCTTCTGCGTCCCAACGTCGACACGGTGTTCGAGGATCTCCGGGGTGCGGGCCGTGCGATGGGCGCGGTGCTCTTGCGGTCCATGCGCGGCGAGGCCGCAGCCGACCTGCACGTCCTGCAGTCCCCGAAGATCGAGTTCGCGGCTCATCCCTGACCCCTGACCCAAGGCGCCCGCGTGCGACCGATCCGCATGACCAGCGACTTCACCTCCAGGAACTCGTCCAGGCCATAGCGCCCGATCTCGCGGCCAAGACCCGACTGCTTCATCCCGCCGAAAGTCACTTCGGGGAAACCGTCCATCCAGGTGTTGGTCCAGACCGTGCCGGCCTGCGCGCCGCGCGCGAAGGCCAGGCAGGTGTGGACGTTCTCGCTCCAGACGCCGGCGGAAAGGCCGTAATCGGCGTCGTTCACCAGGGTCAGCGCCTCGTCCAGCGTCCGGAAGGTCAGGACCGTCAGGACCGGGCCGAAGACCTCTTCCCGGGCGATCGCCATGTCGGAGGTGACGCCCGTCACCACCGTCGGCTGATAGAACTGCGGCGTCAGGCCCGGAACCTCTAGCGGTGCGCCGCCCAGCGCGACTGTGGCCCCGGCCTTGCGGGCGGCGGTCACATAGGCGTCGATCTTGGCCCCATGCTCGCGGCTGACGATGGCGCCCACCTGCGTTGCGGGATCCAGGGGGTCTCCGAAGGCGACCTGGCGCGACAGTTCCACCACCCGGGCGGTAAAGGCCTGGGCGATGTCTTCGTGGACGATGATCCGGCTGCCCGAGTTGCAGCACTGACCCACGTTGAAATAGACCCCGAAGACCACGGCATCGGCGGCGCTTTCAAGGTCAGCGTCCGGGAAGATCACCTGCGGGTTCTTGCCTCCGAGTTCCAGGGCGACCTTCTTCAAGGTGCTGGAAGCAGCCGCCGCGATGCCCCGGCCTACGGCAGTAGAGCCGGTGAAGGTGACCATGTCGACGTGCGGATGGCTGGCGAGCGTCGCCCCGACGGGTTGGCCGTAGCCGAGGACGATGTTGACGACTCCGGCGGGCAGACCCGCTTCGATCAAGTGTTCTCCCAGGATTACTGTGGTCGAGGGGGTGAGTTCCGAGGGTTTGACCACGCAGGTGCAACCAGCGGCCAGCGCGAAGGGAAGTTTCTGGGACAGGATCCAGAAGGGGAAGTTCCAGGGCGTGATGACCCCGACGACGCCGATGGGTTCCTTCAGGACCACGGCCAGCATTTCCGCGCCGAGGCTGTTGTGGCTGTCGCCGTGCAGCGTCCGGGCAAGGCTGGCGGCATAACGCCAAAGGTCTGCGGCTCCGCTGATTTCGCCCCGAGCCTGGGTGATGGGTTTGCCCGATTCCAGTGTTTCCACCAGCGCCATGCGCTCAACATTGGCCTCGATCAGGTCGGCCACCTTCAGCAGGACCGTGGCGCGGGCCTTGCCGGAAAGCTGGCTCCACCGGCCGTCGTCGAAGGCGGTGCGGGCGGCGGCGATGGCAGCCTCGGCCTCGGCCTTGCCGCCCTTTGCAGCGCGGCTGACGACGGTCCCGTGCGAGGGCGACAGGCGTTCCGAGGTTGCGCCGTCCGCGCTGCCCTGCCATTGGCCGTCGATCAGGTGGCGGGCCTCGAAGGCCGGCGGGAGTGTGGTCCGGATCGCGGGGATCAGGGTCAGGTCAAGCATCTCAGGTCCCCGGAAATTCTGGTTTGCGCTTTTCCTGGAAGGCCGCGACGCCCTCCTGCCGGTCGGCGCTGGCGGCGATGGCGGCGGAGCCGAGCGCCTCGATCAGGGCGGCGCTGTCCTCGCCCTGCCCCGCATGGATCATCGCCTTGGTGATCTCGGTCGCGCGGGGGGAGAGGGTGGCGGCCTTCCCGGCGATCTCTTGCGCCGCGGCGCGGGGGTCGTCGGTGACCTCGGCGACAAAGCCGCAGGAGAGAAGGCGGTCGGCCGGGATGCGGCGGCCGAAGAGAGCCATTTCCTTGAGGACGCCTTCCGGGATCAGCCGCGCAAGGCGCTGCGAGCCGGACCAGCCGGGGACGATGCCCACCCCAGCCTCGGGCAGCGCGATGGTGGCGCGGGGCGTGATCAGGCGGATGTCGCAGGCGGCGGCGAGTTCGAGGCCGCCGCCGAAGGCGTGGCCGTTCAACGCGGCGATGGTGGGTTTCGCAAGCCTCGCGAGGCGGTCAAAGATGCGGTGGCCGCCGCGCACCCAGTTGCGGGCGAACTCGGCCGGGGACAGCCCGCCCCAGGCGTTGATGTCGGCACCGGAGCAGAAGGCCTTCTCCCCTTCCCCGGTGACGATCACGGCGCGGACCTCCGGGCGGCCCTCGATGACTTCAAGGTGGCTGGCAAGCTGGGCCAGCATGTCCACGGTGAAGCAGTTGAGCTTGGCCGGGTTGTCCAGCGTCAGCGTGGCTATGGGGCCCGCGATGTGAAGGCGGACACCGCTCATGGCTGCCACCCCATCGGGCCTTCGGCGAGGAGCGAAAGCGGCATGAGGGTGGCGTTCTCGACCACGGTGACGCGACCCTGGCTTGCGGCGACGATGTCGCGGGCGGGGTCGATGCCGGGCATGATCTCGGTGGCGACGAGGCCCTGGTCGGTCAGCCGGATCACGCAGCGTTCGGTGATATAGAGCACCTCTTGCCCCGTGGCCCGGGCGCGGGTGCCAGAGAAGGTGACGTGTTCGACACGCTCGACCATCTTGCAGAACTTGCCGGGGGTGGCGACCTTGAGGCCCTTTTCGGTCAGTTCCACCCCTGCCCCGGCCTCGAACCAGCCGGAGAAGACGATCTTGCGGGCGTGCGAGGTGATGTCGACAAACCCGCCGCAACCGGCCGTGAGGTAGGGCTTTTTCCCGAGTTTCGAGACGTTGACGTTGCCTTCGATGTCGATCTCCAGGAAGGACAGGAACGACAGGTCGAACCCCGCGCCCTGGAAGTAGATGAACTGCTGCGGCGAGGGGACGTAGCCCCAGGCGTTCGACGCGCAGCCGAAGGCAAAACCGGTGAGGGGCATCCCCCCGACGGCGCCCTGTTCGATGGCCCAGGTGACGGCTTCGGGGTGGCCTTCCTCCAGCAGGATGCGGGGGACCATCGCGCTGATGCCGAAGCCGAGGTTGGCGGTCTGGCCCTTCCGCAGCTCCATCGCGGCGCGGCGGGCGATGACCTTTTCGACGCCGCGCTCTGCCAGCGTGAAGGACGACCACGGACGCATGATCTGGCCGGAGATGGCGGGGTCGTAGGGCGTCTCGCAGGTCTGCTTCTGGTCGGGGTCGAGGACGATGAGGTCGACGAGGTGGCCGGGGACGCGGACGTCGTGGGGGCGGAGGCTTCCGGCGGCGGTGAGGCGGGAGACCTGCGCGATGACGAGCCCACCGTTGTTCCGCGCGGCGATGGCCTGTTCGAGGCCGCCCAAGTAGGCGCCTTCGTGTTCGTAGGTGAGGTTGCCGTTCTCATCCGCCGTGGTGGCCCGCAGGATGCAGACGTCGGGCTGGATGTTGGGGAAGTGGAGCCAGGTGTCTCCACCGAACTCAACGCGCTTCACGATCGGGGCGGCCATGCCGCGCGCGTTCATCGCGCAGCCCTCGCGGATCGGGTCGGCGAAGGTCTCCATCCCCACCTTGGTCAGCACCCCGGGGCGGCGGGCGGCGGCTTCGCGGTGCATGTCGAAGAGGATGCCGGAGGGGACGTTGTAGGCGGCAACGCGGTCCTCGACGATCATCTTCCAGATCTCGGGCATCGGCAGGTTCGAGGAGCCGGAGGGGTAGGAGCCGGCGAGAACGCGGGCGAGGAGCCCGTCCTGCGCGATCCAGTCCATGCCCTTGACGCCGTACATGTCCCCCGCCGCGATGGGGTGGAGCGTGGTGATGCCCCTGGGGTGGCCTTCCGCGCGGAAGCGGTCGCCCAGCGCCTTCAGGACCAGGTCGGGGCAGCCCAGGGCCGAGGAGGAGGAGACGGTGACGACCGCGCCATCGGCGATGCGGGCGACGGCGTCCGATGCTGCGACGAGCTTGGTCATGCCGCCCTCCCATAAGTGACGTGCTGGCGGGTTCCGGTGCGCGCGGCCTCTCGCACCGCCAGCGCGACGGCCAGCGAAGCGACCCCGTCCGGGCCGGTTGCGGCCGGGGTGCCTTGCCCGGCAATGGCGGCGAGGAAGTCGGTGACGCCCTGGACGTAAAGGTTGTGCGGCGGGAAGGGCACGGCTTCGCGGCCCTGGGCGGTGACGAGCTCGATCTCCCCAACCGGCTGTTGCGTCATCACGCCCCGCGCGAAGATCGAGCCTTCGGTGCCGTGCACCTCCAGCCCTGAACCGGCGAAGGGATGGGTGAAGCTTTCGTGGCTGAAGACCATCGCGCCCGAGGGCATGGTCCAGACCGACATGGCCGAATCCTCGACCCCCTGCCCCATGCCGCTGGCTGCCATCTGGGCGACGACAGAGTGCGGGTCTTCGCCCAGAAGGAAGCGGGCCACGTCGGCATCGTGGACGGTGATGTCGGGGATCACCCCGCCGCCCGCCGCGGGATCGTTGATGCGCCAGCCCTGCAGATGCGGCGGCAGGTGGACGGCGTGGAAGATGCGAAGCGACAGGATGCGGCCGATGCGCCCGGCCCGGATCAGGTCGCGGATGGTGCGGTGCGAGCCGGAGCAGCGCAGGTGATGGTTCGTCGCGAAGGTGACCCCGGCGACCTGCGCGGCATTTACCATTTCGGCAGCCTCGGCCACCGTCATGGCAAGCGGCTTTTCGCAGATGACATGCTTGCCCGCGGCAATGGCGCCAAGTGCCTGGTCGCGGTGCTTCTCATTGGTCGACGAGATGTAGACAGCGCCGATGGACGGGTCGTCCAATATCAGCGAAAGGCTGTCACCCGCTGCCGCAATGGCGTGCTGCGCCGCATAGTCACGGGCGCGGGCAGCCGTGGAGCTGACCACCGCCGCCACCTCGCCCCCCGTGGCGCGGATCGCCCCGATCATGTGCTGCTCGGCAATGGTGCTTGCCCCGATCAACCCCCAGCGCATGATTCCCCTTCGTTCTTTTGGATCGTTCCAAGAACCTACTGGAACGATCCAAGTCAAGTCAACCGCCTTGTGCGTTCCAGGCAGGAAAAGCTGCGCCGGGACTGGCGTCTGGCAGAAGGCCGATTATGCTTTGCCCGGACCGCATATCAGGAAAGTGCCGATGCCCGCCCCTATCAACCGACTGAAGTACCGCCTCGCTGCTGGCGAGACACTGCACGGCTGCTGGCTTGGCATGGCCGATCCCTATGCCGCGGAGATGGCGGCGACCTGCGGCTTCGATTGGCTCTTGATCGACGGCGAACATGCGCCGAACGACCTGCGGTCCACGGTGGCGCAGTTGGCGGTGATCGAGCCGTCGCCCAGTCTGCCGGTGGTGCGGCTGCGCGACGATGATCCGGCGCGGATCAAGCAGATGCTGGACGCTGGCGCGCAAAGCCTGCTGATCCCGATGATCGAAAGCGCCGAGCAGGCAGCGGCCTGCGTCCGGGCAACGCGCTATCCGCCCGAGGGGATCCGGGGCGTGGGGTCTTCGCTGGCGCGCGCATCGCGGTTTTCAGCCGTGCCGGATTACCTGGCCACGGCGAACGGGCAGATCTGCCTGATCCTGCAGATCGAAAGCCGCGCGGGGCTGGCGGCGCTGGATGACATCCTCGCGCTGGACGGCATCGACTGCGTCTTCATCGGACCGGCGGACCTTGCGGCCGACATGGGCCATCTGGGGAATGCGGCCCACCCGGAGGTGCGGGAGGCGGTCATGGATGCGATCCGGCGGATTGCGCGTTCCGGCAAGGCTGCGGGGGTCTTGTCGACCGAGGACCCCTTCCTGTCCGAATGCAAGGCAGCTGGCGCGCGGTTCGTGGGCGTCGGGATCGACGTGCTGATGTTCGTCGAGGCGATGCGGGCCCGGGCGCGGCATTTCACCGCCTGACACTCGTCGTGGGACCAGCGGTCAGCCGGAAACCAGCGCAAGCGCCCGGATGGGCGATCCGGTGCCGTCCTTGATCTTCAACGGCGTCACGATCAGCACGGCCCCCTTGGGCGGCAGCTGGTCGAGGTTGCAGAGGCTGGCGAGGCCGAAGCAGTTGTCCCGGTGCAGGAAGTTGTGCGCCGGGAAGGGGGGGCTGAATTTCCCCGCCATTCCGGCGTCGGTCCCGATGCACTGGGTGCCCCAACCGACGATTCCCTTTCCCAGGAGGTAGTCGATGCAGTCGGTCGAGGGGCCGGGCGAATGCGAGCCGTCCTCGAACGGATCGGGGTCCTCGTTGAGGAACAGCTCCTCGTCATGGGATCGCTTGTCCCAGTCGGTGCGCATCAGGACCCATTCGCCGGGGCCAATGGGGCCATGCTTCGCCTCCCACGCCTTCACATGGGCGGCGGTCAGCAGGAAATCGGGGTCGGCAGCGGCCTCGTCGGAACAGTCGATGACGTTCGCCGGTGCGATCAGGCGCTGGACGGAGAGGGTATCGGTGAAACCATCCGCGTGGTCCTTGCCCGACAGCCAATGGTGCGGCGCGTCGAAATGGGTGCCGGAGTGTTCGCCAAGTTCCAGCCAGTTCCAGGCCCAGAACGGACCGTCCGCATCGTATTCGCTGATGCGGTGGATGGCGACCTTGGGGGTGTTCTTGGCGAGGTCTTCGGGCAGACGCAGGATCGGCGTCTCGGGGCCAAGTTGGGCGGTGAGGTCGACGACTTTCACACCGCCTGAGGCAAGACCTGAGGCAAGCGCGGTGAGCACCTCGGTCGGGTTCCCGGTCCGCTCCCCCTGCCCCGCGAACCGGCGGCGGCGGCGGGCCATGACCTCTTCCACCATGTCGAAGACGGCATCCACCGCGCGTTCCTCGGTCACGAAGCCGGGCGACATGCGCAGGATCGGGCCGCGGAAGTCGACGGAATAGCCCTCGACCCCCAGCGCGCCGACACAGGCCGCCGCTTCGGCCTTGTCGGGCATCCGGATCATCACCGCGCCGCCGCGCTTGTGGGCCTCACGCGGCGAATGGAGGGGCAGGTTCAGTCGGTCGGCCCGTTCGATCACGCGGTCGACAAGGCGGCGGTTATGGGCGGCGACGTCGTTCAGGTCCTGCTTCGCAAACCACTCCATCGCGGGCAGAGAGGCGATGGCGGCGACGGACCCGGGCGTGCCGGTGTCGAAGCGGCGGACGTCGGGCGCGTATTCGAACTTGTCGAGGTCCCAGGAGAAAGGATTGTTCTGCGAGAACCAGCCGCGCCCCTCGGGCGTCAGCATGGGGATCAGGTCCTTGTCGGCGTAAAGGATGCCCGCGCCCGGCGTGCCGCAAAGCCATTTGAGGCTGGTGGAGACGACGAAATCCACCCGCGGGTTCAGCGCGTCGAAGGGCATCAGGCCCGCGCCTTGCGTGATGTCGGCGACCATCAGGCTGCCCATCTGGCGGCCGTGGGCGACCAGCGCCTCGTAGTCCATCTTCGACGAGCCGATGGAGGTGACCCAGGTCAGAAGTGCAAGGCCCACGTCGGGGCCCCAATGGGCCAGGAAGTCCTCGGTGGTGACGAGCGGAAGGCCTGCGGACAGCGGCACGGTGGTGAGCGTGAAGCCCATCTTCGGCGCGAGGCCCTGGAGGAGGAAGTGGAGCGAGGGGAAGCAGTCTGCCGCGACCAGCACGCGCTTGCCCTTCAGCATCCCCTCCGGCAGGGCACGCAGGATCTTCTGCAGGCCTTCGGTCACGTTGTCGACGGTGGTAAGCGACCCCTTGGGCACGTTGATCAGCCGCCGCCAGCGGTCGATGAAATCCTGCCGCTTGCGCAGCACATAGCCCCATTGCTTGTCGTTCGGGGCGGACCAGACTTCGGAGAACTCGGCCATGGCGCGGGCCATGTCCTCTTCCTTGCCGGGGTAGATGCCGATGGAATGGTAGAGGAAGTAGCCCCCAGTTGTCGTGTTGCTGGCCAAGGTATCCCGTCCTTCCACCCGATGACCCGGGAACGATAGGTCAAATCCCTAGGGGCCTCAAGATGTTTCAAGTTTGAACCATCTGGCCGGTCCTCACCGGGCCTTACTGCAAGCCACGAAGCGCGGCCGCCCAGGCCACACCGTCCAGGATGCCGAAGGCCTTGCCGGCAAGGACATCCACCGTGCCGTCCGAATGGACCTTGAACGCGGCGGGAAGCCCGGCGGCGCGGCAAAGCGCAAGGCCCCCGGCACAGTCCCAAATCCCGCCCGCCCGCGGCTCGACATAGCCGGCCAGCCGCCCTGTCGCGACCAGCATCAGCGACAGCGCGCAGGACCCGAAGAGACGCGGCGCATGGCCCGAAGCCTCGATGGCGGCCTCGACGGCGTGGCGATCGGCCGCTGGCCAGCGCGGGTTGCGGCCGATCCCGATGCAGGGCGGAGCGATGGCGCGCGAACCGGGAGAGAGGCCGGTTTCCTGCAAGGGCCCGCTGGCCGTTCCCACCGCCATCATGCCCAGCGCCGGGGCAAAGACCGCGCCCGCAACGGGCTGGCCCCGGTCCATCAGGCCCAGGGAGATGGTCCAGAACGGCAATCCGGACAGGAAATTCGCCGTCCCGTCGATGGGGTCGATGGCCCAGAACCTGCTTTCGACCGGCCCGCCATATTCTTCCCCGAGAACCCCATCGCCGGGAAAGTGCTGCATCAGAAGGCGGCGGAGCGTGACCTCCACTGCGCGGTCGGCGTCGGACACCAGATCCCCGGGGGCCTTCGCCTCGACGGCGCGATCCTGAAGGCTGTCGAAAAAGCCCAGCGCCTCGCGGCCCGCCTCGTCAAGGATATGCGAGAGTGCATCGATCATGGGGCCAGCATAGGGGCGAGGTCCGGCCCGATGGAAGGCCGTTCGCGAAGCCTGCCCGCCGACGAAAATCCGCCATCGCATGGGGCCCGGATCCTGTGGTGACCTTGTCCTGCTGACTTCTCGCGCAGAGCTGTTTGCCTTTGCCGGAAAGCCGGGCAGCCGACATCATCCTCATCAGGCGGTCCCGCCGTGCCGCTTGTGTCGAATCGGGAATGAGTTTTACCTCTTGGTAAAAATCGGCTTGCAACAACAGGGATCGGAGAAGCTATGACCACGGGAACCTTCACGGTATCGCGGCGCGGACTGCTTTTGGGCGGGGTGGCTGCAACGGCGGCGGCAAACCTGCCCTTGGCAACCTGGGCGCAAGAGCCGATCAAGATGGCGGGCATCTACACGGTGCCGGTGGAGCAGCAGTGGGTGAGCCGCATCCACATCGCCGCCGAGGCGCTGAAGGCGGCGGGCACGGTGGACTACACCTACACCGAGAACGTGGCAAACACCGACTATCCCCGGGTGATGCGCGAATACTGCGAGGCGGGCGTCAAGCTGATCGTGGGCGAGATCTTCGGGGCCGAGGCCGAAGCGCGCGAAGTCTGCGCGGAATACCCGGACGTGGCCTTCCTCCTCGGCTCCAGCTTCATGCCTGACGCAGCGGCGAACCCGAACCTCGCCGTCTTCGACAACTACATCCAGGACGCGGCCTACCTGTCCGGCATCGTCGCGGGCGGCATGACCAAGGGCAACATCGGGATGGTCGGCGGCTTCCCGATCCCCGAGGTGAACCGGCTGATGCATGCCTTCATGGCGGGCGTGCGCGAAGTGAAGCCGGATGCGAAGTTCCAGGTCAGCTTCATCGGGTCCTGGTTCGACCCGCCGAAGGCCAAGGAAACCGCCTTCGCCATGATCGATGGCGGCGCGGACCTGATGTATGCCGAACGCTTCGGCGTCTCGGACGCAGCGAAGGAACGCGGCGTTCTGGCAATCGGCAACGTGATCGACACGCAGGCGGATTACCCGGAAACGGTCGTCACCTCGGCGCTCTGGCACTTCGAGCCCACGCTGAACGCGGCCGTCGCGGCGATCCAGGGCGGGACCTTCAAGGCCGACAATTACGGCATCTATTCCTACATGAACGTCGGCGGCTGCTCGTTGGCGCCCTTGGGCACCTTCGAGGGCAAGGTCCCGGCCGAAGTCATGGCTCTGGTGGCCGAGAAGGAGAAGGCGATCAAGGACGGCTCCTTCGTGGTCGAGATCAACGACACAGAGCCGAAATCGTCGTGAGCAAAGAAGAAGGGGCGGAGGTCGTCCTCCGCCTCGACCGCATTACCAAGCGCTTCGGCGCGCTGACAGCGAACGACGCGGTGTCCCTGACCCTGCGGCGCGGGGAAGTCGTTGCCCTGCTGGGCGAAAACGGCGCGGGCAAGACCACGCTGATGAACATCCTCTTCGGTCATTATGTGGCCGATGAGGGAACGGTCGAGGTCTTTGGCGCACCCCTGCCCCCCGGCAACCCACGCGCGGCGCTGGCGGCGGGCGTGGGTATGGTCCACCAGCATTTCACACTGGCGGGCAACCTGACGGTGCTGGAGAACATTCGCCTCGGGACCGAGGGCCTTTGGTCTCGTAGCGCGACGGATGCGCGGGAGAAGGTGGAGCGGCTCTCGCGCGACTTCGGGCTGGCGGTGCATCCCGATGCCAAGGTCGGACGCCTGTCGGTGGGCGAACGCCAGCGGGTCGAAATCCTGAAAGCGCTCTACCGCGATGCGCGCATCCTGATCCTGGACGAGCCGACGGCGGTGCTGACGCCTCAGGAGTCGGATGCGCTGTTTGCCACCCTACGCAAGGCGACGGCACTGGGGCTGTCGGTGATCTTCATCAGCCACAAGCTGCACGAGGTGATGGCCATCGCCGACCGGTGCGTGGTGCTGCGGCACGGGCGGGTGGTGGGCGAGGTCGACACGCATGCAACCGACAAGTCCGCCTTGGCGGCGCTGATGGTGGGGGGCGAGCTGTCCCTTCCCCGGGCCGAGGCGCGGGCGGCGGGTCCGGTCCTGATGAAGCTGGAGGCGGTCTCGACGCCCGACCGGGGGGCCGCGCCGGGGTTGAAGACGGTGACGCTCGAGCTGCGGGCGGGGCAGATCACTGGGCTCGCGGGCGTCTCCGGCAACGGGCAGGCTGCGCTGGCCGAGATTGTGGGCGGCCTCGCCATGCCGTCCTCGGGGCGGATCGTACTTGCGGAGGCAGCCATCGCGCGCTGGTCGCCGGGCGAGGCGCTGGCGCGCGGCGTCGCGCGAATTCCAGAGGATCGGCACCACCAGGGCTCCATCGCCGATTTCGACCTGACCGAGAACGCGGTGCTGGAGGGCTACAAGACGCGGTTTTCTCGCCGGGGCTGGATGGACTGGCGAGCGGCGCGGGCCTTTGCGGAGGGGATCATCAAGGGCTACGACGTGCGCTGTCCGGGGCCTTCGACTCGCATCCGGCTTCTGTCCGGCGGGAACATGCAGAAACTGATCCTGGGCCGGGCGATGGCGTCCGAGCCGATGGTGATCCTTGCGAACCAGCCGGTTCGGGGGCTGGATGTGGGCGCGATCGCCTATGTGCAGGGCCAGCTGATCGCGGCGCGAGACCGGGGCGCTGCAGTTTTGCTGATCTCGGAAGACCTCGACGAAATCATGGGCTTGTCGGATGTCCTTCACGTGATGTCTCAAGGCCGACTGTCGCCCGCCTTTGCCCGCGGCACGATGACGGCGGCAGAGTTGGGGCTTTGGATGGCGGGGCAGAGATTCGGGGACGCGGATGCGGCTTGAGGCGATCCCCAACCCCTCGACCGCGCGGCGGCTAGGGCTGCCGGTGCTGGCGCTCGTCGCCACGCTGGCGGTCGCGATGGGCCTCGCGCTCATCGCCGGGGCGAACCCCTTTGCGGTCCTGGGCCAGATCGTGACCGGCGCGCTGGGATCGCGGCTCGCGGTGCTGGAGACGCTGAACCGCGCGACGCCGTTGATCTTCACCGGGCTGGCCGTGGCCGTGGCTTTCCGCGCGAAGCTGTGGAACATCGGGGCCGAGGCGCAGCTTTATGCCGGAGCGATCCTTGCGGTCGTGCTGGGGACCGGGCTGCTGGGGAGCCCTTGGGTCCTGCCAGTGTCCGCCCTCGCCGCGATGCTGGCGGGGGCGGCGCTGCTTTTGGGTCCGGTACTCCTCAAGACGCGGCTCGGGGTGGATGAGGTCGTCACCACCCTCCTTCTCAACTTCATCATGCTGTTATTGGTCAGCTACCTCTTGGAAGGCCCGATGAAGGACCCGATGGGCATGGGCTGGCCGAAGTCGACCCCGCTGATCCCCGAAGCCCGCCTGCCCCGCATCGTCGAGGGCTTGCGGCTGCACTGGGGCTTCGCCCTAGCGATCATCGCGGCGGTGGTGGTCTGGGTGATCCAGACTCGGACGACGCTCGGCTTTGAAATCCGAGCGGTGGGGCAGAACCCCGAAGCCGCGCGGTTCGCTGGGATGCCGGTCAATGCGGTCTTGGTGAAGACGGCGCTCTTGTCGGGCGGGCTGGCCGCGCTGGCGGGGTGGTCCGAGGTGGCGGGGCTGAAGGGGCATCTGTCGTCCGACCTGTCGCCGGGCTTCGGCTACACGGGGATCATCGTGGCGATGCTTGCGCTTCTGCATCCCCTGGGCGTCGTGGTAACGGCGATCTTCGTCGCGGGAATCTTCGTGGGGTCCGATGCGATGAGCCGGGCGGCTGGCGTGCCGACCTATATCGCCGACATGCTGCTGGCGGTGGCGCTTCTCTTCATGGTGCTGGCGATCCTTCTGACCAAGGTCCGGGTGGTGCGGGGATGAGCGAGATCGTCGACATCCTGATCTCGGCCAGCTTCTGGGCCGCCGTGATCCGCATCGCGACGCCCTTGATCCTGGCGACGATGGGGGAACTCATCTGCGAACGCGCGGGCGTCCTGAACCTCGGCATCGAGGGGATCATGGTCATCGGAGCCTTCACCGGCTGGATGGCGGTCTATCAGGGGATGCCGCTTTGGGGCGGGGTCGTGGTGGCGATGGCGGCGGGGATGCTGTTCGGGCTGTTGCATTCGGTGCTGACGGTGCCTTTCGGGTTGTCGCAGCATGTGGTGGGGCTGGGCGTGACGCTTTTCGCCACCGCCTCGGCCTCCTTCGCCTATCGCCTGATGCTGCCCGAAGTCACCAGCCCCCCGAAGATCGAGCCGTTCCAGCCGCTGGCCCTGCCCTTCGATGTCCCGTGGCTAAGCGAGGCCCTGTCGCAAACAGCGCTGACCTGGGCAGCCTTCGCGGTTGCGGGCCTGGTGGCCTGGGTGCTGTATCGCACTCCGCTTGGGTTGGCCGTCCGCGCCGTGGGCGAGAACCCGGCGGCGGTAGAGGCGCAGGGGCTGTCGGTCACAGGCCTTCGGATGGGGGCAGTCATCGTTGGGTCCGGGCTGATGGCGGTGGGGGGCGCGTTCCTGACGCTATCGGCTTTCTCGAGCTTCTTCTTCGAGATGGTCAACGGCCGCGGCTGGATCTGCATCGCGCTGGTCGTCTTCGGGGCCTGGAAGCCGGGCAAGGCCTTGCTGGGAGCGATCCTGTTTGCGGCCTTCGATGCCTTGCAGATCCGGTTGCAGCAGACCGAACTGGGCGCGGTCCTGCCCTACCAGCTCTTCCTGGCCCTGCCCTTCATCCTGTCGATCCTGGCCCTCATCCTCATGTCGCGCCGGGCCGAAGTGCCTGCGGCGCTGATGGTGCCCTACAACAAGGGGGAACGCTGAATGTTCGATCTTCTGGTCAAGGGCGGCACCCTGCCCGACGGTACGGTGGCCGACATCGGGATCGCCGGCGACCGGATCGCCGCCGTGGGGCGGCTGGACGCCCCGGCCGGACGGGTGATCGATGCAACAGGAGACCTCGTCTCCCCGCCCTTCGTGGACCCGCATTTCCACATGGACGCGACGTTGTCCTATGGCCTGCCGCGCGTGAATGCCTCCGGCACCCTGCTGGAAGGGATCAGCCTTTGGGGCGAACTCCGCGAGATCGCCACGGTGGACGAGATGGTCGACCGCGCGGTTACCTATTGCGACTGGGCGGTCAGCATGGGGCTTCTTGCCATCCGCACCCATGTCGACACCACCCCCGACCACCTGCGTACCGTCGAGGCGATGCTGGAGGTCAAGCGCCGCGTCGCGCCCTATCTCGATCTGCAGCTGGTGGCCTTCCCGCAGGACGGCCTCTACCGCACCAAGACGGGCCGCCAGAACGTGCTTCGCGCGCTCGACATGGGCGTCGACGTGGTGGGCGGCATCCCGCATTTTGAACGCACGATGGAGGAAGGGGCCGAGTCCTTGCGCGACCTCGCGCGCATCGCGGCAGAACGCGGCCTCATGTGGGACGTCCATTGCGACGAGACCGACGATCCACTTAGCCGCCATGTGGAAACAATGGCGCGGGAGGTGACGCGGCACGGGTTGGGCGGTCGGGCGGCGGGCAGTCACCTGACCAGCATGCATTCGATGGACAACTACTATGTCTCGAAATTGCTGCCGCTGATCGCGGAAAGCGGCATGACGGCGATCCCCAACCCGTTGATCAACATCACGCTTCAGGGCCGCCACGACACCTATCCGAAACGCCGGGGGCTCACCCGGGTGAAGGAGATGCAGGCCCTGGGCATCCCCGTGGGCTGGGGGCAGGACTGCGTGCTGGACCCCTGGTATTCCCTGGGGACAGCCGACATGCTGGACGTGGCCTTCATGGGTCTGCACGTGGCCCAGATGACCCATCCCGCTGAAATGGCACGCTGTTTCACCATGGTGACCGAGGTCAATGCGCAGATCATGGGACTTGCGGATTATGGCCTGCGACCCGGCTGCGTGGCGAGCCTCGTGGTGCTGGACGCAGGCAACCCGACCGAAGCCCTGCGACTACGGCCTGATCGCCTTTTGGTTGTAGCCAAAGGCCGGGTCGTGTCGGAACAGAGCCGCAATGACGCCCGACTCACCCTGTCCGGTCGTCCGGCAACTGTCCGCCGCCGACTGCATCAAACACCCTGAAGTGCCACAATTAAGTGCAGTAGCTCCGCCCCTTGCCACGGATGCCATTCGCCTTGATTTACTGATGCAAGGATATCATTTCCCTCAAAGGTTGAGAGGGACGCACCTTCAAATCTCCTATTAATCGCCCCATTTTCGCCCTCATCCACAACCATCACGGATGCTGAAGATTGGTGCGCTTGCGTGGACGATGAGCCCTGCGTGGCAGAGCCGTCCGGCAAGAGTGCCGTGAATGCGTTGGCAGAAGCTGATTGGACGCCGCACCAAAGCGGAAAGGGTGAGCGACATGGCACAGCAGAAAGTGGCCGAACCCCTTGATGAGGCCGAGGACCTCATCGACGAACTGCAGCCGGGCGCAAAGCTTCTCAAGGGTCAGTACACGATCACCCGTTACATCAACTCGGGCGGGTTCGGGATCACCTATCTGGCCAAGGACAGCCTCGACCGCGACGTGGTGATCAAGGAGTGCTTCCCCTCCTCGGTCTGCCGGCGGTCGAAAGTCATGGTCGCCGCCCGCTCGCGCGCGCATACGGCCGAACTGCGGTCCATCGTGCAGCTTTTCGTGCGCGAAGCGCGGAACCTGGCAAAGATCGTCCATCCGAACATCGTCGCCGTGCACCAGGTGTTCGAGGACAACGGCACCGCCTACATGGCGATCGACTTCATCGACGGGCTGGACCTGCAGCAGATCATCGACGGCGAAGGCGAGAAGCTGACGCCGGACCACATCGTGCGGATCACCGACAAGCTCTTGGCCGCCGTGGGCTTCATCCACGATCATGACATGCTGCACCGCGACATCTCGCCGGACAACGTGCTGATCAACAAGGCCGGTGAGCCGATCCTGATCGACTTCGGTGCGGCGCGGGAACATGCCTCGAAGACCACGCGCGCCATGTCCGCGCTGCGGGTGGTGAAAGACGGCTACTCGCCGCAGGAATTCTATATCGCCGGGTCCGAACAAGGCCCGTGGAGCGATCTCTACGCGCTTGGCGCGACGCTGTACCACCTGATCTCGGGCGAGGCCCCGGTCAACGGCCAGGCCAGGCTTGCCGCCCTCGCCGAAGAGCGTCCGGACCCCTACGTCCCGCTGACCGGGCGCTTCGCGGGATATCCTGCGGGATATCTGGAAGCGATCGACTGCGCGATGAGCGCCCTGCCGAAGCAGCGGGTGCAGACGGCGGCGGACTGGATCGCGATGTATCGCGGCCGTCCCACCGCGGCGGCCAGCGTGGATGACGCGGTGCATCGCCTGGTGGCCGAGTTCCAAAGCTCGCCTGCCCCGGAACCTGCGGCAGTGGCCAAGGCAGTCTCGCGCCAGCCCGAAGCGTCCGCCGCGGTTGCCCCGGCCCCGGTGGCGCGCGGGCGTAGTCCGGTGCAGCTCGTGGCCGGCGTCGCGGTGGCGCTGGTCGTGGTTGCGGGCGGATATCTGATGCTGGGCCGGCCCGACGCCCCCGCGGCTGAAACAGCTGCTGCCGCCCCTTCCCCTGCCAGCGCGGAAAGCACCGCCTCGGCGGCGGCGACGGCGGCACTCGTTGCCCCCGAAGCGGCAGCGCCCTCTACCGCAGGCACCTCGGCCCCCGCGACGACGGCCGCAATCGAGGCGGCCGAGCCGACCGATGTGGCCGAAGCCGCCCCCGCCCCGACCGAGAACGCCGCCGAAGCAGAGCTTGCCACCACCGCGACGCCGGCCACCACGGAACCGGCAGTTGAACCCGCCGCAACCCCGGCGGTTTCCAGCGCCGCGACGGAAGCTGGGACCGAGGCCGTCCCCGTGATCGAGGCCGCCGCCGAAACCACGCCGGAAGCTGCGCCTGCCGCCCCCGCCCCAACAGACGGCCCGAAACCCGCCGCGACCCAGGTGGCCTTCGCCGTCTGGGACGTGGCGATGCCCTTCAGCTACGACGACCGCATGATCGACGGCCGCCGCGTCGCCGTGGTGACCCGCTTCCGCCCCAACGTCGACATCCCGTCCGCGGGCGACTGGCTTGCGCCGGGCGTGGCGATCCGGTCGGTCAACGGCATGACGATCGAGGCGGCGGGATCGCTGACCGCTGCGGTGATGAACGCGATGGCCGTCGATCCCGATGGCCGTGCACGCGTCGTGGTCGAATTCAGCGACGCCGCCCGCCAGGTGAAGACCGGCCTTCTCACCGTGGATGCCATCCGGCTTCTCACCCTGCAGAACGGCGTATCGGCCCAGGCCCAGGTCGTCGATGGCGCGTGGCGGACCACGGTCACTGCGGTCGGCCGGCCCGAGGCGACGGACCTTCAGCCCGGGGATACGCTCTTCCGCGACAAGACGACGACCACGCCGCTGGACGGCGCCGACTCCTTGGAAAAGATCCTGGCCGCGCTGGTCGACCGGAATATCAGCAGCACGGACTTCTCGATCATCCGCGACGACAAGGTCGCCACCGCCACGATGCAGCTGGCGCTGGACGGAGGCAACTGATGGCAGCCAAGACCGCCCGGCAGGATGATCGCACCGGGCCAGTACTTTCCCCAGCCGCCCCTGCCCCGGTGGTCCGGCCAGCCGGCGCCATGCCGCTTGACCCACTGGTCGCCATGCTGTCGCGCGCCGTCGAACGGTCGTCCCCGGCACCGGTCGCCGGTCCCTCTTCCAGGGCTTCGGGCTGAGACCTCCGCCCGGAGACCGCAAAGTCATTCACCCCGACCTGCGTGCGGCCGCATCTCCAGCCCGCACCGGCCGGCCAAAGGAGCAGAAAGATGGCACTTGCGCGGACCTTCACACTTGGCTGCTCGGCGGTTCTACTGACCAGCGCGGCCGCCTTTGCGCAGGAGGCATGTTCGACCTACACGGTCTCGGCCGGGGACAATCTGCGCTTCATCGCGCGGGCGGCCTACGGCGACTCCGACCTCTACCGCGCGATCTATGAGGCCAATGTAGCCACCATCGGCGAAAAGGCGGACCTGATCGAGATCGGAACCCAGCTGGTCATCCCCTGCGATCCCAAGAACCCGACCGCCCCCCTTGCTGCGGACCCGGCACCCGCCGCCGAGACAGAGACCACCGCGGCTGCAGAGCCCGCCGCCGCCCCCGAACCCGAGGCCGAGGTCACTCCGGTCGCCGCGGCGCCCGAACCCGCCGCTCCTGCCCCGGCAGCGCGGCCCATCGCCTTCGTCACCGGCAACGGCTATGCGCCCTTCGCGGACGAGACGCTTCCCGGCGGCGGGATGATGACGCAGCTGGCCGAAATGGCGGTCTTCCGTGCGGATCCGAACATCCCCTACACGATGACCTTCATCAACGACTGGCAGGCCCATATCGACGCGCTTCTGCCCTCGGGCGCCTATGACCTGAGCTTCCCCTGGATCCGCCCCGACTGCGAGTCGCCCGCAACCCTGTCGCCTGGCGACCAGACACGCTGCGCGGACTTCGTCTTCTCGGGTCCCTTCTACGAGATCGTCGACGGCTTCTTCGCCCTGCGCGAAAGCGGCCTCGGCGCGGTGACCGACTACGCCGAATACGCCGGCAAGCGCATCTGCCGTCCCGAAGGCTACACGACGGGCGTCCTGGATGCGGTGGGCCTGACAGCCTCGACCGTGCAACTGGTCCGGCCGACGCTGGCGACCGACTGCTTCCGCGCGCTTGCGGCAGAAGAGGTCGACCTGGTCGCGATTGATGCCGAAGTGGGCGATGCGGCAGCGGCCCAGCTGGGGCTCAGCGCGCAGGTGGAGCAGAACCCGCATCTGTCCACGCTTCTCAGCCTGCATGTCATCGCCCACAAGTCCAACGCCCGCGCCGTGGACATGATCGGCCAGCTCGATGCCGGCCTGATCGAGATGTACCAGTCCGGTGAATGGTACGAGATCGTCTCGACCGCGCTGGCCCAGGACCGGCAGGACTAGCGTTTCCATGCAGGAAACATACCCAGTGCTTTCAGACAGGGCTGCGTCAAATGGAATGACCGCCGCCATGAGGCGCTGTGGACCCATCGTCCGCGTCGCGGCTGCCGGATTGCACCCGCTTTCGGAAGCTCGTCGCCCCGCGGGGATTGATCACGGCTTCGCCACATTCATGCCATCACTACAACCATATGGTGCGGCATTGCTTGGTATTGTTTCGGTATCTGCTGGTTTCTTGCAGCGTAAACGGCCTTCAAGAGGATTTCGTCCATGAGAACCGCAAAAAACATGCAAAGGCTGGCCGCCCTGACGGCGACCATGATCGCGCTGCCCGTCATCGCGTCGGCCCAGGAAGCCTGCACCACCTACACTGTCAAGGACGGCGACACACTCGGTTCGATCGCCCAGGCCGCCTATGGCACCTTCGACTACCAGATGATCTTCAACGCGAACCGCGATGCGCTGGCTGCGAACCCCTCCAGCCTGCCCGCAGGCCTGCAGCTCATCCTGCCGTGCGAAGACGGCCGACTGACCCCCGACCAGGAGCTGAGCAGCGTCATCGAGACCGAAACGCAAGAGCAGGAAGCCAACCGCACCAAATCGAACGTCTACGAGCCGCCGCTGAAGTTCGTGACCTCGAACAACTGGATGCCCTTCACCGATGAATCGCTGAACGGCGGCGGGATCTTCACGCGAATGGCCACCACCGCGATGCAGCGCGGCGGCAACGACCGCGGCTACGAGGTGTCCTACGTCGACGACTGGATGGCGCATATCGACACGCTCCTGCCCTCGGGCGCCTTCGACGTGTCGATCGCCTGGGAAGCGCCGGATTGCTCGAAGCTTGACATGCTGGGCGAATTCTCGGCCCGGATGTGCACCGAGTTCGACTTCTCGCTCCCGATCTACGAGGCGGCCTACACCTTCAACACGCTGCCCGAAAGCAAGTACGCCAACGCCCGGTCCTTCGACGAATACTCCGGCGCCAAGATCTGCCGGCCGGAAGCCTGGCCGCTGGGCGACCTGGAAGTGCAGGGCCTGGTGCCGCCGGTCGTGGAATACATCCAGCCGAAAAGCCCGCTGGAATGCGCCGAGAAGCTGATGGCGGGCGAGGTCGACATCTATTCCATCGAGACCGAGACCTCGACCTCGAACTTCGCCGAGCTGGGCGTGACCGACAAGGTCACCACCAACCCGGCGCTGGCGACCTTCATCTCGTACCACTTCCTGACCGCCAAGAGCAATCCGCGCGGCCGGGTCTACATCGCCATGCTGAACCGCGGCATCACCGAGATGCGGGAATCCGGCGAATGGTATGACATCGTCGCGACGGGTCTGGATGAGTACAACAAGCTGAAGCAGCAGTAGCCCCACTCCTGCGACGGCTTGCAGGAAGCCCCGCGCCGCCCCCGGCGCGGGGCTTTCGCGTCCCCGGGCATTCGGGACTTGGAACATTCATTCCGTGTGCTAAGCTGGATATTCCGCAACACAGGTGTTCCATGCCCAAGGGCGAACCTCCCGTCGAACCGCGCGACCCGCCTCGGACGGTCGAGGCCTTCCGCGAACGGCTCAACGCCCTGCACGGGCACCTGCCACGCCGGTTGCAGCAATGCGCGGATCACGTGGCGATGCATCTGGACCGCATCGCGCTTTCCACCGTCGCGCAGGTGGCACAGGGCGCGGGCGTGCCCCCATCGGCGGTAATGCGCTTCTGCCAGGAGATGGGCTTCTCGGGCTATGCCGAGATGCAACGGCTGTTCCGCGAGGCGCTCTCACGCGCCGCGCCCGACTATACGACGCGGCTTGCCAATCTGAAGGCCGGCGGCGCGGGGCAGCCCGCCACCCTTGTCGCGGAATTCGTCGAGGCAGGGCGCCAGTCGATGGAGGCGCTTGCACGTGATCTGAACGAAACCGTTCTGAATCAATCTGTTGAGCTGCTCTCCCAGGCGCGGACGATCCATATTGCTGGCTTCCGCCGGTCGTTCCCCGTGGCCTCGTACCTGGCCTATGTCTTCGACAAGCTGGGGGTTCCGGCGGTGTTGCATGACGGGGTTGCGGGGCTTCAACACCGTGCGGCGCTGCAACCGGGCGACGCGCTTCTCGCGATCACCTTTGCCCCCTATTCCGAAGAGACGCTGGCGCTTGCCACCCAGGCCCGCGACCGCGGCCTGCCGGTCGTGGCCCTGACCGATCCCCCGGCCCGCGAGCTTTCGGGACTGGCCGACGCGGTCCTCTCGGTCACCGAGATCGACTTCGGCGCCTTCCGCTCGCTTTCGGCGGTCATCGCACTGGCTCTGTCGCTTGCCGTGGCGGTGGCGGCGCGGCGTGAAACTTGACCCTTCCCTGCGGGCGTGAAATGGAATATTCATTCCACCATCCCGCCCCGACTCGGAGCCTCTCGCATGTCCCGGAAGCCGCTTGACGTGATCACCATCGGCCGGTCCTCGGTCGACCTTTACGGCGCGCAGGTCGGCGGGCGGCTGGAGGACATGGGGTCGTTCCAGAAATACATCGGCGGCTCGCCCACCAACATGGCGGCAGGCACCGCGCGGCTGGGGCTGAAGTCCGCGCTGATCACCCGCGTCGGCAATGAACACATGGGCCGCTTCATCCGCGAGGAACTGGCCAAGGAAGGCGTCGACGTCCGGGGCGTGAAGACCGACCCGGAGCGTCTGACGGCGCTGGTCCTCCTCGGCATCCGCGACGACAAGCAATTCCCGCTGATCTTCTACCGGGAAAACTGCGCCGACATGGCGCTGTGCGAGGATGACATCGACGAGGGTTTCATCAGTGAGGCCCGGTCCGTCGTCGCCACCGGCACCCACCTCAGCCATCCCCGGACCGAGGCTGCCGTCCTCAAGGCCTTGAATCTCGCCCGCAAGCACGGGCTGCAGACCGCGCTGGACATCGACTATCGCCCGAACCTCTGGGGGCTGGCGGGGCATGGCGACGGCGAAAGCCGGTTCATCGAATCCGCCAAGGTCACCGCCAAGCTGCAGTCGACGCTGCACCTCTTCGACCTGATCGTGGGCACGGAAGAAGAGTTCCACATCGCCGGCGGCACCACCGACACCATCGCCGCGCTCCGCGCCGTGCGGGCCGTCTCCAAGGCCACCCTCGTCTGCAAGCGCGGCCCGATGGGCGCCGTCGCCTTCACCGGCGCGGTCCCAGACAGCCTGGACGACGGCGAAAGCGGGCCCGGCTTCCCGATCGAGGTGTTCAACGTCCTCGGCGCGGGCGACGGGTTCATGTCGGGCCTTCTGAAAGGCTGGCTTGACGGCGAACCCTGGCCCATCGCGCTGAAATACGCCAATGCCTGCGGGGCCTTCGCGGTCTCCCGCCACGGCTGCACCCCGGCCTATCCGTCCTGGGAAGAGCTGCAGTTCTTCCTGAAGCGCGGCGTCGTCGAAAAGGCGCTCCGAAAGGATGCCGCGCTCGAACAGGTCCACTGGGCGACCAACCGCCACAAGGACTGGTCGACCATGCGCGTCTTCGCCTTCGACCACCGGATGCAGCTGGAGCAGATGGAGGGCGCTGACCCCGCGAAGATCGGCGCGTTCAAGCAGCTTTGCCTGCAAGCCGCGCTTCAAGTGGCAAACGGCCAGCCGGGATATGGGATCCTCTGCGACAGTCGCCTCGGCAGGGACGCCCTCTTCCAGGCCGCGGGCACCGGACTTTGGATCGGGCGACCCGTGGAATGGCCGGGCTCGCGTCCCCTCACCCTCGAACCCGAGCTTGGGCCTGATTTTGGGGGCCTCATGGAATGGCCGCTTGAGCATGTGGTCAAGGTCCTCTGCTTCATCCACCCCGACGACGACCCCGCGACGAAGGCCGCGCAGGAAGACACCGTCCGCCGCCTCTTCCACGCCTGTCGCCGCAACCGGCTGGAGATGCTCCTGGAGATCATCCCGTCCAAGGTAGGCCCGGTCACCGACGACACCTCGGCCCAGATCATCCAGCGGTTCTATGACCTCGGCGTCTATCCCGACTGGTGGAAGCTGGAACCCTTCACCACCGAGGCCGCCTGGACGAACGCCTGTGCCGCCATCACCCGCAACGACCCGCATGTCCGCGGCATCGTCGTCCTCGGCCTTGATGCCAGCGAAGACGCGCTGTCGGCTTCGCTGGCCCTTGCGGCCAAGCAGCCGCTGGTGAAAGGCTTCGCCATCGGCCGCACGATCTTTGGCGATGCCGCCCGCGCCTGGCTGAAAGGCCAGATGACCGACGCCGAGGCTGTACAGATGATGTCCGACCGCTATGCCCGCCTGTCCGCAACCTGGGACAAGGCCCGTGAGGGAGCCACGAAATGACCACCGTCCGCCTGACCGCCGCCCAAGCCCTTGTCCGCTGGCTGTCTGTCCAGAAGGCCGAGGATGGCTCCCGTTTCATCGAGGGCGTCTGGGCGATCTTCGGCCACGGCAACGTCGCCGGGATCGGCGAGGCGCTGCATGCCCACAGGGACGTGCTGCCCACCTGGCGGGGCCAGAACGAACAGACGATGGCCCACGCCGCCATCGCCTATGCCAAGGCGCACCACCGCCGGAAGGCGATGGCCGTGACCTCCTCCATCGGCCCCGGCGCCACCAACATGGTCACCGCCGCTGCGCTGGCGCATGTGAATCGCCTGCCGGTCCTCTTCATCCCCGGCGACGTCTTCGCCAATCGCGCCCCTGACCCGGTCCTGCAGCAGATCGAGGATTTCGACGACGCCACGGTCAGCGCCAATGACTGCTTCCGCCCCGTCGTGCGCTACTTCGACCGCATCTCGCGCCCAGAACACATCCTGACCGCCCTGCCCCGCGCGCTTCGGGTGATGACCGACCCGGCAAACTGCGGCCCGGTCTGCCTTGCCTTCTGCCAGGACACCCAGGCGGAAGCCTACGACTACCCCGTCGAATTCTTCGAGCCCCGCACCTGGTTCATCCGCCGCCCCGAACCCGACCAGCGCGAGCTGGAGGCCGCTGTCGCCGCGATCAAGGCCGCGAAAAACCCGCTGATCGTCGCGGGGGGCGGTGTCCTCTACTCCGGCGCGGAACAGACCCTTCTGGACTTCGCCAAGACGCACAACATCCCCCTGGTCGAAACCCAGGCCGGGAAAGGCGCTGTGGACTGGGAAGAGCCTCTGCACTTCGGCTCCCCCGGCGTGACCGGCACCGGCTGCGGCAACGATCTCGCCGCCAGGGCTGACCTGGTGATCGGCGTCGGCACCCGCTTCCAGGACTTCACCACGGGGTCATGGACCGTGTTCTCGGCCCCCAGCCGGAAGCTTCTGTCGATCAACATCCACGGCTACGACGCCCACAAGCGCGCCGCGCAACCGCTTGTTTCCGACGCCAAAGTCGCGCTTCAGAAGATCAGCGCAGCCCTTGGCCAGCACCGCTTCGCCGACCCGGACTTCTCGGCCCGCACCAAGTGGTTCCAGACCACCGACGCACTCTTCGCCGCGCCCAAGGGCAACGAACTGCCCACCGACGCCCAGGTGATCGGCGCGGTGGACCGGAACGCCGGGAAGCAGAGCCTGATCATGTGCGCCGCGGGGACGATGCCCGGCGCGCTCCACGTCCTCTGGCGGGCGGCGCAGGGCGGGTATCACATGGAATACGGCTTCTCCTGCATGGGGTATGAGATCGCGGGCGCGATGGGGATCAAGATGGCCTGCCCTGAGCGCGACGTGATCTGCATGGTCGGCGATGGCAGCTACATGATGGCCAACTCCGAACTTGCGACCGCCGTGATGATGGCGATCCCCTTCACCGTGGTCCTGACCGACAACCGCGGTTACGGCTGCATCAACCGCTTGCAGAAGGCCACCGGCGGCGCTCACTTCAACAACCTTTTGCGCGACAGCTACCACGTGAACGAGGCGAACCTGGACTTCGTGGCCCACGCCCGCAGCATGGGGGCCAATGCGGTGAAGGTCGCCAGCATCGCCGAGCTGGAAACGGAAATGCAGAAGGCCAAGACCGCGACGATCCCGACGGTGATCGTCATCGACACCGACCCGATCCCCGGAACCGGCGCTGGCGGCACCTGGTGGGAGGTCGCCGTGCCCGAAGTCTCTGACCGGGCGGAAGTGAACGAGGCCCGCAAGGGCTATGAAGCGGCCCGCAAGGCCCAGTGGCTTTTGAACTGAGGACAAGATGAGCATCAAGATCGGGATTTCCCCCATCTCCTGGCAGAACGACGACCTGCCGGACCTGACCGCCGCCTACACTATGGAGCAGGCGCTGAGCGAAGCGCGGGAGATCGGCTATACCGGCGTCGAACGCGGGCGGCGGATGCCCAGCGACACCGAGGGACTGCGGTCCTACCTGAACGCAAACGGACTTTTCCTTTGTGGCGGCTGGTGTTCCGGCAATCTCCTCGTCAACGACGTGAAGACGGAAATCGAGGCGGTGCGCCAGCAGGTCGAGCAGTTCGCGGCCCTGAATGCCCCCTGCATCGTCTATGCGGAATGTTCCAACACGGTGCAGGGCAACATCGCCGTGCCGGTGAACAACCGCCCGAAGTTCGCGGCTACGGACGTGCGGGCTTATGGCGCGAAGCTGTCGGAACTGGCGAAGTGGATGGCGGATCAGGGCGTGACGCTCGCCTACCATCACCACATGGGGTCGTTCATTGAATCGGAGGACGACGTGAACGCGCTGATGGAAGGCTCCACGCCGGACGTGAAGCTGCTGTTTGACACCGGGCACCTCCTCTTCGGCGGGGCGGACGTCATGCGCGTGTTGAACACGTGGGCTGACCGGGTACACCATGTCCACTTCAAGGACATCCGGCCCGAGGTCGTGGCGGACGTGCGGAAGAACAACCGCAGCTTCCTCGACGCCGTGATCTCCGGGGCCTTCACCGTGCCGGGCGATGGCTGCATCGACTTCCAGGCGGTGGCCGACAAGCTGAAGGCAATGGACTACAACGGCTGGATCGTGGTCGAGGCCGAACAGGACCCGGCAAAGGCCCCGCCCTATGAGTATTCCAAGCTCGGCTACGAGCACATCCTGAAGGTCTGCGCCCAGGCGGGGCTGACCATCGACACCTCCCGTCCGTAAGGGGAACCCGATGCCCAACCTCCTCCGCCACCCGACCGGCACCCGCGGCAAGGTGCACGAGATCACCGCCGAAAGCGCCGGCTGGGGTTATGTCGGCTTCTCGCTCTACCGGCTGGAGCCGGGCGACGTGGCCGAGGAGGTGACGGGCGACCGCGAGGTGATCCTGGTGATCGTCGAGGGGAAGGCGCGTGTCCAGGCGGCGGGGCAGGACTGGGGCGAGATGGGCGCGCGGATGGATGTCTTCGAAAAGACGCCGCCCCATTGCCTCTACGTCCCGAACGACAGCCAGTGGAAGGCCGTGGCCACCACCGCCTGCACGATCGGGGTCTGCACGGCCCCCGGCAGGGGCGGCTACCCGGCGCAAAGGTTGGGGCCGGAGGGGATCGAACTGACCCCGCGCGGCAAGGGGACGAACACCCGCTACGTCAACAACATCGCGATGGAGGGGCGGGAGGTCGCGGACTCGCTTCTCGTGACCGAGGTGTTCACTCCGGCCGGGCACTGGTCCAGCTACCCCAGCCACCGGCATGACGAGGATGACTTCCCGAACATGACCTACCTGGAGGAGACTTACTATCACCGGCTGAACCCCGGCCAGGGCTTCGGGATCCAGCGGGTCTATACCGAGGATGGGGCGCTGGACGAAACGATGGCGGTGAAATCCCACGATGTCGTGCTGGTCCCGAAGGGCCACCATCCCTGCGGCGCGCCTTACGGGTACGAAATGTACTATCTGAACGTGATGGCCGGGCCGATCCGGAAATGGCGGTTCAAGAACGACCCCGACCACGACTGGATCGCCAAACGCGACGCGTGATCTGTCCACGCAGGACAGGACCTTCACGGCCAATCCTTTCAAGGGGTTGGCCGTTTGCGTTTACGTGGTCTTAACCGTGATCCGCCGCAATCGTCCGGACAAGAGAGGCTCGTCGTGCGACTTCGTCTTCTCCTCGCGTGCGACCCGCGCTAGGCTTGGGGCTGGTCATCAAGGGGTTGCCTATGGTTGGACGTCGCAGTCTTCCCGGTCTTCTGGTCGCGCTTGCCGCCCTGCCCGCCTTGGCCCAGGACCTGCCCGAGCTGCAGCGCGGCGATGTGATCTTCCAGAACTCGCAGTCCGCGCAGTCGCTGGCGATCCTTCTCGCGACGGACAGCCCCTTCACCCATGTGGGCATCGTCGACTTCGACGACAGCGGCAATCCCGTGGTGCTGGAGGCGGTGAGGACCACGCGCGCCACGCCTCTGGCAGACTGGGTTGCGCAGGGCAAGGACGGCGCGGTGGCGGTCTACCGTGTGGAGGGGCTGAGCGAGGATCAGGCGCTGGCCGTGACTGAAGCGGCGCGAAGCCACCTGGGAAAGGGCTATGACCCCTACTTCTACCGGACCGAGGACGCGCTTTACTGCAGCGAGCTGGTGCATGTCGCCTTCCGCGACGGGATCGACGTGGCCCTGGGGCGGGAGCAGCGGCTGGGCGAGCTGAACCTGGACAGCGCTGCGGTGCGCGGGCTGATCGAACAGCGTTGGGCGCAGCACCCGGCCTGCGCGGAGGGCCAGGCCGACAGCGCCGAAAGCTGCCTCGCCGTGATCCAGGACGAGCCGCTCGTCACCCCGCAGGCGGTGGCCGAGGACGAACGGCTGACGCTTGTCTACACGAGCTTCGCGCCCTGACGGGGGCAGCTCGTCGATGACTTCCTCACTCCTCGCGTGCGGCGAAGCCTGCGACGAGGAGACGAAGTCGGACGAGGAGCCGCCCTTTGCCGTTGAAGGTGGCCTGCGGCTCGTCTAATCAGGGGCAAGCCGGAAGGAACCCCCCAGACCATGCGCATCCTGATCACCAACGACGACGGCATCAACGCGCCGGGGCTTGAGGTTCTGACCCAGATCGCCACCGAAATCGCCGGACCCGAGGGCGAGGTCTGGACGGTCGCGCCCGCCTTCGAACAGTCGGGCGTCGGGCACTGCATCAGCTACACCCACCCGATGATGATCGCCGAGCTCGGTCCCCGCCGGTTCGCCGCCGAAGGCTCGCCGGCCGACTGCGTGCTGGCCGCGATCTACGACGTGCTGGATGGCGCGAAGCCGGACCTCGTCCTTTCGGGCGTCAACCGGGGCAACAACGCGGCCGAGAACGTGCTCTACTCCGGCACCATCGGCGGCGCGATGGAGGCCGCGCTGCAGGGCGTCCCCGCCATCGCGCTGTCGCAGTTCTTCGGGCCGGAGAATGCCAAGCTGGCCGATCCCTTCGAGTCCGCCCGTGTCCACGGTGCCGGCGTCGTGCGGGCGCTGCTCGACAAGGGGATCTGGACCACCGGCGACTACCGGACCTTCTACAACGTCAACTTCCCGCCGCTGCCCGCCGCCGCCACCAAGGGCATGATGGTCGCGGCCCAGGGCTTCCGCCGCGACACGGCCTTCAGCGTCGAGCCGCACATATCGCCCTCGGGCCGGAAGTTCCTGTGGATCAAGGGCGGCCATCAGCACACGCCCACCCTTCCAGGGTCGGACGCGGCGGTGAACCTGGATGGCTACATCTCGGTCACGCCGATGCGCGCGGACCTGACCGCGCATGACCTTCTCGCCGATCTTCAGGCGAGCCTCGCATGACCGAAGGACCGGAGGATCGTCCCACCTCCGAGGAACTTGCCGAACGCAAGATGCGCTTTCTCTTTGCCCTCCGCTCGCGCGGCGTGACCGACACCCGGGTCCTGACCGCGATGGAGAAGATCGACCGCGGTCTTTTCGTGCGCAACATCTTTGCGGACCGCGCCTACGAGGACATGCCGCTGCCCATCGCCTGCGGTCAGACGATCAGCCAGCCCTCGGTCGTGGGCCTGATGACCCAGGCGCTGCAGGTGAACCCGCGGGACACGGTGCTGGAGGTGGGAACCGGATCGGGCTACCAGGCCGCCGTCCTGTCGCAGCTGGCCCGTCGCGTCTACACCGTGGACCGCTATCGCCGTCTGGTGCGCGAGGCGTCCGAATTGTTCCGCCAGCTCGACCTGGTGAACATCACCGCGATCACCGCCGACGGTTCGCACGGGCTTCCCGATCAGGCGCCCTTCGACCGCATCCTGGTCACGGCCGCCGCCGAGGACCCGCCCGGCCCGCTTCTGGAACAGCTGAAGCCCGGCGGGATCATGGTCGTCCCCGTGGGCCAGTCGGACGCCGTGCAGGCGCTGATCAAGGTCACGCGGACCCAAAGCGGTTTCGATTACGAAGAACTTCGCCCGGTGCGATTTGTCCCACTGGTCGAAGGGCTCGGCTCCGAGTAGACTGCGCCGCAGAAACCGGGCCAACCCGGACAGGCGATCATCAGGCGGGACCACATGGCGAACACGGGCAGCAGACTTCGGGCGACCCTGGTGCTGGGCGCAAGCGCACTGGCATTGGCGGGGTGCATGGACACCGGCAACCTGGACTGGGACCTGCGGCAAGGCCGGGGCGACACCTCGGAAGCCGCGCGGCAGGCGACGGCCGCCGCCCCCACCCCGGATGCGAACGGCATCATCTCCTACCCGGATTACCAGCTGGCCACCGCCCGGCGCGGAGAGACCGTCGCTTCGATGGCAGGACGGCTTGGGATGCCGCCCGAAGAACTGGCGCGCACCAATGCGCTGCGCTCGACCGATCCCTTGCGCGAAGGCGAGATGCTGCTTCTGCCGAAGCGGGTCGCGGCCACGCCGCAGCCGGCGGTGATCGCCGGGTCCACGCTGCCCTCCGGCGGCGGGGTGGACATCACCTCGATCGCGACGACCGCGCTGGACGAAGCCGGGCCGACCCCCGTCGCCGCGGCGCCCGTGGCGTCGAAACCCATTTCGGGCCAGCCTGCGACCCACCGCGTTGCGCGGGGCGAGACGGCCTTCACCATCGCCCGGACCTACAACGTCTCGGCCAAGGCCCTGGCCGACTGGAACCAGCTTGGCCCGGACATGGCCGTCCGCGAGGGCCAGACGCTCATCATCCCGATCGCCACCGCCCCCGCGCCCGACCCGGAACCGGTGGTGACCGCTCCTGGTGCAGGAAGCCCGACGCCAGAGCCGCCCTCGGCCAAGAAGCCCCTGCCCGACGAGAAGACCGAGGCTGCGGCGACCAAGCCCAAGGCCACGCCGCCCTCGCCCGACCTTGGGGCCGAGAAGACGACTGCGGCGAGGATGGTGATGCCGGTCTCTGGCAAGATCATCCGCGGCTATGACGCGAAGAAGAACCAGGGGATCGACATCGCCGCAGCCGCCGGCAGCCCGGTGAAGGCCGCCGATGCCGGGACGGTGACGGTGCTGTCGTCGGACACGAACGGCAAGGGGATCGTCATCATCCGCCATGCCGGGGACCTTCTGACGGTCTATGTCGGCGTCTCGGGCATGGTGGTGAAGAAGGGCGACAAGGTCGCGCGCGGGCAGGAGATCGGCAAGGTCGCCCCCGGCGATCCGGCCTTCGTCCACTTCGAGGTGCGCAATACGTCGAAACAGAGCTTCGACCCAGTGGGCTATCTGCAGTAAGGCGCGCCCGCGTCAGTCCGGAAGCTTGGCCACCAGCACCTTGTCGATGCGGCGGCCGTCCAGGTCGATGACCTCGAAGCAGTAGCCCTCGGCGTTGAAGCTGGCGCCGAGGTCGGGAATCTGGCCCAGCTGGTGCAGGACCAGCCCCGCGACGGTGTCGTATTCCCCCGCCATCTCGCGCGGGAGGCCGAGACGGTCGCAGAATTCGTCCACCGGCATCCAGCCCGCGACGAGGAGGCTGCCGTCGGCCCGCTCGACGATGGCGGGTTCGTCCGCTTCCGAGGCGGCGACCGCTCCGGTAATGGCTTCCAGCACGTCGCCGGTGGTCAGGATTCCTTCGAAGTGGCCGTATTCGTCATAGACGAGCGCGAAGTGGTGTTCGGATTTCTGCAGGATTTCCAGCACGTCAAGCGCCTCGGTCCGGTCCGAGACCACGGGAACCTCCTGCACCAGCGCCTTGATCGACAGGGTCTCGCGGCGGGAGACGACCTGGAAGGCGTCGGTCAGAAGGACGATCCCCACCACCTCGCCCTCGGCATTGGCGACGGGCATCCGGGGGCGGGCGATCTTGCGGACGGCGGCGACGGCCTCACCCCCGGTGGCGTCCAGCGGAAGCATCTCGACCTCGTGCCGGGGGGTCATCAACGCGCGGGCCGTGCGGTCCGAAAGGCGCATGACGCCGGTGATCATCTCGCGTTCTTCGGTCTCGAGGACCCCGCCCTCATGCGCCTCGGCCAGAAGGACATGCACCTCTTCCTCGGTGACGCGGTTCTCGCTTTCGCCGCCCTGGCCCAGAAGCCAGAGAAGCCCGCGGCCCGACCGTTCTAGGAACCACACCAGAGGCGCCGCCACGATCGACAGAAGCGTCATCGCCGGCGCCATGCGGATCGCGATGCCCTCGGCGTTGCGCAGCGCCATCTGTTTCGGGACCAGTTCGCCAACGATCAGGCTGACGTAGGTGATCACGACGACGACCCCGCCGACCCCCAGAGTGGCGGCCCAGTCCGGGTCCATCCCGCGCCCCTGCAGCCAAAGCTGGAGCCGCAGGCCCAGCGTCGCCCCCGAAAGCGCGCCGGACAGAACGCCGACGGCCGTGATGCCGATCTGCACGGTCGAAAGGAACCGCCCGGGGTGTTCGGCCAGCCGCAGGGCCATGCGGGCACCGCGGCTTTTGCCTTCAAGCGGTTTCAGCCGGGCGGGCCTTGCGCTGACGATGGCAAGCTCGGACATCGCAAGCACGCCGTTCAGAACGATCAGGGCAAGAAGGACCAGAATTTCGGTGAACATGATCTAGGGCTAAGCCGTGACGCCGCCCCCCGCAAGCCCGAACACGCGTCAGAGCCGGATTCGGACACCTTCCCGCGCGGCGAGGTCGCAGAAGAACTGCCAGGCCACCCGGCCCGACCGCCCGCCGCGCGTCGCCTGCCATTCGATGGCCTCGGCGTGAAGCCGTTCCTCGGGCACCTTCACCCCATGCGCCGCGCAATAGCCGCTGATCATTTCCAGGTATTCGTCCTGGGTGCAGGGATGGAAGCCTAGCCACAGGCCGAAGCGGTCGGAGAGTGACACCTTCTCTTCCACCGCCTCGCCCGGGTTGATCGCGGTGGAGCGTTCGTTCTCGATCATGTCGCGGGGCATCAGGTGGCGGCGGTTCGAGGTGGCGTAGAACAGCACGTTCCCCGGCCGCCCCTCGATCCCGCCGTCCAGGACCGCCTTGAGGGACTTGTAGTGCTGGTCGTCATGGCTGAACGACAGGTCGTCGCAGAACAGCAGGAACTGGTATGGCGCGGCCCGCAGATGCGCCAGCAGGCGCTGCACCGACGGCAGGTCCTCGCGGCTAAGCTCGACGATCTTCAGGTCGTGCCCCTCGGCGCGGACCGCCGCGTGGACGGCCTTGACGAGAGACGACTTCCCCATCCCCCGCGACCCCCAGAGAAGCGCGTTGTTGGCGGGCAGGCCTGCCGCGAAGTGACGGGTATTCTCCAGAAGCGTATCGCGCGACCGGTTCACCCCCACCAGGAGCGACAGGTCCACGCGGCTGACATGGGCCACCGGCTCCAGCCGGTCGGGGCCGGTGTGCCAGACGAAGGCCTCGGCCGAGAAATCGGGGGCGGGCATGGGTGCGGGGGCCAGACGCTCCAGCGCCGCCGCGATCCGGTCAAGCGCGTCGGTCACTTGTCCGTCGCCTCGTCACCGTCGGGGATGTCGACCCACAGCCCCTCGGCCCGAAGCTCGGCCTCGCGCGCCTTTTCCATCCGCTTGATGATGAAGATCGACACCTCATACAGCGGGTAGATGCAGGAGAAGAGCATGAGCTGGCTCATGATGTCGGGGGGCGTGACCAGTGCCGCGACGAAAAGGATGATGACGATGGCATACCGACGCATGTTCGCAAGGCCCGCCGACGTCGCCAGCCCCGCCTTGCCCATGAGGGTCAGAAGGACCGGAAGCTGGAAGCAAAGCCCGAAGGCCAGGATCAGCTTGAGGCTGATGTCCAGCGTCTCGTTCACCTTGCCCTGGAAGACGATCTCGATCCCTTCCTTGGGCGCATCGGGGGCGACGATCAGGGCGTCGGCGGGGGCGGTGCCGAAGCCGGGGATCAGTGCGGTCAGGATGGACGAGGTGTCGGCATAGCCCAGGAAGAACTTCATCGCCATCGGGGTGACGATGAAATGGCTGAAGGCGGCGCCAATCAGGAACAGGACGGGCGAGGCGATGAGGAACGGAAGGAACGCCTGCTTTTCCGACTTGTAGAGGCCGGGGGCGACAAAACGCCAAAGCTGGTAGGCAATGACCGGGAAGCTCACCATCAGCCCGCCGACCATCGCGATGTGCATCAAGGTGAAGAAGTATTCCTGCGGCGCGGTGTACTGCATCACCGGGTTCGGGTTGCCCAGTTCCCGCATCGCCTCTTCGATCGGGTGCAGCATGAAGTCGAGGATCGGTTCCGCCACGATGAAGCAGAGGACCATCCCGACCAGGAAGGCGCAGACCGACCAGATCAGGCGGTTGCGCAGCTCGGCCAGGTGTTCGACCAGAGGGGCCGAGCTGTCGTCGATCTCGTCCTTGGCGGTCATTCCTCGTCCTCGGCACTGCTGGTCTCGGGCCGGACCCGGCGGCGCCCGGGCGACCGGCGCACGGCCGAGGCGGGTGGGGCTGCGGGAGTCGTTCCCGGCTGGCCCGGCTGGGACAGGGCGCGCAGCTTGGACGCGGCCTCATCCACGACGGCCTGCCGGGCGGCCTTCTGTTCGTAAAGCGCCGCCGTTGCCGGTCCGACCGGCGCGGCCGGGGCCGCGGGTGCGGCGGCGGCCGCAGGGGCAGCCGGTGCGGCGGCGGGGGCCATCGCGGCGGGCATCGGCGGCGGCGTCAACGGCTTCGTCGGCACCGCGGCGTTCTTCAGCGGGTCCCATTTCTCGAACTTGTCGGCGGCGGTCTTCAGGCCGGTCCCGACCGGATTGCTGACCGCACGCAGACCGTCAGCAGCATCCTTGACACCGCTTTCCTTGGCCGCCTGTTCCATCGCGCGGCTGAATTCGCGCCCCATCGAGCGGATCTTGGCGGTAAAGCGCCCCAGTTCGCGGAACATGCCGGGCAGGTCCTTGGGACCGATCACGATCAACGCGACGATCCCGACCAGCAGCATCTCGGACCAGCTGAAGTCCATTTCTTCTCTCCCGAAGGATCAGGTCGGATCAGACCTTGTCCTTCTCGGGCGTCACGTCCTTGGCAGTGTCCGCGGCGGCCTTTTCGATCTCTTCGTTGCCGTCCTTGATGCCCTTCTTGAAGGCGGTGATGCCCTTGCCGACCTCGCCCATCATGCCGGCGATCTTGCCGCGGCCGAAGAGGACGAGAAGGACGATGGCGATCAGCAGAAGCTGCATGGGTCCGGGAGCGTGCATGGTTTTCTCCTGTGGCAACCCGCACTGGCGGGCGGAAATCGGTGTCTGGTGCCCTCAATATGTCCGATGGCAGGCGGTGTCCAAGGCCGAAGCGGGTTGTGCGGCACAGTCAACTGACAGTATTTTGTCAGTAAGGTGGGCAATACTGCCCCCCTAGGCAGGGAATGCCCATGAAACGCGACGCCCGGCTTTACGACATCGTCCAGTCCCTGCGCGACGGGCGGCTGCACACGGCGTCCGAACTGGCCGCGCGACTCGGGGTCTCCACCCGCACGATCTGGCGCGACATGGAGATGCTTGCAGCCACAGGCCTGCCGGTCGAGGGCGAGCGGGGCCTCGGCTACATCCTGCGCTCACCCCTGATGCTGCCGCCGACGATGCTGACGCCGGAAGAGCTGGAGGCCCTGGTCGAGGGGCTGCGGCATGTGGGCCAGGAGGGCAACCCGCGGGCCAGGGCGGCGCGGAGTCTTCTCTACAAGGTCGCAACGCTCTTGCCGCAGTCGGGGATCGAAACCGACGGCTAAGCCCGGGGGCGCAAGATCCTTCGAAGGGGTTTTTGCGCCGCGCCCACCAAAGGGCCAGCCCCGTGCTCTACACCCCGAATACGAAGCAGCGGTCGCGGCGGATCATCAGCCACAGGACCGTCCCCGGCTTCGGCAGGAACACCCCCGGCACGCTGGCGGTCAGCTTCGCCCCTTCGAAGTCCATCGCGAAATCGACCAGGCTTTCCCGGCCCAGATAGCGGCTGCGGACCACCGTACCGCGCGCGGGGACGCCGTCCTCGGGCGTCGGATTGGGGCCGCGCCCACCCCGGTCGAAGTCGATCCGCAGGTGTTGCGGCCGGATCACGATCTCGACCTCGCCACCGTCGGCATGGCCCGGGGTCAGGAAGGCACCAAAGGGAGTCTCGGTCAGCGCGCCCTTCGACACACCCCGGATCACGTTGATATCGCTGAAGAACGCCGCCGCGGCCTTGTCCACCGGGGCGTTGTAGACGTTGTAGGGTGCCCCCCGCTGCACGACGCGACCCTGCCGCATCAGGGCGATCTCGTCGGCCATCCGCATCGCCTCGTCCGGCTCATGCGTCACCAGAAGAACGGCCGCGCCTTCCTCTTTCAGAAGCTCCAGCGTCCGGTCGCGGATCCCGTCGCGCAGCCGGTTGTCGAGGCCCGAGAACGGCTCGTCCATCAGCATCACCTTGGGCCGAGGTGCCAGTGCCCGCGCCAACGCCACCCGCTGCTGTTCTCCGCCCGAAAGCTCGTGCGGGTGCTTGGGACCGAAGCCCGTCAAGTCGACCTTCTCCAGAAGCTCGCCCACGCGCCGCGCCTTCTCGACCCGGTCGACCCGCAGACCGAAGGCGACATTCTCGGCCACCGTCAGATGCGGGAAAAGCGCAAAGTCCTGGAACATCAAGCCGACCGACCGCCGCTCGGGCGGGACGTGAAGCCCCGGCCCCGCGACGACCTGACCGTCCAGCAGCACCTCGCCCGCATCCGCCCGCTCCACCCCGGCGATCATCCGCAAGGTGGTGGACTTCCCGCAGCCCGAGGGACCGAGGAGACAGGTCACCTGCCCCGCCGCGACCGCCAGCGACACGTCATCCACCACGCGCCGCCCCCCGAAGGAGCGGACCAGGTGGCGGACCTCAAGACGAAGGGGGGCGCTGTCGGGCATGGTGTCCAAGAGTTTCACTCAGGTTTCTCTAGCAGCGCCCCGCCGCCACGACAACCGCCCGCGCCCGGCCGTATGACCGCAAAAATGGCGTAAACTGTCCACGTTTTGCCCAGAATGGTCTGCTACGGCGACACTGTCATCCGTTTCTGGACAGGAAGGTCCGGCCATGCTGTTTCGTCCGCTCGCACTTCTGTGCGCCGTTGCCATACTGGCAGCGCTCTTCCTTCCCTGGGTCGCGACGCCGCTCGGGCCGAACATCGCGCCCTGGGATGCGCTTCCCGCCTTCGACCGCGCCTCGATCGAAGCCTACCTGACCCAGGCGCCGACCGAAGTCCGGATGTTCCTCTTCTCCTTCGTGCTGGCGGCGCTTTTCGTCCTTCTGTCGCTGGTCGGGTTGGAAAAGCGGTCGCTCGCCTTCCTGACCGGCGTCAGCATCGTGGGTCTTGCCGGCGTCCTCGTCTGGCGCGTGCGCGAAACCCTTGGCATCGTCGAGCCGCAATGGACGATGGAAGAAGCCAACCGCCTCTTCGCGCTGGCCAATGACGTGCTCGGCACGGGCGGCTGGGCCTGGATCGGCGGCGGCGTGCTGCTGCTCCTTCTCGGCGTCTTCGACCCCGGTCGGCCGAAACCGCGCCCGGCCGCTACAGCGTCGCGTTGGTAGCCCCGCCGTCGAGCAGGATGTTCTGCCCGACGATGAAACCCGCGTGCTGGGAACACAGGAAGGCGCAGGCCGCCCCGAATTCGGCCGGCGTCCCGTAACGGCCCGCCGGGATCGTGGCCGACCGCTCTTCTATCGCCTGCTCCATGCTGATTCCCCTGGCCTTCACGACGGCCGAATCCAGCGCGATCGCCCGGTCCGTCGCATGGATGCCGGGCAGCAGATTGTTGATCGTGACCCCCTTCCCCGCCACCTGGCGCGACGTTCCCGCAACAAAGCCGGTCAAACCCGCCCGGGCCGAGTTCGACAGGCCCAGCACCGCGACCGGCGACTTGACGGAAACGCTGGTGATGTTGACCACGCGCCCCCAGCCCTGCGCCATCATTCCCGGCAGCACGGCCTGCATCAGCGCGATGGGCGTCAGCATGTTGGCATCCAGCGCCTTCAGAAAATCCTCGCGCCCCCAGTCCGACCACATTCCCGGCGGGGGCCCACCCGCATTGGTGACCAGGATGTCGAACGGGCCCTTGGCCAGCACCGCCGCCCGGCCAGCCTCGGTGGTGATGTCGGCAGCCACGGTCGTCACGTTCACCCGATGCCGCGCCCGGATCTCGGCGGCGGTCGCCTCCAGCGCCTCGGCGCCGCGGGCGTTCATCACCAGGTCCACGCCCGCCTCAGCCAATGCCTCGGCACAGCCGCGCCCCAGCCCTTTGGACGAGGCACAGACCAGCGCCCGCTTTCCCGCAATCCCCAGATCCATGGCCAACTCCTTCTCATGTTCGGGGAAAGCCTAGCAGGCAAAGGAGCAAGGGCAAGCACCCCTGCCCTTTCACCTGGCTCCAAATATCCTCGGGGGGTTTGGGGGGCGAAGCGCCCCCAACACCGAGGAGGAGGCGCAGGCCGACGACGAGACAAAAGGCTTGCGCGTCAGCGCTCATTCTGAAAACCGTCCGAACCCGCGCGCCCGTTGCGGCGAAACCCCGCCCGCGCTATGGGGATGCCCATGTCGAACCGTGCCCCCCTTCCGCCCGAAATCGCCCGCCGCCGGACCTTCGCGATCATCGCGCACCCGGACGCCGGGAAAACCACGCTGACCGAAAAGTTCCTGCTGTTCGGGGGCGCGATCCAGATGGCCGGCCAGGTCCGCGCCAAGGGCGAGGCGCGGCGCACGCGGTCCGACTTCCTGAAGCTGGAACAGGACCGGGGCATCTCGGTCTCCGCCTCGGCAATGTCCTTCGACTTCCGCCAGTACCGCTTCAACCTGGTCGACACCCCCGGCCACAGTGACTTTTCCGAAGACACCTACCGGACGCTCACGGCCGTCGACGCCGCGATCATGGTGATCGACGGCGCAAAGGGCGTCGAAAGCCAGACACGGAAGCTCTTCGAGGTCTGCCGGATGCGCGACCTGCCGATCCTGACCTTCTGCAACAAGATGGACCGCGAAAGCCGCGACACCTTCTCGATCATCGACGAGATCCAGGAAAACCTGGCGATCGACGTGACCCCCGCAAGCTGGCCCATCGGCTCGGGCCGCGACTTCGTAGGGGCCTATGACCTGCTCCACGCCCGGCTGGAGATCATGGACCGCGCCGACCGGAACAAGGGGGCCGAGTCGATCAAGATCAGCGGCGTCGACGACCCGAAGCTCGCCGAACACATCCCCGCCGACCTTCTGGCGAAGTTCCACGAAGAGCTGGAAATGGCGCGGGAACTGCTTCCCGCCTTCGACCGCACGGCCTTCCTCAACGGCTCGATGACGCCGATCTGGTTCGGCTCGGCGATCAACTCCTTCGGGGTGAAGGAACTGATGGACGGCATCGGCGAATACGGGCCGGAACCCCAGCCGCAGAAGGCCGCCGAACGCCAGGTCAGCGCCGACGAGACGCCGGTGACCGGCTTCGTCTTCAAGGTCCAGGCCAACATGGACCCGAAACACCGCGATCGGGTGGCCTTCGTCCGCCTCGCCTCGGGCCATTTCGAACGCGGCATGAAGCTGCACCACGTCCGGTCGAAGAAACCGATGTCGATCACCAACCCGGTCCTCTTCCTTGCCGCCGACCGCGAACTGGCCGAGGAGGCCTGGGCCGGCGACATCATCGGCATCCCGAACCACGGGCAGTTGCGGATCGGCGACGCACTGACCGAAGGCGAGAATCTGCGCTTCACCGGCATCCCCAGCTTCGCGCCGGAACTGCTGCAGTCCATCCGCGCGCTCGACCCGATGAAGGCCAAGCACCTGGAAAAGGCGCTGACCCAGTTCGCCGAGGAAGGCGCGGCCAAGGTCTTCAAGCCAATGATCGGCTCGGGCTACATCGTCGGTGTCGTGGGGGGCCTGCAATTCGACGTGCTGGCCAGCCGGATCGAGCAGGAATATTCCCTCCCCGTCCGCTTCGAGGGATCGAACTTCACTTCTGCCCGCTGGATTTCCGGCGACAAGGCCGAGATCGAGAAGCTCGTGGCCGTCAACAAGGGCCACATCGCGCATGACAGCGACGGGGACCTCGTGTTCCTCACGCGCCTGCAATGGGACATCGACCGCGTGGTGCGCGATTACCCGGGCGTGAAGCTGACCGCGACCAAGGAGATGATGGTCTGAGGTCCGCTTGACCGGCCGGTGGCCGCCCCCTAGCCTCTCGCGCGTGCAGGGCGGGTGACAGCATGACGGACGATCCTGAGGGGCCTTCGGACGAGCCGACCGAAACCTATGCCGGCGCCCCCGAGAGCCTGATCGAGATCTGGAACCAGCGCAGGCGCCGCCTGAAGCTCGCCGCGCGGGACTGGTTTCCTCCGGCCGACCTGGACCTTGCCCCCCTCCTCTCCGCCCGGATCCCGGCCGACCTTCCCGCGCTGGAAGGCCCGCAGACGCTTCACGCCAAGAAGCTGCACCAGATGCGCGTCGAGCTTCGGGGCAAACCCGAGCTTGCCGCGGTGAACGCCATCCTCATCGCGCATCTGCGCAAGAAGCGCTTTCCCGCCCATGCCCCTGCCCTCTTCCGCCGCATCTGGACCGAGGCGGGGGCGGCCCTCATGCCCGAACTGCCTGGGCGTTGGCTGATCTCCTCGGCCATCACCTTCGGCGACCATGGCGAGACCGAGGCGCAGCGCCGCGTCGGGCTGTCGATCAACATGATCTTCTCGCTGATGAAGCTTTACGAATTCGAGCGCTTCCATTCCGGCCTGGCCGCCGACACGCCCTTTCCGATCCGACACGTCCGCAGGCGACGGCTGCCGCTGGACATGCCGCATTTCAACCTGGCCTCCGGGGGCCTGGACATCAACCTCCTGGCCCAGGTCTGGAACGAGGCGCGGCAGGTGCCGGTGGTCGGGCCTCTCGCCTGCCACCTCCTGCAGCGACTGAACGAGGATCCCGGAACCCTGTTCCGCCGCATCGGGATGATGCGTGCGGACAAGCACCTTGCGCAGCTGGACCGCACCGTTCCGCCCCTCGATCCCTCGGCGGAACCCGAGGCCTAGTCCCCCGCCGCGCGCCAGCCGTGGTCGGGCGACAGCTTGGCCAGTGTCACCCGCCGCGTCGCCGCAGGGGGGCTATCGCAGCCGATGGCGGCAATGCGAAGCCGGACAGGTCCTGCCGGAAAGCCGCGACCCAACCGCACGACGGCAAGCTCTCCCGGGTCAAGCGGCGGCGTCTGGCCCAGGACCACGCCCGCTCCCTCGACGCGAAACCGGACGCGGCGGCAGCCGGCTTCCGGGGCGGCGAGCAGCAGCCCGTAGCTTCGTTGCGCTGAAACCGAGGTAAGGCTGATCGTGGTCGGGCAGGCATTCCAGCCACAAGTCGCAGGATCGGCGGCAAGCGGTGGGGACAGGGCCAGGACGAGCCCGGCTGCAAGCAGGGACTTGGACATAATGCACCATGATGAAAGAACTTTGGTCGGCGAATGTCCGGAACCTTGCAGGAAATGCCGCGAAAACCCAGTGGACCGGGGCCGACTTGACCCTGCGGTGAATTTCCGCTATGCGCCTTCGGCGGCCAAACGGGCCGAGACGCCGGGGCGCCCGGAAACTTGCGTCCCAACATTCATGCGGTCCGATACCGCATTCATAGGACGCTAATGACCAAATTTTCCGACCTCGCGCTGGATCCGCGCGTGCTGCAGGCCATCACTGAAGCTGGCTACGAGACCCCCACCCCTATCCAGGCGCAGGCTATTCCCGAGGCCCTTACCGGCCGTGACGTGCTTGGCATCGCCCAGACCGGGACCGGCAAGACGGCCAGCTTCACGCTGCCCATGATCACGCTTCTGGGCCAGGGCCGCGCCCGCGCCCGGATGCCGCGCAGCCTGGTGCTGGCGCCGACCCGGGAACTCGCCGCCCAGGTGGCCGAGAATTTCGACGTCTACGCCAAGCACACCAAGCTGACCAAGGCGCTGCTCATCGGCGGCGTCGCCTTCGGCGAACAGGACAAGCTGATCGACCGCGGCGTCGATGTGCTGATCGCCACGCCCGGCCGCCTGCTCGACCATTTCGAGCGTGGCAAGCTTCTGCTGACCGGCGTGCAGATCATGGTGGTGGACGAGGCCGACCGGATGCTCGACATGGGCTTCATCCCGGACATCGAGCGGATCTTCCAACTGACCCCGCCGAAGCGGCAGACGATGTTCTACTCGGCCACGATGGCGCCCGAGATCGAGCGGATCACCAAAACCTTCCTCAAGGACCCCGCGAAGATCGAGGTCGCACGGCAGGCCACGACCTCGCTGACGATCACGCAAAGCCTGATCGAGGTGAAGCCGGTCCGGAAGGACCGCAGCTTCGGCGACAAGCGTGCCGTGCTGCGCGCGCTGATCCGCGCCGAGGGCGAGGCTTGCACCAACGCGATCATCTTCTGCAACCGGAAGATGGATGTGGACGTGGTGGCGAAGTCGCTGAAATCGCATGGCTTCAATGCAGCCCCCATCCACGGTGACCTGGAACAGTCGCAGCGGATGAAGACGCTGGACGCCTTCCGCGACGGGTCGTTGCACCTCTTGGTGGCCTCTGACGTGGCCGCGCGCGGGCTGGACATCCCGGCGGTCAGCCACGTGTTCAACTTCGACGTGCCCTCCCACCCCGAGGATTACGTCCACCGCATCGGCCGCACCGGCCGGGCCGGGCGTCTGGGCAAGGCCTTCACCATCGCCGTGCCGTCGGATGACAAGTATCTCAAGGCCATCGAAAGCCTGATCAAGGCGGAAATCCCGCGGGGGGCTCTGCCGGAAGGGTTTGAACCCGATACCCGCGAAGGCAAGCCCGACCAGCGCCCCGCGCGTGAAGAGCGCAAGGGTCGCGAACGGGGGGGCCGGGGCCGCGACCGCGAGCGTCCGGTCAAGGCGCATGACGAAGTGGCGGCGATGGAGCCGCTGGTCGCCACCCCCAAGGCCGAAGTGCCCGACGAGCCGGTCCGCGAAGAACGTCGGGAAGAGCGTCGTGAAGACCGCCGCGAGCGCGAGCCGCGCGGCGACCGGTCCGAGCGCAACGCAGACCGCCGCCGCGATGACCGGGGCGACCGCGCAGAGCGCGGCGACCGCCGCGAGCCGCGCGAAGACCGTCGGGACGACCGTCGCGAGCCCCGCGAGGATCGTCGCGATGACCGTCGGGACTATCGCCGCGACCGCGACCTGGGCCCCGCCGTCATCGGCATGGGCGACCATGTGCCGGACTTCATCCTGCGCAGCTTCGCCCTGAAGCAGGCGACGGCAGACGAGGTTCTGGAAACGATCCCCGACCTGCGCGCGGAAGCGGACGCCCAGAGCGAGTGACCCTTCGCCCTTGGCCCCCTCCCCGGCGGGGAGAGGGCAAAGGGGGGCGGTGTCCTACTCGGCGACCAGGCGGCTGATCACCACGTTGACCTCGGGCTTCTTGCCGATCTCTTCCATCGCGACCTGACGGACAACGCGGCGGATCTCCTCTTCCAGCTTGTCGTCGTCGGCCAGGACCTTGCGCCCAAGGCGGCCGATCACCTCGTCGAGGTCGGCCTCCATCGTCTCGGCCAGCGGGCGTTCGCCCCGGCCGGTGGCCGAAAGGCCCATGAGTTCGACCCAGGGCTCGCCCATCGGGCTGTCGCTTTCGTCCAGGATCAGGGTCACCGTGACATGGCCGTTCAGCGCCATGCGGATGCGGTCCCGGATCACCCCGTCCATCGCGCCGACCATCGCCGTGCCGTCCAGGTAGATGCGACCGGTCTCGATGTATTCTGCCACTTCCGGCACGTCGCCGGTCAGGTTCAGCATGGTGCCGTTCACCGCAACCGCCGCCGCGATGCCGCTTTCGGTGGCGATGCGGACATGTTCCGTCAGGTGCCGGTGTTCGCCATGCATCGGGATCAGCATGTCGGGCAGGACCAACCGGTGGACATGTTCCAGGTCCGGGCGGTTCGCGTGGCCCGAAACGTGGTACTTGCCGTTCTGGTCGTCCAGCACCTGCACGCCCAGCTCTGAAAATGCGTTCCAGACCCGGATCACGTCGCGTTCGTTGCCGGGGATCGTGCGCGAGGAGAAGAGGAAGGTATCGCCCTCCTTCATCTCCAGCCCCAGATACTTGCCCCGGCTCAGCTGCGCGCTCGCCGCGCGGCGTTCGCCCTGGCTGCCGGTGACAAGAAGCATGAGGTTGCGGCGAGGGACTTCCAGCGCCTCTTCCGGCGTAACGGTCTTGGGGAAGCCGGTCAGGACCCCGGTCTCTTCCGAGGCGGAAAGCATCCGCTTCATCGACCGCCCCAGCACGCAGATCGTGCGGTCGGCGGCCCGGGCGGCCTCGGCCAGGGTCTTCAGGCGCGCGACGTTCGAGCCGAAAGTGGTTGCCACGACCATGCCGGTGCAGCTGCGAATGAGCTGGGTCAGCGGTTCGGCCAGCGTCGCCTCGGACCGGCCCTCATGCGTGGAGAAGACGTTGGTGGAATCGCAGGTCATGACCTTGACCGGCTTCTCGGCCACGATCTCACTGATGCGGGCGTCATCCCAGCCCTCGCCCACCACCGGGGTATGGTCGATCTTGAAGTCGGCCGAGTGGAAGATGCGCCCCGCCGGGGTGTCGATCACCAGGGCCGAGCTTTCGGGGATCGAATGCGACACCGGGACAAACTGCACCTTGAACGGCCCAGCCTCGACGACCGCCGGGCGCGGCTCCACGGTGACGATCTGGTCGATGGGCAGGCCCGCCTCCTCGAACTTCATCCGCCCGATGGTGGCGGTGAACTTGCGGGCGTAGACCTTCTTGCCAAGCTCGGGCCAGAGCGGGGCCAGCGCTCCGATGTGATCCTCATGCGCATGGGTGATGAAGATTGCCTCGAGCCGGTCGAGCTTGTCATGAAGCCAGCTTACGTCCGGGAGGATCAGGTCAACGCCGGGCGAGCTGTCCATATCCGGGAAGGTCACGCCGAGGTCGACGAGGATCAGCCGCTCCTTCCCCGGAAGGCCGTAGCCGAAGACATAGGCGTTCATGCCGATCTCGCCGGCGCCGCCGAGGGGAAGGTAGATGAGGCGGTTCATGGATGTTCCTTGTTGTAGTCGTGGATCAGGACGAGGCCGTGCATGGTCAGGTCGTCCTCGATGGAATGAAATAGCTCGGTTCCCTGCGCGAACAGGGAGGCCAGCCCTCCGGTTGCAATCACTTTCATCGGACGGTCGCGTTCGCGCCGCACTTCGCGCACGATGCCTTCGACAAGGCCCACATAGCCCCAATACACGCCGGATTGCATGCAGGCCACCGTATTCGTGCCGATGGCTTTCAGGGGCTTGGCCACATCGACATGCGGCAGCGCGGCGGCGGCCATGTGGAGCGCCTCGAGCGACAGGTTCACCCCGGGCGCGATGACCCCACCGATATAGGCGCCGTCAGTGTCGACGACGTCGAAAGTGGTGGCGGTGCCGAAGTCGACGACGATCAGGTCCCCGCCGTGGCGGTCGAAGCCCGCGACGGTGTTCACCAGCCGGTCCGGCCCGACCGTGGTGCCCTGGTCGACCCTTGGCGCGACCGGCAGCCTGCAATCGGGTTTGCCCACGACCAGGGGACGGCAGCCGAAGTAGCGGTCGCAGAGGACGCGCAGGTTGAAGACTACGCGCGGGACGGTCGAGGAGATGATCGCCTCGGTGACGGTGACCGAGGTGCTGGTCAGGGTCATCAGCGACGAGAGCCAGACGAAATATTCGTCCGCCGTGCGCTTGTGGTCGGTGGCGATGCGCCAGGTGGCGAGGAAGCGGGCCCCGTCCCAGATCGAGAAGACGGTGTTGGTGTTGCCGCAGTCGATGGCGAGAAGCATGGACGGGGTCTCGACGGTTTGGCGGCGGACCGGGGGTTTCACACCCCCGGACCCCCGTGGGATATTTGGGCAAAGATGAAAGCCTGGAGCGTCAGAAGAACACCTCGGCGGCGGGTATGGCAAGGGTTCCGGCCGGGGTGCGGAGGATCAGGTTGCCGGTGGCGTCGATGGTCTCGAAGGTGCCCTCGCGGGTCTCGGTCCCGGTGCGGGCGCGGATGGGTTGGCCAAGGCGCGCGGCATGGGACAGCCAGGCGGCGCGGAGGGGGGCGAAGCCTTCGGTGGTGAAACTGGCCTCCCAAGCCGCGTAGGCGGGGGCGAGGGCGTCGAGAAAGGCTTGGGGCGTGATCTTCAGGCCGGTTTCCTGCAGGAGCGATACGGGAGGCACGGCCCCAGGTTCGACCTGCGATGGGTCCGGCGCGGCGATCAGGTTGACGCCGATGCCAATGCAGAGGGTGGCTCCGGGGGTGTTCAGGCTCTGGGATTCGAGCAGGATGCCCGCGATCTTGCCGCCGTTGCAGAGGACGTCGTTCGGCCATTTCAGCTGGAAACTGCCGGGGAGGCCGGTCAGTTGAACGAACGCGTCGCGCAGGGCCAGCGCGGCGGCGAAAGAGCGAAGCGCCACCGTCTCGGGCGGCTCCTGCGGTCTCAGGACCAGGGTGCCGTGGAAATTGCCCTCCGGGCTCGACCAGGGCCTTGCGCGGCGGCCCCGTCCGGCGGTCTGGACCCCGGCGAGGATCCAGGTTGGTCCCGGCAGGTCAGTAGCCCGCCGGAAGCCCTCGGCATTGGTGCTGTCGATCTCGGGCAGGGTGATGCGCCCTGCCCCGCCGTCACCGGACAAGCGCTTCGGCGGCCTGCGCCGCAGGGGCCTCGATGCCGAAGAGGTTCACGATGCCCAGCACCATGATCGCGGCAACGGCCACCAGCATCCCCCATTGCACCGGGGCCATGCGGCTGTCGACCGGCTCCTGCTCCGCGCCGAAGTACATGAAGTAGACGATGCGCAGGTAGTAGAAGGCCCCAATGACCGAGGCAATGGCTCCGGCCACGGCGAGCCAGACCCAGCCCGCATCGACGGCGGCTTTCAGCACGTAGAACTTGCCGAAGAAGCCGACCATCGGCGGAACGCCCGCGAGAGAGAACAGAAGGACCAGCATGGCCAGCGCCTTCAGCGGCTCCTTCTTCGCGAACTGGTTCAGGCCCGCGATGTCCGAAACCGGGCGGCCGTCACGCTCCATCGACAGGATGAAGGCGAAGGTGCCGACGTTCATCGTGACGTAGATCGCCATGTAGATCATCGTCGCCTGCACCCCGTAGGCGGTGCCGACGCAAAGGCCGATCAGCGCATAACCCATATGGGCGATCGAGGAATAGGCCATCAGGCGCTTGATGTCGCGCTGGCCGATCGCGGCCACGGCACCGAGGAACATCGACACGACGGCGAGAGCCGCCAGCACCTGGCCCCATTGGCCCGGGATGCCACCGAAGGCGTCCTGCACGAGGCGCGCGATCAGCGCCATCGCGGCCACTTTCGGCGCGGTAGCGAAGAAGGCGGTCACCGGCGTGGGCGAGCCTTCGTAGACGTCGGGCGTCCACATGTGGAAGGGCGCGGCGGAGACCTTGAAGGCCAGACCGGCCAGCATGAAGACGAGGCCAAACAGCAGCCCCAGCGGCACGCCGTCCTGTACGGTGGACAGGATACCCGCGAACTGGGTGGTGCCTGCATAGCCGTAGACCAGCGACGCGCCATACAGCAGCAGACCCGAGGAGAGCGCGCCGAGCACGAAGTACTTCAGGCCCGCTTCCGACGACCTGGCGCTGTCACGGCGGATCGAGGCGATCACGTAAAGCGCCAGCGATTGCAGCTCCAGCCCCATGTAGAGCGTGATCAGGTCGGCCGACGAGACCATGACCATCATCCCCACCACCGACAGGGTGACGAGCAGGGGGTATTCGAAGCGCAGCAGCTCGCGCCGGGTCATGTAGTCCTGGCTCATCACCAGGACCGCGGCGGCGGAGAGAAGGATCGTGACCTTGGCGAAGCGCGCGAAGGGGTCGTCGACGAAGAGGCCGTTGAAGACCAGCCTCTCCCCCGCCCCGCCCGCGCCGATGTAAAGCGCCAGCGCCACGAAGAGGCCCGCCGTCGCCCAGACGAGCGTCGCCGCCAGCTTGTCCTTGGTGGTGTAGACCGCGACCATGAGCGCGGTCATGGCGTAGCCCGCCAGCACGATCTCGGGCAGGAGGGTCTGGAAATCGGCGGAAGTCATTCCGAATGTCCTTCGTTCAGGGCCAGGTCGGCGCCCTCAGCGGGCAGCGCGGCCTGGTAGTCGGTGACAAGGGCTTCGACCGAGGGCCCGATGATGTCGGTCACGAGGCTCGGGTAGACGCCGAGGATCAGGGTCATGGCGATGAGGGGGGCGAAGATCGCCTTCTCGCGGCGGTCCATGTCGGTGATGGACTTGAGCGCCTCCTTGATCAGGTCGCCGAAGACGACCCGGCGGTAGAGCCAGAGGGCGTAACCGGCCGAGAGGATGACCCCGGTGGCGGCGACGGCGGCGACCCAGGTGTTGACCTGGAAGATGCCCATCAGCGTCAGGAATTCCCCGACGAAACCGCTCGTGCCGGGCAGGCCCACGTTTGCCATCGTGAAGAACATGAAGACCAGCGCGTAAGCCGGCATCCGGTTCACGAGGCCGCCATAGGCGTCGATCTCGCGGGTGTGCATCCGGTCATAGATCACGCCCACGCAAAGGAAGAGCGCGCCGGAGATGAAGCCGTGGCTCAGCATCTGGAAGATCGCGCCGTCCACGCCCTGCTGGTTCGCGGCGAAGATGCCCATCGTCACGTAACCCATGTGGGCGACCGAGGAATAGGCGATCAGTTTCTTCATGTCGGTCTGCGCCAGAGCCACCAAGGAGGTGTAGACAATGGCGATGGCCGACATCCACAGGACCAGGGGCGCCATCACGTCGGACCCCACCGGGAACATCGGCAAGGAGAAACGCAGGAAGCCGTAGCCGCCCATTTTCAAAAGGATCGCGGCCAGCACCACGGACCCCGCCGTCGGGGCCTGCACGTGCGCGTCGGGCAGCCAGGTATGGACCGGCCACATCGGCATCTTCACCGCGAAGGACGCGAAGAAGGCCAGGAACAGCATCGTCTGCAACCCGCCCACGACCTGGAAGCCGAGGAGGCTGAAGGTCTCGGACCCGAAGTCATGCGCGAGGAGCTTCACGATATCGGTCGTCCCCGCATCCAGATACATCGCGATCATCGCGACCAGCATCAGGACGGACCCGAGGAAGGTGTAGAGGAAGAACTTGAACGCCGCGTAGATGCGGTCCTTGCCGCCCCAGATGCCGATGATCAGGAACATCGGGATGAGGCCAGCCTCGAAGAACAGGTAGAAGAGCACCAGGTCGAGCGCGCAGAAGACGCCGAGCATCAGCGTCTCAAGCACCAGGAAGGCGATCATGTATTCCTTGACGCGCGTCTCCACCCCCCAGCACGACCAGATGGTGATCGGCATGAGGAAGGTCGTCAGCATCACGAAGAGGATCGAGATCCCGTCGACGCCCATCTTGTAGCTGAGGCCCAGGATCCACTTGCGTTCCTCGACGAACTGGAAGCCGGTGTTCGACGGATCGAAGCGGAACAGGATGAACAGCGAGATGACGAAGGTCGCCGTAGTGGTGAAGAGCGCAAGCCACTTCGCCCCCTGCCGCGCCGCCGCGTCGTCGCCCCGCATGAACAGCGCGAGGATGATCGCCGCGACCAGCGGCAGGAAGGTGATGATCGAGAGGAGTTGGTTTTCCATTATGCGCGCCCCTTACTTCGCGCCGCCGAAGAGCGTCATCCAGGTAACCAGGGCAACAATCCCCAGCACCATCGCGAAGGCGTAGTGGAACAGGTAGCCGGACTGCGCGCGGCCTGCGAGGCGGGTGAAGAAGGGGATGATCCCCATCGCCACCCCGTTGATCGACCCGTCGATGACGTTGCCGTCGCCCTTCTTCCACAGGAAGCCCCCCAGCCACTTGGCGGGGCGGACGAAGATCACGTCGTAGAGCTCGTCGAAGTACCACTTGTTCAGGAGGAACAGGTAGAGCGGGCGCTGCTGCGCGGCCAGGCGGCGCGGCAGGCTCGGGTCGCGGATGTAGAAGAGCCAGGCCACGGCGAAACCGATCAGCATCGCGATGAAGGGCGAGACCTTGACCCAGGTCGGCACGAGGTGGGCCGCGTTGATGATCGTGGTCGGCGCATGTTCGGCCTTGGCAGCCTTCTCGGCGTCGAGACGGGTGTCGACCACGGCCTGCTCTTCAGGGCTGAACGGCAGCATCAGGAGCGCGCCCTTGGGAGCGACGCCTGCGGCATGGCCTTCGGCGGCAGAGTGATCCTCGGCCGGAGCGGCTTCGGTCGCGGCGGGTTCAGCCGGTGCGGCCTCGGTGGCAACGGCGGTACCTTCGGCCGGAGCGGCCTCGGTGGTCGCGGTTTCCGTGGTGGCAGCCTCGGTCCCGTGCTCGGCGGCGGCGGTTTCGCCATGCGCCTCGCCATGGGCGACCTGCTCCATCCCGAACCATTCCCGGACGGCGGTCTCTTCCCCGAAGAACACCTTGTACCAAAGCATGCCGGAGAAGATCGCGCCCAAGGCCAGGACCCCCAGCGGGATCAGCATGACCATCGGGCTTTCGTGCGGCTCGTGATGGCCGTGGCCGTGGTCGTCGTGCCCATGCGCGTCGTGGCCGTGGCCGTGTGCGTGCGCATCATGCCCGTGACCATGCGCCCGGCTCTCGCCGAAGAAGGTCAGGAACATCAGCCGCCAGGAATAGAAGCTGGTGAAGCAGGCCGCGACCACCAGGAGCCAGAAGGCGAAGCCCGAACCGACCCAGGCGCTCTCGATCACCGCGTCCTTCGACAGGAAGCCGGCAAAGCCGTAATGCGTGAGCGGGATGCCCACGCCGGTGATGGCAAGCGTGCCGATCAGCATGGCCCAGAAGGTCAACGGGATCTGTTTCCGCAGGCCGCCGTAGTTCCGCATGTCCTGCTCATGGTGGGTCGCGTGGATCACCGAGCCGGCGCCGAGGAACAGCATCGCCTTGAAGAAGGCGTGGGTGAAAAGATGGAACATCGCCACAGAATAGACGCCCACCCCGGCGGCCACGAACATGTAGCCGAGCTGCGACATGGTCGAATAGGCGATCACGCGCTTGATGTCGTTCTGCACGAGGCCGATGGTCGCCGCGACGAAGGCCGTGCAGGCGCCAAGGACGGTGATGAAGGCCATCGCCTGCGGCGCGTATTCATAGACCGGCGACATCCGGCAGACGAGGAAGACCCCCGCCGTCACCATGGTCGCAGCGTGGATCAGGGCGGAGACTGGCGTCGGGCCCTCCATCGCGTCCGGCAGCCAGGTGTGCAGGAAAAGCTGCGCCGATTTCCCCATCGCGCCGATGAAGAGAAGGACACCCACCAGGTTCGCCGCGTTCCATTCCCCCCAGAGGAAGGTGAGGTTGGTCTCGGCCAGCGCTGGGGCGGCGGCAAAGACGTCGTCGAAGCGGATGCTGTCGGTCAGGTAGAACAGCGCGAAGATCCCCAGCGCAAAGCCGAAGTCGCCGACGCGGTTGACGATGAAAGCCTTCATCGCCGCCGCGTTCGCGCTGGCCTTGCGGTAGTAGAAGCCGATCAGCAGGTAGGAGGCGACGCCCACGCCCTCCCAGCCGAAGAACATCTGGACGAGGTTGTCCGAGGTCACCAGCATCAGCATCGAGAAGGTGAAGAACGACAGGTAGGCGAAGAAACGGGCCTTGTAGTGCTCGCCCTCGTGCCAGTTGTCGTCATGGGCCATGTAGCCGAACGAATAGAGGTGGACCAGCGCGGACACGCTGTTCACCACGACCAGCATGATCGCGGTCAGCCGGTCCAGCCGGATCGCCCATTCCGACCCCATCGTCCCGGATTCGATCCAGCGCATGATGACGATGCGCTGCGTCTCGCCGTCGAAGGTCAGGAAGATCTGCCAGGACAGCGCGGCGGCAAGGAAGACCAAAGCGGTGGTGATGACCTGACCGGCACGCTCACCAATCAGCCGCCAGCCGAAGCCGCAGATGATGGCCCCGACCAGAGGGGCGAAGAGGATGATCGTTTCCATCCGGTCAGCCTTTCATCACGTTGACGTCTTCCACCTCGATCGTGCCGCGGTTGCGGAAGAACACGACCAGGATTGCCAGACCGATCGCGGCCTCGGCGGCGGCGACGGTCAGGACGAACATGGTGAAGACCTGCCCCACCAGATCGCCCGAGAAGGAAGAGAAGGCGACGAGGTTGATGTTGACCGCCAGAAGCATCAGTTCGATCGACATCAGGATGACGATCACGTTCTTCCGGTTCAGGAAGATCCCGAAGATCCCGATGACGAACAGCGCCGCGGCCACCGTCAGGTAATGTTCAAGTCCCACCATCTCTCGTTCCCTCTTGGGCTCTACCGGCCCCGATTTCTTTGGCCCGCGGGCCGATTCCGTAGGGTGGGGTTCAACCCCACCTTGATCAGAGCCCCTGCCCCGGCTTGACGTCCTTGAGCTCCATCGCCTTGGCCGGATCGCGCCACATCTGCTGGAGCACGTTCTGCCGCTTGACGTCCTTGCGGTGCCGCAGCGTCAGCAGGATCGCCCCGATCATCGCGACCAGCAGGATCAGGCCGGACAGCTGGAACAGCAGGAAGTAGCGGTCGTAAAGGATCATCCCCAGCGCGCGGGTGTTCTCCATCTCGGTCGGCGCGGGGGCCACGGCCTGGCGCAGACCCTCGGCCCCGTCGGCCACCTGCCAGACGCCCACGCCGATCGCGACCTGCATCAGAAGGACCACGCCGATCAGAAGGCCCAAGGGCATGTAGCGCGCCAGCTCCCCCTTCAGCGCGGCGAAGTCGATGTCGAGCATCATCACCACGAAGAGGAACAGCACCGCCACGGCGCCGACGTAGACGATCACCAGAAGCATCGCCACGAACTCGGCCCCGAGCATCACGAAAAGGCCCGAGGTCGAGAGGAACGCGAGGATCAGCCACAGCACCGAATGGACCGGGTTGCGGCTGAGGGTGACCATCAGGCCCGCGGTCACCGTGGTCACGGCGAACATGTAGAAGGCAAAGCTGAAGACGGTCATGCGTCTTTCTCCTCAGGCGTTTCGGCGAAGACGGACTGGGCCACTTCCAGCGCCTTCTGCATGGCGGGGACGCCGCCGAACATGGACATCTGCCAGATCACTTCCGCGATCTCGCGCTTCGTGGCCCCGGCCGCAAGGCCGTTCTTGATCGTCATCCGCAGCTGCGGCTCACCCACGGGGCCAAGGACCGTCAGGGCCGCGATGGTCACCAGGAACCGGGTCCGCGCATCCAGGCCTTCCGGGTTGAAGGTCTTGCCGAACCACATCTCCAGCAGTTCCTTCGGCATGGCCGGGAAGAACTTCTCCATCGCCTTCGCGTCGAAATTCTCCATGCGTGGGCTGAAAGCCTGGGCCATCTTCTGGCCCTGCTCCATCCAGGCGGAAAACATCTTGGCGAAGTCGTCGGTCATCAGCGATACGGCGCGTCGATTTCAAGGTTGCGGGCGATCTCGGCCTCCCAGCGGGCGCCGTTCTCCAGAAGCTTGTCCTTGGTGTAGTAAAGCTCTTCCCGCGTCTCGGTCGAGAATTCGAAGTTCGGGCCTTCGACGATGGCATCCACTGGGCAGGCTTCCTGGCAGAAGCCGCAGTAGATGCACTTGGTCATGTCGATGTCATAGCGCGTGGTGCGGCGCGAGCCGTCCTCACGCGGTTCGGCGTCGATGGTGATCGCCTGGGCCGGGCAGACGGCCTCACACAGCTTGCAGGCGATGCAGCGTTCCTCGCCGTTGGGATAGCGGCGCAGGGCGTGCTCACCCCGGAAGCGGGGGGACAGCGGCCCCTTCTCATGCGGGTAGTTCACCGTCGATTTCGGCGCGAAGAAGTACTTCATCCCCAGGCCGAAGCCCTTGATGAAGTCCATCAGCAGGAAATACTTCGTGGCGCGGGTCCAGTCGATATTGGACATGGGTCAGCCTCCAATCGCCCAGCGGGCCCAGAAGCCGCCAAGCACTTCGAATTTTGCCAGGAACGCCACGATCACCACCCAGGCGAGCGACATGGGCAGGAAGACCTTCCAGCCAATCCGCATCAGCTGGTCATAGCGGTAGCGGGGGACGATGGCCTTCACCATGGCGAAGAGGAAGAAGAAGAACCACATCTTCGCCACCATCCACCACCAGCCGTCGGCCAGCCCGGGGATCGGCGACAGCCAGCCGCCGAAGAACAGAAGGCTGATCAGCGCGCACATCAGGAAGATCGCGATGTATTCGCCGGCCATGAAGAGGAGGTAGGGGGTCGAGGAATACTCCACCATGAACCCGGCGACGAGTTCCGATTCCGCCTCGGGCAGGTCGAAGGGCGGGCGGTTCGTCTCGGCCAGCGCCGAGATGAAGAACAACGCCACCATCGGCAGGTGCGGCAGCCAGTACCAGTTGAACAGACCCCAGTCCCCGTCCTGCGCGGCGACGATGGCGCCGAAGTTCATGGCACCCGTCGAGATGATCACGCCGATGATGATCAGGCCCAGCGAGACCTCGTAAGAGATCATCTGCGCAGCCGACCGCAGACTTCCAAGGAAGGCGTATTTCGAGTTCGACGCCCAGCCGCCCATGATCACGCCGTAAACCTCCAGCGAGGAGACGGCGAAGACGAAGAGGATCGCCACGTTGATATTGGCCAGGACCCAGCCGTCATCGAAGGGGATCACCGCCCAGGCGAGGATCGCGAGGACAAACGACAGCATCGGCGCCAGGAAGAAGACCGGACGGTCGACGCCCGCCGGAATCACGATTTCCTTGACGACATACTTCAGCGCGTCGGCCACCGATTGCAGCAGGCCGAAGGGGCCCACCACGTTCGGACCCCGGCGCATCTGCACCGCCGCCCAGATCTTCCGGTCGCCGTAGACGAGGAAGAGCAAGCTGATCATCACGAAGCCCACGATCAGAAGGCTTTGTGCCGCGATCAGCACTGCCGTTCCGAACCCCGTGGCAAAGAACCCGTCCATGTCAGTCCCTCATCCTCATTCCGCCCAGTCTTACCGACCTGGTATGCCAAGCCTGTCGCAGTCCGCCACCGCCGCTTCCGCTTCGATGGTGCGCAGGCCCTCGGGCCGGTCGGCAGACAGCAGGTACACCGCATCCCCGATCCAAACCCGCCCGTCCTTCTTCACGATGGTCCGCACCTGGCGTGCGAAGCCAAACCCTTGATCCAGCGCATATTGCGCGGCAGCGCAGCGGCCATAGGCCTCGACATCCGACCCGCCGTCCCCGCCGCGCATGGCGACGGTGACGCTGACCAGGTCCCTGTCGAGGAGGATCGTCGAGACCCCCTCGTAGACCGGCGTCTGCCCACGCTCCTCTGTCACCTCTCCGGCGGGCGCGCAAGCCCCAAGCGCCGCTGTCGCGGTGCCAAGGGTCGCCAGGAGGGAGAGGCGCTGCGCCATGTTACTCCGCCGCAATCGGGGCCGCTGCCCGGGCCTTGGCCATCGCCGAAAGCTCTGCCATCACGGCCGAGGCGCGGGCGATCGGGTTCGTCAGGTAGAAATCCCCAAGCGCATTGCGGAAGGTGGCCTTGGCCGGGGCCTTCACCGGCAAGGGCTGCCATGCGTTCTCGGGCACCTCGTCTATGCGGCCGAGGTGCGGGTGCTGGGCGACCAGCTTCGACCGCAGGGCGGCCAGCGAATCCCACGGGAGCTGCTGACCCACTTCCGCCGACAGCGCCCGCAGGATCGCCCAGTTCTCCTTGGCCTCACCCGGCGCGAACCCGGCGCGGAAGGCGAGCTGGGGACGGCCCTCGGTGTTGACGAACAGCCCGTTCTCTTCCGTGTAGGCCGCGCCCGGCAGGATGATGTCCGCCCGGTTGGCACCCCGGTCGCCGTGGCTGCCCTGGTAGATCACGAAGGGACCCGGCGCGATCTCGACCTCGTCGGCGCCGAGGTTGTAGATCACCTCCACGCCCTCGGTCGCGGCGGCCAGACCGCCTTCGGTCACCGCGCCCACGTCCATCGCGCCCACGCGCGAAGCCGCCGTGTGCAGGACCATGAACTTCGCCCCCGCGCCGGTGGCATAGGCCATCGCCTGGCTCAGGACCGCCTCGCCGTCCGCCTCGTTGATCGCGCCCTGGCCGATGATGACCAGCGTGTTGTCCTTCTGGGTCACGCGGCCCACCAGGTCCACCAAGGCGGCCCGGTCGGTGCCCATGTGCTTGTAGTCATAGGTCAGGTCAACCGCTTCGCCGAACAGCCCAACCATCGCCCCATTGGCCCAGGCCTTGCGGATGCGGGCGTTCAGCACCGGGCTTTCCACGCGCGGGTTGGTCCCGATCAGCAGGATCACCTTGGCAGTATCGATGTCCTCGATCTTTGCCGTGCCGACGTAAGCCGAGCGGTTGCCGATGGGCAGCTTCGCGTTGTCCGTCCGGCACTCGACATGGCCGCCAAGCGATTCGACCAGCGTTTTCAAGCTGTAGGCGGCTTCCACCGGCACCAGGTCACCGACCAGACCAGCCACCTTCTTGCCCTGCATGGCGGCGGCGGCCTTGGTCAGCGCCTCGCCCCAGGTCGCTTTCCGGAGCTTCCCGTTCTCACGCACGTAAGGCACGTCCAGACGCTGCCGACGCAGACCGTCCCAGACGAAGCGGGTCTTGTCGCTGATCCACTCCTCGTTCACGCCGTCATGGTTGCGCGGCAGGAAGCGCATGACTTCGCGGCCCTTGGTGTCGACGCGGATGTTCGAGCCAAGCGCGTCCATCACGTCGATGGATTCGGTCTTGGTCAGTTCCCACGGACGGGCGGTGAAGGCGTATGGCTTCGAGGTCAGCGCGCCCACGGGGCAGAGGTCGATGATGTTGCCCTGCAGGTTCGAATCCAGCGTCATGTTCAGGTAGCTGGTGATTTCGGCATCCTCACCCCGGCCGGTCTGCCCCATCTGGGTGATCCCGGCGACCTCGGTGGTGAAGCGGACGCAGCGGGTGCAAGAGATGCAACGCGTCATCGCGGTCTTGACCAGCGGGCCAAGGTTGAGGTCCTCGGAGGCGCGCTTCGGCTCGCGGTAGCGGCTGAAGTCGACGCCGTAAGCCATCGCCTGGTCCTGCAGGTCGCACTCGCCGCCCTGGTCGCAGATCGGGCAGTCGAGCGGGTGGTTGATGAGCAGGAACTCCATCACCCCCTCGCGGGCCTTCTTCACCATCGGCGACTTGGTCTTGACCACGGGCGCCTGCCCTTCCGGGCCGGGCCGCAGGTCGCGCACCTGCATCGCGCAGGAGGCAGCGGGCTTCGGCGGGCCGCCCACGACCTCGACCAGGCACATGCGGCAGTTGCCGGCGATCGACAGCCGCTCGTGGTAGCAGAAACGCGGGATCTCGATCCCGGCGACTTCCGCGGCCTGGATGATGGTCATTGCGCCATCGACCTCGACCTCGATCCCGTCGATGCTGATTTTCTTGAGGTTGGTCATCAGCTTGCCTTGCCTTCAGCTAAAGTGGTTTGCGCGCCGCCTGCGTCCGTCGCCGCATTGACGAAGGACCGGACGGGGCGATGGGCCGTGCCCTTGTCGAGCACGACCATGGAATCATGGACGTGGATGCCGGTGACCTTGCCCGCCGTCGCCGGATGCTGCACGTCGGCTTCATGGTACCAACGGTGCATGTCGTCAATCATGGCGCGCACGGTCGCATAGAAATTCGCGGCCCGCATGTTGCCGCCGTAGGCGCGCCAGTAGGCGGTGTGCAGGTCTTCGATGATGTAGGTGCCGCCATCCGACAGCCGGGGGAACAAGGTCTCCAGACTGGCCCGGATATGCGCCATCACGTGGCTGCCGTCGTCCAGCACGACATCGACCCCACCCATCTCATCGACCACCCGGTTCAGGAAGTCGGGATCATCCTGCGACCCGATGCGCACCTGAGCATGCTGGCCGTCGAAGCGGGCACAGGTCGGATCGATGTCGATCCCGTAGATCACGGCCTCGGGGCCGAAGAACTTGCGCCAGAGCTCAAGGCTGCCGCCCCCGAAGACCCCTATCTCCAGAAAGCGCAGCGGGCGGTTCCGCCACGGGGCGAAGTAGCGTTCGTAAAGCGGCAGGTAGTGGTGCCACTTGTCGACGCCCTCGCCCTTGTGCTGGGCGAAGATCGAGACCAGGTCTCCGGTCGCACCGAACTTGGCTTCGATGTCGGCGATGATGCCGGCCCGAAGCCCGACGGCTGCGGGCGGCACGAAAGCTGATGTTCTCAGATACCGACTGCTCATCATTCCGCCGCCACTTGTGCGCAGCCGCGGGTCTGCCACAGCCGGGCCTGTTCCAGGTACTTCCAGCCGAATGCATGGTCGCTGTCGCCATGCGCTTGCAGGTGCTTCAGCCGCTCCAGCGCCTCGTCCAGCGTGGGCTTGTGGCCCGCAGGCACCCACCACATCACGAAATGCATCCGGCCCAGCACTTGGAACCACTCGGCCCGCCGTTCATAGAACGCCCGGTGGACGGTGTTGAAGACGAAATGCTCCAGCGTCTCGACACTTTCCCAGACGGTGAGGTTCGACACGAACTGCGGATCGCCGTCGATCTTGGCTTCCGTGTTCCCCGTCCCCGGCTCACCACTGCCTTCCATCATCCAGACGAAGCCCGGCATCCTTTTGCCCAACCCGTTCACCCGGTCGAGCGCGGCCATGAACTCGGCCACGCGCGGGTCGTCGGTGGGGGCCAGAAGGCGCCCCACGTTCAACTCGGCCAGGTGACGGGCTTCGGTCATTTCTTCGACCTCAAGAGATAGCCGATCAGGCTGTTCTTCGCGATTTCCGCTTCGCCGATGGCGCAATAGGCGGCTTCATTGCCCGGTTCGGCGCCCTTGGTCTTCAGCCAGTCCGCCGCTTCGGCCTTGAACTTGGCCTTCTCTTCCTTCGAGGTGACGAAAGCGCGCACCACGTCCGCCTCATACCCCTGCTTCAACGCATAATCGCGCAGCTTGTTCAGCTCGCCCAGCGCGCGGAGATTGCGCGGCTCGATCGTCGGGCAGTTGTCCGCGATGGCGTCGCCGATGAAGCCCTGCAGGAGCTTCTCGCGGATCTCGGGATTCTCGTTGATCGGCACCAGCGCGACGGCGGGCGTGGCGGCAAGGGTCAGGGCGATGAGGATCGTGCGAAGCATGTTGGCCTCCTTGGCTGCTCGTGACGCCCAGATGCGCCCAAACAGCCCTGATAGACCATGACAAAAGCCCTGCTTCAGGCCCTTGTGACCGAAGGTGACGGCATATGTCATGCGCAACCCTCCGGATAGACCCATTCGCCGGTCGACCGGTCGAAGCGGTCGTAGATCGAGACGTTGACCCGCCCCCCGCAGGCCGCATCCGCCGCCTTCCGGGCCAGCGCGCCCTCCCACATCTGGAACGGCTGGCCGCCATTCGAGACCCGCACAGGCTCACGCGACGAAGGCTGGGGAGCCGTCGCCACACAGGCCGCCTGTGCAAGGACCGAAAGGGCCAGCGCCATCCGCATCACTCCGCCGCGACCGCCGAGACACGGCCCGTGCGCTTGGCCTTGATCCGGTCCTCGATCTCGTCCCGGAAGGCGCGGATCAGGCCCTGGATCGGCCAGGCGGCGGCATCCCCGAGAGCACAAATGGTGTGGCCCTCGACCTGCTTCGTCACCGACAGCAGCATGTCGATCTCCTCGACCTCCGCTTCGCCGCGGACCAGGCGGTCCATCACGCGCATCATCCAGCCCGTGCCCTCGCGGCAGGGGGTGCACTGGCCGCAGCTTTCGTGCTTGTAGAACTTCGACAGCCGCCAGATCGCCTTGATGACGTCGGTGGACTGGTCCATCACGATCACCGCCGCCGTCCCCAGACCGGACCGCTGCTCGCGCAGCCAGTCGAAGTCCATGATCGCGTCGTCGCACTGGGCCTGGGTCAGCAAAGGCACCGAGGACCCACCCGGGATTACCGCCTTCAGGTTCTTCCACCCGCCGCGCACGCCGCCGCAGTGACGGTCAAGGAGTTCCTTCAGTGGGATCGACATCGCCTCTTCGACGACGCAGGGCTGCATCACGTGACCCGAGATGCCGAAAAGCTTGGTCCCGGTGTTGTTCGGCCGCCCGAAGGACGCGAACCAGTCCGAGCCGCGGCGCAGGATCGTGGGGACCACGGCGATGGATTCGACGTTGTTCACCGTGGTCGGGCAGCCATAGAGGCCCGAGCCCGCCGGGAACGGCGGCTTCATCCGGGGCATGCCCTTCTTGCCTTCCAGGCTTTCCAGCAGGGCCGTCTCTTCGCCGCAGATATAGGCCCCTGCCCCGTGGTGCAGGTACAGGTCGAAGTCCCAGCCCGACTTGGCGGCGTTCTTGCCCAGCAGCCCCGCGTCATAGCATTCGTCGATCGCGGCCTGCAGCGCCTCGCGCTCGCGGATGTATTCGCCGCGGATGTAGATGTAGCAGGTGTTCGCCCCCATCGCGAAAGACGCGATCAGGCAGCCCTCGATCAGCGTATGCGGATCGTGGCGCATGATCTCCCGGTCCTTGCAGGTCCCGGGTTCGGATTCGTCGGCGTTCACCACCAGGTAGGACGGCCGCCCGTCCGACTGCTTCGGCATGAACGACCATTTGAGGCCGGTCGGGAAGCCCGCACCGCCCCGGCCGCGGAGGCCCGAGGCCTTCACCTGCTCGATGATCGTGTCGCGCCCGCGCTTGATGATCTCGGCGGTGCCGTTCCAGTGCCCGCGCTTCATCGCGCCCTTCAGGCTGCGGTCATGCATCCCGTAGAGGTTGGTGAAAATCCGGTCCTGATCCTTGAGCATTTGGTCTTCCTAACCCCGGCGTCCGCGCCAGATCTGATACGTCACCACCAGCGCCCAGACGAAGGCCGCGATGGCTGCAAGGTCGAAGAGGAACGCGAAGCGCGTCTCCAACCCGAGGTGTCCGCCCAAGACTTGGGCTCCCATCCACAAGATCATCGTCGTCGCCAGCACGATGCCCACCAGCCGCGCCTGGCGGGCTCGGTGAAGATCGGCTGGATCGGGACGGGTCTCGCGCATGGGTGTTCAGTAATTGTTGGTCCGGGCGCGCTCGCGGAACGCCGCAAGCCCTTCCGAGACGATGATCTTTGCCTGCGCCACCCAGCGGTCGCGGGTGACCCGGCCCTTGAAGCCCTTGAGGTTGGCGTCAACCCAAGCGACGTCGGCGTCGGACCAGCCGGCGATCTGGTCGAAGTGGAAGAAGCCCATCTCGTTCACCAGCTTCTCCATCGCCGGGCCGATGCCTTCGATTTCCTTCAGGTTGTCGGCGACGCCGCCGCGCGGGGCCGCGAGCCGGGCCGGACCGTCGGTGCTGGCCGCAACGGGTGCCGCCGCAGGGGTCGAGACGAAGGCGACCGGAGCCGCTGCCACCGGCGCCGCGGCATGGGCGACGGGGACCGCGACGGTGCGCGGGGCCGAGCTGCCCCAAGGCAGGCCCATGATCATGCCCGCCAGCAGCGCCACGCCACCGGCCATCGCCACGGCGGGGGTCAGGTCGAACTGTCCGATCACCACCAGCGCGCCAAAGGCCACCAGGCCCATCGCCGCCCCGATCAGCCACCCGCCAAGCCAGGGTGTATTCATAGCTTCTGCATTACGCATTCCATGTCCCTCCCGTTGCTCTGGCCCGCGCGGGGCCGGTGTTGGCCTTAATAGTCATTGGTCCTGGCGCGTTCGCGGAACGCCTCAAGCCCGTCGGTGGCGATGATCCTCGCCTGTTCCACCCATCTGTCGCGCGTGATGCGCCCCTTGAAGTTCTTCATCTCGGCGTCGATCAGCGCCACGTCCGCTTCGGTCCAGGCGGCGATCTGGTCGTAGTGGTAGAAGCCCAGGCTGTTCACCAGCTTCTCCAGCGCCGGGCCGATGCCCTCGATCTCTTGCAGGTCGTCGGCCGTGCCGCCGCGCGGTGCCTGCAGCCGCACCAGTCCCTGCGGCGGCGCTGCCTTGGCCGCCTTCGGTTTCGTCGTCTTGCCAGTCTTGGGCTCGGCCTTGGCCTTCGCGGCCTTGGGCTTCGCTTCGGTTTTCGCATCGGCCTTGGGCTTGGCTGCCGCCTTGGCCTTGGGCTTCGGTGCCGCCTTCTGGACCGCAGAGGCCTGCGGCTCGGCACCCACCATCAGCGAGGTGGGCAGGATCACCGGCGGGGCCTGCACTTCGGCCAGCGGCGTCACGACGGCCGCGGGACGCTGCGGCACCACGGCGGCCTCGGGCCGCACCGGCACGGCGCGGGCGGCTGGTGCGCTGGCCCCCTCGATCCCCGCGATCCGGGCACCGATGTCGGCCTGGGCCGGCACCACCTTGCGGATCCGGGCCGCCTCTTCCTTGTCTTCGTAGCGGTTCACCGCCACGGCCAGCCGGTAAAGAAGCAGCATGACGATCAGCGCGATCGCGACCGAGAACAGCCCGGCCGGGATGAAGTGGTAGAAGAACCAGTAGTGCAGGACGGCAAACGAGATGACGGCCGAGAGCAGAACCAGCCCCCAGCCACCCACACCGATCGTCGTGTCGTCGTTGCCGTCCATCATCCCCTGTCACCCTCTACAGTCCAGCCGCCCGTGCCAGGCTGTCGAGCCACCGTTCCTTACACCTGCGCCTTCGCTGCCGCTTCCGCCTCGGCCACCGTGCCGCCGTTCGCCAGCACCCGCGCCTGCACCACCCACTTGTCGCGCGTCACGCGGCCCTTGAACCCTTCCAGGTTCTCGTCGACCCAGGCCACCTCGCCCTCGGTCCAGTTGGCGATCTGGTCGAAGTGGAAGAAGCCAAGCCGGTTGCACAGCGCTTCCAGCTTCGGGCCGATCCCGACGATCAGCTTCAGGTCATCCGCCTTGCCGTCCTTCGGCGCGGACAGAGCGGCCGGCTTGATGCCGCCCGCCTGGCCCGGCGCCTTGGCCTCCGGCGTGGCCGCTGGAGTCGCGTTCGGCGCGTTGCCGTCCTGCTTCGGCTTGCCCTTGGACGAGGCCTTCGCCTCTTGCACCGTCATGCCCGTGGCATCGGCCACCGCACCCGCGCCGGGCTTCGGCTCGGCCTGGACGCCTTTCGCCGGGGTCGCCTTGGCGGGCTTGCCCAGCCACGGCGTCAGCAGCGGCACTTCGGTCCCGTCGATCCGTTTGACCGTATCGCGGATGTCCACGGCCAGCTGCGCGCTGGCATTGTACTGCTTCCGCCCCGACTCGAATTCCTTGAGGCTGGTGAGCCCCCCGCTCGGCTCCGAGGCATACCGGCCGTTCTGCGGACCCGGCACCGGCACTTCGCCCTTCGAGAAGCGCCCGATCAGGTCGCGCAGCTTCTCGGCGGTCAGGTCCTCGTAATAGTCCTTGCCGATCTGGGCCATGGGCGCATTGGCACAGGCCCCCATGCACTCGACCTCTTCCCAGCTGAACTTGCCGTCAGCGCTCAGCGTGTGCGGGGTCTTGGCGATCAGCTCCTTGCAGACGGAGATCAGCTCCTCGGCGCCGCAGATCATGCAGCTTGTCGTGCCGCAGATCTGCACATGGGCCACGGACCCCACCGGCTGCAGCTGGAACATGAAATAGAAGGTCGCAACCTCCAGCGCCCGGATGTAGGCCATGCCCAGCATGTCGGCCACGTATTCGATCGCGGGACGGCTCAGCCACCCCTCCTGCTCCTGCGCGCGCCACAGAAGCGGGATGATCGCCGAGGCCTGCCGGCCCTCGGGATACTTGGAGATCTGGCCCTTGGCCCAGGCCAGGTTCGCCGGCGTGAAGGCGAAGCTTTCGGGCTGATGGGGGTGAAGACGACGCAGCATCAGAACATTCCAGCGATAAGGGCGGGGGCGGCGATCATGCCCACGGGCAGGACCACGATCCCCAGCAGAAGAAACGGAGCAATCCCCAGCGCGATCACCGATCGACCTCGCCGAACACGATGTCCATCGTGCCGATGATGGCACTGACGTCGGCAAGCTGGTGGCCCTTGCAGATGTAGTCCATCGACTGCAGGTGCAGGTAGCCCGGAGCGCGGATCTTGGCGCGGTAGGGCTTGTTGGTCCCGTCCGACACCAGGTAGACCCCGAACTCGCCCTTCGGAGCCTCGACCGCGGCATAGACCTCGCCCTCGGGGACGTGGAAGCCTTCGGTGTAAAGCTTGAAGTGGTGGATCAAGGCCTCCATCGAGGTCTTCATGTCCCCGCGCTTCGGCGGCGTGATCTTGCCCCGCGCAAGGATATCGCCCTTCTCCACCCGCAGCTTGGCGCAGGCCTGGCGGATGATGCTGGTCGACTGACGCATCTCCTCCATCCGGCAGAGGTAACGGTCGTAGCAGTCGCCGTTCTTGCCGACGGGGATCTGGAACTCGAACTCGTCGTAGCACTCATAGGGCTGCGCGCGCCGCAGGTCCCAGGCCAGGCCCGACCCGCGCACCATCACGCCGGAATAACCCCATTTCTGGATGTCATCCTCGGTCACGATGCCGATGTCGGCATTGCGCTGCTTGAAGATGCGGTTTTCGGTCAATAGGCCGTCGATGTCGTCCAGCACCTTCGGGAACTGTTCGGCCCAGGCATCGATGTCGTCGATCAGCTGCAGGGGCAGGTCCTGGTGCACGCCACCGGGGCGGAAATAGGCCGCGTGCAGGCGCGATCCCGAGGCGCGTTCGTAGAAGACCATCAGCTTCTCGCGTTCCTCGAAGCCCCAAAGCGGCGGGGTCAGCGCGCCCACGTCCATCGCCTGCGTGGTCACGTTCAACAGGTGGTTCAGAACGCGACCGATCTCGGAATAGAGAACCCGGATCAGACTGGCCCGACGCGGGACCACCGTGCCCGTCAGCCGCTCGATCGCCAGGCACCAGGCATGCTCCTGGTTCATCGGCGCCACGTAGTCGAGGCGGTCGAAATAGGGCAGGTTCTGCAGGTAGGTCCGGCTTTCCATCAGCTTCTCGGTCCCGCGATGCAGCAGGCCGATATGCGGGTCGCAACGCTCGACGATCTCGCCGTCAAGCTCCAGCACCAGGCGCAGCACGCCGTGTGCCGCCGGGTGTTGCGGACCGAAGTTGATGTTGAAGTTGCGGATGCGCTGTTCGCCGGTCTCGAAATCGGTCGAGCCGTCGTCGTAGGTGTTCCTGCGGATATCGCCGTCCATCAGTTGGCTCCCTTACGGTCGCGGGCCATCAGTTTGCTCCCCTACGGTCGCGGGCCATCATGGCTTCTCTCCCGGCGCGCCGGCGCGTGCCTTGTCGTCGCCCGGAAGGATGTAGTCGGCACCCTCCCACGGGGACATGAAATCGAACATCCGGTATTCCTGCACCAGCTTCACCGGCTCATAGACCACGCGCTTCAGCGCCTCGTCATAGCGGACCTCGGTGTATCCGGTGGTCGGGAAGTCCTTGCGCAGCGGATAGCCGCGGAAGCCGTAGTCCGTCAGGATGCGGCGCAGGTCGGGGTGGCCCGAGAAGAGGATCCCGAACATGTCGAACACTTCCCGCTCGAACCAGTTGGCCGAAGGGTGAAGGTCGACCAGCGACGGCACCATCTCGTCCTCGCGGACCGCGACCTTCACGCGGATGCGCTGGTTCCGGTACATCGACAGGAAGTGGTAGACCACGTCGAACCGCTGGGCGCGCTCGGGGTGGTCGACGGCGGTGATGTCCACCAGCGTCGAGAAGCGGCACGAGGCATCGTCGCGCAGGAATTCCACCAGCGCTTCCAGATCGGCGAGGTTCGCCACGACGGTCAGCTCGCCATAGGCGATCTGCGTCGACACGACCGCGTTGGCCTGTTTCAGCTCGATGATCCCGGACAGTTCCTGCAGGGCTTCGCTCATGATTACCTCACCAGAGTGCCAGTGCGGCGGATCTTCCGCTGCAGCTGCAGGATGCCGTACAGAAGCGCCTCGGCCGTGGGCGGGCAGCCCGGCACGTAGATGTCGACCGGGACGATCCGGTCACAGCCGCGCACCACCGAATAGCTGTAGTGATAGTAGCCCCCGCCATTGGCGCAGGAGCCCATGCTGATCACGTAGCGCGGCTCCGGCATCTGGTCGTAGACCTTGCGGAGCGCCGGGGCCATCTTGTTCGTGAGCGTGCCCGCGACGATCATCAGGTCCGACTGGCGCGGCGAGGCGCGCGGCGCGGTCCCGAAGCGCTCCAGGTCATAGCGCGGCATCGAGGTATGCATCATCTCGACCGCGCAGCAGGCGAGGCCGAAGGTCATCCAGTGCAGTGACCCGATCCGGGCCCAGTTGATGATGTCTTCCGTCGACGTAAGGATGAACCCCTTGTCCGAAAGCTCGCGGTTCAGCGCCTGGACCGCAACCTCATGGTCGCCGCCTGCCGTGTTGGCCCCTGCCATCACTCCCATTCCAGCGCCCCTTTCTTCCATTCATAGGCAAACCCGACGGTCAGCACCGCCAGGAACAGCATCATCGACCAGAAGGCCGCCATGCTGAGTTCCCCGAAGGCCACGGCCCAGGGGAAGAGGAACGCCACTTCCAGGTCGAAGATGATGAACAGGATCGACACCAGGTAGAAGCGCACGTCGAATTTCATCCGCGCGTCGTCGAAGGCGTTGAAGCCGCATTCGTAGGCGCTGACCTTCTCGGGGTCAGGGTTCCTGACGGCCAGGACGGCAGCGGCCAGGATCAGGACGAGGCCCAGGCCGATGGCGACTGCCATGAGGATGAGGATCGGCAGATACTCTCGAAGGATCAGGTCCACGAGAAGACTCCTTGAATGCTGGCGGCGCGCGTGCATGCGAACGCATACCGCGCCCGCTTTGTCTCCCCGCCCGTTTACTCTGCACCCATGTCGGGGTCAACCGAAGGCGGGAAGGATTCCGGCCCAAGCGGTTGCAGAAATTTGGGGATGGCGAGAGGGTTGCGGATGACAGCTAGCCATGCGGCCCCCGGTGTTCAAGGGGTCGGTTCCCCTTACCTTGACCCCTGCCCCAAAGCGGCCTTTCCTGCCGCCAGACCTGAAAGGACCCGCCCCATGCGCCTAGCCCTTCCTGCCCTTCTGATCGCCCTCGCCGGCACCGCCTCGGCCCAGACCTGCGAGATCGACCTCGCCGCCGTCGAGGCCCGCATCGCCGAGCTGGAACCCTCGCACGGCATGGTCCTGTCGGACATCGGTTGCGACGCGCCCACGAACCCCGCCCATATCCTGATGTGCGATGCGGCCGAAGCGACCGATGCGACCCTGTGGCGCATGGGCCGGCTGGACGACCTCGCCTGGGTCTATGCCGTGGAGAACGCCACCGGCCAGGACATCGACGAGACCGACCCGCCCCGCGACGAGGACTTCCTCGCCCGCCGCGACGCCTGCACCGACACGGCCTGCCTCTGCGACGTGCTGGTCGAACACACCAACGACAGCCTCGGCGGCACCTCGCCCTATCCGCAGTGACGGACGGCTATTGAATCGAGCGCTGACGCGCGAGGCTTTCCTCTCGTCGTCGGACTGCGCCTCCTCCTCGTCGGATGGAGGCGCTGCACAGAAAATTCAGCGCGTGACGGGGTGGAAGGCGTAGGCGTCGCCTGCGCGCTCCAGCCGCCCGATCCCGGGATGTGGCAGATGCGCCCCGGCGACCAGCCAGCCTTCACCGACGACCCGGTCGAAAAGCCGCGCCCGCGTTTCACGGGCCAGCGCCTCGTCCTCGTCGAACTTCCACGTCACCTCGGGCCGCGCCAACTGGACCGTGTGATGCACCAGGTCCCCCCAGATCAGCAGTCGCCCTTCGACCAGGAACGCCATATGCCCCGGCGAATGGCCCGGAGCGTTCACCGCCACCACCCCCGGCAGGGGACCATCGCCCTGCTCCAGCGGCACCAGACGTGGCAGCACCGGGATCATCCGCGGTTCCGCGCGAAAGGCCATCAGCTCTTCGGTCGCCACCAGCACCCGATGCGCGTTGGGGAAGGCCAACCCGCCATCCCCGTCCACCAGCCCCGACATGTGGTCGATATGGGTGTGCGTCAGCGCCACCACATCCACCTCCTGCGGCCCGCTCCCCGCCTCGGCCAGCGCCCCGCCCAGGCGTCCAAGGCCCTTGTGCCATGCGTTTCCCGCGCCCGCGTCGATCAGAAGCTTCCCCTGCTGCCCCTGCACCAGGAAGGCCCGGACCGGCAGCGGCAGCCGCCCCTCGACCAGCGCGTCCGGCCCCAGCTCCACACCCCGAAGGCAGTCCGCGCCCATCGTCGTCTCGCCGTCCAGAAGCATCGTGACCGACAGCTCCCCCAGCTCCACCGTCAGGCTCAGCTCCGTTTCACGAACCACTCTCATTCGCACCACGTCCCGCGCAAACCGCCACCATACTGCCGCGCATGACCCGCCCGGATCATGAGCCGCGCCACGTCCACCCCGTCCAGCTCCAGCCGCACCAGCATCCGGCCATACTGGTCCGTCCCGTCCTGCGTCAGCGACAGCCGGTCCGCCTTCTGGATCATCGTGCGCAAGGCCCAGCTCGCCTTCTCGGCCGCTACGAACTCCTCCAGGCATTGCGGAGAATACTTCTCGGGCGTGTCGATCCCCAGGATCCGCGCGCTGACCATCCCGTCCTCGGGGCAAATGAGCGATACCGTATCCCCGTCGATCACCCGGATGATCCGGCAGTCGCCCTGATCGCTCGCCACCGTCTTCATGCCGGCGTTCACGAGATCCGCAATGGTCGGCACCAGGATCAGACCGCCCAGCGCCACCGCGATCACGCCCTTCAGGTAGAAGCGCGGGCTGACCAGCCGCCGGACCGTCCGCGTCACCGCGCCCGCAGGCCGCGCCGGGCGGAGAAGCCAGCCCATCAGTCCGCCGCCACGTTTGCCACGGGGCCCAGCGCCTCGGCCCTCGCCGCGATAGCCGCCTCTTCGGTCAGGATGCGGGAGATCTGCGCCACGTCGCCTTCCGAGAAGGTCAGCGGCAGCCGCATGTCGATCAGCCCGGCGAGCACCCGGTCGGTCTGCGGCAAGACTTCGGGACTGGCATACTGCCAATGCGCATAGCGGCTGGTGAACCCCTGCGGGTCGGCCGCGCCGAACCACTTCAGCTCCACCCCCCGCGCCGCCGCCCCCGCGACGAAGCGGGCAACCCGCGCCGCCTCCCATCCCGGCAGCAGGAACTGGAAGCTGGAGCCCACATAGTCCTCATGCTGCGGCCTTGGGATCAGCCTGACCCCCGGCGCTCCCGCCAGCCCCGCCTCCATCCCCTGATACAAGGCCCGCCACCGCGCCCGGCGGTCGTCCAGCATCGCGATCTGGGGTCGCAGGATCGCCGCCCGCAGGTTGTCCATCCGGCTGGAGACGTTCGGGACCTCCAGCTTCAGGCGCTCGAACACCTCCGGGGGCGGCGCCGCCCGGTGCCGCGCAAAAAGCATGTAGGACCCGGAGAGAAGCACCGCCCGCGCCGCAAGCTCGGCATCGTCGGTGACCAGAAGCCCGCCCTCGCCCGAGTTCATGTGCTTGTAGGTCTGCGTCGAATAGCAGCCAATGGCCCCATGCCGACCCGAGGGCACGCCCTTCCACTTCGCCCCCATCGTATGCGCGCAATCCTCGATCACCCGCACGCCCAACCGGTCGCAAAGCGCCATCAGCGCGTCCATGTCGCAGACATGCCCCCGCATGTGGGACAGAAGCAGCACCCGCGCGCCCGAGGCCTTAGCCTGCGCCTCCAGATGCGCAAGGTCGATGGTCAGATCCTCGGTCACGTCGACGAAGACCGGCTTCGCCCCGATGGAGGCGATCGCCCCCGGCACCGGGGCAAGCGTGAAGGCATTGGACAGGACCGGCTCACCCGGCCTCACTTGCAGCGCGCGCAAGGCGCAAGCCATAGCCGCCCCGCCCGAAGCCAGCGCGAGGCAATAACGCGCGCCCACGTAGGCTGCGAATTCCTCCTCCAGCAAAGCCGTCTCGGCCACCTCGCCCGCCACCGTGTTGTAGCGGTGCAGCCGCCCATGCCGCAGCACAGCCATCGCCGCATCGATTCCGGCCTCGGGGATCGGCTCCTGCTGGGTGAAGCTTCCGGTGAAGCGTTCAGTCATGCCTTTTCGGACCTTTTCAACATCACGAACAACAGCGTCGTCAGCGCCAGGAACCCCGCCGCCACCCAGAAGGCCACGTCGGTCGACCGCCAGACACGGTCTTCCGCCCAGAAATGCCCGAAGATGAAGGCGAAGAACACCGTCCCGAACAGCATTGCGACATTCGTGACCGCCGAGATCCCGCCCTGAAGCTCGCCCTGCGCATCCTCGGGCACGCGCTTGGTCAGAAGCGTGGTCATCAGGGGATGCACGAAGCCCTCGGGCCCGTGCAGGATCATCAGCGCGATCACCCCCCAAAGCGCGCCGACGAAGCCGTAGCCCAGCACCACCAGCGTCGCGCAGACCAGACCGAAGAGCGCCACATTCCACTCGCCGAACCGCTTGGTCGCAGGTCCGGTCAGAAGCCCCTGGAAACCGCCCGCGATCAAACCGAAGACCGCCAGCGTCGCGCCCACCATCGCCTCGGACCAGCCGAACTTTGCGATACCCCAAAAGGTCCAGATCGCCGGGTAGACGCTGGTCGAAAAGAAGAAGAGGCCCATCACCAGGACCATCGGCAAGACGCCCTTGTAGGTCGCAAAGACCCGGAACGCCCCGAACGGGTTGGCGCGCCACAGCTCGAACTTGCGGCGGTTCTCGGGCGCGAGCGATTCCGGCAGGACGATCCAGCCGTAGATGAAGTTGATGATCGAGATGCCGGCGGCCACCCAAAAGGGCACGCGAGGACCAAGCTCGCCCAGCAGCCCGCCGATGGCCGGGCCGATGACGAAGCCCACGCCAAAGGCCGCGCCCATGTAGCCATAGGCCTTCGCGCGGTCGTCGGGCGCAGTCACATCGGCGATGAAGGCGCTGGCGATGATCCAGCTAGCCCCGCAGACCCCGGCGATGATCCGGCCCACGAACAGCCACTCCAGGGTCGGCGCCAGCGCCATCAGGATGAAGTCCATCCCCAACCCGAAGATCGCCAGCAGAAGAAGCGGTCGCCGCCCGAAACGGTCGGCGAGGTTCCCCATCAGCGGCGCAAAGACGAACTGGGCCAGGCTGAAGGCCGCGAACATCCAGCCGCCGATCACGGCCGCCTGGGCGATGTCGACATGGCCCACGTCCTCGATCAGTTTCGGCAGGACCGGCATGATCAGCCCGAAACCCACCATGTCCAGGAACACGGTGATCAGCACGAAGGTCACCGCGTGGCGGCTGACCGTCCGGGGGGCTGCGTCGGTGTGGCTCATGGGGCGCGACCCTATGGGTCGGGGCGGGGACTGTCAAACTGGCGCACGGGCCGGCACCGGTCGCACCAAGTGCCTTTCACCTGGCAGCAAATATCCCCGCCGGAGGCACGCCCGAGCCGGTTGGCCGCAGGCCAGAGGCGAGACAAAAGGCTTGCGCCGTAAGGCGCTCAAGTTGGCACCCTTCGTCCGGGGAGCAGACTGTCGAAAGAGGTGCCTTCCCTCCCCGCAGGGGGGCAATGGGGGCGCAGGAACGCCAGGAGTCCAATCCTTAACGAACCCCTAACGTCCGCGACTAACCCTTTGTTTTTAAAAGACCATCGGCGCTTGTCCACCGTGGACACATCACGCCAGCAACCGCCCCGCAAGCCCCGGCAGGTCCTCGAACCGGTCCAGCAGAGCCGCCGGGGAGAAGCGTTCCACCCCCCGCCCCTCCGGCCCGAAGGTGACCAGCGCGACCGGCACCCCCGCCGCCACGCCCGTCTTCGCGTCGGTCTCGGTGTCCCCCACCAGCATCGACCGCCCCACGACCCCGCCAGCCCGCTCCACCGCCGCCCGGTAGGGGGCCGCATCCGGCTTCCTCACCGGCAGCGTATCCGCCCCCACCAGCGCCCCGAACACCTCCCGCACCCCCAGGGCCTGCAGCAACCCCTCCGCCAGCCCCTCCGGCTTGTTCGTGCAGATCGAGACCGCGAATCCCGCCCGTTTCAGCGCCTCCACCGCCTCCATCGCGCCGGGATAGAGCCGGGTATGGACCGCAATCGCCGCCCCGTAAGCCTCCAGAAGCCGCGGATAGGCCGCATCCACGTCGGCCTCGGTCCAGTCCTGTCCCAGCCGGGTGAACCCCAGCCGCAGCATCGCCCGCCCCCCGTGGAACGCCGTCAGAGCGTCCTCGGGCCCCAGGCAGGCCCGCGGAAGGCAGGCATTCGCGGCCGCCAGCAGGTCCGCCGAGGTGTCCGCCAAAGTTCCGTCCAGATCGAACACTACACAGCGCATGTTGGCAGTCCTGTAACCTGTCGTGAGCGAGGGGCACTTGCCACCCCCCGCCACGGGGGTAAAACGGGCGCCAAAACATTGGAAGGGGCAGAATGCAGGTTTCAGTCATCGTTTTGGCCGCAGGTCAGGGCACCCGGATGAACTCCGACACGCCCAAGGTGCTGCACCAGGTCGCCGCCGCCCCCCTCCTCCACCACGCCCTTGCCACGGCCCACCAGCTGGAACCCTCCCGCATCGTCGTGGTCACTGGCCACGGCGGCGAGGCCGTCGCGGCCTCAGCCACCGCCTATAGCGAGGCCGTGGAAACCGTCGTCCAGGACCCCCAGCTCGGCACCGCACACGCGGTGGCCCAGGCGGCCCCCCTCCTCTCCGACGCCGACGGAGAGGCCATCGTCCTCTACGCCGACACCCCCCTCATCCGCGAGGAAACCCTCCGCGCCATGCTGGACGCGCGGGCCAAGCACGCCGTCGTCATCCTGGGCTTCCACGCCAAGGACCCCGGCCGCTACGGCCGCCTCCTGACGGACGGAGACGAACTTCTGGCCATCCGCGAATTCAAGGACGCGACCGAGGCCGAGCGCGCGATCACCCTCTGCAACTCCGGCGTCGTCTGCGCCGATGCAAGGACACTCTTCTCCCTCATCGCCGAGGTGAAGAACGACAACGCCGCGCAGGAATACTACCTGACCGACATCGTCGAGCTTGCCCGCAAGCGCGGCCTCTCCGCCGGGGTCGTCCTGTGCGATGAGGCCGAGACCCTGGGCGTGAACACCCGAGCGCAACTGGCCGAGGCCGAAGCCGCCTTCCAGGCCCGCGCCCGCGCGGACGCGCTGGAGAATGGCGTCACCCTCACCGCGCCGGAAACCGTGTTCTTCGCGCTCGACACCCACATCGGCCGCGACGCGATCATCGGCCCCAACGTCCTTTTCGGTCCCGGCGTCACCGTGGAATCCGGGGCGGAGATCAAGGGCTTCTGCCACCTTGAAGGCTGCCACATCAGCCGCGGCGCGACGGTTGGCCCCTTCGCAAGGTTGAGACCCGGCGCGGAACTGGCCGAGGATGTCCACGTCGGCAACTTCGTGGAAATCAAGAACGCCATCCTCGACGAAGGCGTGAAGGTCGGCCACCTGACCTACCTTGGCGACGCCCATGTGGGAGAGCATACCAACATCGGCGCGGGCACTGTCACCTGCAACTACGACGGCGTGATGAAGCACCGCACCACCATCGGCAAGCGCGCCTTCATCGGCTCGGACACCATGCTGGTGGCCCCGGTGACGGTGGGCGACGGGGCACTGACGGCATCAGGGTCGGTCATCACCGAGGACGTGCCGGCCGAGGCCGTGGCAATCGGTCGGGCGCGGCAGGTCACGAAAGCCGGCCTCGCCACCCGAATGTTCGAAAAGTTAAAAGCAATTAAAGCTGCGAAGGCAAAGGGGCATTAGGAATGTGCGGTATTGTAGGGGTCTTGGGCAACCATGAGGCTGCCCCGCTGCTGGTCGAGGCGCTGAAGCGGCTCGAATACCGCGGATATGACAGTGCCGGGATTGCCACGGTCAACGCGGGCAGGCTCGACCGCCGCCGGGCGGTGGGGAAACTGGTGAACCTCTCGGACCTTCTGGTCCACAATCCTTTGGCCGGAAAGGCCGGGATCGGCCACACCCGCTGGGCCACCCATGGCGCGGCGACGGTCACGAACGCCCACCCCCACCGGGCCGGGGGCGTCGCGGTCGTCCACAACGGCATCATCGAGAACTTCCGCGAGCTGCGCGCCGAGCTTGCCGCCGACGGCTATGTCCAGGAATCCGAGACAGACACCGAGACGGTCGTCCTTCTGGTGAACCGCGCGATGGACCGAGGTGCCTCGCCGGTCGAGGCCGCCAAGGACACGCTGTCCCGCCTGCACGGGGCCTTCGCGCTCTGCTTCCTGTTCGAGGGCGAGGACGATCTGATGATCGCGGCCCGCAAGGGCTCACCCCTTGCCATCGGCTGGGGGGACGGCGAGATGTTCGTGGGCAGTGACGCCATCGCGCTGGCCCCGATGACCGACCGGATCACCTATCTGGAGGAAGGCGACTGGGCGATCCTCACCCGTACGGGCGCCGAGATCTACGACGCCCGCAACACCCGCGCCAACCGGGCCGAGACGCGGATCCAGCTGGACGCGACGCGGATCGAAAAGGCCGGATACAAGCACTTCATGGCGAAGGAGATCGCCGAACAGCCCGTGGTGATCGCCGACGCGCTGAAACACTACACCTCCGCGGATGGCCTGCTGCAGCTGCCGGAGGCGCTCGATTTCAAAGACATCGACCGCGTGACCCTGGTCGCCTGCGGCACGGCCTCCTATGCTTGCCACGTCGCGAAATACTGGTTCGAACAGATCGCGGGAATGCCGGCCGACATCGACATCGCCAGCGAGTTCCGCTACCGCGACCCGGTCCTGTCGCCCACCTCGATGGCCATCTTCGTCAGCCAGTCCGGCGAAACGGCCGACACGCTTGCCGCCCTGCGGCACGTCAAGGAGAAGGTCGCCAAGGTCGTTTCGGTGATCAACGTCCCCACCTCCTCCATCGCGCGGGAAAGCGACCTTGCGCTGCCGATCCTGGCAGGCGTGGAGGTGGGCGTCGCCTCGACCAAGGCGTTTACCTGCCAGCTGACCGTCCTTGCGCTGATGGCGCTGAAGGCGGCACAGGACCGGGGCCGGATCGACGCCGCCACCCTGCGTGATCGGCTGGAGACGCTTCGGTCCGTTCCCGGCCTGATGAACGCCGCTCTGGGGCTTTCGGACCCCATCGCGAAGCTCGCCGAGGAACTGGGCACCGCGCAGGACATCCTGTTCCTTGGGCGCGGCCCGATGTTCCCGCTGGCCCTGGAGGGTGCGCTGAAACTGAAGGAAATCAGCTACATCCACGCCGAAGGTTATGCGTCGGGTGAACTGAAGCACGGCCCCATCGCGCTGATCGACGCAGCCGTCCCGGTGATTGTCCTGGCCCCCAAGGATGCGCTGTTCGACAAGACCGTCTCGAACATGCAGGAGGTCATGGCACGCAGCGGCAAGGTGCTTTTGCTGTCCGACGCCGACGGGGTCGAGGCTGCTGGTCAGGGCACCTGGAAGACGCTGACCCTGCCCTCGGTCGACCCGCACTGGGCACCGATCCTCTATGCGGTCCCGGCGCAGCTTCTGGCCTATCACACGGCCATCGCCAAGGGGACGGACGTGGACCAGCCCCGCAACCTGGCCAAGTCCGTGACGGTGGACTAGGACACGATTTCTTCGAAGAAATCGGTGCGGGGTTTTGGTGAACTCCGCGCCCCTGATCCACCGCAGCGCGGGGTCCGTATCCTTCCGCAAACGGAGCCCGCTCATGCAGCGCAGATCATTCCTTCTCGGCCTTTCCGCCCTCCCCCTCGCTGCGTGTGCAGCGATCCCGGCCCCTCCCGTCGAACAGGGTCCGCCGATCACCCTCGTCTCGGCCTTCCAGGGCCGCACTACGGGCCGGGGCCATTTCCGCGTCTGGCTGACGGGGGACGAGCGCCGCTTCACCGCCAGGCTCAACGGCACCGTCACCGGCCCGGACGGCGCGCGCACCCTGACCGTGGTCGAGGATTTCCTCTACGACGATGGCCAGAAGGACCGCCTGACCTGGGTCTTCCGCGAAACCGGCCCCGGCCGCTGGACCGGCAAGCGCGAGGATACGGTGGGCGAAGCGACCGTGGTTGAAGAGAACGGCCAGATCCGCCTGTCCTACATCGCCGACTTCAAATCCTCCTCTGGCGTGAACCGGCTGGGGTTCGAGGACATCCTCTATGCCGCCCCGGACGGCAGCATCGTAAATGACGCCGTGGTGTCGAAGGCCGGGATCGCCGTCGCCTCGGTCCGCTTCCTCATCCGGCGCTGACTTGCCCTTGCGCCGCAGGGCTGGCAGGTAGGGCCGAAAGGGAGGCCCAGATGACCCCGCTTCAGGAACTTCAGGCCCTGGCCGACCCGGCGAAGGCCGCAGCGATGGCAGCCTACCACAAGGCGGCGCGCGTCTACCTCGGCGTGCCCGTTCCGCAGATCGAAGAGCTGACCGACCGCTGGCGGGCGGAGCTCACGCTGGAGGACCGGCTGGCGCTGGCGGCAGACCTCTGGCGGACCGACATCCACGAGGCGCGGGTGGCGGCGGCGAAACTTCTGACCCAGGCGCGCATCCGCCCCGACCTGGCCGCGTGGGAGCTGATCACGTCCTGGGTGCCGGATTTCGATGGCTGGGCGCTGGCCGATCACGCCAGCATCGCGGGGCAGAAGCGTCTTGTGGCGGAGCCCTCACGGCTGGACGTGGTGGAGAGCTGGGTCGCCAGCCCTCACATGTGGACCCGCCGGTCCGCACTGGTGATGACGCTGCCCTGGACCAAGCAGAATTTCCCTAAGGAACAAGACCTTGCGATCCGCGCGCGGGTGCTGGGCTGGTGCGCAGCCCTGGCCGAGGATCGGGACTGGTTCATCCAGAAGGCCGTGGCCTGGTGGGTGCGGGATCTGTCCAGGCACGACGCGGCAGCAGCGCAGGCGTTTCTGGCGGCGCATGGCGACCGGCTGAAGCCCTTCGCCAGGAAGGAAGCCGCGCGGCATTTGATGCCGCAATAGGAAATGGCGGCCGCAAGCGACCGCCATCCCAGAAGTGCAGATCGGTCAGCGCCCGTCGAACTTGCCGTCGAACTTTTCCCAGATGACTTCGTTCTTCTTGGTGTCGGCGGTTCCGCCCTTCGGCGTCCCCGGGTTCGCACCATCAGCGCCGTTGCCCCAGCCGTTGTTGCCCTTGGGCTGTGGCTCTTCCGGGCAGTCGTAGCAGGTTTCGGTCGGCGGTTCGACGATCACGTCCCCACTTTCCGCAAAGCTCGCCGAGGCGAAGCCCGTCACCATGGCAATAATCGCTCCAGCAGCAGTCAAATTTTTCATGTTCTCTTTTCCCTCCCTAATTGATGGGTGAGATCAGAATACACATATGCGATTAACTTAGAATGAACGCCTTTGTTTCAAACTTGAGCCAATTGTCCCGGACGGTGATACAGTAAGCCAGATTCCTGCCTTATTGTGGGCGCCATCCCGGCTAACTTCATCCAGAGG
>NZ_JAYSFG010000006.1:108071-157479 GCF_041913445.1 Tabrizicola sp.
CTCATGCTCCGCGATGACGTGTCCAGCCGATCCTGTCGAGAAGCGGCGCATAGGCCCCGGCGAGCGCCCTGATTCCCCCGCCGTCGGTCTTCCCGGCCGGCTCCCATGCCTTGGTCGCGATCCCCAGGATGCGAGGGGCGATCATGCCCTCGGCCTGGCCGTCCTCGGTGGTGAACTCGCCCCAGAAACAGGCCTCGACCCCGGCGATGCGGGGGGCGATGTCCTCGGCACCCTTGGGGACCGGGTCCCAGGCCACGGTCTTTTCCAGGGGCACGAAACCCGCCCAGGCCGCGCCCCAGTCGTCGGGGTCGGGCGAATGCGCGAGGTCGAAATAGGCGTGTTGCGCCGGGCACATCACCACGTCATGCCCCCGCCGCGCGGCCTCGATCCCCGGTCCCTGCCCCGTCCAGGAGAACAGGAGCGCCCCATTGCCGATCCCGCCCTGACAGCCCTTCGCCGCCTCTTCCCAGGCCGCAACCCGGATGCCGTCTGACCCCAACTCCTCGGCCAGCTTGGCCAGCATCCACCCTTGCACGTCGTCCGAAGTCGAAAGCCCCTCCCGGGCCTTCAGCGCCGCCACCGCGGGCGAGCCGTCCCAGGCTCCATGCGGCGCCTCATCCGCGCCAAGGTGGAGGATGCCAAGGGGGAAGAGGCTTGCCACCTCCTTCGCCAAGGGCACCAGCAGGTCCCAGGTCGCCGGGATCGCCGGGTTGACGATGTTGTCGAGATAGCCCTGGACCGAGACCTCTTCGCCATTGTCGCCGGGGTCGCGCAGACCGGGCACCGCCTTGACCATCGCGTGGGAATGCGCCGGAACCTCGATCTCTGGCAGGATGTCAATGTGCAGGGCCTTGGCGTGGGCCACGACCTTCGAAACGTCGGCCTTGGAGTAACTCCCCCCCGCCCTTATGCCGCCACCAAAGACCCCTGGGACCAGCTCGCCCTCGCCCCGGAAGGCCGTCCGTTGCCAGAGGAGCGGCTGGGTGTCGACCTCCAGCCGGAAGGCCTCGTCATCGGCGAAGTGCCAGTGGAAGCGGTTCAGCTTCAGAAGGGCCATCACGTCCAGAAGCCGCAGGATGAAGTCGACCCCGAAGAAATGCCGCGCGCAATCAAGGTGTTGGCCGCGGTAGCCGAAGCGCGGGGTGTCGGTGATCGTCCCGCAGGGCAGCTGCCCCCCGCATGTCTCGCGAAGGGTCAGAAGGGTGATCCCAGCGTAGTGCAGGCCCGCCGGCCCGCCCACCGTGACCGACAGGCCGGTGGGCGCGATGGTCAGGCGATAGCCCTCGGGGCCAAGCGAGGCGTTCTCGCTGACCGACAACTTCGATCCACCCGCGGCCACGACCGGGGCGAGACCAAGGCGCTCCGCCAGGCCAGCCACGCCCTCAAGCCCCGCCACCGGAGCCACGGCCGCAAACGCCAACGTCCCGCCCGCAGCCTTCCACTCCGTCGGCTGCGGGACCAAGGGCAATGTCCCGACAGGAAGCGCGGGCGCGGGCGGCCCCTCATCCTCGCGCAGCCCGATGTCGTTCCCCGGCGGCAGGGGCAGGCACTCCTTCCCCACCCGAAGGTAGGCGCCGAGCGGTAGCCAGGCCCGGTTCCGCGGCCCGAACTCCTTCACCGCGTGTTCCAGCACCACCTCATGCGCCACCCCCGGAGCCAGGTCCGGCAGCGCCACCTCGGCATAGCCAGCCACCCGCCGCACCATCGTCCCGCCCGAAATCACCTTCGGCGCGGCCATCAGCGAGAAGCAGAGGACCGGGGCCGTAAGGAGCTTGTCCGAACCAACAAGGCAGCGGATCTGGTTTCCGTCGATGCGGGTCCGGAAAGTCAGGGTCATGGCGCGTCCAGCCTCAATTCGGCAATGAAATCATAGATGTCGCTGCGGTAGAGGCCGCGCGTGAACTCGATCGGCCGGCCCGAGGGCAGGTAGGCCGTCCGGTCGATCCGCAGCACGGCCGCCCCTTCGGCGAGGAGCAACAGCTTCGCATCCACCGCCGTCAGGTTCACCGCCGTGATCCGCTGCACCGCCCTTGTCGGCGCCTTCCCCGAGGCCCGAAGCACGTCATAGAGAGAGGTTTCCACCGCCTCCGGGTCCGGCAGCACGTCCGTGGGCAGCGACGACCATTCCAGTGCCAGCGGCGTATCGTCGGCAAAGCGGAGTCGGTCCACCCGCGCCACCCTCTCTCCAGGAGGCAAGCCCAGCGCCATCATTTCGTCCGGGCTGGGTAGGAACAGCCCGCGCCGCATGATCCGGCTGGAGGAGGTCTTGCCCCGTTGCCGCATGTAGTCGGTGAAGGACAGAAGCGCAGAGAGCGACTGTTCGATCTTCGACTTCGGCGGCCGCACGAAGGTCCCCGCCCCGCGCCGCTGTTCCAAGACGCCATCCTCGACCAGCTGGCTGACGGCCTTCCGCACCGTGACCCGCGACACATCCGCGATCAGCGCCAGCTCGCGCTCGGGCGGGAGCTGCGCCTCGGGCGGCAGTTCCCCTGCCGCGATGGCTGCGGACAAATGCCGATACAGCTGCTCATACCGTGGCCCCCGCGCGGCGCGGAACCAGGCATCGGGGCGATACAGCGCCAGGTCGTCTTCCATCGGAAGCCCCCGAATTGGTATTGTTTCTATGGGACCAATCCCGTCGGTTCCGCGCAAGATGGACCAAGATAGCCTGTGAAAACAAGGGAAATCGGCACATGGTCCGGTTTTTCTGCAGACTTGGTATTATGATGGTAGCTTCACAGAAGTTTTTTGGTAACGTCATCCCAACGACATGATTCGACCCGCGCCGCCCCTGCCAGGGTGGCCCAAGGCTGAACAGGGGGAACCGCATGACGCTTGTCGCCGAAGGCACCGCACCGGACCGGATGCAGCGGCGTGAGCTGTCGGACAAGGCCTTCGCCTGGCTCCTGATCTCGCCTGCGCTCCTCTTCATCCTGGTCATCGTCGTCTGGCCTTTGGTGGAAACCATCCGCCTCTCCTTCACCGACGCCACGCTGGGGGGCGAGAACTTCGTCGGCATCGCCAACTATGCCGCGCTCTTCGGCGATCCGAAGTTCTGGCAGACCGTGGGCCGCACCTTCTACTGGATGGTCCTGGCCGTCAGCCTGAAGCTGATCGTGGGCCTGATCGGGGCGAGCCTCCTCAACGCCGCGATCCCCGGCAAGGCGCTGTTCCGCGTCCTCGTCATGCCGCCCTGGGTGATCCCGGTCGCCATTGGAGTGATCGGCTGGAAGTGGATGTACAACGGCTATTTCGGCCTGATCTCGGGCCTTCTGCAGGAGTTCGGGCTGGTCGAGGACCGCGTCGCCCTCCTCGCCACCAAGACCTCGGCCTTCTATTCCGCCATCGTCACCGACGTCTGGGTCGGCACACCGATGGTGACGCTCTTCTTCCTCGCCGCCATGCAGGGGGTCTCGAAGGACCTCTACGAGGCCGCCTGGGTCGACGGGGCCAGCCGCTGGTACCGTTTCCGCCGCATCACCATTCCCCAGATCATGCCGGTGATTGTCTCGATGGCGCTTCTCTCCGCGATCTGGACCTTCAACAGCTTCGAGATCATCTGGATCCTCACCGAAGGCGGCCCGCGCGGGGCGACGACGACCCTCATCATCGACACCTACAAGGTCGCCATCTCCTCGCAACGCTTCGGCGAGGGCGCGGCGCGGGCGGTGGTGATCGTGGTGCTGCTGGCCACCTTCTCGCTCTTCTACCTGTGGTTCCTGAACCGCGTGAACCGGCATTACGGGGCGAAATGACATGATCGACCGTCTGACCCTCCTCCAGAAGATCGGCGTCTACTTTGCCACCTTCCTGTTCCTGCTCTTCATCCTGATGCCCTTCATCGAGATGATCCGGGTCTCCCTCCGGCCCATGAGCCACCTGATGACCGCCGACTTCACCTGGTGGTCCGAGGATTTCAGCCTGCAGGCCTACCGCGACATGTGGAACACCGTGCCGCTTCTCGGCCGCTACATCTTCAACTCGATCTTCGTCGCCAGCGCCGTGACCCTGGTCACCATGATCGTCGTGATCCCTGCCGCCTACGCCTATGCCCGGCTGGAGTTCCCGTTCAAGGCCCTGTCGCTGGGCGGCTTCCTTGCCGTCAACATGTTCACCGGCGCGGTCCTGCTGATCCCGCTCTACCGGGTCCTGCGCAGCCTGTCGCTTCTCAACACCTACTGGGCAATGATCATCCCGGGCGTGGCCTTCCTGATCCCCACGGGCATCTGGCTTCTCCGCTCCTACCTGGAAAAGATTCCGAAGGAACTTGAAGAAGCCGCCTACGTTGACGGCGCCTCGCGCCTCTATACCCTCCGCCGAGTCGTGATCCCGCTGGCGATCCCGGGCCTGATCGTCGTCGGCACCGCGGTCTTCATCGGCGCCTATGCGCAGCAGTTCCTCTTCGCCATCACCTTCAACAACGTCCGCGAAATCCAGCCCCTGCCCGCGGGCCTCTTTGAATTCGTCGGTTACCAGGACACCACCTGGAACGAGCTGATGGCCGCCGCGCTGACGGGCGTCCTGCCGGTGATGCTCGTGTTCCTCTTCCTGCAGAAATACCTCGTCGCGGGCCTGACCGCAGGCGCGGTGAAAGAATGACCAACCAAGACCACCAACAAGGGAGACTACCAATGACCCACCTCAAGACCCTGACGGTCGCTGCCGCGCTGATGGCCGGCACCGCGCTGTCGGCCCAAGCGCAAGAGCTGCACTTCATCATGTGCGGCGGCGAAGTGCGCCCGGCCGACCAGGTCGTGATCGACAAGTTCCAGGCCGACAATCCCGGCGTCACCGTGAAGATGGAAGCGGTGGAATGGGGCACCTGCCAGGACAAGTCGATGCAACTTGCCGCCGCCGGTGACCCGCCGGACGTGGCCTACATGGGCTCGCGCACGCTGCGCCAGCTTGCCAACAACGACCTGATCGTGCCGGTGACCTTCACGCCCGAGGAAGAGGCCGCCTACCAGCCCGGCGTCCTCAAGACCGTGACCAACGGTGGCCAGTACTGGGGCATCCCGCACGCCTTCTCGACCAAGGCCCTCTACATCAACTGCACCGTGGTCGAGGCTGCGGGGGCCGAGTGCAAGGCGCCCGCCACCTGGGCTGACCTCGTGGCACTGGCGAAGACCGTGACCGACAACACCGACGCCGCAGGCATCGGCATTGCCGGCAAGGACTTCGACAACACGATGCACATGTTCCTCGACTTCCTCTATTCGAACGGCGGGAAGGTCTACAACGACGACGGCACCCCGGCGCTCGACAGCCAGCAGACCCGCGAAACCCTGCAGCTTTACGCAGACCTCCTGCCCTACATGCAGTCCGGCCCGACCGAATGGGAACGCGACCAGATGAAGGACCTGTTCAACGACGGCCAGATCGCGATGTACGTCTCCGGCCCCTGGGGTGAAGGCCAGCACAAGGAAAAGGTGCCGAACCAGATCGTCGCCCCGATCCCGGCCGGTCCTTCGGGCGTGTCGGGCACCATCCTGATCACCGACTCGCTGGCGGTCTTCAAGGGCACGGGCAACGAGGAACTGGCGACCAAGCTCGCCAAGGCGCTGACCTCGGGCGATGCGCAGTATGACCTCGACTCGTCCTGGGGCCTGACGCCGATCCTCGACTACGAAAAGCTCGGCAAGACCGACGTCTACTACAAGCAGGGCAACTGGCCGATCTTCGTGGCCGGGATCTCGACCGGCGGACCGGAGCCGATGGTCGAGGACTTCAAGGCGCTGCAGGCCGTCTTCACCAACATGATCCAGGGTATCATGCTGGGCGAAGGCACCGTGGACGAGCTGGTGACGCAAGCTGGCGTCGAGCTGGCCGCCGTCCGCTGATCCTGAACGGGGGCGCGGCCTGACGCGCCCCCACCCTACCGCAAGAGGACCCGCCGATGGCCACGCTTGACCTCCAAGGCATCACGAAAAGCTTCGGCACCGCCCAGGTGCTGTCCGGCATCGACCTCGCGATCCGCGACAAGGAGTTCGTGGTCTTCGTCGGGCCCTCGGGCTGCGGCAAGTCCACCCTCCTCCGCATCATCGCGGGGCTCGAGGCCGCGACCTCGGGCCACATTCTGATCGACGGCGTCGATGTCTCCGCCGCCGCCCCCGTGGATCGCGGCATCTCGATGGTCTTCCAAAGCTATGCGCTTTACCCGCACCTCTCGGTCTTCGAGAACATCGCCTTCCCCCTCCGCGTCGCCCGCCTGCCCGAGGCCGAGGTCAAGGCAAAGGTCGGCCGTGCGGCCGAGATCCTGCAACTGACCGAGAAGCTGTCGCTGAAACCCGGCCAGCTCTCCGGCGGCCAGCGCCAGCGCGTCGCCATCGGCCGCAGCATCGTGCGGAACCCCAAGGTCTTTCTCTTCGACGAACCGCTCTCAAACCTCGACGCCGCCCTCCGCGGCGAGATGCGGGTCGAACTCTCCGCCCTCCAGCGCGACCTTGACGCGACGATGGTCTACGTCACCCACGACCAGGTCGAGGCGATGACGATGGCCCACCGCATCGTCGTCCTCAACAAGGGCCGAATCGAACAGTTCGGCACGCCGATGGAGCTTTACCACCACCCCGCCACCCGCTTCGTCGCGACCTTCATCGGCCAGCCCAACATGAACCTCCTCCCCGCCACGGTCACCGGCGCGGATACGGACGGTCTGACGGTCGAATTCCACGGCGGCGCCCGGATGACCCTTCCGGTCGAAGCCACCGCGAAACCGGGAGACAAAGTCGACGTCGGCGTCCGCCCGGAAAACCTCAAGCTCGGCCAGGGCCTTGCCATGCGCCTCAGGGTCCTCGAACGCCTCGGCGGCACCGCCATCGCCTATGGCCAGATGGCCGACGGGCTGAAACTCTGCGCCGCCCTTCCGGGCGACACCACCGTCCACGAAGGCGAGGAGGTCGGCCTGACCTTCGCCCCCGCCGACGCCCATGTTTTCGACACCCAAGGCCGCGTGATGCGGCGGCGGCAGGCCCCCGCGCTCGCCGCCTGAAGAAGGAGACCGTTATGCGCATCGTCACCTCAGGCATCGGCCTGCGGGCCGGTCATGTCTTGACCACGCTGAAAGAGGAAATGCCGGAAGCCGAAGTGGTCGGCTACTACGACCCCCAGCCCACGCATCTGGAGATGATCGGCACCGACACCCCCCGCTATCCGTCGGTGGAGGCGATGCTGTCGGACGCCAAACCCGACCTCTATTGCGTCTTCTCGCCCAACGTCTTCCACCTCGACCAGATCCGCGCAGGCCTGGAAGCGGGGGTTCAGGTCTTCACCGAAAAACCCGTCGTCGTCTCGATCGAGGAAACCCTCGAACTCGCCCGCCTCCTCGCCAAACACGGCGGGGTGAACCGCGCCATGGTCGGCCTCGTCCTGCGCTATTCGCAGCACATGGTCGACCTCCGCGCTGCCATGGCGCAAGGCTGGCTCGGCGACATCACCAGCCTTGAGGCCAACGAACACATCGGCCCCTACCACGGCGCCTTCTTCATGCGCGACTGGCGGCGGAAGACCGGCCTTGCTGGCGGCTTCATGCTGGAGAAATGCTGCCACGACCTCGACATCTACAACATGGTCACCGGCTCGCGGCCCCAAAGGGTCGCCAGCTTCGGCGGCCGCAAGTCCTTCGTCCCGGCGAACGCGCCCAAGTCGAACGCGGAGGCCGAAATCTTCCACGTCAAGAAATCCGTCTGGGAATACACCGATGATCCCTTCAACTCCGACGGCGACATCATCGACTACCAGACCGCGATCCTGCAGTACGAAACCGGCGCCAGCCTCGCCTTCCACACCAACCTCAACGTCCCCGACGAACACCGCCGCTTCTGCGTGATCGGCACCCACGGCATGGCCGAGGGCGACTTCGTGCGCGGCTTCCTGAAAGTCACCGCCCGCGACGGCCGCCGCCTGGCCGACCACGACTACACCCAAGGCACCGCGATGAAAGGCGCCCACTATGGCGCCGACCAGCTGATGTGCCGCGACATCACCGCCTATCTGCGCGGCCAGGCGGACAGCCTCCCCGTCTCCATCCTCGACGCGATGGAGGCCGGCATCGCCGCCATCGCCCTGGACCAGGCCCGCACCACCGGCCAGGTGGTCGACCTCACCGAGACCTGGGCGCAGCTCGACCAACACGGCCTCCGCCAATGACCCTCCTCACCTTTCATACTGGCCCAAATATCCCCGCCGGAGGCTCCGACCTCGGCCGCCGCTCTGCGGCACCCCGCACCGTCCAACCCTTTCATCTTTGTGCAAATATCCCCGCCGGAGGCTCCGCACCCACAACCCGCGCCACCGCCTGCCTACCGCACCCCCGCCATCCCAAGCGCCTCCCGTCCACCTGCGTGGGGAGGGGCCTGGGGTGGGGGACCATCGGAACTACGAAATGACCGACCTCCCCGCAAACGCCGGCCAGCACATGGCGAGCGAGATCGCCGAGGCTCCGGCGGTCTTCGCCACCGCCATCGCGCAACCCGTCACCCTGCCGAGCCTCCAAGACCTCCGTGCGATCTACACCGTCGCCCGCGGCTCCTCCGACGCCGCCGCGAACATCCTCGCCTATGAACTCATGCGGGAAACCCACCTCCCCGTGACCTCCCTCCCCCCCTCGATCTTCTCCGTCGGAGACGGCGTCCGCCTGACCGACGCCGCCGTCCTCGTCGTCAGCCAGTCCGGGGCCTCCCCCGACCTCGTCCGCTCCACCGAAGGCGCCAAAGAAGCCGGGGCCACCGTCCTCGCCCTCACCAACGCCCCGGGCAGCCCCGTCGAAGCCAAGGCCCACGCCACCCTGAAGATCAGCGCCGGCCCCGAACAGGCCGTCCCCGCGACCAAATCCGTCGTCGGAGCCATCGCCGCCGGCATGGCCCTCCTCTCCACCCTCTCCCCCGCCTATGCCCCCCGTGCCAGGGCTTCCGCCCAAACCATCGCCGCCCTCCAAGGCAAGCAACTCCCCCAGACCAAAGCCCTCCTCGCCGCCCTCCTCCGCACGTCACACGTCTACGTCATCGGGCGCGACACCGGTTACGGCGCGGCGCAGGAACTGGCCCTCAAACTCAAGGAATGCTGCGCCCTTCACGCCGAGGCCTATTCCTCCAGCGAAGTCCTCCACGGCCCGCTTCAACTGGTCACCAACCCCCTCCTCATCCTGATCCTCGACACCGAGCAACCCGAAGTGCAGGACTCCCTCGACACCGCCGAACACCGCTTCAAGGCCGCGGGAGGCACCACCTTCCGCCTCCGCCCCTCCGACGTCGGCGCCACCAATCTCACCCCCGCCGCCGCCGCCGCCGCCCTCCTCATCCTCACCTACCCGCTGGCCCTGCAAACCGCCCTCGCCCTCGGCCACGACCCCGACCGCCCCACAACGCTCGCCAAGGTCACCCAAACCCGATGACCCGCCCCCTGCCTTTCACCTGGCCCCAAATATCCCCGCCGGAGGCACTTCGCCCGAGCCGGTTGGCCGCAGGCCAGAGGCGAGACAAAAGGCTCGCGCCGCAGGCGCTCCGCTTTGCAGCCGCAGCCATCAAGCCCACCGGCATCCCGTTGAGCACACGCACAGCCCCAAGCGCCTCCCCTCCCCCCCGTGGGGAGGGGCCGGGGGAGGGGGGCACCACAGAAGACCGAGAAGCACAGACATGACCGACCTCACCCGCCACGCCACCTTCCGCGAAATCCTCGCCCAGCCCGCCATCTGGCGCGACTGGGGCGCAGAACTCCCCGTGGCCGACCTCCGCCAATGGATCGCCAGCACCGGAACGCAGGAAGTCTGGTTCTGCGGCGCCGGCACCTCCGCCTACATCGGCGACATCCTGACGGCGGGCCTCGAAGGCCAGGACGGCCCCCGCCTCCGCGCCACGCCGACCACCGACATCGTCGCCCGCCCCCAGGCCTACCTGCGCGGGTGCCCCAAACTCATCGTCAGCTTCGGCCGCTCCGGCAACTCCACCGAAAGCGTCGGCCTCCAGGCCGCATTGGACGCCCTCGCCCCGCACTGGCCCCGCCTCCACATCACCTGCAACGCCCGGTCCGCCCTCGGCCAGGACTCCAAAGCCAAAGTCATCACCCTGCCCGAAGCCACCCACGACCAGGGCTTCGCGATGACGTCGAGCTTCTCCACCATGCTCCTCACCGCCGCTGCCCTCTTCGACCGCAGCCTCCCTGCCGACCAAACCCCACTGCGCCTCAAAACCCTCGCGGGCAGCCTCCAAACCCTCCTCCCCACCTTCACCGAGGCCGCAAGAACCGCCCGCCGCCCCGACCGGGCCGTCTTCATCGGCTCCGGCCCCCTCGCCTTCGCCGCTCGCGAAGCGGCCCTCAAGGTCATGGAACTCGCCGCAGGCCGCATCCCGGCCCTCTGGGACTCCACCCTCGGCTTCCGCCACGGCCCGAAAAGCTTCACGGTGGGCGCGACCGACCTCTGGCTCTTCCGCTCCGCCGACCCCCACGCCCGCGCCTATGACGAGGACCTCCTCGCCGAGCTTCGCAGCCAATACCCGGCCAGCCACATCACCGCCCCCGACATCCCCCAACCCTTCGGCGACCTCTGGTCGGCCCCCCTCTACGTCGCCCTCGCCCAACTCCTCGCCGTCCACTGGTCCGACGCGCTTGGCCTGAACGTCGACGACCCCTTCGCGGGCCAGGGCACCCTGACCCGCGTCGTCTCCGGCGTGCGCCTCCATCCGGTGGCCCCATGATCGCAGGCGGCATCGACCTCGGCGGCACCAAGATCGAGGCGCAGGTCTTCGCCCCCGACTGGAGCCTTCTGGCCCGGAACCGCTGGCCCACGCCCAAGGACTACCCTGCCTTGGTTCAGGCCATGACCGACGCGATCCATTGGTGCGCAACCCACGGAGAAGCCCCCATCGGCATCTCCGCCGCAGGCCTCATCAACCCCGCCACGGGCCTCGCCCTCACCTCGAACCTCTCCGCCACCGGCAAACCCTTCCCCGCTGACGTCTCAAAAGCCGCCAACCGCAAGATCGCCTGGATCAACGACTGCCGCGCCCTCACGCTATCCGAGGCCACCCTCGGAGCCGCCAAAGGCGCAGACCCCGCCGTCGGCCTTATCCTCGGCACCGGCGTCGCAGGCGGCGTCGTCACCGGCGGAAAACTCCTCCCCTCCCCAGCCCAAACCGGAGGAGAATTCGGCCACTTCCCCCTCGCCGCACCGCCCATCGCCGCGCACAACCTGCCCATCCTGACCTGCGGCTGCGGCCGCGACGGCTGCGTCGAAACCTACCTCTCCGCCCCCGGCCTCACCCGCATCGCTGCCCACCTCACCGGCACCCAGCACGCCCCCGAAACCATCGTCGCCGACCGCGCCACCACCCCCGCCTTCGCCATGGCCTGGGACATCTGGCTCGACCTCGCGACCGAGTTCCTGATCACCCTCTGCCTCACCATCGACCCCGAAGTCATCGTCCTCGGCGGCGGCCTCTCCCGCGCCCCCGGCCTCACCGACGACCTCACCCAACGCCTCGCCAAAGCCACGCTGAAAGGCTTCCCCATCCCCGCCATCCGCCTCGCCGAAGGCGGCGACGCCAGCGGAGCGCGCGGTGCGGCCCTCCACGCATTGAACGAGGGCCAGCATGCCTGACCTCCGCCAGATCATCGCCCGCAACCGAGCCGGGGAAGCCATCGCCATCCCCTCCGTCTGCACCGCCCACCCCGACGCGCTTGAAGCTTCCCTCACCCTGGCCGAGAACCTGGACCAGCCCGTCGTCGTCGAGGCCACCTCGAACCAGGTCAACCAGGATGGCGGCTACACCGGCCTGAAACCCGCTGACTTCATCAGCTTCGTCAAGGACATCGCCGCCAAAGCTCACGTATCACATGAACGCATCCTCTTCGGCGGCGACCACCTCGGCCCTCAGGCCTGGCGCAAGCTCCCCGCCGACGAGGCAATGACCAAAGCCCACCGCATGGTCGCCGACTATGCCGCCGCTGGCTTCACCAAGATTCACCTCGACTGCTCCGAAGGCTGCCAGGGCGAACCCGCCCAGCTCCCCGATCAAATCACCGCCTCCCGCTCCGCCGCGCTGGCCGCCACCGCGCTGAAACACGCCCCGAACCCCGACCACCTGCTCTTCGTCATCGGCACCGAAGTCCCGCCCCCCGGCGGCGCGCGCACCGACGATCATGGGCTGATCCCGCCCACCACGCCCGCCTCCGCCAAGGCCACCCTCGCCGCCCACCGCGACGCCTTCACCGCCGCGAACATCCCCCTCGACCTGATCGGCGGCCTCGTCGTCCAACCCGGCGTCGAGTTCTCGCCGATGGAGGTCCACCACCTCCCCCTCAAACGCGACCCCCAGCTCCTCGACGCCCTGGCCGACTGGCCGGGAATTTGCCTGGAGGCCCACTCCACCGACTACCAGCACCCCGAGGCCTACCCCCGCCTCGCCCAGCTCGGCTTCGCCTTCCAGAAGGTCGGTCCCGCCCTCACCTTCGCCTGGCGCGAAGCGCTCTACGCCCTCGACAGCATCCGCACGCAAAACGGCTGGTCCACTGGCCAAAGCCTCCCCGACGTGATGGAAGACATCATGCTCGCCAATCCCACCTACTGGCAGGCCCATATCCACGGCCCCGACCCGCGCCTGCAACGCCACTTCGGCCTCGCCGACCGCATCCGCTACTACTGGCCCGACCCGAGGGCGCAGCGGGCCGTCGACCGCCTCCTCTCGGACCTGTCAGACAAACGCCTCCCCGACCCGCTCCTCCTCGCGCATTTCCGCCCGGATGAGATTGCATTCGCCCGCGAAAGCCGCCATTCGCTGCCCCGCGCGCTGGCACTCGCCCGGGTGCAGACGGCGCTCCGCCCCTATTTCTTCACGGGACACAGGCCATGACCGCCAAACCCGACCTCTGGCTGATCCCCGGCGCGATCTTCGACGGCACGCGCCTCTGCCCCGGCGCGGCCATCGGTATCGCAGGCACCCGCAGCCTGACCATCGGCACCCCGCCCAAGGACGCCCCCATCCGCCGCATCAAGGGCACCCTCACCCCCGGCTTCCTCGACCTGCAGGTGAACGGCGGCGGCGATGCGCTTCTGAACAACGACCAGTCGCCCCAGGCGCTCCACACAATGGCCGCCGCCCACCGTCGCTTCGGCACCGTCGGCATCCTGCCCACCGTCATCACCGACGCGCCCGAGGTTCTGACGCGCGCGGTCGAGGCGACCCTCGCCGCCCACAACGAACCCCAACCCGACCGGAGCCTCCTCGGCCTCCATATCGAGGGCCCGCACCTCAGCGTCCCCCGCCGCGGCACCCATGCCGCCGAATACATCCGCCCCTTCGACGCCACGACCCTCGCCCATGTCCAGCGCCTCCGCGCCGCGGGCATCTTCGTCAAGATCACCGTGGCCCCTGAGAGCACCACGCCTCAGGACGTGGCCCGCCTCGCCAGCCTTGGCGCCGTCGTCTCCATCGGCCATTCCGACACCACCGCCGAAGCCGCCCGCGCCCTCCTCGACGCAGGCGCCACCTGCTTTACCCATCTTTTCAACGCCATGTCCCCGATGCTGAACCGCGCCCCCGGCGTGACGGGCGCCTGCATCAACTCGACCGCCTACGCGGGCATCATCTGCGACGGCATCCATGTCGCCGACGAAATGGTCGGCCTCGCCATCCGCGCCCGCCCCCTGCCAGGCCGGATGTTCCTCGTCTCCGACGCCATGTGCACCGTCGGTGGCTCCGACCACATGCGCCTCTACGGCCAGGACATCTGGCTGAAGGACGGACGTCTGGTGAATGCCGAAGGCTCCTTGGCGGGGGCCCATGTGACCATGGCCGAAGGCCTTCGCCGCCTGATCACCGTGGTCGGCACCCCGCCCGACACCGCCCTCGACATGGCCGTATCCGCGCCCGCCCGTGTCCTGAACCGACCCGACCTCGCCACACCCGAAGCGCGCGACCTGGCCGACCTCCTCCTCCTCGACGCCGACTGGCGTGTCATCGCCAGTCTCGCCGACGCACTCTCCACCCAGCCGGCCTGACCCAGGCTTTCATCTTTGCCCAAATATCCCCGCCGGAGGCAGCAAACGCTCCCCTGCGAACAAGCCTTTCATACTGGCACAGATATCCCCGCCGGAGGCCCGACGCCCGCAGCACCGATCAAACCCGAGGAGGAGGGGTGCTAAGCCCCGACGACGAGACAAAAGGTGCGCGCGTAAGCGCTCAATTCGATAACCGCCCCGCAGCCCCGGGGACTACGGCCCGTAGATCGTCACCTGAGGCAGCTCGGTCAGCGACAGCCCCAGCGCCTGGAAGGCCGCCAGCGACAACAGCGCCCCGCCCGTCCCAGGCCGCAACTCCACCGCCAGCGACTTGCCCGCTGCCGTCACGATGCGACCTTGCGCCTTGGCCTTGACCAGCGGCGAGGACAGCCAGATCCCCTGCTCCACCGGCGGACCCAGCGCCACGACAGTCTTGCCGAGCTCGCGCTCCCCGCCCGAAGCCGGGGCCGCGAGAGCCGCCGCCTTCTCCTCGGCCGTGGTCTTGTCCAGCGCCGCCGCGCTTGTGGCCCGGGTTGTGCCAAGCACGCTCGTCGATACAGCGGGCGCGAATTCGGTCGCGGGCTGCGGCTCGGCCGGTCCGGTCACGCCCGACCGGCCCCCCTGCTTTTCGAACAGGGCGCAGCCCGACAGGGCCACGGCGAGGACGGGGATCATGGCAAGTTGTCTCATGGTCGTAGGCTACCCTGCCGCCCCAGGTGCCGCAATCGTCGCTCTCGCACTTGTGCGGCCCCCCGCTCGGGCCTACCTTCCCCCTATGGCTCCGCTCATCGATCCCTTCGCCCGCGCGATCAGCTACCTGCGCGTCTCGGTCACCGACCGCTGCGACTTCCGCTGCACCTATTGCATGTCGGAGCACATGACCTTCCTGCCCAAGGCCGACCTCCTTTCCTTGGAGGAACTCGACCGCCTCTGCTCCACCTTCGTCCGCCTCGGCGTCCAGAAGCTCCGCATCACCGGCGGAGAGCCGCTCGTCCGCAAGGGCATCCTGACCTTTTTCGAGGCGATGTCGCGCCACCTCGCCACGGGCGCCCTGAAGGAACTGACGCTGACCACCAACGGCAGCCAGCTCGCCAAATTCGCCCAGCCCCTGGCCGACCTGGGCGTGAAGCGCATCAACGTCTCCCTCGACACGCTCGACCCGAAGAAATTCCAGGACATCACCCGCTGGGGCCGCCTCCCCCAGGTCCAGGGCGGGATCGAGGCTGCCAAGGCCGCCGGCCTCCGCGTCAAGATCAACGCCGTGGCCCTTAAGGGCTTCAACGAGGACGAGCTCTTCTCCCTTCTCGACTGGTGCGCGCAAGAAGATCACGACCTCACCTTCATCGAGGTCATGCCGATGGGCGAGGACATGTCCCCTCTGCGCCTCGACCAGTACTGGCCGCTGAAGGACCTCCGCGCCCGGCTCGCCCAACGCTTCACCCTGACCGACCTCACCGAGCGCACGGGCGGCCCGGCCCGCTATGTCCGCATCGAGGAAACCGGCCAGAAGGTCGGCTTCATCACGCCGCTGACCCACAATTTCTGCGAAAGCTGCAACCGCGTGCGGCTCACCTGCACAGGAGAGCTCTACATGTGCCTCGGCCAGGAAGACATGGCCGACCTCCGCGCCCCCCTGCGCGCCAGCCCGGACGACGCGGTTCTTGAGCAAGCCATCCGAGCCGCCATCGCGCGCAAGCCCAAGGGCCACGACTTCGACTACAGCCGCCAGAAGGTCGCAGGCCAGATGACCCGCCACATGAGCCACACCGGGGGCTGAGTGGGCGGCTGAGGGTCCAAATTCCTTAAGCAAGGAATTTGCCCTTGGGCCCGACCGCCGCGCCCTATTTAGTAAGGATCAGCTTCCCCGCCCGCGTGATACGCAGGGAATAGACCTGCCCATCCAGCACGATCCGCGCCAGCGATCCGCCCTCGGTCAGCACCCGAGCCTCATGCACCGGCGTCGCATCCGTGGTCAGCCAGGTTTCCACATGCGCATTCATCCCCGCACCTCCAGCCGCGCAATCAGCGCTTCCAGGACCGGGCCGGGAAAGACTGCGGCCACGCTCAACAGGTCAAGGAACTCCCCCCAGGGGGCACGGCGTTCGGGCATGACATCCTCCAGACTGACGATCACACCGGGCGTGCCCCGACAGGGCTGGCTAGGCTTGCCGCTATATCCTGACTAAATCACTCAACCATGTCAACGCATATTCCGCTGGCCCCCCGCGCGCCAATCCTTATCCTGCCCGCAACATGACCCAAGACCCCGCCGGAAGCCTCCTCTCCCTCCCCCCGCCGCAAGTGCCAACTGAGGCTCTGGCGACCCTGGCCGCCAGCCACTGGGGCCTCACCGGCACCCTCCACCCTCTCACCTCCGAGCGTGACCAGAACCACCGCCTCGACACCGGCACCGCCAGCTACACCCTGAAACTCGCCAACCCGGCCGAGCCCACCGCCCTCACCGACTTCCAGACCCAGGCCCTCCTCCACACCGCCCGTGAGGCACCCAACCTCCCCACCCCCCGCGTCCTCCCCACCCGCGACGGCCAGTCCATCCTCCCCACCCCCGACGGAGCCCTGAGGCTCCTCACCTGGCTCCCCGGCACCCCTCTCGCGCACCTGCCCCGCACCCCGGCCCTCGCCGCCTCCATCGGCCGCGCCCTCGGAGAACTCGACGCCACCCTCGCCCACTTCCACCACCCGGCCTCGGACCACCACCTTCTATGGGACATCCAGAACACCCCCGACCTCGCCCCCCTGACCGAGGCCTTGCCGGGCGACCTGAAACCCAGGATCATCACCTTCCTCGCCCGCTTCACCACCCACATCGCCCCGGCCCTGAAACAACTCCCCCGCCAAGTCATCCACGGCGACTTCAACCCCCATAACCTCCTCGCCGACCCTGCCGACCCAAGCCACCTCACCGGCATCCTCGACTTCGGCGACATGACGCTCTCCCGCCGCATCTGCGACCTCGCCGTCGCCGCCTCCTACCTGATCGACCCCACGGACCCGGCCTCGCTCCTCATCCCACTCACCCAGGCCTACCACCAGGCCAACCCATTGACAGCACAGGAACTCCACCTCCTCCCCGACCTCATCACCGCCCGCCTCGTCACCACCCTCACCATCTCCGCCTGGCGCGCCGCCCGCTACCCTGAAAACGCCCCCTACATCCTGCGGAACGCCCCGACCTCCCGAGCGGGCCTGGACGCGCTGACGAACCCCGGTGCACTTGCCGAAACCCTTACAAAAGCCTGCGGAACCCCGACATGACCCGCCAGACCACCATGCTGAACGCCTACACCCCCGGCGCCGGGCACCTCTCCCCGGCCGACGAGGCCCTGGCCTACCGCCGCGCCAAGTCCCTCGGCCCCGCCTACCGGCTCTTCTACGAAACCCCGGTCCACCTGGTGCGGGGCGAGGGCGTAAACCTCTACGCCCCCGACGGCACCGCCTACCTGGACTGCTACAACAACGTCGCTTCCGTCGGCCACTGCCACCCCCGCGTCGTCGAAGCCCTCTCCCGCCAGGCCGCCACTCTCGCCACCCACACCCGCTACCTCCACGATGGCATCCTCGCCTATGCCGAGCGCCTCCTCGCCCTCTTCCCGCCCGAGCTCTCCCACGTGATGTTCACCTGCACCGGGTCCGAGGCGAACGACCTCGCCCTCCGCATCGCCCGCGCGGCCACCGGCGGCACCGGGGTCATCGTCACCGACAACGCCTACCACGGCGTCACCCTCGCCACGGCCGAGATGTCGATGTCCATCGGCCCCGCCGTCGCCCCCGGACCCACGGTCTTCCCGATCCCGGCCCCGTCCGCGCAGAACTACCCGCAGGGCATCGCCGAAGGCTTCGCTGCAGCCGTCACCGAAGCCTGTGACCGCATGGCCGACCAAGGCATCAAACCCGCCCTCCTGATCGTCGACACGATCTTCTCCTCCGACGGCGTCTACCCCGAGCCCGCCGGCTTCCTCGCCCCCGCCGCCGCCGCGATCCGCGCACGCGGAGGCCTCTTCCTCGCCGACGAAGTCCAACCCGGCTTCGGCCGCACCGGCAGCCACTTCTGGGGCTTCCAGCGCCACGGGGTGATCCCCGACATGGTCAGCATGGGCAAGCCGATGGGCAACGGCTACCCGCTCGCGGGCCTCGTCCTCAAACCCGAAACCATCGCCGAATTCGGCGCAAAGGCGCGCTACTTCAACACCTTCGGCGGCAATGCCGTGGCCGCCGCCGTCGGCCTCGCCGTCCTCGACGTGATCCACGACGAAGCCCTGCAACAGAACGCCCAAACCACCGGCCACGCCTTCACGCAAGGCCTGAAGACTCTCGCCCAACGCCATGAAACCCTTGGGGAAACCCGAGCCGCGGGCCTATTCATCGGCCAGACCATCCTGACCGACGGAAAACCCGACCCCGCCCGCACCGCCCGCCTCGTTAACCGCTTGCGCGAGCACCACATCCTGATCAGCTCCACCGGCCCCAGGGGCGACAGCCTGAAAATCCGCCCGCCGCTCCCCTTCAGCCTGAAGGACGTGGATCAGGTCCTCACCACCCTCGACCGCCTCTTGCCAACCGTCTAGGCACCAGGCGGCAACCCGCGCCCGGCATGGACGTGATAGGCCTTGGTCACGATCTGCCAGCGACCCGACGCGTCCGGCCGGTCCTTCACCATCACCAGGTAATCGGTGAAATCCGTCCCGAAACAGGTGTCCGTCAGCTTCGCCACCGCCACCGTCCCCGTCACCTCGATCGACAGAAGCTCCGCGATGATCGGCGAGCCCTCCGCTTCCGTCTCCTCGCCCTTCAGCCAGGCGATGAACTCCTCCAGCGGGAAGAACTCATAGGTCGCGCCGAAATGCCCGACCTGCAGTGCGCCGGGATGGAAGGCCCGCCGCAGCTTCGCCTCATCCCCCCAGCACATTCCCTCGAGGTAGTCCACCACGACCGCCCGCACCGCATCATGCTCCGCACCCCAGGCCATCCGTCCCTCCCTTGTGACCCCATCCCAGACTGCACCGCCCCACAGAATTCGCAAAGCCTTTCATCTTTGCCCAAATATCCCCGCCGGAGGCCCCGAGCGGCCCGAAGCACAAGCTCTTTCATACTGGCGCAAATACCCCGGGGATCTCGAGGGGCAGCGTCCCTCGTCAGCCGAGGAGGAGGGCGAAGTCCCGACGACGAGACAGAAGCTTCGCGCGACACCGCTCAATTCGAAACCCGCCCCTAAAGCGCAACGCCCGGGCCGCCGGGAACAGACCTCTCCACCCGCGCCCCCTCTCCCCCCCGGGGGAGAGGGCCGGGGTGAGGGGGAAACCCGCCCGAAATCCTTGACGAAACCTGAACGACCGCAGCCAAGCCCTTGATTCACAAGGATTCAAGAAACTGCCCACCGTGGACCGTTACCCCAGCGAATACCCCGCCCCACGCACCGTCCGCACCGGATCCGACCCGCCGTGCTGCATCAACGACTTCCGCAGCCGCCCCACATGCACGTCCACCGTCCGGGTGTCGACATAGATGTCCCGCCCCCAGACCAGGTCCAAAAGCTGCTCGCGCGAGAACACCCGCCCCGGCCGCTCCATCAAGGTCACCAGCAACTTGAACTCCGTCGGCCCCAGCTTCAGCACCTTGTCCGCCCGGTAGACCCGGTGGCTCTCCGGATCCAGCCGGATATCCTCATGCTCCAGCACCACCCCGGCGGTGGAAGGCCGCACCCGCCGCAACTGCGCCCGGGCGCGGGCCATCAACTCAAGCACGGAGTACGGCTTCACCACGTAATCATCCGCCCCCGTCTCCAGCCCCCGGATCCGGTCAACCTCCTCGGCGCGCGCCGAGAGCATGATGATCGGGATCCCCCGCGTCTCGGGCCGCATCTTCAGCCGCCGGCAGACCTCGATCCCCGAAACCTTCGGCATCATCCAGTCGAGGATGATGATGTCCGGCTCCTCCTCGTCGACAAGGACCATCGCATCCTCGCCGTTGTCGGCCTGGGTCACCGCAAAGCCCTCGGCCTCGAGGTTGTAGGCCAGCACCGTCCGCTGCGCGGGTTCGTCCTCGACCAGCAGGACCTTCGGCTGCCCGCCCTTCGCCATCCTCAGGTCCCCGCGCCGGTGCTGTCGACCTTGGGGCGCTCATCCTCGGGCATCGCGCCGGTGACGAGGTAGATGACCTGCTCGGCCACCGCGGTCGCATGGTCCCCTACCCGCTCGATGTTCTTCGCGATGAAATGCAGGTGCATGCAGGGCCCGATGGTGCGGGGGTCCTCCATCATGTGGGTCAGGAACTCGCGGAAGATCGAGTTGTACATCTGGTCCACGTCGCGGTCCCGGGTCCGCACGTCCTCGGCCAGCTTCAGGTCGCGCCGGATATAGGCGTCCAGCGCGTCGGTCAGCATCTGCACGACCGCCTTCGCCAGCCTCCGGATCGACGCCGAAGCCCCCGGCACCGGCTGCATCTGCGACAGTGCCGCCGTCCGCTTGGCCAGGTTCTTCGCGTAATCCCCCGCCCGCTCCAGCGCGGCGGCGATCTTCATCACGGTCAGAACCGTGCGCAGGTCGCCCGCCGTCGGTCCACGCAAAGCCAAAAGCAGCGCGCATCGGTTGTTTATCTCATCCTCCAGCGCGTCGATGGCCTTGTCCCCGGCGCGCACCCGAGCGGCCAGGTCTTCGTCCCGCGTGTCCAGCGCTTCGGCCGCATCCAGAAGCGCCGTCTCGACCAGCCCCCCCATCCGGACCACCAAGGCCTGTGCGGCCTCAAGGTCCCGGTCGAAGGCAGTCAGGATATGTCCGGTATTCATTATGGTGCTCCTCAGCCGATCCGGCCGGTGATGTAGGCCTCGGTCCGCGGGTCCTTCGGATTGGTGAAGATATGCGTTGTGTCCGCGTATTCGACCAGGTGGCCCAGATGGAAGAACGCCGTCTTCTGGCTGACCCGCGCCGCCTGCTGCATCGAGTGCGTCACGATGACCACCGAGAACTGGCTGCGCAGCTCGTCGATCAGCTCCTCGACCTGCGCCGTCGCGATCGGGTCCAGCGCCGAGCAGGGCTCGTCCATCAGAAGGACCTCCGGCCCCGTCGCCACCGCCCTCGCGATGCAAAGCCGCTGCTGCTGGCCGCCTGACAACCCGGTGCCGGGGGCGTCGAGCCGGTCCTTGACCTCGTTCCAAAGCGCAGCCTTGCGCAGCGAGGATTCGACTATCGCGTCAAGCTCAGCCTTGTTCCGGGTCAGCCCGTGGATCTTCGGCCCATATGCCACGTTGTCATAGATCGACTTCGGGAAGGGGTTCGGCTTCTGGAACACCATCCCGACCTTAGCCCGCAATTGCACCGGATCGACGCGGGGGTCGTAGATGTCCTCACCATCGAGCAGGATCGTCCCCGAGACGCGCGCCGAGGCGACGGTGTCGTTCATCCGGTTCAGGCAGCGAAGGAAGGTCGACTTGCCGCAGCCCGAAGGGCCGATGAAGGCCGTCACCGCGCGATCCAGGATCTCGACCGAGACATCCTTCAGCGCATGGTTCTGGCCGTAGTGGACCTGGACGTTGGAAGCGCTGATCTTCATGGTCGTCGCCCCGATGTCCCTGACCGTTCCCCGCATGTCGTCCATCGCCCACTCCATGACGGCCGCAGCCTGCTGCCCACTCCGCGGCTTTAGGGCCGCTTGGTGAAGCCTATGCGACGGTTTTGTAACAGTCCAATGACAGTGCCGAAGCCTCGTCTCGAGCGCAGCAGGGCCTTGCGACGGATGCCGGAGCGGCGCAGTCTGCCGGAACCCTGAGAGGAACCCGACGTGACCGACCGCCCTGCCTACAGCTGGCCCGATCCCGACCGCGACTATGCCAACGGGGCCTTCATCCCCGGGGCAGGCGACTATCCCCCGCGCTGGTCCAGGGAGGCCGCCGCCCTCCGCGAGGCCCTGGGACCACGGGCCGAGCTGGACCTCGCCTACGGCCCCTCCCCGCGCGAAAGACTGGACCTTTTCCTGCCCGCGGGAGCGCCCAGGGGGGTCGTGGTCTTCGTCCACGGCGGGTACTGGCATCTCTTTTCCAAGGCCGAGTGGTCGCATTTCGCGGCCGGGCCGCTGGCGCGGGGCTGGGCGGTGGCGATGCCCTCCTACACGCTGGCCCCCGACGCCCGGCTTTCCGGGATCACGGCCCAGATCGCGCGGGCCTGCAACTTTGTGGCGTCGCGGGTCGGGGGGGCGATGGTGGTGACCGGGCATTCCGCGGGCGGGCATTTGGCGGCCCGGATGGGATGCGCGGACCTGTCTGTGCCGGTGGCGCGGGTGGTGCCGATCTCGCCCCTGGCGGAGCTGGGCCCGCTGATGGCGACCGGGATGAACGCGACGCTGAAGATCGACGCGGCCGAGGCGGCCACGGAAAGCCCGGCGCGGCTGCGGCTGCGGGACGGGGTGACCGCGCATGTCTGGGTCGGGGCCGAGGAACGGCCGGCCTTCCTCTGGCAGGCGCGGGTGCTGGCCGAGGAATGGGGCTGCCCCTGGACGGCCGAGCCGGGCCACCACCATTTCAGCGTGATCGACGGGCTGAAGGATCCGGAGTCCGACCTTTGCCGGGTGCTCCTGGAGGGGCTTTAGCGGGCCCTGTCCACGGTGGACATTTCCGGATTTCCCTTTGCCAACAACATTTTGCCCGTGGGCGTTAGGGGTTCGTTAAGCGTCTGGTTAACAGGCTTCGCCGGGAGCTTCGGTCCTCCTCGCGGGACGGCGCGAGGAGGAGACGAAGTCGAAAGACGAGCTTTCCCTTACAGCATCGCCTCTTCCGCCCGGCGCGCCTCGGCCTCGCGTGCGGCCTCGATGCGGGCGCGGCGGCGGCGGTTGATCTCGTAGACCAGGGCCATCACCAGGGTCACGCAGATCAGCAGGAAGGCCAGAGCGTTGATCGTCGGCGTGATCCCCGACCGGACCTGGCTGAAGACATAGACCGTCAGCGTGTCCGCGCCGCCCCGGGTGAACTGGGTGACGTTGAAGTTCTCGATCGACTGGAAGAAGGCCACCGCCGCCCCCGCACCGATGGCGGGGTAAAGGTGCGGCAAGAGAATGCGGCGCATCACCTGGGAATGGCTTGCGCCCAGGTCCAGCGCGGCCTCTTCCAGGCCTGCGTCGAAGGACTGCAGCCGCGCCAGCACCAGAAGCATCACCATCGCGGCGATGTAGCTGACCTGACCCAGCACGCTGAGATGCAGGCCCGGGTTGAACAGGAAGAACTCTGTCCCCAGCGCATTGCCCATCTTGGTCCAGAGGATCATCGTCGAGATGCCGATCACCACGCCGGGGATCAGGATGGTCGAGATCATCAGACCGTAGAGCAGGGTCCGCACCTTCCCGGCGATGGAGTTGATCAGGATGGCCGAAGCGGTGCCGACGATGACCGAGATGATCGCCACCGCCACAGCCACCCAGAGCGTATTGGCGAAGGCCAGCATCATGCGCTGGTCCTGCACCATCTCGGAGAACCACATCGTGGTGAAGCCGCGCCAGGGCACGATGGAGGGCAGCTTCGAATCGTTGAACGCCGCGCCGGACATCACCACGAGGGGCGCGAGCAGGAAGACCAGGAACAGCACCATGTAGAGATGCGCGAGGGTCTGGCGGAAGCGATGCATGGTCCCCTCCCCCCTTACTTCGCGATGTCCGAGAGCTTCACCCGGAACACCCACATCGCCAGGCTGACGAAGAGGGTGCAGAGCAGAAGCAGCAGGAAGGCATAGGCCGAGGCTGTGTTCCAGTCGAGCGCGTCGTTGAACCACTGGTTGATCGTCTGGGTGAACCACTGCGAGGTGGTGGAGCCCAGGATCGACGGCACCAGAAGCGAGCCCGCGGAGAGCATGAAGACCATGACCGAGCCCGAGGCGATGCCCGGCTTCGAATGCGGCAGCACGATACGCCAGTGGATCTTCCACCAGGGCGCGCCCAGATCCTCGGCCGCCTCGATCTGGTTGGTGTCCAGCGACTGGATCGCGTTGTAGATCGGGAACAGCATGAATAGGACGTAGGTGTAGACAAGCCCGATGACGACGCCGGTGTAGCCCATGTTGGTCCAGCGGATCGGGTCCTCGATCAGCCCGACTGCGAGCAGAAGCGCGTTGAGCGGCCCCTTGAACGCCAGGATGATCCACCAGGCGAAGGCGCGCAGCACTTCGGACACCCAGAGCGGGATGAAGAGAAGAAGGATCAGCGTCGGCAGCGACTTCGGCTGAACGATCTTGGCCATGTAATAGGCCAAGGGATAGGCCAGCAGGAAGCAGAGCACGGTGACGACCATCGAATACCAGATGGTCAGCCAGAAGGTCAGGACATGGACCGGCACCGTGAAGGTGTAGCCGAAGATGCTGCGTTCGATGCTGCCGTCGAAGACCTTCAGATAGTTGTCGAAGCTGTAGACGTCCTTCGGCCCGCCGATCTCTGTCACCGGCAGGTAGGGTCGGAAGCTTTGCTCGAAGAGCGTCATGTTCGGGATGATCACCAGCATCAGCAGCCAGAAGGCCACCAGAAGCGCCATGATCAGCGTGAGGCCAGGTCCGTAGCGGCGGAGAAGGTCCTGCATCGTCAGCCCCTGACGTTGGCGTCGGGCAGGATCGCGGCCCGGGCGGGATCGAAGGACATGAAGGCCCTGGAGCCTCTCTCGGGCACGGTGGCCGCACCGTCGTTGCGCACTTCGGAGGTCAGCACCGCGCCGGTATCCGTGGTCGCATGGACCGAGATGAAGTTGCCCTCGAAGGCGACGTCGCTGATGGTCACGGCAAGCGAGTTCTCGAAACCCGGGTTCGCGGTGATCATCGTGTGTTCCGGGCGGACGTAAAGCTTGCCGACTTTTCCCTCCAGCGCGCCAAGCCGGGCGCGGAAGGTGCCGTGGGGGGTGGCGAAGCTGGCCATGCCGTCAGCGGCTTGCTGAACCTCGCCCTGGAAGATGTTGTTTTCGCCCACGAAACTGGCGACGAAACCATTCACGGGGTTGTTGTAGATCTCGCGCGGGTCGGCGATCTGCTGGATCCGGCCTTGGGACATGACGCCCACGCGGTCGGACATGGCCAAGGCCTCGCCCTGGTCATGGGTGATGTAGATGAAGGTGACGCCCGTGCGCTGCTGGATGGCCCGAAGCTCGGCCCGCATGTGCTGGCGAAGCTTGAGGTCGAGCGCCGAGAGCGGCTCGTCCAGAAGCATGACCTGCGGCTCGACCGCCAGCGCGCGGGCGATGGCGACGCGCTGCTTCTGGCCGCCGGAGAGCTGGCTGACCATCTTGTCAGCGGCTCCGGGCAGGTCGACGAGTTTCAGTAGCTCTTCCGCCTTCCGCCGGCGGGTGGCCTTGTCGACGCCGCGCACTTCCAGCCCGAAGGAGATGTTCTCCCAGATCGGCATCAGCGGGAAGAGCGCCAGGTTCTGGAAGATCAGCGCGGTGGGCCGCTGGTTCGGCCGCTTGCCGCGCACGTCCTCTCCGCCGATGCGGATCACGCCCTGGGTCGGCTCGATGAAGCCCGAGACCATGCGCAAGATGGTGGTCTTGCCGCAGCCCGAGGGCCCGAGGAACGAGAAGAACTCGCCCGGCTTGATCGAGACATTGGCATTGTCCACGGCCCGGAAGGTGCCGAAGTCGCAGCAGACGTTTTCGAGATCGATTCCCGCGCTCATGACGCGTGGTCCCCCTGAGTGTCATTCTTTTTGTTGCAGGCTAGCAGGACGCCCCGCCCCTGCAATGGGTATCGCCAGATTCTGCCCGGTCATGCGTCCAGGGCGACAGGGCCGCGCCCAAAAAAGTCACGCCGAGCCCTTTCGGACCCGGCGTGTCTTTCTTGTCGGCTGCGATCAGGCCGCCTTGTACTTGTCGGCGTATTCGGCGCGCTTGGCCAGGAATTCGGCCGACTGGTCGGGCCACCACCAGAGCTTGGACAGCGCCTCGTCGTTGAAGGTGCCGTTGTAGTAGGCGGCGACGTCGGGGCTCATCAGGTCGGACGCGCCCTTGCCCACCGGGTTCGACGAGAAGGCCGAAGCCCAGCCCGCCGCGCCTTCGGCGGTCGAGACGTATTTGACGAACTCATGCGCCTGTTCGACGTTGGCGGCGTTCTTCATCAGGACGAAGCCCTGGTGCCAGGCGAAGGCGCCCTCGGCCGGCGAGAGGTAGGCGTAGCCGTCGTTGCGCAGGTTGAAGCCGGTCGAATCCCAGCACAGGCCCACGGTCGCGCCGTTCGCGGTGAAGCCGGCGTTGGCCTCGTTCTCGCCCGACCACCACTGGACGACGTTGCCCTTGGCCTTGATCGCCTCGGCCAGCGCGATGTCCCAGAGTTCGGTCATCGCGGCCATGTCGCTGTAGCCGTCCATCCACGGGCGCGGCAGCTTGCCGGTCGCGTCGAGCCAGCGGCCCATCGCGGCCAGCGCCGAGTGCGGACGCAGCACGACCGAGTTTTCCGGGTTGAAGAGGTCACCCAGCGAGGCGGGCGAGGACAGTTTCGCGTCGGCGGTGTTGACCACCAGCGATTCCGTGCCCCAGTTCGACGGGACGTACTTCAGCGCGCCGCCGGGACGCGAGCGTTCGCCCGCCGCGCCATCGGCGAGACCGGGCAGGTAGTTGTCCATGGCCAGCTTCGATTCGTCCCAGGCGCCGAGAAGCCCGTTCGAATCCCAGGCGCCGACGCGGTCGATGGTCGGCTCGATCACGTCGATGCCGCCGGCTTCCAGCGCGACCTTGGCTTCACCGAACATGGTGTCCTGGTCAGGAAGTTCCTTGAAGTTGACCTTGATGCCGGTGGCGGCGGTGAAGGCCGGGAAGACCTTCTCGGCCAGCGCCGGATAGCCGGCCCAACCGGTGAAGTTGATCTCGCCCGACGAGGCCAGCGCCTTGGACGAGATGATCGCCGGCGCGGCGAGCAGGCCCGCACCCGCGGCGGAACCCTGCAGGAACCGGCGGCGGCTGAAGGCGGAGGTGGAGTGTTTCACGGTTAGTCTCCCTGGTTGATGTCAGAGGCGCGGGCTGTCCCCGGGTGTTCTGGTTCTTGCGGACGCGCGCTGCCAGCATAAGCACTGCCCCGTGTAACAGGACCTTGTCATGCTGTCAGGAACGCCCCCTGCGCCGCAGCTTAATCCGGCATCCACTGGCCCTGTCAACGATCCAATGCAGGCATACAACCGAAGGTGAGCGCGGACGCCGTCCGTGGTCGTTTTTCCAGCGGAATTCCGGGCTTCCAACCGATTCCTCAGGCCGAATCGGCCGGGTGGCGCGCGCCCACATCGGACTGGGCGACGGCCACCGATTTCAGGATGGCGTGGACGGCAAGCCCGGGTGCCAGGTCCAGCCCCTGGGCCGAGCGGCGGGTGATCCGCGCCAGCAGGAACTCGCCACCGAGGTCCAGCCGCACCAGCACCCCGGGTCCCTGCCCCTCGTGCAAGGCCGCGATGGTCGCGGGCAGGATGTTCAGCGCCGACAGACCCTCGGGCCGGCTCCGCGACAGGATCACGTCCTGTGCCGCGATCCGCACCCGAAGGACGCGGCCGGGCTCTCCTGCGACATGCGGCAGCCAGAGCGGCCCCGCCGCCGTCACCAGCCGGGTCAGACCGTCCCCCTCCTGCGCTGCGATTTGCGCCGTCAGCACCGCGCCAGCATCGCGCAAACCCAGAAGTGGCGCGGTCTCGGGGTCCGACAGCAGGTCAGCCGCCGGGCCGAAAGCCGCGACCCGGCCCGCCTCGATCACCGCGATGGAGGTGGCCAGCCGCGCGACCTCGGGCAGCGAATGGCTCACGTAGAGGATCGGCAGCCCGGTTTCGTCCCGCAGCGCCTCGATGTAGGGCAGGATCTCGGCCTTCCGCCCCTCGTCCAGCGCGGCGAGCGGTTCGTCCATGAGCAAAAGCCGGGGCCGCGACAGAAGCGCCCGGCCGATGGCGACGCGCTGCTTCTCGCCGCCCGACAGGGTCCCCGGCCGCCGTGCCAGAAGCGGGCCGATCCCCAGAAGGTCAACGATCCGGTCCATTCCCTGCGGCGGCTGACGGCGGACTCGGGGGCCGTAGGTCAGGTTCTGCGCCACGGTCAGATGCGGGAAAAGCCGCGCGTCCTGGAGGACATAGCCCACCTCGCGCCGATGCGGCGGCAAGTCGTGCAGCGCCACGCCATCCAGCACGATCCGCGCGCTTTCGGGGCGAAGGAGCCCCGCCACCGCATTCACGATACTGGTCTTGCCCGAACCCGACTTGCCGAAAAGACAGGTCAGCCCGCCCGGCAGGGTCAGATCCACATCCAGCCGGAAGTCTGCGAAGGCGTGGGCGATGCGGATTTCCAGCGTCATCGGCCCGCGATCCTTCTGGCGACCCGGCGTGACAGCCATTCCGATAGCGCCAGCGCCCCCATCGCCACCGCGACCGAGATCAGGACCAGTTTCAGCGCCGCCCCGTCGCCTCCCGGGACCTGCAGGAAGCTGTAGATCGCCGTCGGCAGGGTCTGCGTCTCACCCGGGATGTTGGCGACGAAGGTGATCGTCGCCCCGAACTCTCCCATCGCCTTGGCGAAGGCGAGGACCGCGCCTGCGATGAGGCCGGGCAGGATCAGGGGCAGCGTGACCGTGGCGAACACCACCGGACGCGAGGCCCCAAGGGTGGCAGCGGCCTCTTCCAGCTTCGGGTCTACCGCCTCGATCGCAAGCCGGATCGCGCGGACCAGAAGCGGGAAGGCCATCACGCCGGCGGCCAGCGCCGCGCCGGTCCAGCGAAAGGCGAAAGTGACGCCGAACCAGTCCCACAGAAGCGACCCGACCCAGCCTTGCCGCCCGAAGGTCAGAAGAAGAAGGTAACCGGTGACCACGGGGGGCAGGATCAGCGGCAGGTGGACAAACCCGTTCAGAAGCCCATGCCCCGGAAACCGCCAGCGCGCCAGAGCATAGGCCACCAGCAGGCCCAAAGGCAGACTGACCAACGTCGCCACCAGCGACACCTTGAGCGAAAGCGCCAGCGCCGTCGCGGCCTCGGGCGGAAGCCAGTCGGTCATGGCTCGCCACCGGGGGCGTCAGGGCAGCGGGGCAAAGCCATTGGCCTGGAACACCGCCTGCGCGGCGGGGGAAAAGAGATGGTCAAGGAACGCCGCCGCATCGTCGCCCGCCGTCAGGGTCAGCGCGGCGGGATAGACGATGGGCCTATGGCTGTCCTTGGGGAAAGTGCCGATCACCGTCACGCCCGGTTCGGCAATGGAATCCGAGGCATAGACGATGCCCAGGGGTGCCTCACCGAGAGCCACCAGTTTCAGAGCGGCGCGGACGTTTTCCGACTGCACCACGCTGGGTTCGACGGCCGCCCAAAGGCCTAGGCTTTCCAGCGCCTCTTTCCCATATTGGCCAGCCGGCACCGCATCGACAAGCGCCATCGACAGCTTGCCGCCATCGAGGAGCGCCGCAAGGTCAAGCGTCGCGTCGATGGTCACCGGCGCGGCCTCGCCATGCGCTACAAGGATCAGGCTGTTGCCGATCAAGTCGCGGCGGGTATCGGGCTTGATCAGAGCCTTGGCCTCAAGGTCGTCCATCCAGGCTTCCGAGGCCGAAACGAACAGGTCCGCGGGCGCGCCCTCGGCGATCTGTTTCGCAAGCGCCGGGGTGCCGCCGTAGGAGAGAGTGACCTTCGTGCCGGTTTCGGCGGTCCAGTCCTGCGCGATCTGGTCCAGCGCCGTCTTCAGGCTGGCGGCGGCAAAGACGGTGACATCGGCCAAAGCGGCCTGCGCAGACAGGATCAGGGCAAGGGCAGAGAGGGCCAGGCGCATGACGGGTCCGATATGTTCTGCCGAACATATGGCGCGGGGCTTGCGTGCGGGCAAGCGTTATTTCCCGTCGGCCATATCCCGCAGAAGCGCCGCCATCCGGGCGATTTCCGGCGCGGCGGCGACGTCCACGGCCGCCAGCATCGCGCGATAGGCGGACAGAACCTCCTGCCCCTCGGCGGTCAGCTGCGCCCCGCCGCCGCCCGCCCCGCCCCGGGCCGAGGCGACCAGCGGCGCGCGGAAGGCGGCGTTCATCTCCTCGACCAGCGCCCAGGCGCGCTTGTAGCTCATCCCCATCGCGCGGCCCGCGGCGGCGATGGAGCCGGTTTCCGCAATGCGCGCAAGGAGTTCACCCTTCCCCGGACCGAAGACCAGCCGGTCGCCGAAGAGAAGCCGCAGGCGCAGGGTGACGGGGTCCGACATGGGTGCAGAATTGCGGGGGACGCACGCGCTGGCAAGCCGATCCGGAAGATTCCGATTGATTTTCGCTTCCGAAATGTTTCGGATACCAGTCAAAGGGGTTTGGGTCATGGCGACACTCAAAGACATCGCACGGGCCTTGGATCTGTCGATCACCCAGGTCAGCCGGGCGCTGAACGACCATTCCGACGTGAACGAGGAAACGCGGCTGCGGGTGAAGGCCACGGCGCGGGCGATGAACTATCACCCCAACGCCTCGGCGCGGAAGCTGGTCTCGGGGCGGTCGGGGATGGTGGGGCTGGTGGTGCCGAACTACCGCAACATCGGCCAGGACCGGCTGTTCATGGAGGTGGTGGCGGGGCTGTCGACCCAGTTCTCGGGCCGGGGGATGCAGTTCGTCCTGCACATGATGGCCGAGCATGAACCCGCGCTGCCGACCTACCAGCGGCTGATCGGCAAGGCGATGCTGGACGGCTTCGTGCTGATCGACCCGCAGGACCAGGACCCCCGGATCGACTTCCTGCGCAAGGCCGGGATCTGCTTCGTCGTGCACGGGCGCAGCGGGAAGGTAATCGACTATCCGTATTTTGACATTGAAAATGAACAGCTTGCCTATGATCTGACCTTCCACCTGACCCAGCGCGGGCATCGCCGGATCGCCTTCCTGAACGGGCTTGCGGGACGGTCCTATGTCACGGTGCGGGAACAGGGCTATCTGCGGGCGCTGCAGGATGGCGGGGCCGAGGTCCTGCCGCACCTCCACCTCCACGGCGAGATGGACGAGGCGCACGGGCTGACCGACACGGTGCGCCTCTTCTCGGGCGACATGCCGCGCCCGACCGCAATCGTCTGCGGCAACGTCCGCCTGGCACAGGGGGTCTACCAGGCATTAGCCGCGCTTGGCCTGTCGGTGCCGGGCGACGTCTCGGTCGTGGCGCATGACGACGAATTGCCCGCGCTGCGCGCCTCGGCCTTTTTCCCCGCGCTCACCGTGACGAAATCCCCCCTGCGCGACAGTTGGGAGCCGCTCGCCGACTGCCTGGCTGGCGCGATCGAGGGCAAGCCGCTTGGAACGCTCCAACGGGTCGGAACCTACAGCTTCATCGAACGCAACTCGGTCGCCGCTCTGTGACAACCGGGAGGCGTACACGAATCGTTGACCGAAAGCGCTTTGGAGACTATGTTTTCCGAAACGTTTCGGGAAATCCGGGCGTTTTGCTATGAGAAAATGGCACGCCACACCGGCGGCCTTCTGGGAGGAAACCAAATGACCATCATGAAAGGCCGCGCACTCCGCGCGACCGCCACTGCCGCCATGCTCGCCGTCTTCGGCTCGCCGGTTGTCGCTGAAGAGCTGTTCTACGTCTCGGGCGCCGTCGGCAACGCGGTCGAGAACTTCAAGACCCTGGTGAAGCCCTGGGAAGAAGCCACCGGTAACACCGTGACCTTGGTGCCGATGCCGGCCTCGACCACCGACCAGTTCGGCCAGTACCGCCTGTGGCTTGCCGCCGGTGCCACCGACATCGACCTCTACCAGACCGACGTGATCTGGGCGCCGCAGCTCGCCGACCACTTCGTCGACCTGACCGAGGCTGCCAAGGACCTGGCGCCGCAGCACTTCCCCTCGATCATCGAATCGCAGACCGTGAACGGCAAGCTCGTCGCACTGCCGATCTTCACCGACGCGCCCGCGCTCTACTACCGCAAGGACCTGCTGGAAAAGCACGGCAAGACCCCGCCGAAGACCTGGGCGGAACTGGCCGAGACCGCCAAGTTCATCCAGGACGCCGAGCGCGCCGAGGGCAAGGCCGACATGTGGGGCTTCGTCTGGCAGGGCAACGCCTACGAAGGCCTGACCTGCAACGCGCTGGAATGGGTCAAGTCCTTCGGCGGCGGCCAGATCGTCGAGCCCGATGGCACGATCAGCATCAACAACGAGAACGCCGTCGCCGCGCTTGAGGCTGCGAAGTCCTGGGTCGGCACCATCTCTCCCGATGGCGTGCTGGCCTACCAGGAAGAGGAAGCCCGTGGCGTCTGGCAGACCGGCAATGCCGTCTTCATGCGCAACTGGCCCTATGCCTACGGCCTGGGCAATGGCGACGACTCGGCGGTCAAGGGCCTCTTCGGCGTGACCACCCTGCCGGTCGGCAAGGAAGGCGACAGCTCGGCGGCCACGCTCGGCGGCTGGAACGTCGCGGTTTCGAAGTACTCGACCAAGCAGGAAGCGGCCATCAGCCTCGCCCTGTACCTGGCCGGGCCGGAAGCCCAGAAGCAGCGCGCCATCGCGGAATCGAACCTGCCGACCATCATCTCGCTTTACGATGACGCCGACATCGCCGCCGCGCAGCCGATCATCCCGCAGTGGAAGGACGTGTTCCTGAACGCCGTGCCGCGCCCCTCGGCGCCGACGCTGGGCAAGTACAACGAGGTTTCGGCCAAGTTCTGGTCGGCCGTCCACAACACGCTGTCGGGCAACGGCTCGGCTGCCGAAAACCTGGAACTGCTTGAGGTCGAACTGACCGACATCAAGGGGTCGGGCTGGTAAGTCCTCCCGGACCTGACTGACCCCAAGGCGGGCGGCTTCTGAAAGGTGGGGGCCGCCCGCTTCTGCACTAACGGGTCTCGGAGGGGGACCCGGACACGGGGAGGGACATCATGGCAACGAATTCGGGGGGGCTCAGCCTTACCCAACAACGCCAGCGCGCGGCCTTCTGGTTCATCGCGCCCATGCTGGCAGCACTGTTCTTCGTCGCGGCCTGGCCGCTGATCCGCACGATCTGGTTCTCGCTGACCGACACCGCGCTGTCTGACCTTTATGGCGGGCAGTGGATCGGCTTCGACAACTACCTGTCGCTGCGCGTGCTGGAATCCGGCCGCTGGATCTGGCGCGGGACGCTGGTCGATCCGGCCTGGTGGAACGCCGTCTGGAACACGGTGCGCTTCGCCTTCGTCTCGGTCTTCTTCGAGACCGTGCTGGGCCTGATCGTGGCGCTGGTGCTGAACGCCGAATTCAAGGGACGCGGCTTCGTCCGCGCCGCGATCCTGATCCCCTGGGCCATCCCCACCATCGTTTCGGCCAAGATGTGGGCCTGGATGCTGAATGACCAGTTCGGCATCATCAACGACATCATGCTGAACCTTGGCCTGATCGACCAGAAGATCGCCTGGACCGCCTCGGTCGATACCGCGATGTATGCCGTCCTGATGGTCGACATCTGGAAGACCACGCCCTTCATGGCGCTTCTGATCCTCGCCGGCCTGCAGATGGTCCCGCGTGACATCTACGAGGCCGCGAAGCTCGACGGCATCAACCCGGTCAAGGTCTTCTTCAAGATCACCCTGCCGCTGATCCGCCCCGCGCTGGCCGTCGCGATCATCTTCCGGATGCTGGACGCGCTGCGGATCTTCGACCTGGTCTACGTGCTGACGCCCAACTCGGCCGCCACCAAGACCATGTCAGTCATCAGCCGCGAGAACATGATCGACTTCGACAAGTTCGCCTACGGGGCCGCGCAGTCGACGCTTCTCTTCGCCATCATCGCCGTCTTCGTCAGCCTCTACATCTGGCTGGGCAAGGTCGACCTTTCCGGGGAGGGCCAGAAATGACCGCGCAAAAGCTTCTGACCAACATCGCCTTCTACGCGCTTGTCGTGGTGATCGTCGTCTTCTCGGTCTTCCCGTTCTACTACGCGATCGTCACGTCGTTCTCGACGGGGACCGAGCTGTTCAAGGTCAACTACTGGCCCGCGTCCTTTGACTGGGGCAACTACACCCAGGTCCTCGGCGGGCGGAACTTCATCCAGTCCATCGTGAACTCGGTCTTCATCGCCACGACCACGGTCGTCTTCGCGCTGTTCCTGGCCGTCACCGCGTCCTACGCGCTGGCCCGGGTGCGGTTCCGGGGGCGGGGGCTTTTGCTGATGATGATCCTTGCCGTGTCGATGTTCCCGCAGATCGCCGTGCTGGCGGGGTTGTTCGAGCTTGTCCGCTTCCTTGGCATCTTCAACACGCCCTGGGCGATGATCATGTCCTACGTGATCTTCACCCTGCCCTTCACGGTCTGGGTGCTGACCACCTTCATGCGTGACCTGCCGGTCGAGATCGAGGAGGCCGCCATCGTCGACGGGGCAACCCCCTGGGTTATCATCACCAAGGTCTTCCTGCCGCTTCTCTGGCCCGCCCTGGTGACCACGGGCCTTCTGGCCTTCATCGGCGCCTGGAACGAGTTCCTCTTCGCCCTGACCTTCACCTCATCCGAGACGACCCGGACGGTGCCGGTGGCGATCGGCCTCCTCTCGGGCGCAAGCCAGCAGGAAATCCCCTGGGGTCCGATCATGGCGGCTTCGGTCATCGTGACCGTCCCGCTGATCATCCTCGTCCTCATTTTCCAACGCAAGATCGTCGCGGGTCTGACCGCGGGCGGCGTGAAGGGCTGACATCATGGCAAAGATCGAGTTGAAGAACGTCACCAAGTCCTACGGCGCCGTGCAGGTGATCAAGGGCATCGACCTGACCATCGAGAAGGGCGAGTTCATGGTCTTCGTCGGCCCGTCGGGCTGCGGGAAGTCCACGCTGCTGCGGCTGATCTCGGGGCTGGAAGAGATCACCACCGGCGACATGCTGTTCGACGGGGAAAGGGTGAACAACCTGATCCCGTCGAAGCGCGGCATCGCCATGGTGTTCCAGAGCTATGCCCTCTACCCGCACATGAAGGTCTACGACAACATGGCCTTCGGGATGAAGCTGGACAAGACCAGCGAGGGCGAGATCCGGAAGCGGGTGGAAAGCGCCGCCAAGCTCCTCCAGATCGACCACCTCCTCGACCGCCTGCCGAAACAGCTGTCCGGCGGCCAGCGCCAGCGGGTGGCCATTGGCCGCGCCATCGTCCGCGATCCCCGCGTGTTCCTGTTCGACGAGCCGCTGTCGAACCTCGACGCCGCGTTGCGGGTGCAGACGCGGCTGGAAATCGCGAAGCTCCACCATTCGATGTCCAACGTCACGATGATCTACGTGACCCACGACCAGGTGGAAGCCATGACCCTGGCCGACCGCATCGCCGTGTTGCGCGACGGGCGGCTGGAACAGGCGGGCACCCCGGCGGAGCTGTATGAGCATCCGAACTCGCTCTTCGTCGCGGGCTTCATCGGCAGCCCGAAGATGAACTTCCTGACCGGCAAATTCGCCGAAGCGGAAGGCTGCACCACCCTTGGCGTCCGCTCGGAACATCTGGACGTCGTCCCCTCCAGCCCCTGGACGGGCGAGGTCCTGCATGTCGAGGACCTGGGGTCGGACCACTTCCTCTTCGTGGAAATCGGCAGTGACGAGCCGGTCATCGTCCGCCGACCCGGCAAGGCCGACATCGCGGTGGGGACCACCGTCTCCATCGCGCCGAAGGCCGGGCACCTCTACCGCTTCGACGCCGACGGCAAGCCCGTCCGCTGAAACATACCCCGCGCGCCCGCGGTTTCCTTCGGGCGCGCATCCATTTCAAGGAGACTACCCTATGACCATACGAGTCACCGTTTGGGGCGAAAACGTCCATGAACAGAAGAACAAGGTGGTGGCCGAGGTCTATCCGAAGACCATGCACGGCACGATTGCCGAGTTCCTGAACAAGGAAGACGGCATCACCGCCTCGACCGTCACGCTGCAGGACCCGGAACACGGGATGACCGCGGCGAAACTGGCCGAAACCGACGTTCTGATCTGGTGGGGCCATGCCGCCCACGGCCAGGTCGAGGACGCCATCGTGGAACGCGTGGCCGAGGCCGTCTGGGCCGGCATGGGGATGATCTTCCTGCACTCCGCCCATTTCTCGAAGCCCTTCAAGCGCCTGATGGGCGCGCCCTGCAACCTGTCCTGGCGCGAAGCCGGTGAGAGGGAGCGTCTTTGGGTCACCAGCCGCCAGCACCCCATCGCCCGCGGCATCCCGGACCATTTCGAGATCGAATACGAAGAGATGTATGGCGAGCCCTTCGGCGTCCCGGAACCCCTGGAGACCGTCTTCGTCAGCTGGTTCCAGGGCGGCGAGGTGTTCCGCTCGGGCCTGACCTACCGGCGGGGCGCGGGGAACATCTTCTACTTCCGCCCCGGCCATGAGACCTACCCGACCTACCACCAGCCGCTGGTGCAGAAGGTGATCGCGAACGGCGTCCGCTGGGCCTACAACCCGGAAGCGCGGCTGGCCAAGCCCACCGACGCGCCCAACACCCCCATCGGCAAGACGCTGGAACCGCTGGAAGAACGCGGGCCCCGGCTCCATCATGACGGCGAGGCTGGATACCGCTGATGCAACCCGTCCGCATCCTGATCCTCGGCACCGGCGGCATGGCGCGGAACCATGCCGAAGCCTTCGCGGCCATCCCCGGCGTCACCCTCGTCGCCGGGATCGACACCCGCGCCGAGCAGCTTGCCGCCTTCCAGAAGGCGCACAACATTCCCCACGGCTTTGCCTCGGTTGGGGAGGCCATCGCCTGGGGCGAGTTCGACGCGGTGACGAACGTCACCCCGGACGCCGCCCACTACCCGACCACCCTGCCCTTCCTGCAGGCCGGGAAGCATGTCCTGTGCGAAAAGCCGCTTGCGACCAATGCCCGGGACGCCGATGAAATGACCGCCGCCGCCGCACAGGCGGGCGTCGTCAACATGGTCAACCTGTCGTACCGCAACGTGCCTGCGCTGCAGCACGCCGCGCAGATGGTGCGCGACGGGGCCATCGGCACGATCCGGCATTTCGAGGCCTCCTATCTGCAAAGCTGGCTCACCCAGCCCGCCTGGGGCCACTGGGACAAGGAGCCGCAATGGCTCTGGCGCCTGTCCACGAAGCACGGCTCCAAAGGCGTGCTGGGTGACGTGGGCATCCACATCCTCGACTTCGCCACCTTCATCGCCGGGATGGACGCGACGCAGGTCTCCTGCCTTCTCCAGACCTTCGACAAGGCGCCCGGCGGGCAGATCGGCGAATACGTGCTGGACGCCAATGACAGCGCCACGATGCAGGTGCGCCTCTCGAACGGCGCGCTTGGCACCGTCGCGGCGACGCGCTTCGCCACCGGCCACCTGAACGACCTGCGCCTGCGCCTTTACGGCCAGACCGGGGGGCTTGAGGTGCGTTTCGAGAAAGCCGTCAGCGCGCTGCGGGCCTGCCTTGGCGAGGACGTGCAGACCGGCACCTGGCATGACGTGGAATGCCCCCCGGTCCCCACGATCTACCAGCGCTTCATCTCGGCGATCCGCGGCGAAAGCGCCGCCGACCCCGACTTCGCCCGCGGGGCCGCCCTCCAGCGCCTCCTCGACCGCGCGGTGGATTCGGCCGATCAGGACGGGAAACTGCTGGCCGTGTAACCGACGCTTCGGGCCGGAGTTTTCGAAAACTCCGGTCCGGAGCCTTCAAAGGCTCCGTTGCGATTTCTTCGAAGAAATCGCCCCCTTGGTTCAGCGCCTTTCCCTTGGCTTGGCGGGCCCCAACCCCCGAAGGCTGATCCCGCTCTCCCCTGCGCTGCCCCGGATCAGGAAGCCCGGAGCCTGCACCTCGGGATGGGCTTCGGCCCAATCGCGGAACCTGTCGTTGGTCACGATCCGCGCGCCGAACTCCCGCGCGGTCTGCAAGAGGAAGGGGTCGGCCTGCGTCCCCTTCGCCACCACCAGCACCTGCCGCGCCTCGACCCCCAGCATCTTCGCAAACTCCTGGTCGTGCAGATAGCGCCCGAACAGCTTCCACCCCGCATTCGCGTCGAAGACCACACCGGGCACGTAGCCCAGCCTGCGCACCTGATCGACCACCTTGCGGACGGTCTCCAGGCTGGGCGTGTTGTCCTGCCAATGCATCACGTTCGACCCGTCGATCAGCAGCCAGTCTTCCTCGACCTCGCGCGCGGCAGGCCGCAGGCGGTGCCAGAGCCGGGGCAGAAGGAACAGGGCCGCAAGGAAGACCGCCAGAACCGCCATAGCGACGATTGCCTCGGTTCCGAGGTTCGACGGAACGGGTTCGACCGGAGGATCGATCCGGATCGTCTTCGAATCGAGAAGCGGAAGAAGCAGAGGACCCATGGCACCCTTACCCGACGGGGATCACCCGATCAGCGCCTTGACCTTTGCGGTGAAATCCTCGCCCCGCTTTTCGAAGTTCGGATACTGGTCGAAACTCGCGGCCGCCGGGGCGAGGAGCACGACCTCCCCGGCCTCAGCCTCCTCGGCGGCCCGGGCCACGGCGCGGTCCATCGTCTCGCAGATCTCATGCGGCAGGTCGCCCACCTGCAGCGCGAAGTCGCGGGCGGAGTGGCCGATGAAATAGGCCTTCACCACCGACCCGAGGAGGGGCTTCAGCGCAGCGATCCCGCCCTCTTTCCCAAGGCCTCCCGCGATCCAGCGGATCTTCGGGAAGGCCTGCAGCGCCTTCGCAGCCGAATCCACATTGGTGGCCTTGGAGTCGTTGATGAACCGCACCCCGCCGCGTTCGCCGACCAACTGGCTGCGGTGCGGCAGACCGGCGAAGCTGTGCAACGCCCCCTCTATAAGCTTCGGCGCGATCCCTAGCGACCGGCAGGCCGCATAGGCCGCGCAGGCGTTCTGGTGGTTGTGGGCACCCGGCAGCCCCTTCACCTCGCGCAGGTCGATCGAGGCCACCTGCCGCCCCTTCCGCCATTCGGCGAGGAACCCCTTCCGGGCAAAGACCGACCAGCCGAAGCCTTCGAGCTTCTGGCCGGAGGAGACGCGGATCACCCGGTCATCGCCCGCCCCCTGCGCCAAGGCGCCCGCGAGATACCGCCCCTCGACCTCATCCACGCCCACCACGGCGCGGTCCGGTCCGCCCAGCGTGAAGAGCCGCGCCTTGGCCGCGAAGTAACCGCCCATCCCACCATGCCGGTCCAGGTGGTCGGGCGAGAGGTTGGTGAAGACCGCCACGTCCGGCGTGAGCGCCCGGGCCAGTTCCGTCTGGTAGGAGGACAGCTCCAGCACCACCACCTCGCCATCCTGCGGCGGGTCGATGCTGAGCACCCCCTTACCGATGTTCCCGGCCATCTGCGTCGGTTTCCCGGCGACCTGCAGGATATGGTGGATCAGCGCCGTCGTCGTCGACTTGCCGTTCGAGCCCGTCACCGCCACCACCTTGGGCGGGGTCTCCATCTCGTCCCACTCCGGCCCCGCGGCGCTTTGGAAGAAAAGGCCGATGTCGTTGTCGACCGGGATCCCAAGCTCCAGCGCGCGGGCGATGATCGGGTTCGGCGTGGGATACAGATGCGGGATTCCGGGCGAGGTGACGAGGCAGGCCATCCCCTCCAGGCTCGCGTTGCGCGTCAGGTCGGTCAGGGTGAACCCCTCCGCCTCGGCCTTCGCGCGTGCCTCGGGGCTGTCGTCCCAGAGGAGCGGCTCGGCCCCCCCGGCCCGCAGGGCGGCCGCCGTGGCCAGACCCGACCGGCCCAGGCCCAAGACCCCGACCTTCGCCCCCATGTAGCCCTTCACCGGGATCATGCGCCCACCCCCATCTGCTTGCTCCGAAGGGATAGGCGAGGCGCGGGCAAAGGGAAAGGGGAGCCGCTTCCGCTTTGCGCTGCGCCTCTCTAGTCTTGGCGGTGGAAGGAGCAAGCCATGCAGGCGCAGATCCCCGTCTTTCCCCGCGTCGAGACCCGGTTCGGGCCGATGTTCACCCTGCAGGGCGACACGGTGATCGGCCGGTCGCTGCGGGTCTATGGCGAATTCGCGGGCGACGAGGTGGATACGATCCTGTCTTTGGCGCGGCCGGGGGATCATGTGCTGGACCTCGGGGCGAACATCGGGTTTCACACGCTGGGATTGGCGCGCAGGGTCGGACCGCAAGGCCAGGTGACCTCGGTCGAGCCGCAGCGCTACTGCTTCCAGCTTCTCTGCGCCAACGTCACGCTGAACCAGCTGCCGTGGGTCCATTGCCTGCGCGCCGCGGTGGGCGACGCGGACGGGACATGCCAGGTGCCGGTGGCCGACCCTTCCCATCGCCAGAACGTGGGCGCGACCCAGGTCTCGCTGGAGCCGGGCGCGGGACCGTCGGACACGGTGCCGCTCGTCACGGTGGACAGCCTTGGACTGGCGCGCTGCGACCTGATCAAAGTGGACACCGAGGGCTTCGAGGACCGGGTCGTCGAAGGTGGACTGGACACCCTGTCGCGCCTGGAGCCCGTCCTTTATGTCGAGGTCCACGACCGCGAGAAGCTGCAGCGCCTGATGGGCCGGCTGAAACCGCTGGGCTATGGCCTGACGCTGCACCGCACGGTCTTCTTGCGCGAAACGAACCCGGCGGGCGAGGCTGCGAATATCTTCACCCCCACTGCCGGCGGCACCGCCCTGATCGCCCTGCCACCGGGACGAACCCTGCCCGATGGCCTGCCGGGAGTGCTGCGTCCGCTGTGACATCGCCGGGTTATGGCTGCTGCAGGGACCGAAGCGACCCGGTCACGGCCCCTTGCGGTGGAACAGCACCCGGATGATGTTCCCCAGGCCGCGCTTCACGACCGGCACATCGCGGACGGGCCGCGGACGGTCCTCCGCCTCGGGTGGCAGTCCCGCCACCAGGTTCTGCTCGTGGAACCTGACGTTGCGCAGGCCGATGCCCTTCAGCGCCTCGCGGAGCGTGCCAGAGCAGAACCAGGCGTTGTAGTAGTCCGGCGTGTACCAGAGGTGACAGTCCCGCACCTGCTCGGCACGGATCGTCAGGGCCTTGTCCAACACATCCCCACTGCTGGCCAACGCCACGTGCCGCGGGTGCAGCCGCTTGTAGACTGACCCCTCGTGCGGCGGGCTCATCCGTGAATGCTCGGCACTGATCGTCCCGACCAGCGCCCTGCCCCAGGCCAGACCGAAGTAGCGGTGCTCGGACGGGCGGCCATCGGCATGCTGGACCGGAATCTCGGGTGTGAAGGCGTGGATTCCGGGTTCGAGCATCTCGATGATCGCGCGGATGTCCGCGCTGACGGCGATCCATTCGTTCTGGCTTAGAAGCTTCGGGATCGCCTTCATCTCGCGGTTCAGCCGCAGGGTCCGCGGGACGTAAAGCCCTGACTCCAGATCGGCCCGGTCCCCGAAATGGCGAGAGAACGGCCGCCGTCGTTCGGTCTGGAAGAAGGTGGGCTCTGCATTCCAGTCAGGCTCGACCGAGAAGGTCGGGCTGTCATGCCGCTCAACTCCGGTCCGGAAGCTGAAGACCCGTTCCTTGGCTTGGCTCACCCCTTACTCCGTCGACACTTGGAAACCCTGTAACCGTCACCTTACCTTCAACGTCGCCAGACCGATCATCGCAAGGATCAGGCTGATGATCCAGAACCGGATCACGATCTGCGGCTCGGCCCAGCCCTTCTTCTCGAAATGGTGGTGGATCGGCGCCATCAGGAAGATCCGCTTCTTGGTGCGCTTGTAGTAAAGGACCTGGATGATAACCGACAGCGCCTCAACCACGAAAAGGCCGCCGACGATCGCGAGCACGATCTCGTGCTTGGTGCAGACCGCGATGGCCCCCAGCGCCCCGCCCAGGGCCAGCGATCCTGTGTCGCCCATGAAGACCGCCGCTGGTGGCGCGTTGTACCAGAGGAAGCCGAGCCCACCGCCGAAGAGTGCGGCCGCGAAGATCAGCAGCTCCGAGGTGCCGGGGACGTAGTGCACGTCAAGATACTGGGTAAAGTCGACCCGGCCCACGGCATAGGCGATGATCCCCAGCGTCCCGCCCGCGATCATCACGGGCATGATCGCCAGCCCGTCGAGACCATCGGTCAGGTTCACGGCATTGGCCGCACCGACGATCACGATCATCCCGAAGGGCACGAAGAAAAGGCCAAGATTGAAAAGCGCATCCTTGAAGAAGGGGAAGGCCAGCTGGTTCGTCAGTTCAGGCGGATGGAACATCGAGGCCGCATAGGCCGCCAGTGCCGCGATCAGAAGGCCAAGGCCCATCCGCACCTTGCCCGAGACGCCCTTGGTGTTCTGTTTCGTCACCTTCGCATAGTCGTCAGCGAACCCGATCAGGCCGAAGGCCAGCGTCACCAGGATCACGATCCAGACGAAGGGATTGTCCAGTCTTGCCCACAGGAGCGTGGACACCATCAGCGCCGACAGGATGAGGAGGCCCCCCATCGTCGGCGTCCCGGCCTTGGACAGGTGCGACTGCGGGCCGTCGTCGCGGATCGGCTGGCCCTTGCCCTGCTTGCGCCGCAGCAGGTCGATCAGCGGACGCCCGAAGAGAAAGCCGAAAAGAAGCGCCGTCACGAACGCTCCGCCCGCGCGGACGGTGATGTAGCGGAACAGGTTGAAGACCCCGCCCCCGTCCCCGAAATCGGCAAGCCAGTAAAACATTTAAAGCGTCCCTTCCTTCGGCGCTGCGGCCTGCCCCATTTTTCTCAAGACGTCAACGACGAGGCTGACCTTCGACCCCTTGGACCCTTTCACCAGAAGGATGTCGCCGGCGTCGATCAGGCTGCGGGCCCTGGGCGCGAGGTCCTGGGCCGTTTCGACCCATTCGCCCCGCTGCTGGCGCGGCAGGGCATCGTGAAGCGCCTTCATCCGGGGTCCGACGCAGTGGATCACATGCACCGCCGCCAGGCCCGGATGCCGGGCGATGGCCGCGTGCAGCTCGGCCTCGGTCGGCCCAAGCTCCAGCATGTCGCCCAGGACCGCGATCCGGCGGCCGCCGCCCACGCGACCGATGCCGTCGACCGGCTTTGCCGCGATCAGCACGTCCAGGCTTGCCGCCATCGAGGCCGGGTTGGCGTTGAAGGCGTCGTCGATCAGGTCGAAGAAGGTCTCTTCGACGATATCCAGCACGATCCGCTCTCTCTGGCCCCGCCCCGCAGGGGGCATCCAGCGGCCAAGGTCATGCGCCGCGATCATCGGGTCGGCCCCCAGCGCCTCGGCCACCGCCAGCGCGCCAAGCGCGTTCAGGACGAAGTGACGGCCAGGGGACGAGACCTTGAAGAGCACCGGCTCGCCGCGGCGGCTGGCCTGGCAGACCGTCGCCTCATCGGCGATCTGGGCCGAGAGGAGGCGGTAGTCCGCGCCCTCGGCCGTCCCGAAGCTGACCGGCTTCGCGCCCACCTCCAGCGCCTTCCCGCGCAGGATCGGGGCCCATTCGATGTCGGCGTTGAAGACCGCCACCGCGCCGAGTTTCAGCCCGTCGAAGATCGAGGCCTTCTCATGCGCGATCCCCTCGACGCTGTCGAACGCCTCCAGATGCGCAGGCGCGACCGTGGTGACCATCGCCACGTCGAGCTGCGCCAGCCGGGCCAGGGGCGCGATCTCGCCGGGGTGGTTCATCCCGATCTCGATCACCGCGAAATCCGCGTCCGCGGGCATCCGCGCGAGAGTCAGCGGCACGCCCCAGTGGTTGTTGTAGCTGGCTTCCGCCGCATGGGTCCTGCCCTGCCCCGACAGGATCGCGCGCAGCATCTCCTTGGTCGAGGTCTTGCCGACCGACCCCGTGACCCCCACCACCCGCGCCTTCGTCCGGGCCCGCGCGAAAGCCCCAAGACTCTCCAGCGCCTTCAGCACATCCGGCACGATCAGCAACGGCGCATCTGCGGCCACGCCCTCGGGCACGCGGGACACAAGCGCCGCCGCCGCGCCCTTCTCCAGCGCCTGAGCGACGAAATCATGCCCGTCCCGCACATCCTTGAGCGCGACGAACAGCTCACCCGGCTGCAGCGTCCGCGTGTCGATCGAGACACCCGTCGCCTGCCAGGGCCGCGTCACCCGCCCGCCCGTCGCCTTGGCTGCGTCGTCAGAGGTCCAGAGGGTCATGCGCATCCTCCAATCGAGAAGCGCGACGGTTGCCCCAAGCGCTTCCCTCCCCCCCCGTGGGGGAGGGATAGGGTGGGGGGGGCGGTCGACAAAAGTGCCCGCGGGGTGGTCAGCGCGGGGGGGGGGGGCGCCGCCCCCCCCCCCCCCCCCCCGGGGGGGGGGCGCGCCCCCCCCCCCCCCCCGGCCCCCCCCCCCCCGCCCCCCCACCCCCCCCACCCAAGACCCCAGCCCCCCGCGGGGGGAGGGAGGCACCCGGCCCCGACCTTGCACCACGCTACCTGCGCGCAGACCATCAGATCACCCCATCCAGCGCGGCCACGGCGACGCTGGCCTGTTCCACGTCGTCGAAGGGGTAGACGTCGGTGCCCACGATCTGACCGCTTTCGTGGCCCTTGCCCGCGATCAGGACCGCATCGCCCGGCAAGGCTGCATCCACCGCCCGCAGGATCGCCTCGGCGCGGTCGCCGACCTCGTTCGCCTCGGGACAAGCGGCCAGGATCGCCGCGCGGATGGACGCGGGGTCCTCGGTGCGGGGATTGTCGTCGGTCACGTAGAGCACATCGGCATGGGCCTTGGCCGCTGCGCCCATCAGGGGCCGCTTGGTCCGGTCCCGGTCGCCGCCCGCGCCGAAGACGACGATGATCCGGCCCATCACATGCGGCCGCAAGGCGCGCAGGGCCGTCTCGATGGCGTCCGGCGTATGGGCGTAATCCACGTAGACCGCCGCCCCGTTCTTCCGTGTGGCGGCCAGCTGCATCCGTCCCCGGACGCCCGTCAGGCGCGGCAGCACGCCCAGCACCGTCTCGGGCGCATCGCCCGCCGCGATGGCAAGGCCCGCCGCCACGGCCACGTTCTCCGCCTGGAACGCCCCGATGAGCTGAAGCCGCGTCTGGAAGGCGCGCCCTTGCCACAGGTAGCGCACCTCCTGCCCCGTCGCGTCGGGCCGGCTCGCGGCGATCTGCAGGTCCGCCCCCTGTCCCTTTCCAACGGTCAGGACACGCAGACCCCGATTCAGCGCCAGTTCCGCCATGTCGGACCCGCGCGCGCCGTCCAAGTTCACCACCGCCACCCCGTCCTCCGGGAGCAACCGGGTGAAAAGCTGGGCCTTGGCCTCGAAATAGGCCTCCATCGTGCCGTGATAGTCGAGATGGTCCTGCGTCAGGTTGGTGAAGCCCGCCGCCTTGAGCCGCACCCCGTCCAGCCGCCGCTGGTCGATCCCGTGGGAGGAGGCCTCCATCGCCGCATGGGTCACGCCCCCCTGCGCCGCCGCCGCGAGAAGCTTCTGCAACGTCACCGGGTCGGGCGTCGTGTGCCCGCTTGGGGCCGTCCAGGCCCCCTCGATCCCCGTCGTGCCGATGTTGATCGCCTCATGCCCGAGAGCCGCCCAAATCTGCCGGGTAAACGTCGCCACGGACGTCTTCCCGTTCGTCCCGGTCACCGCCACCATCACCTCGGGCTGCGCGCCGAACCACAGCGCCGCGGCACAGGCGAGGGCCGCCCGAGGGTCCTCGGCCACCACCAGCGCCACGTCGCTGTCGGCCAGAGCGTCAGCTGCCATCCGCGCGCCCTCGGCATCGGTCAGGATCGCCGCCGCGCCCTGCTCCAGCGCCATGCCGATGAACTTTGCGCCATGCACGGCCGTCCCCGGCAGCGCGGCGAAAAGCATCCCCGCCCGCACCGCCCGGCTGTCTGCCGTCACCCCCGACAGCGCCGGATCGCGGCCGGCCCGGGCGGTCAGCCCAAGGTCGGATAGCCGTGTCGCGCGCGCTGTCATCGGATACCCCCGTCAGTTGCTGGCGGCAGTTACCGCATCCACGGCGACAGGTTCAAGCTTGGGTCGAAGACCCATGAGCGGCGCGACGCGACGGATGATCTCGGATGCGACCGGAACCGCCGTCCAGCCCGCCGTCCGCCGCGTCTCGGAAAGCGTGTCATCCTGCGGCTCGTCCAGGGTCACGATCAGCACATACTGGGGATTGCTGGCCGGGAACATCGAGGCGAAGGTGTTCACGACCTTGTCATCGTAGTAGCCACCCGATTTCTTCGGCTTGTCCGCCGTCCCGGTCTTGCCCGCGACCTCGTAGCCCGGCACTTCGCCCAGGGAGGCCGTGCCCTCGGTCACCACGCGGCGCAGCATCGCGACCGAATCCATCGCGGTCTTCTCGCTCATCACCCGGACGCCCGTGGTCGGGCCTTCCCGCTTCAGAAGCGTGGGCTTGATCATCACGCCACCGTTGGCAATGGCCCCATAGGCCGCCGCAAGATGCATCGGACTTGCCGACATGCCATGACCGTAGGAGGTGGTGATGGTCACGATCTCGGGCCATTTCTTCGGGATCAGGGGCTTCGCACCCGGGGCCTCGATCAGCTCCAGCGGCGTCGGCTCGAAGAAGCCCAGCGACTTGAGGAAGGCCTGCTGCCGCAGGGGCCCGATCATCAGCGCGATATGCGCGGTGCCCACGTTCGAGGATTTGGCGATGACGTCAGTGACCGACAGGAGCGGGCCATAGTTCTTGCCCTCGAATTCCTTGATCTTGTGGCGGCCCCACTGCATCGGCGCGTTGGCGTCCACCATCGTCTCGGGCGTCACCAGACCCAGCTCCATCGCCTGCGCGGCGGCGAAGATCTTGAAGGTCGAACCAAGCTCGTAGACCCCCTGCACCGCGCGGTTGAAAAGCGGGCTGTCGCCGGGCTCGGCATTCTTGTCGACCAGCGGGTTCGGGCGGTCGTTCGGATCGAAGGTTGGCAGCGAGGCCAAGGCCAGCACCTCGCCCGTGCGCGCATCCATCAGGATCGCCGCCGCGCCCTTGGCGTTCAGCATGGTCATGCCGGCGTAAAGCACTTCCTCGATGGTCGATTGCAGCGTCAGGTCAATGGACAGCGTCAGGGGCTTGCCACCCTGCGCCGGGTCGCGGAGGCGTGCATCCAGCGCCTTCTCGATGCCCGCGGTGCCGATCACCTCGGCCGAATGGACGCCTTCCGCGCCGAAGGACGTTCCGCCCAGCACATGGGCCGCGAGGGCTCCGTTCGGGTAAAGCCGCATCTCGCGCGGGCCGAAGAGAAGGCCGGGATCGCCGATCTCGTGCACCTTCTGCATCTGCTCGGGGCTCAGGACCTTGCGGATCCAGACGAAGCTGCGGCCATCGGTGAAGCGGCGCTCCAGCGCCTTGGCGTCAAGCTCGGGGAAGATCTCGGCCAGTTTCACGGCCGTCCCCTTGGGGTCAACCATCACCTTCGGGTGCGCGTAAAGCGCGTGGGTGGTCATGTTCGTCGCCAGCACGCGGCCATTGCGGTCGGTGATGTCGGCGCGTTGCGCAATGATCTCGGCGCCGGGGGCGCTGGCGCGGGGTTCCTGCGGCTCGGTCGCGGCCATCAGGCCCATCCGCGCGCCAATGGCGCCGAAGGCGATGACGAAGCTTGCACAAAGGATCATCAGCCGGAACTGCGCCCGGCCCCGCGCCTTTTCGCGCATCGCCTCGTGGCGGAGCTTCAGGTTCTCCTTCTCGATCACGTCGGGGTTCAGCCCTTCCTGGCGGGCGTGAAGGATGCGGGCAAGCGGGCGAAGCGGGGTGCGCATGTTACAGGCCCTCCGGTCCGGCGGGGTCGGTGAGAGTGCCCTGGACATCCTGGCTGAAGCTGATGTCAGGCAGTTTCGGTGCCGGATAGGCCACCTGCGCCGCCGTGCCGAACTGGCTTGGTTCCATCGGCAAAAGGCCCAGCCGGTCGAAGTTGACCGTGGCCAGTTCGCGCAAGCGATCCGGGCGGTTGAGGTAGGCCCATTCCGCCTTCTGCACCGTCAGCGCCTCGCGCAGGCCGACGATCTGGCGTTGCAGCGCCTCGACCTCCTTCAGCGCGGCCTGGGTCGCATAGTTCTCGCGGTAGGCCCAGAAGCCCAGCGCGATCAGGCCAAGGAAGGAAAGCACGTACAACACGGGGCGCATCTAGCGGCGTCCTTTCTTCTGGATTTCCGGCAGGCCGAGGTCGGCCGGTTGAAGCGTCTTTGCGCGGGCCGCTGTCCGCCGCCCTACCCGCAGCTTGGCCGAGCGCGCGCGGGGATTGCGGGCGATTTCGGCCTCGTCGGGGGCCACGGCCTTGCGGGTGACCATCTCGAACCTTGCGGTGGTGTCGGCCTTCGCGGGGGCATAGCGGTTGGCATTGGCCTCGTGGCCCGAGGCAAGCTGGAAGAACCGCTTCACGATCCGGTCCTCCAGGCTGTGGAAGGTGACCACGGCCAGAAGGCCACCGGGCTTCAGCGCCCGTTCGGCGGCATTCAGCCCCTCGGCCAGTTCCTGGAATTCCGTGTTCACCGCGATGCGGATCGCCTGGAAGCTGCGCGTCGCGGGATGGCTTTGCCCCGGCTTCGGGCGCGGCAGGCACTTCGCCACGATCTCGGCGAGCTTCGCCGTGGTTTGGATCGGCTCCACCGCCCTCGCCGCGACGATGGCATGGGCGATCCGGCGCGAGGCGCGTTCCTCGCCGTAGTGGTAAAGGATGTCAGCCAGCACGCCTTCGTCGGTCGTGTTCACCAGGTCCGCCGCCGAAGGCCCGGACTGGCTCATCCGCATATCGAGCGGGCCGTCCTTCATGAAGGAGAACCCCCGCTCCGCCTGGTCCAGCTGCATGGATGAGACCCCAAGGTCCAGGACCACCCCGTCCAGAGCCTCGCCCGCCAGGTCATCCAGGTCGGAAAACGTCCCCGCCACCAGCCGCACCCGGTCGCCATAAGCGCCGGCCCAACCCTCGGCCATCGACAGGGCCAACGGATCGCGGTCCACCCCGATCACCCGGTCAGCCCCGGCCTTCAGAAGCGCGCGCGTATACCCACCGGCCCCCAGCGTCCCGTCCAGCCAGACGCCCTGGACAGGAGCGCATTCCCGCAGGATCGCGTCGATCAGAACCGGAACATGAGGATCGTCATTGGACGGGCGGCCAGTTTCCGAGGACCGGGGCAGCGGACCCTTCATCGACCTACCCCGCCCGCTTGTGCCGCCCGACAAGGGTCAGCGGGTCGATGTCGTCGTCTTCGTCGTCCTCGGCCAGTTCCGCGTCATAGACCTCGCGGCGGTAGAGCCGGAAACGGTTGGTGAAACCCGCAAAGGCCGCCTCGCCGCCGCCAGCCAGGTCGTCACCGTGAAATCCCATCTTTTCCCGCACCTGAGGCGGCAGGACGATCCGCCCCTCGCCATCGACCTCGACCATCACCGACCGGCTGATCAGGTCGCGTTCGGCGCGCGTCCGTTCCTTCGAGCCAAGCTCCATCGACTCGATGTCCTCGGCCAGTCGGTCCGCGCCCTGCTTGGAATAGCATTCGACGAAGTTCCGCGCCTTGCCGCCATAGACCATGTAAAGCCGGGGGCGCTGCGAGTTCGAGGCCAGCGGATCGTCGGCGAGGAGAATGGCGCGGAAGGCGGCCGGGATCGAGACCCGCGCCTTCCCGTCTACCTTCTGGTAGAACTCGCCTCTGAATGCCTCTGCCATTGCCTGGCCTTTTCAAA
>NZ_JAYSFG010000006.1:157501-189536 GCF_041913445.1 Tabrizicola sp.
GTCGTGCCCGGGGCGATGAAATGAAAAAGGCGGATCGGGTTGCTGCCACTACCCGATCCGCCGCTGTCCCATCGCTGGGCGTCCAGCTACGCTTGCCACCTGGGGGAGATGCTCGCTTGCGCGCCGGATCTCTGTACGCCGATGAAAGGGGCTGCCTGTATGAAGCTGCCTTACGCCTGTTCGGGGTCTTTAGTCCGCCCCTGACTTTCACTTGCCCATCTCATCGTCGTGAGATGAACTTGCATGGGAATTCATGGGAAAGCAAGGGAAATGTTGGGCTTCGCGGGGAATATCTTGTTCCCAGGACCCCTGAAACGCAGCATCTTGTGCCGTTCTGAGCCCCGTGTATTCAATTTCTAGGCGGAAGCGCGCAAAGTCGCCGCTACATCTTGTGTCCGCCTCACCGCGGATGACAGTCCCGTGATCTTCCATGAGCCGTTGCGACCCGGGCGTGAACAGGGGCCAAGCCGTGGAAAGCCTGTCCATATCCCAGCGAATCTGCCTGAATCGGGGTGGATCGGACAGCAGTCAGCGGCCGTTTCCCACGATTTCCCGTGAACTGTGATTCGAAAAGCGCACCCGCGGGGCGCGCGGGGTCAGGCCCGGCCGAACAGCAGACGCAGGTAGCGTTCGAGGTGGTCGAAGGCCGCGCGCGCCGGGGCGGGGTCGTTCAGTGCCTTGGCCAGTATGATCCCGCCCTGGGTCGCCACCTGAAACTGCTGCGCAAGGCTCTCGGCCGTGACGCCCTGAACCGGGTGCCGCTCCAGCGCCGCCTGCAGGTGCGGCAGGACATGGGCAAACCCCGACCGGATACTCCGCTCGGCCGCTTCGCGGATCGGGGGAGAGCTTTCATAGGCCTCCTGCACCGTGGTCCCCGCCACACAGGTAAAGTCTGGCAGCGGCTGGCCCAGAAGCTCGCGCCGAAGGTCGATATAGGCGAAGACCCGGTCCAGCGGGTCGTCCTTCAGATTGTAGGGGTGGGCCGCGAACATCGCGCCGGTCATCGCCGTCCAGTCGTCGACCAGCGCGACGCCCAGCGCCTCCTTGCTGGCGAAGTGGTGGAAGAAGGCCCCCTTGGTCACCCCCGCGGCGGCGCAGAGATCGTCCACCGAGGTGGCGGCAAAGCCCTTGTGGCGGACAAGGCTTCGCGCGGCATCCAAGAGCCGCGCGCGCGCTTCGCCCCTGGGAACGCGGGCTGTCTTCGTCACTCTGTCACCACCTGGGCCATCAGCCCTTGTCCCAGAGCGAGGGATTGGGTGTCAACACCGCCCATAGGATGCCGTAAGGGTCCTTCACCATGCCCCAGTCGTCGCCCCAGGGCTGGCGGCCATAGGGGACCGCCACCGTGCAGCCCGCCGCCACGGCGCGGTCGAACCAGGCCTGCCCGTCCGGCACCACCAGTTGCAGATGCCCCCGCGCCATCGGCGGGCCTTCGGGCGAGCCTTCGCCCACATGGTCGGTGAGCATCAGCGCACCGCCGTTGATGTCGACCTGCAGGTGCATGTAGTGGCCGGGCCGGTCGGGCGTCTCCATCCGGCCGATGTCCTTGGCCGCGAAGGCGCGCGCATAGAAATCGGCTGCCTCGCCAGCCTTTCCGGCAAGGCTCAGGTAGGGGATCACGCCCTGCATGATCCGGTCCTCGGGGCGGTAGCGCTGGTTGGCTGGAATGTCGTTCATCTGGGTGCTCCCCCTTCAGAAGCTGCCGGTGCGCATCGCACCTGCGGGCTTGTAGGTTGATATGACGACGCCCTGGGGGGTCGCCTTGCTTGCGATCAAGGTCAGCTCGCTGGGCTGCACCTGGTCCGAGAAGATGCGCCTGCCGCGCCCGATCACGACTGGAAAGACAAGCAGCACGACCTCGTCAGCCAGGTGCTCGGCAATAAGAAGCGGCGTCAGGGTGGAACTGCCCCACACCACAAGGTCCGGACCGCCGGCCTCCTTGACGCGAGCGATGCCGGCGGGGATGTCCGTCCCAAGGCTTTCCGCAGGCCCCCACTCCAGGCTGTCCGGGCGGTGGGTTGCCACGAATTTCCGGGCGCCGTTCAGACTGTCGGCCATGGGTCCGGTCTGCTTCGGCCAGTAGCCCGCGAAGATGTCATAGGTCCTGCGGCCCAGCAGGAGGTCGAACCCCTGCCCCTGCGCCTTGTCGATGGCCATGCCCGCCTCGTGCCCGTGATGCGGATAGGCCCAGCCACCATGGTCGAAACCGCCAGACCTGTCCTCTTCCGGTCCGCCGGGGGCCTGGATCACGCCGTCGAGCGAGATGTGCTCGATGATCCGGACCGTCCGCATTTACGCGGCCTCCCGCGCGGCGGCTTCGACGGAGGCGATGTCGATCTTGCCCATCTGCATCACTGCGGCCAGCGCCCGCCCCGCCCGCGCCTTGTCCGGCGCGGTCATCAGGTCGTAGACGATCTGCGGCACAACCTGCCAAGACAGCCCGTAACGGTCCTTCAGCCAGCCGCAGGGACCGTGACTGCCACCGTCCGCGGCAAGCTTCTCCCAAAGCCGGTCGGTTTCCGCCTGGTCCGGTGTCAGGACCGAGACCGAGACACATTCCGACAGGGGGAACATCGGGCCGGCGTCAAGGATCTGGTAGGGCACCCCGTTCAGGCGGAAGTCGATCACCTCGAAGTGGCTGTTGCCGTCGGGCCCGCCGTTGTCGCTGGCGTAGCTGCTCTCGATCCGGCTTCCGGGGATCAGGCTGCAATAGAACTCTGCCGCCTCTCTCCCGCGGCCGTTGAACCAAAGCACCGTGCGAATGTCGTGGGTCATCTCGTTTCCTCCTGTTGCGGCGGGCCGTCCTCGCGACTCGCTGGCTATGGGACAATAATACCGACCAGTTGGTATGTAATCAACCGCGAATGCCGCGAGAAAGCAAAAACCCGCCACGGGGGCGGGTTTCTTGAGTGCGGCTGGATAGACCGCTCAGCCCATCCCGCCCGCGATCAGCCGGTCGGCCAGCGCCAGGTAAGGCGCTGCCAGCGGCCCGTCCGTCGCCGCGATGGGCGTGCCACTGTCGCCCGCGACCCGGACGTCCAGCGCCAGCGGCAATTCGCCCAGGAACGGCAAGTCCAACTTCCGCGCCTCAGCCGCCACGCCTCCGTGGCCGAAGATATGGCTCTCATGCCCGCAGTTCGGGCAGACGTAAGTGGACATGTTCTCCACCAGCCCCAGGACAGGGGTCTTCAGCTTCCCGAACATGTCCAGGGCCTTCCGCGCATCCAGCAGCGCCACGTCCTGTGGGGTGGAGACGACGATGGCCCCCGTCAGCTGGGTCCTCTGGCACAGCGTCAGCTGCACATCCCCCGTCCCCGGCGGCAGGTCGATGATCAGCACGTCGAGCTTGCCCCAGGCCACCTGCCCCAGAAGCTGCTGCAAGGCCCCCATCAGCATCGGCCCGCGCCAGACCACGGCCTCATCCTCCTTCAGCATCAGGCCGATCGACATCATGGTCACCCCGTGCGCGACGAGCGGCTCGATGGTCTTGCCATCCGGAGACGACGGCCGCCGGTTCACCCCCATCATCTTCGGCTGGCTCGGCCCATAGATATCGGCGTCCAGGAGGCCCACCTTCCGCCCCCGCCGCGCCAGGGCCACGGCGAGGTTCGAGGCCACCGTCGACTTTCCCACGCCCCCCTTGCCGGACGCCACCGCAATGATCCGGTCGATCCCCGAGATCCTTTGCGGGCCGCCAGCCTGAGGCGTCGGATGCTGCCCGATCTTCAGCGTGGGAGGCGCCGCCTTCGCCGCGGGCCCATGCGCCGTCATCACCACCTGCACCGAACTGACCCCCGGCACGGTCTTCAGCCTGGCCTCGGCCTCGGCCTGGGCCGCAGCCAGAGCGCGCGCCTCGTCGGGCGTCGCCGCCTCGATCACGAAGCGGATCGAACCCCCTTCGACCGAGAGCGCACGAATCAGATCGCGGCTGACCAGATCGCCTCCGCCGGGGTGCGCAACCCCCGCCAAGACGCCCATCACCTGGTCCCGATCCACCGCCATCGTTTCAACTCCGCTGAAGATTTGCACTAAGGTCGTAGCGTTTCAGCCGAAGGGCAAGGTCCGTTGACCATTTGCTCAAAAATTTGGCGAAGACCTTGGTAAATCATGACATTTCCGTGACCCCAGCCATGCATATGCTGCATGGCAGCATTGATTAGACCCGCTATTGTGCATCCGCAGCATGAGGTCCATGTTACCCCTAACAGCGCGACAGAACGTTGCTGACCGAACTGAAGAGGCTTGAGTGACATGGCATATGTGAACACCACCCGTATCGACCGCAAGGGCTTTGCTGACCGCCTGGCTTACGTGAAGGACGCCGTCCTGACCGCGATCAACCAGCGCCGCGTCTACAGCCGCACCGTGGCCTAACTGAATTCCCTTTCCGACCGCGAGCTGTCCGATCTCGGCATTTCGCGCCTCGGGATCACCGACATCGCCCGCGAGGCGGCGTACGGGAAGTAAGTCTTCGTCCGGATCCCTCTCCTCCTCCCCGGGACCCGAGACGACTGCGGCGATGCCCCCCTCCTCCCTGGCATTGCCGCCCTTACACGGGCCTTCGGGCTCAAGCTGATCGGGTGCCTCTCCTCCTCCCTGGCACCTGGTATGCGCGGCGGGGCCTCTCCTCCTCCCTGGCCCCCCGCGCCTCCTATCCCGCGGCCCCCTCCTCCTCCCGGGGCCCACGGACCTGCGACGGTGCCTCTCCTCCTCCCTGGCACCGTCGCCCCCTTTCCGGGCCGCAAAGGCTCAACGACATCGGGTGACCCACCCTCCTCCCGGGCACCTGGTACTGCGGCGGGACCAACCTCCTCCCTGGTTCCGCCGCGCAAATCATCCCGCGGACCCCTCCTCCTCCCTGGGGCCAGAAGGATCGCGGCGGTGTCCTCTCCTCCTCCCTGGACACCGCCGCCCCAGTTTCTGGACCGCAAAGGTCCAACACCATCGGGCGCCCACCCTCCTCCCGGGCTGCCTGACACGCGGCGGGGCCTCTCCTCCTCCCTGGCCCCGCCGCGCAAGCCTTCCGGGCCCCCGGCCCGACCCTCATCGGACGCCCCATCCTCCTCCCGGGGTGCGCCGATCTTCGCGGCGGCGCCTCTCCTCCTCCCTGGCGTCGCCGCCCTTTCCCCCTTGCAGCCGTCGAAGCCCCGCGCAAATGTCCCGCCGACGTTCGCCGTTCGGGAGCCCTGATGCGCGCCTCGGTCCTTTCCGCCGCCACCGTGGCCGCCCTCGTGGGATACGCCGCCTCGGTCGCGATCCTGCTGGCCGCCGCCACCGCGCTGGGGGCAACGCCCGAACAGACCGCAAGCTGGCTTCTTGCCATCAGCCTGGGGAAAGCCCTCGGCTCGGCGCTTCTGTCCTGGCAATCCCGGGTTCCCGTCGTGCTGGCCTGGTCGACGCCAGGGGCCGCCCTCATCGCCGCGACCGAAGGCATCAGCTTCGCCGAGGGCGTCGGAGCCTTCGTCGTGACCGGCCTCCTCATTGCTGCCACCGGCCTGATCCGGCCCTTGGGGGCGCTCGTCGCCCGCATCCCCGACGGCATCGCGGCCGGAATGCTGGCGGGGGTTCTCCTGCCCTTCTGCCTCAAGGGGGCGACGGCGGCCCAGTCCCTGCCCGCCCTCGTCCTGCCGATGGTCGCCGTCTTCCTGATCGTGCGCCTGTGGAACCCCGCGATGGCGACGCTGGCCGCCTTCGCCACGGGCATAATCCTGGCTCTCCTGACCGGGGCGGATCTCTCGGCCCTGCGCCTGACCATGCCGGAGCTGCACCTGACGATCCCCGACTTCCGCCCCGGCGTGATCCTCGGCCTCGCCCTGCCGCTTTACCTGGTGACCATGGCTTCGCAGAACCTGCCCGGCTTCGCCACGCTCCGCGCCGCGGGGTACGAGCCGCCCGTCTCTGCCGCGCTGACCACCACCGGCGCGATCTCCACCGTGACCGCCTTCTTCGGCGCGCATACGGTCAGCATGGCCGCGATCACGGCCGCGATCTGCCTTGGGCCGGATGTCCACCCGGAGAAGGAGAAACGCTGGATCGTCGGGCTGGCCTATGCCGGGGTCTGGGTGCTTCTGGGCCTGCTCAGTCCCACGGTCCTGCAGCTTCTGGCCGCCCTTCCCGCCCCCGTCGTCGCGGCCCTGGTGGCGCTTGCGCTTCTTGGCCCGCTGATGGGCGCCCTGACCGGTGCCTTCGCCCACCCCGACCAGCGCCTGCCGGCCACGCTGACCCTGGTGACCACGGCCTCGGGCATGGCCGCCTTCGGCATCGGGGCGGCCTTCTGGGGGCTGATGGTGGGGCTTCTCGCCTGGGGCCTTGAGCATGTGAAGTCCCGCCCGGCCTGAGGCACCGCAAGACTTTTCGAAAAGTCTTGCCAAAATCCTTCGAAGGATTTTGCCCCCGGCGGACCCGCGCGGCCAATCCCTAACACTTCCCTAACGGAAAATCGCAACCCATTGAAAACCAAGCCATCGCGGCGTTTGTCCACCGTGGACACAATCCGCGCGCCCGGCTATTCTCCGCCCCGACCAACCCCAGGGAGCCCCCCATGCAGACCATGCTCGGCGTGATCGGAGGATCGGGGGTCTACCAGTTGGGCGACCTCGAAGGAGCCAGCTGGGTGAAGGTGAAGACCCCTTGGGGCAAGCCCTCGGACGAGATCCTGGTCGGCCGCCTGAACGGCCTTCCCGTGGCCTTCCTCCCCCGACACGGACGGGGCCACGTCCACTCCCCCACCTCGGTCCCCTACCACGCCAACATCGACGCCCTGAAGCGGCTCGGCTGCACCGACATCCTCGCCGTCTCGGCTGTGGGGTCCCTTCGGGAGGAGTTCGAACCCGGCCACTTCGTCCTCGTCGACCAGTACATCGACCGCACCACCCAGCGCGCGCCGAGCTTCTTCGGTCCGGGCTGCGTCGCCCATGTCAGCCTCGCCGACCCCACCTGCCCCCGCCTTGGAGCGCTCGCAGTCCAGGCCGCCCGCGAGGAAGGGCTGACCGTCCACACCGGAGCGACCTACCTGTCGATGGAAGGCCCCCAGTTCTCCACCCGCGCGGAAAGCCGGATGTACCGGACCTGGGGCGCCGACGTGATCGGGATGACCGGCTTCTCCGAAGCCCGCCTCGCCCGCGAGGCCGAGCTTTGCTACGCTTCCCTCGCGATGGTCACCGACTACGACTGCTGGCACGACAGCCACGGCGCGGTGGACGTCGCCCAGGTGATCGCCGTGGTCCAGGCGAACGCCGCCGCCGCCCGGGGTCTGGTCGCGCGCTTGCCCGCCCTCATGGACGCGGACCGCGCACCCTGCCCCCACGGCTGCGACCGGGCGCTTTCCCACGCCATCATGACCGCCCCCGACAAGCGCGACCCAGAGGTTCTGGCGAAACTCGACGCGATCGCGGCCCGTGTTCTTTGAAGGACCCAGCATGACCCCCAGAAAGACCGTCAAGGACTACATCCGCACCATCGTCGACTTCCCGCACGAAGGCATCCTCTTCCGCGACGTGACCACCCTTTTCGCCGACCCGCGCGGCTTCCGGATGTGCGTGGACCAGCTTCTTGCCCCCTATGCCGGGATGCGGATCGACAAGGTCGTGGGGCTCGAGGCGCGGGGCTTCATCTTGGGCGGGGCCGTCGCTCACCAGCTTTCCACGGGCTTCGTCCCGATCCGCAAGAAGGGCAAACTCCCCGGCCAGACCATCTCCCAGGCCTACACGCTGGAATACGGCGAGGCCGTGGTCGAGGTCCATGACGACGCCATGCAGGCGGGCGAGAAGATCCTGCTGGTCGACGACCTTCTTGCGACGGGCGGCACGGCCGAGGCCGGGATCCGGCTGATCGAGCGTCTTGGTGCCGAGGTCATCGGCTGCGCCTTCGTCGTGGACCTGCCGGACCTCGGCGGCCGGAAGAAGCTCGAGGCGATGGGGATGGACGTCCACGCGCTGTGCGAGTTCGAGGGGCTCTGACGGCGCGGCCGGCCCGGAGTTTTCGAAAACTCCGGACCGATTTCTTCGAAGAAATCGGCGCGGCGCACGGTGAGGCGGGGTCGCGTTAACCGTAAGATAAGAGAATCACCCTAGAACAGGCTTTGTCAGGGCTACCCACCCTGACCGCGCTGCTACCCACAGCGTGACCCACACACCCCCCAAAGCACCCCGTCGCAGGTTCCCTGCGGCGGGGATGTTTGTTTTCTGCCCCTGCGACGCCCTAGCGAGGAGGGACGCAGTCCACGACGCGCCGCCCGTCAGCCCAGGACCGCGCCCGGATTCATGATCCCCGCCGGGTCCAGCGCCGCCTTGATCGCCCGCATCGCCGCAAGCTTCCCCGGGTCCGCATAGCGCGCAAGGTCTGCAACCTTCAGCCGTCCCACGCCATGCTCGGCCGCAACGGACCCGCCCAGCGAATGCACCAGGTCATGCACCACCCGCTTCACCTCGTCCCGGACCGCGTCGTGCTCGGCCTTCGCGTGCCCCCGTTCGGGAAAGACGTTCCAGTGCAGGTTCCCGTCGCCGAGATGCCCGAAGCAGTTCACCCGGAAGGCCCCGAGCCCCGCAATCGCGCGCGGCGCTTCCGCGATGAACCCGGGTATGGCCGACAGCGGCAAGGAAATGTCATGGCTCGACACCGCCCCAACCTTGCGGTTCGCCAAGGGGATCGTCTCGCGCAGAGACCAGATCGCCGCGGCTTGCGCTTCAGAGGTGGCGATCACCCCATCGCTCACCAGTTCCGCCTCGGCCCCGGCCTCGTAGAGCCCTGCCATCGTCACCTCAGGCTCCAGTCCCGCGGGCAGTTCCAGTTCCAGCAGAACCAGCCACTCCGGCACCGGATCGAAGGGGGCGCGCAGGTCGAAGCCGGTCTCTGCCAGAAAGTCGAAACCCGTCCGGTGGATCAGCTCGAAGGCCGAGACCATTCCCGCCGCCCGCTCGCCACACAGCGCCAGAAGGTCCAGCGCGGAGGAGGGCGAGGGCACAGCCAGCAGCGCCACCACCCGCGCCGCTGCTTGCGGGAAAAGCTTCAGGCTTGCTGCCGTGATGATCCCCAGCGTCCCCTCGGAGCCGATCAGCAGGTGCCGCAGGTCGTAGCCTGCATTGTCCTTCCGCAGCCGCGTCAGCCCGTTGAAGATGGTCCCATCGGGCAGCACCGCCTCCAGCCCCAGGCACAAGTCGCGCGCATTGCCGTAGCGGAGCACCGCCGTCCCCCCGGCATTGGCCGCGAGGTTTCCCCCGATCCGGCAACTGCCCTCGGACGCCAATGACAGCGGGAAGAACCGCCCGACCTTCGCCCCTTCGGCCTGCACATCGGCCAGCACCATGCCCGCCTCGACCACCATCGCGTTTTCCTCGGGCCAGATCCCGCGCAAGGCGGTCATCCGCTCGAGGGACAAAAGCACGGGCGCCGGTCCCGAGGCGAGGATCTGCCCGCCGACCAGGCCAGTCCCCCCGCTGACCGGCACGACGCCCACCCGCGCGACTGCAGAGGCCCGCACCAGGGCCGCCACTTCGCCCGTGGTCCGGGGCCGCGCGAGCACGCCCGCCGTGCCGGTCCAGCGCCCGCGCGGCTCCTCAAGGTGGCGCGGCTCGGGCGCGGACAGGGTTCCGTCCGGCACCAGGGACGCCAGATGGGCGACGAAGGCGGGATCGCAAGGGTTCAGCATCGGCTTTGGCTCCTTCCCCCCTTGGTAGCGCGGGGGGCAAGGTCCCGCTAGTCGATATAGGCCGGCTCCAGCACCATCACCGTGGGCTCGGACGGCAGGTCGTCCAGCGACAGTGCAACCTGCGCGCCGCCGGTTTCCACCACGGTGAACTGGCCCGACATCTCGGCCAGGAAGGCGTCCAGCGAGGACCGGCTGAACCAGTGCATCGGGATCACCACGCTGGACCGCAGGCGCTGGACCACGCCCGCCATGTCCTGAAGCCGCATCGTATAGCCGCCGTCCACCGGCACCATCACCACATCCAGCCGCCCGATCGCCGCATACTGCTCGTCCGAGGGGATCTGGTGCAGGTGCCCGAGGTGGCCGATGCAAAGCCCCCCGGCCTCGAAGATGAAGATCGAATTGCCATCCCGCCGCGCGCCTTCGCCGAACGGTCCCCGCGTGTCGGTCGTCACGTTGCGGACCAGCATCGCGCCCAGGTCCAGCCGGTGATCCGCCGCCGCCGCCCCCTCGCCCCAGCCTTGCAGCACATGGGGGATGCGTGGATCGGGCGCGGCGGTCCAATGCGTCGAATGGGCGTTGTTCATCGTCACCACGTCCGGCACCAGGTCCGCGGTGCCGAGGTAGCCCGTGTAATCCGTCACCGCCACCGTGCCATCCGCCGTGACGATGGCAAAGCTCGCGTGGTCGATGTAGCGGATCAGGACGCTGTCGGGCTCCAGCCCCTCCTCCAGCGCCACCGGGACGACCGAGGGCTCGGCCTCCGCCACGGCGATGCAATGCGACGGGATGCGCTCCTGCGCCAGGGCGGGGGCGGCAAGCAGGGTCAGGGCAAGCGTCAGGCGCATGGGGACCTCCCGTGGGTTGCGGGAAGGGTAACCCGGATTGCCCTTGCGTCACGCGCCGGGGCGATCACGGATGCGCGATCAGGCCAACATCGCCCGGAGTGCTTCAAGGGTGCGCAGATTCCGGGCGGTCATGGGCTGAGGCAAGAGGCGCGGCAACTTCTCGGCCAGCTTCGAGCTGCCATAGCCCCCCGGCGTATGCAGCGTGAAACGGCACGGCCCGATGTGCCAGCCATCCCTCGGCAAGGCAAGAGCCCGCAGCGCAGCCTCGTCGGGACTGGGGGTCTTGCGCAGAAAACAGACATGGACGCGCGCGGGGTCGGCACCGGCGAAGGGATGTTCGGTCGCCGCCGCCACAAGGTCGTCCGCCCCCAGGACGAAGGTCTCCGGCGCGAAGCCGAAGCGCGCGGCCACGGCATCGCGGATCGCCGCCTCCAGCTTCACTGCGGAGAGCTCGCTTTCGAAGACCGCATTTCCCGACTGGATGTAGGTCCGCACCGCGCTCAGCCCCAAGCCAGCCAACAGCTCCCGGAACTCCGCCATCGGCAGCCGCCCCGCGCCCGAGACGTTCACCCCGCGCAGCAAGGCCACCCAAACGCCCATGCTTTCACCTGGCTCCAAATATCCCCGCCGGAGGCAAACCCGAGCGGTTTTGCGTCCTTCACGCAAAAGCGCGAGACAAAAGGCTCGCGCCGCAAGGCGCTCCTTTAGAAAACCGCCCGAACCCGTCAGCCGACGTCGGTCCGCCCGCGCCGGTCGCCCCGGAGGTTGGCGTAAAGCACGTGGTTGCGCCAGCGTCCGTTGATCTGCAGATAGCTTTGCGCCACGCCCTCGTACTTGAAGCCGCATTTCTCCAAGACCCCGCGCGAGGCGGTGTTCTCGGGCAGGCAGGCGGCCTCGAGTCGGCTGAGGTCCATCCGGGTGAAGGCGTGGTGGGTCAGCGCCAGGATCGCCTCGCGCATGTAGCCCTGCCGCGCGAAAGGTTCGCCGATCCAGTAGCCGAAGGTGCCGGTCTGCGACGGCCCGCGGCGGATGTTGTCCAGCGTCAGCGCACCCAGGAGCTGCTGGTCGTCGCGCCGGATGAGCAACATGGGCAGCGCCTGGCCCTGGGATTCGGCGCGCTGCGCCCAGTAGACGCGGTTGGTGAAGGACCGCCGGGTGAGGTGGTCGTTCGACCAGACCGGCTCCCACTTGATCAGGAACTCTGCCGAAGCCTCGCGCAGCTCGGACCATTGCCGCCAGTCGCCATGTTCGGGAAGCCGCAGCGTCATCCGCTCGGTCTCGACCCGGACACGGCGCTTCAGGCCCAGCATCAGCCGGCAAGCCCCTTGCGGACCTCTTCGATGCCCGGAGCGCTTGCCACCGGGCCATAGATCGCCAGCGCGGAGCGCGCGGCCGTAAGCTCGGCCGCATAGCCGCGCACGGCGCCCGTGTTGACCGCATCGATCTTTGCAACCGCCTCGGCCACATCCGGCACCCGGCCCCAGATCGACAGCAGCCGCGCATTGCGTTCCGCCCGTGACGACGGGCTTTCCAGGCCCATCAGAAGCCCGGCCCGCAACTGAGCGCGGGCCCGCGCCACTTCTGCCTCGCCCATGTCGTCGGCCGCCCGCTTCAGCTCGGCGATGGTCAGCTGGGTCAACTCGCCGATCTCGGCCTCGGAGGTACCGGCATAGATGGTGATCTGCCCGGTGTCCTCATAGGCCGAGGTCTGGGCATAGATGGAATAGCACAGGCCCCGGTCCTCACGGATCTTCTGGAACAGGCGCGAGGACATGCCCCCGCCCATCGCCGTCGCATAGACCTGCGCGGTGTAAACCTTGTCGTCGCGGTAGCCCGGCGCTTCGAATTGCAGCGCGAAATGGACCTGCTCCAGGTCCTTGACCTCGCGCCGCTCGCCGCCGACGAAGCGGGCGGGTTCGACCTTCGAGCCCCCCACCGGCTTCAGGCCGCCGAAGATCCGCTCCGCGGCCGCGACGATGGCGTCGTGGTCGACGCCGCCCGCGGCCGAGAGGATCATCTGATCCGGCCCGTAATGCGCGCCGGTGAAGCCTTCGAAGTCGGCCTTCTTGAACGAAGCGACCCGTTCCTCCGGCCCCAGGATCGTGCGGCCGAAGGGCTGGTCGGGGTAGCTGACTTCATGCAGCCAGTCGAAGATGATGTCGTCGGGGGTGTCCAGCGCCTGGCCGATCTCCTGCAGGATGACGTGGCGCTCGGTCTCGATGTCGGCCTTGCGGAACAGCGGGTTCAGCACGATGTCCGCGATCACGTCCAGCGCCATGAGCACGTCCTGGCTCAGCACGCGCGCATAGTAGGCGGTCATCTCGCGGCTGGTGTAGGCGTTGATGTAGCCGCCCACATCCTCGATCTCTTCGGCGATGCGCAGGGCCGACCGGCGCCGGGTGCCCTTGAAGGCCATGTGCTCCAGAAAGTGCGCGATCCCGTTCTGCTCCGGCGTCTCATGCCGCCCCCCCGCCTCGACCCAGAGGCCGACAGAGGCGGATTGCAGCCCCGGCATCGCCTCGGTGACGATGCGGAAGCCGTTGGGCAGGGTGTGAAGCTTCTGGGTCAAGATCGGTCCGTGGCGCTGGTCTGGTCGCAAGGTTCTATCGTCCCGCTGTCCAAGGCGAAAGAGGGGCGTCGCAGGGAGTGGCCACGGTCAGAAGGACGCCGCAACACGGGCGAGCCGGTCACCGGCGCGCGATCCCGTCGCGGACCACCGCCTGCAGCGCGGCCAGGTCGTTCGGCACCCGGCTCATGCGTTCCGGCCGATCGAAGAGATCCGCCATGTGCGGCGGAAGGCCGGGGCGGACGCCGGTCGCGCGCTGCACCGCATCGGGGAACTTTGCCGGATGCGCCGTGGCCAGCGTGATCATCGGCGCGGCCCCCAGATGTTCCTCTGCCACCTTCACGCCGACAGCGGAATGCGGGCAGAGCAGCTCTCCCGTCGTCTTCCAGTGCCGCGCGATGACGGCCAGCGTCTCGTCCTCGTCGCAGCGACCCGAGGAGAAGGTCCCGCGCAGCGCCTCGATGGCACCCTGGCTGATGCGGAAACCTCCGGCCTTCATCTCGGCCATGAGCTGCGCCACGGCGGACCCGTCGCGGCCATAGGCGTCGAAAAGCGCGCGTTCGAAGTTCGAGGAGACCTGGATGTCCATCGACGGGCTGATCGAGGGCTTCACGCCGTTCGTCCGGTAGTCGCCCGACTTCAGCGCGCGGTCGAGGATGTCGTTCTGGTTCGTCGCGATCACCAGCTTGTCGATCGGAAGGCCCATCTTCTTGGCGATGTAGCCCGCGAAGATGTCGCCGAAGTTGCCAGTCGGCACGGTGAAGCTGACCTCGCGGTGCGGCGCGCCAAGGGCGGTCCCGGCGTAGAAGTAATAGACCACCTGCGCCAGCACGCGCGCCCAGTTGATGCTGTTCACCCCGGCCAGCCGCACCCCGTCGCGGAAGGCGAAGTCGTTGAACATGTCCTTCACGCGGGCCTGCGCGTCGTCGAAATCGCCGTCGATGGCCAGCGCATGGACATTCGCCTCGGAGGGCGTGGTCATCTGCCGCCGCTGCACGTCCGACACCCGGCCATGCGGGAAGAGGATGAACACATCCACGTTGGCGAGGCCCCGGAACGCCTCCATCGCCGCACTTCCAGTGTCCCCGGAGGTCGCCCCGACGATGGTGATCCGCTCCCCCGTCTTGGCCAGCGCCGCCTGCATCATCTGCCCGATGAGCTGCATGGCGAAGTCCTTGAAGGCCAGCGTCGGGCCGTGGAACAGCTCCAAGAGGAAATGGTTCGACCCGAGCTGCACCATCGGCGCGCGGGCGGCGTGGTGGAAGCCTTCATACGCCTTGGCAATCAGGCCCTTGAATTCGTCGTCGGTGAAGAAGCCGCCCAGGTAGGGCCGCATCACCTTGAATGCGACCTCCTCATACGGAGCGCCCGCCAGCGCCGCGATCTCGGCCTTGGTCAGCACCGGGATGGTCTCTGGCACGTAAAGGCCGCCGTCGCGGGCGAGGCCCGTCATCATCGCCTCGCCGAAGCCAAGGACCGGGGCCGCGCCGCGGGTGGATACGTAGTGCATGGTCATCGCCTTCAAACCTTCCGCGTCCTGATACGCCACAGGAGGAACAGTGTCATCCCCGCCCAGGTAGCGGCCAGCAGGAACCACTGGATCGCATAGCCCCAATGGTTGTTCGGTATACCCGAGGTATCCACGGGCATCGGCGCGATCCCGTCACCGGTTGGCTCACGCGCGACAATTAATGTCGGTTCGGTATTCAGCTTGGCCGCCATCGCCGGCACGTCGCGCGCGAACCACAGGCCCGTCCTTTCATCCGGCGGCGGGGTCGAACTGCCGGTATCGGCCGGCCAGTGCAGGTTGCCCGCCACTGTCGCCTCATGCGGAGGACGTGGCACCGCCCGAGCCTCTTCCTCGACGAACCCGCGCTGGACCATGATGCGGCGGCCGTTTGCCAGCTGAAACGCCTCGATCACCATGACGCCGGGGCTTGCCCCCTTCTGGCCCGCAAGGACCTCGAGGTATTCGCCGGTGAAGCGGCCCTCGGCCAGGACAGCCTGAAACTTGTCGCGCCCCTCCTCGGGAACGTCGGGCAGCGGCACCGGAGCATTGGCGATCCGCGCCTCCATCTCGTCCAGGTAGACGCGCTTCTCCTCCATCCGGTCCAGCTGCCAGAAGCCGAGGCTTGTCAGGACAGCGACCCCGATGACGCCCATCAGGACAGGAAAAAGGTAACGGCGCATGAGCTATCCCGGAAATGAAAGCGCAGGCCCGAAGGCCCGCGCTTGTTGGTCAGGTCGGGGGCTGGATCAGCCCTGACCCCAGACGTAGATCGCGGCGAAGAGGAACAGCCAGACCACGTCGACGAAGTGCCAGTACCAGGCGGCGGCCTCGAAGCCCACGTGCTTCTCGGGGGTGAAGTGGCCCTTCAGCGCGCGGATGAGGCAGACGGTCAGGAAGATCGTGCCGATGATCACGTGGAAGCCGTGGAAGCCCGTCGCCATGAAGAAGGTCGCGCCGTAGATGTTGCCGGCGAAGCCGAAGGCGGCGTGGCTGTATTCGTAGGCCTGCATCGCGGTGAAGATCACGCCCAGGCCGATCGCGATGATCAGACCGTTGACCAGGTCCTTGCGGTTGTTTTCATGGACCAGCGCGTGGTGTGCCCAGGTCGCCGCGCAGCCCGACAGAAGCAGGATCAGCGTGTTGATGAAGGGCAGGTGCCAGGGGTCGAAGGTCTCGATCCCGGCGGGGGGCCAGACGCCGTCGACGGCCGGAGACTGCGGCCCCATCGGATACAGGCGGTGCTTGAAGAAGGTCCAGAACCAGGCCGAGAAGAACATCACCTCGGACATGATGAACAGGATGAAGCCGTAGCGCAGGCCCAGGCGCACGACCGGGGTGTGGTCGCCCACGCGGCTTTCGTGCACCACTTCCGCCCACCACGCGTACATGACGTACAGGACGCCGGCGAGGCCGATCAGCCCCAGCCAGGGGCCCGAGCCGTGCATCCACAGGACCGAGCCGAACAGCATGACGAAGGCAGCGACCGCCGCGAAGAACGGCCAGATCGACGGGGGCAGGACGTGGTAATCGTGGTTCTTTGCGTGTGCCATTCCGGCGGTTCCCTCGTTGACTTTTCTCAGTTCACCGCGGCTCGGTCGGCCGCAGCGGGTGTTTCCAGCGCCGCCTGTTCTTCGGGCAGCGGGGTTTCGTGGAAGGTATAGCTCAGCACGATCTCGTGCACAAACTGGCCCTCCGGATCGTCGACCATCGCCGGATCGACGAAATAGCTCACCGGCATCAGCACCGTCTCGCCCGGCTGCAGCACCTGTTCGGTGAAGCAGAAGCATTCGATCTTGGTGAAATAGCCGCCGGCCGCATAGGGATAGACGTTGAAGCTGGCAGTGCCCGCCACCGGACGGTCGGTCGGGTTGTGTGCCTCGTAGAAGGCAAGGCCAGTCTCGCCGATCCGGATCTCGACCGAGCGTTCGACCGGCTTGAAGGTCCAGGGCATCCCCTGTTCCAGCGAGGCGTCGAAGCGCACCTTAACCGTCTGGTCGAGGATCACGTCCGACCCGGTCTCGGCCACCGAGGTGGTGCCGCCGAAGCCCGTCACGCGGCAGAACCAGTCGTAGAAGGGGACGGCCGCGAAGGAGAGCGACGCCATGGTGACCACGACGCCCACCAGTTGCACCGCAGTGCGCTTTGGTCCCTGCAGGTTCGGGAAGATCACGGTTGAGCCTCCTCTTTCGGGAGCATGGCGGGTTGATAGGTGTGGTCGTAGCCCTGCAGCGGCTCGCCGCGCTGAACCTTCACCACCGTCAGCGCGAAGACCAGCACGACGAAGGCCACCAGTGTGAGGCCAAGGCCGAGGTTCCGGCCGAAGCGACGCTTGTGCAGGTCATGTTCGGGGCGGAAAGTCATCTCACCAGCCCCCCAGGCCCGCGGATTTCAGCGCCAGTTCCACGAGGAATGCGGCGAAATGCAGGAAGAGGTACAGAAGCGAGAACCGGAAGAAGGCCTTCTCGACGGCGTATTTGTCCGCCTCGGCCATCGCCTCGTCCCGCCGCCAGATCCGGACCGCGCCGATCACGAACCAGGCGTTCAGCACCACCGCAACCGCCAGCGTGAACGGCCCCCCGATCGAGGTCACCGCCGCGCCCAGCGCCACGGGGACCAGCAGCAGCGTATAGGCCAGGATATGCGCCCGCGTGGCCTTGCGGCCGTGGGTCACGGTCAGCATCGGCACGCCCGCGGTGTGGTAATCTTCCTTCATGAACAGAGCCAGCGCCCAGAAGTGGGGCGGCGTCCACATGAAGATCAGCGCGAACATCAGGAACGCCTCGACCGAGACCGATCCCGTGGCGCAGACCCAGCCGATCATGGGCGGGAAGGCGCCCGCCGCGCCGCCGATGACGATGTTCTGCGGGGTCGAGCGCTTGAGCCACATCGAATAGACGACGGCGTAGAAGAAGATCGTGAAGGCCAGAAGCGCCGCGGCGACCCAGTTCGTGGCCAGCCACAGCATCACCACGCTGATCCCCGACAGCGCCAGCCCCACGGCCAGCGCCTCGCCCGCCTGGACCTTGCCGGCCGGGACCGGACGGCGCGCGGTGCGCTTCATCACCGCGTCGATGTCGGCGTCCCACCACATGTTAAGCGCCCCGGAGGCCCCTGCCCCCAGCGCGATGAACAGGATCGCCGAGAAGGCCTCGACCGGGTGCAGCCCGACGGGCGCGACCAGAAGGCCGACCAGAGCGGTGAACACGACCAGCGACATCACGCGCGGCTTCAGAAGCTGCACGTAGTCGCCGAACCCCGGCTCATACGGGGTGGCAGTCGCGCCCTGATATGCGGTGGTATCGCTCATTCTCGTTCCGTTTCATTCGAACGGGCCCGGCCTTCCGGCCAAGCCCCGCCCGGTAAACTGGCCGAAGGCTCAGTTGTTCGCGGCGACCTGGGTCTCGCCCGGCTGGGCCACGTGGGACAGCTGGACGTCGCCGGCCTTGGCCTTCTCCAGCCACTGGGCATAGGCCGCTTCCGACACGACCTTCACGGTGATCGGCATGTAGGCATGCATCTGCCCGCAGATTTCCGAGCACTGGCCGAAGAAGATGCCTTCCTGGTCGGCCTTGAACCACAGCGCGGCGGTGCGGCCCGGCACGGCATCCTGCATCACGCCGAAAGCCGGGATCTTCCAGGAGTGGATCACGTCCGTGGCGGTGACCTGCACCACGACGACCTTGCCCACGGGCACGACGACGGCGGTGTCGGTCGCCAGCAGGAACTGCTCTTTCGAGTAGCCGGCCGCCTGCAGCTGCGCCTCGACTTCGGGGGTCAGCATGTTGGCGCCGCCGGTCGCGGGCGAACCGATCATGTAGCTGTCGAACGCGATGCCCTCATCCACGTATTCATAGGACCAGTACCACTGGTTGCCGGTGGCCTTGATGGTGACCTCGCCCACGGGAATTTCCTGCTGCTTGAACAGAACCGGCAGCGAGAAGGCCCCGATGAAGACCAGGATGACGATCGGGATCAGCGTCCATGCCACTTCCAGCGGGCTGTTGTGGGTGAAGCGGGCGGGCGTCGGGTTGGCGCGGCGGTTGAAGCGGACGATCGTGTAGATCAGCAGCGCCGTCACGAAGACCACGATGGCCCCGATGATGTAGTTGATCATCGTGTCAAGCCAGACGATGTCATGCTTCAGCTCGGTCGCCGAAGGCTGGAAGTCGATCCCGCCAGGCTGGGGCTGACCGATTATTTCCAAGGCCTGCTGCGCAAGGGCCTGGCCCGCCAAGAATGTGGTCATCCCTGCTGCGGCGATCCCGCCGATCACGTTCGAAAGACGCATGGTTTTGTTCCCGTTCACGTCGCGGCTTGGCGCCGCTTTCATGGAACCCCGACCAAAGGGTCAGAATCCCGCTGTTTCCCACGGCCCTCAAACCATATTAGCTTGCCCGCGACAAGCAAAACCGTCGCGACAAATCGCGCGTTCGACCCCCGAAAGGCAATCGCCCTGGCCATCGTCAAGCTCACGCTCGTCACCTTCGGCGTCCTTTACGCGACGCTGCTTTCCGGCATGTATCTCTTCCAGCGCGAGCTGCAGTATTTCCCCACGCGCCGCGACCCCGCGCCCGAGGCCGTGGGGCTTGATGGGGTCACGCGCGTGGAATTGCCCACCCCCGATGGCGAGATTCTGGTCCTGTGGACCGTTCCCGCCGCCGCGGACCGCCCGACCGTGCTGTTCCTGCATGGCAACGGCGGCGAGGTCGCTGACCGGGCCGACCGCCTCGCCTTCTACCAGGCTAAAGGGTTTGGCGTGGCCTTCCTGTCCTGGCGCGGCTACGGCGGGTCAACGGGCTCCCCGTCCGAAGCGGGCCTCGTCGCAGACGCAAAGGCCGCCTACGACTACCTGCGCGACCAGGGCGTTCCATCCGACCGCATCGCCGTGGTCGGCGAATCCCTCGGCACCGGCCCGGCCGTGCAGCTGGCCGCCGCGAACCCGGTCGGCGCCCTGGTGCTGGAGGCCCCCTATTCCGCCGCCGTCGACATCGCCCGCGCGGCCTATCCCTGGCTTCCCGTTGGGCTCTTGATGAAGGACCAGTTCCGCTCGCGCGATCACATCGCCGCCGTCCGCGCGCCGATCCTGATCCTGCACGGCGACGACGACCGGGTGATCCCGCCCGGCTTCGGCCGCCGCCTGTTCGAGGCCGCAAGGGACCCCAAGACCTTCCTCTCGCTTGGCCCCGTCGGGCATGAGGCGCTGTTCACCCCCACGACCTGGGCGGCAGGTGCGGAGTTCATCGACACGACCATCCCGCCTTGACCCGGCCTTCGCGACGGCCCATCTCTGCAGCCTGACCTTCGGAAAGCCCTGCCCCATGACCGACGCCCCCTTCCGCCCGTTCGAGACCCATCTGGACGAGGCCGCAGCCCTCGCCACCCTGCGCGCGGCGACCGATGGCGCCGACGATGGCGAGCTTTTCCTCGAACGCCGCCGGGCCGAGGCGATCGTGCTGGACGACGGGCGGATCCGGCAGGCGACCTATGACGCGAGCCAGGGCTTCGGCCTCCGCGCCGTCAGGGGAGAGGTCGCGGGCTATGCCCATTCGACCGAGATCACCGAAACTTCCCTCCGCCGCGCTGCCGAGACCGCGCGCCTTGCCGTGGGCGCAGGCGGAGGCACGCTTGCCGCCCCGCCGCGCGGCACCAACACCCGCCTTTATCGCGCGGACGACCCGATGGCCGAGGCAACCTTCCCCGTGAAGATCGAGACTCTGCGCGAGATCGACGCCTACGCTCGCGCCCTGGATCCCCGCGTGGTGCAGGTTTCGGCCACCCTCTCGGCCTCGCTGCAGGAGGTCGAGATCCTCCGCCCCGAGGGCACTCGGCTTTCCGATATCCGCCCGATGGCGCGGATCAACGTTTCGGTCATGCTGGAAGAGAACGGCCGCCGCGAACAGGGTGGCATGGGCAAGGGCGGCCGTCACGGCCTGGCCGAGCTCATGTCGCCCGAGACCTGGAAGCCGATGATCGCCGAGGCCCTGCGCATCGCCCGCGTCAACCTTGGCGCGGTCGAGGCCCCGGCCGGGGTGATGGACGTCGTCCTCGGCCCCGGCTGGCCCGGCATCCTGTTGCACGAAGCCATCGGACATGGTCTGGAGGGTGACTTCAACCGCAAGGAAACCTCGGCTTTTGCTGGGCTGATGGGTAAACAGATCGCCTCCAGGGGCGTGACTGTTCTTGATGACGGTACAATTCCCGACCGCCGCGGCTCGATCTCCATCGACGACGAGGGGACGCCCTCGGGCAAGAATGTGCTGATCGAGGATGGCGTGCTGGTGGGCTACATGCAGGACCGCCAGAACGCGCGCCTGATGGGAGTCCAGCCCACCGGCAACGGGCGGCGCGAAAGTTTCGCGCATATCCCGATGCCGCGGATGACCAACACCTACATGCTGGCCGGAAGCGACGACCCGGCGGGGATCGTGGCGTCGCTCAAGGACGGGATCTACGCCGTGGGCTTTGGCGGCGGGCAGGTCGACATCACCTCCGGCAAGTTCGTGTTCAGCTGCACCGAGGCCTACCGAGTCCGGAACGGGGTCATCGGCGAAGCGGTGAAAGGCGCGACGCTGATTGGCGACGGAGCCACGGCACTGAAGGGCATCCGGGCCATCGGCAACGACCTGCAGCTTGATCCGGGGATCGGCAACTGCGGCAAGGCCGGGCAATGGGTGCCGGTGGGCGTGGGCCAGCCGACGCTGATGATCCAGGGCCTGACGGTCGGGGGAGCGGCAGCATAAGGAGTAGAAGGTGGCACAAGAAATCACTTTGGACTTCTTGCGCGGCATTACAGTCGAGAAGCGCCACAAGCTTTATATGAATGCCTGCAAGAAGGCGCACGAGCCACAGGGGAAGGCGCTGAAGGCTTTAATCGAGGAGTCAGGTCTTCCCTACTCTGAAGCGGCTGCCTTGCGGGGCGATGACCCCATCACCCTAAAGATGCATGAGATCATCTGGTCCGCTGAAGGGAGGCAGGCCGCTATTGCAGCAAGCGAACTGGGTCAGGCGGCAATGGCCGGAATCGACCCACTGCTTCAAATGGCCCTAGGCGTCGACTATGGCCCGCACAACATGGCCACGAACCGCGCGGGCGTCATCACCGGGGAGCTGATGCACTCCCTTGGATACGTCCGCGTTGCGCAAATTCCGCTGCCGTCGCATTGCGTAGCGAAAAGCGCGACGTCTTGGAAGCGCCGCGCCACTTAGCGTCGGGGAACCGATTTCTTGAAAGAAATCGAACCGGAGCCTTTAAAGGCTCCGATGCGGACTTTTTGAAAAGTCCGGCCCCTACCGCCCAAACTTGCCCTTCAACGCATCCGCAAAGGCATTCCCACCGCCCTGCGGCCCGCTCTGCATCGGCCCCCGCACCGGCTTGCCTGGCCCTGGCCCCCGCTCCCGTGCCTGGTCCTTGGCGCTCGCCCCGCCGTCCGACTTCATCGTCAGCCCGATGCGCTTGCGGGCCACATCGACCTCGACCACCCGGACCTTGACCACATCCCCCGCCTTCACCACCGCATGGGGGTCCTTCACGAAGCTGTCGGACAACTGGCTCACATGTACCAGCCCGTCCTGATGCACCCCGATGTCCACGAAGGCCCCGAAGGCCGCGACGTTCGTCACCGTGCCCTCCAGCACCATGCCCGGCCGCAGGTCGGTGATCTCGTTCACGCCTTCGGTGAAGGTCGCCGTCTTGAACGACGGCCGGGGATCGCGGCCCGGCTTCTCCAGTTCCGACAGGATGTCCTTCACCGTCGGCAACCCGAAACGTTCATCCACGAACGCCGCCGGGTTAAGCTTCTTCAACGCCGCCCCGTCGCCCATCAGGCTGCGGATGTCCCGCCCGCAGGCGGCGACGATCTTCCGCGCCACGTCATAGGCCTCGGGGTGGACCGAGGAGGCATCCAGCGGCTCCTTCCCCCCGGTGATCCGCAGGAACCCCGCCGCCTGTTCGAAGGCCTTCGGCCCCAGCCGCGCGACCTTCAGGAGGTCCTTTCGCGTTCCGAACGGCCCGTTCTGGTCGCGATGCGCCACGATGGCCTCGGCAAGCCCCGGTCCGACGCCGGAGACACGGGCCAGCAGCGGAGCCGAAGCGGTGTTCAGGTCCACCCCCACCGCGTTCACCGCGTCTTCCACGACGGCATCCAGCGACTTCGCCAGCCGGTGCTGGTCCACGTCATGCTGGTACTGGCCCACCCCAATCGCCTTCGGCTCGATCTTCACCAGCTCGGCCAGCGGGTCCTGCAACCGCCGCGCAATGCTGACCGCGCCGCGCAACGAAACATCCAGCTCCGGAAACTCCCGCGCCGCGAGTTCGCTTGCCGAATAGACCGACGCCCCAGCCTCGCTGACGACCACCTTCACCGGCTTTTCCGGTCCCGGCAGAAGCGCCAGCAGGTCCGCCACCAGCTTCTCCGTCTCGCGGCTGGCCGTTCCGTTGCCGATGGCGATCAGCTTGACCCCGTGCTGCCCGATCAGCCGGGCAATCGCCACCTGCGCGCCCTTCAGATCGTTCTTAGGCTGGAACGGATAGACCGTGTCCGTCGCCACCAGCTTCCCCGTAGCATCGACCACCGCGACCTTCACCCCGGTCCGGATGCCCGGGTCGAGGCCCATCGTCGCCTTCCCCCCCGCCGGGGCCGCCAGCAGCAGGTCCTTCAGGTTCCGTGCAAAGACCCGGATCGCCTCGGCCTCCGCCGCCTCGCGCAGTTCCGCCATCAGGTCCAAGGTCAGCGAGGTCCTGATCTTCACCCGCCAGGCCCAGGCCGCGGCCTCGCGGAGCCACTTGTCCCCCGCACCCTGCCCCGAGGCCCCCACCGCCGCCCCGCAGGCGCGTTCCGCCGGGCTTTCCCCACGCGGCGCTTCGGCGTCGACCTCCAGGTCCAGCGTCAGCACCTCCTCGTTCCGCCCCCGGAACATCGCCAAGGCGCGGTGGCTCGGCACGCGGGCAAAATCCTCGGTATGCGCGAAGTAATCCGCGAATTTCGCCCCTGCCGCCTCTTTCCCCGCCACGACCTTCGCCGCCAGCTTCCCGGCCTTCCGCATGTGGACCCTGAGCCGCCCCAACAGCGAGGCATCCTCAGAAAGCCCCTCCGCCAGAATATCCCGCGCCCCCTCCAGCGCGGCTTTGGCATCCGGAAAGCCTTCCGACAGGAACCCGCCCGCCAACGCCATCGGGTCGGCAGAACGATCCGCAAGGATCGCGTCATACAAGCCCTGCAACCCCGCCTCGCGGGCGATCATCGCCTTGGTGCGGCGCTTGGGCTTGTAGGGCAGGTAGATGTCCTCGAGCTCTGCCTTCGTCACCGCCGCGGCAATCGCGCGGGCCAGCTCATCCGTCATCTTGCCTTGGGACGAGATCGACTCGGCAATCGCCCCCCGCCGCGCCTCCAGCTCGCGCAGGTAGCCCAGCCGCTCCTCCAGCTTGCGCAGCTGGGTGTCGTCCAGGCCCCCCGTCACCTCTTTCCGGTAGCGTGCGATGAAGGGCACCGTCGCGCCCCCGTCCAGAAGCTCTACCGCCGCGCTGACTTGCTGGGGCGTGGCACCGATTTCCGTGGCGATCAGGCGGGGGATCTGGGTCAGGCTCATGCGAATCCTCGGAACGATGGGCGGGCACCTTAGCCGCGCCCCGGACGAGGGTGAAGAGCGCCGGACCTAGCGGTAGCGTGCGGGGCTCATCCCGAACCGCTTCCGGTAGGCCTTGGAAAAGCTCGACCGCGAGTTGAAGCCGGTCGCGACGGCAATTTCCAGGATCGACAGGGTGGTGTCAGCCAGGAGGTTCCGCGCCTCCTCCAGCCGCAGGCCCAGGTAATAGCCCTTGGGTGTCTCCTGCAGGACCGACTGGAAGATCCGCTCCAGGTGGCGGGGCGACCGACCGAAGACCTCGGCCAGCTGGTCGCGGTCCAGGGGCGTGGCGATGTTGGCCTTCATCGCAGCGATCACCCGCGCCACCGCCGGGTTGCGCGAGGACATGGGGGCCGGGAAGGCCGCCTTCTGCGTCGCGTTGGCCTCGCGCCGGCGGCTGTGCAGGCACATCTCGGCCACCGCATCGGCCAGCTTCTGGCCATGGTCCTGCGCGATCAGTGCCAGCATCAGGTCGACGCCAGCCTCGCCCCCCGCGCAGGAGAAATGCTTGCGGCCGATGACATAGATCTGCTGCAGCGGCTCGACGTCGAAGAGCTCTCGGAAGGCGGGGCGGTTCTCCCAGTGGACGGCAGGGCTGTCGTCGCCCAGAAGGCCCGCGCGGGCCAGCGTATAGGCCCCGGTGCAGATCGCGCCCAGGCCGCCGCCCTTCCGGGCATGGTCGCGCAGCCAGCTCAGCACCTTCCGGTCCGCCGCCTGGCTGGCATCGGTGCCGGAACAGACGATGGCCGTCGTCTCGCGGGTCAGAGGGTCCAGGCCCTGGTCGACCTCGATCCGCACCCCGGCCGAACTTTCCACCGGTGCCCCGTCCATGCTGACAAGGCGCCAGCGGTACAGCGGCTGCTGGGTCAGCTGGTTCGCGATGCGCAGAGGCTCGATCGCCGAAGAGAAGGCCAGAAGCGTGAAGCGCGGCAGGGCGAGGAACGCGAAATCCCGGGTCGACGCAGGGCCCGGAAGGGCGAAATGCGCCACACCGCGCGGGATGACCACCGTGGCACGCTGGAAGCTCTGGTCGTCGGCGGGACGGGTCACGGGGCGGTATCCCTGAAGGACGCTTGCGAAGATGTGGGAAGCTGCCCGCTAATGATCCTGCGGGAAGATTCTGTCAACGCCAGATCAGGCCCGACCGGGGGCGCGAAAGATCGGAAGGCGGTTCCAAAGGCCTATGACCCAAGGAACCCGGCGCGACTAGCCAGCGTCCTGCGACGCCCGATCCGGCGTGGCCAGCGCGCGAAGCAGGCCCACCAAACGCTCCACCTCTTCCGGTCCAAGCGACTGGCGCAGCTGCCGGTCGAAGTCGACGGCGGCTGCCCCCAGATCGGCAAAGACCTCCTGCCCTTTCGGGGTCAGAGACAGAAGCTCGGCCCGGCGGTCGGTTTCGCTGGGGCTGCGGATCAGCATCCCCGCCTCCTCCAGCGCGGCGACGGCCCGGCTGACCTTGGTCTTCTCGACGTGGCTGAGGACGCAGATGTCGCGCGCGGTCATCGAGCCGAACTTGCCAAGGTTGGCCAGGACCCGCCATTGCGTCCGGGTGAAGCCATACCGCTCGCGGTAGATCGACTGGAACCCGCGCGAGGTGGCCTCGGCGGCCTGGTTCAGCAGATAGGGCAGGAAGGCCTGCAGGTCGAAATCGGTGGCTTTGGCCATGGCGACTGTCCTTTCTGCGGGCGGACCCTGCCACAGGCGTCCTTTCCTGTCACGGTGCCGGTCGGACCCGGTCGGGATGGGCGGCGGCGACAGCGGGCAGCGTCTCAAGCCGGGCCGCGATGGCGGAAAGCCGCGGGAAAGCCGCTGGCTCCACGCCCCAGCGGCGGGCGTTGTAGACCTGCGGGACCAGGCAAAGGTCGGCCAGACCGGGTCGATCCCCGTGGCAGAAGGCGGTCTCCGGGCCCTCTTCGAGAAGCGCCTCCAAGCCCTGCAATCCCAAGGTGATGAAATGCGCCATCCAGCCCTCCATCGTGGCGGATCCGCCCAGGCTGACCGCATGGCGCGCAACGCGAAGGTTGCAGACGGGCTGGATCTCCATCGCGATGGCATGGGCCAGGGCACGCGCGCGCGCCCGGGCTTCTGGAGTGCCGGGCAGGAAGCCTGCCAGCCGCGTCTCGTCCAGGTACTCGATGATCGCCAGCGACTGGGTCAGCCGAAGCCCGTCGATCTCCAGGACCGGGACCAGCCCTTGCGGGTTTGCCTGCAGGTGGCTCTCGCTTCGCTGCTGGCCCGCCAGAAGGTCCACGTGCCGCGCCTCGTACTTCAGGCCAAGCAGGTTCAGCGCCATCCTCACCCGATAGGCGGACGAGGACCGCCAGTAGTCGTGCAGCACGATCTTGTCCGGCATGGACGGCCTTTCGCAGCAGGATGGCGCTGCCGGGGTCTAGCTTGACTTGGTTGCACATGCAACTATTATTGCAGCCGCGCACATGTTGCACCGGCAAGGCCGCGCAGGAGGATCGCATGACCAGCCACAGCCTTCCCGCCGGCATGATCCGTGCCGCCACGACCCCTGGCCCGCATGCAGGCTACATGCCAGGCTACGGCAATGATTTCGAGACCGAGGCCCTGCCGGGCGCGCTGCCGCAGGGCCAGAACTCGCCGCAGAAATGCGCCTACGGGCTTTATGCCGAACAGCTTTCCGGCTCGGCCTTCACCCGGCCGCAGCCCGAGCGGACCTGGTGCTACCGCATCCGGCCGTCGGTCAAGCACACCACGCGGTTCGAAAAGATCGACGTGCCGCTGTGGAAATCCGCGCCACATGTGCTGCCCGATGTCATCAGCCTTGGCCAATATCGCTGGGACCCCATCCCCCATGCCGACGAGACGCTGACCTGGATCTCCGGGATGCGGACGGTGACCACGGCGGGCGACGTGAACACCCAGACCGGAATGGCCGCGCACATCTACCTGGTCACGGCGTCGATGCAGGACGAATACTTCTATTCGGCCGACGGCGAGATCCTCGTCGTCCCGCAGGAAGGCCGTCTGCGGTTCTGCACGGAACTTGGGATCATCGACCTGGAACCGAAAGAGATCGCCCTTCTTCCGCGCGGCCTCGTCTACCGCGTCGAAGTGCTGGAAGGTCCCGCCCGTGGCTTTGTTTGCGAGAATTACGGCGTGCCCTTCACTCTTCCGCACCGAGGTCCGATCGGCGCGAACTGCCTGGCGAACCCGCGCGACTTCAAGACGCCGGTGGCCGCCTTCGAGGACCGCGACGCGCATTCCTCGGTCGTCCTCAAATGGTGCGGGCAGTTCCACCGCACGCCGATCGGGCACAGCCCGCTGGACGTGGTGGCCTGGCACGGCAACTACGCGCCCTGGAAATACGACCTCCGGAGCTATAGCCCTGTCGGCGCGATCCTCTTCGATCACCCCGACCCGTCGATCTTCACCGTCCTCACCGCGCCCAGCGGCCTGGAGGGGACCGCGAACATCGACTTCGTCCTGTTCCGCGAACGCTGGCTGGTGGCCGAGCACTCGTTCCGCCCGCCCTGGTACCACAAGAACGTCATGTCCGAACTGATGGGCAACATCTACGGCATCTACGACGCCAAGCCCAAGGGCTTCGTCCCCGGGGGCATGTCGCTGCACAACTGCATGCTGCCGCATGGGCCGGACCGCACGGCCTTCGAGGGTGCCTCGAACGCCGAGTTGAAGCCCGAGAAGCTGGACGAGACGATGAGCTTCATGTTCGAAACCCGCTTCCCCCAGCACCTGACCGAATGGGCGGCCCGGTCCGCGCCCCTGCAGGACGACTACATCGACTGCTGGAAGAGCCTGGACAAGAAGTTCGACGGCACGCCGGGTGTGAAGTGACCACGGCCCTGCCCCACAGGAAGGACGAAAGATGCGCCTGATCCGGTCCTGGGTGGACAGCGCCAACGCGCCCGACGGTCCCTTTCCGCTGAACAACCTGCCCTGCGGCGTCTTTTCCCGGGGCGACGACCCCCGCTGCGGCGTGGCCATCGGGGATTTCGTCCTGGACGTCACGGCGCTGGAAGAGACGGGGCTCCTCGATCTGGACGGCGGGCCCTACCTCGACGTGCCGTTCTGGAACGACCTTATGGCCGCAGGACCTGCCACCTGGTCCGCCTTCCGCGACCGCCTGCAGAGGCTTCTGGCCGAGGGCGCCCCGGACCGCGCCGCGGTCGAGCCGCACCTCGTCCCGTTGGCCGGGGCGATCCTGTATCTGCCCTTCCTCGTCAGCGAATACACCGACTTCTACGCCGGCCGGAACCATGCCTTCAACGTGGGCAGCATGTTCCGCGGGCCCGAGAACGCGCTCCCGCCGAACTGGCTGCACATTCCCATCGGCTACAACGGCCGGGCCTCCTCGGTCGTGGTGTCGGGGACCGAGGTGCGCCGCCCCTGGGGACAGGTCAAGGGCGCGGACCACCCGGCTCCTGCCTTCCAGCCCTCGCGCCGCTTCGACTTCGAGCTGGAACTCGGCGCGGTCGTCGGCACAGCCTCGGACGGCCCCGTGACCGTGGCCGAGGCCGATGCGATGATCTTCGGCTACGTCCTGCTGAACGACTGGTCGGCGCGCGACATCCAGGCCTGGGAATACCAGCCGCTCGGGCCGTTCCAGGCCAAGGCAACGGCAACGACGATTTCCCCCTGGATCGTGATGAGGGCGGCGCTGGAACCCTTCCGCACCTCGACCCCCGCGCGCGAAGTGCCGCTCCTGCCATACCTCCACGAACCCGGCCCAATGCTTTACGACATCGCGCTGGAAGTGGGCCTGACGCCCGAAGGCGGGACCGAGACGATCATCGCGCGCACCAATTACGCCGAAATGTACTATTCCGCCGCGCAGCAACTGGCCCACCACACGACCAGCGGCTGCCCGATGAACACGGGCGACCTTCTTGGCTCGGGGACGATCTCCGGCCCGACGAAGGACAGCCGCGGCAGCCTCTTGGAACTGTGCTGGGGCGGCAGGGAGCCCATCGCCATCGCCGGCGGCACGCGCAGGTTCATCGAGGACAACGACACGATCACCCTGCGCGGGCACTGCAAGGGCGCGGGCTTCACCATCGGCTTCGGTGCCTGCACGGGCAAGGTTACCCCGGCACTGGCCGATCCCTACGCCAGGTAAGCCCTGCGGGCCACCAGACCAGCACTTGGAACAGCCTCGCCCGGCTCGAACGGGGTAACTGTGAAACGACTTCCCAAGTTCCGGTCTCGCGGTCCTTCTCCAACCGACCTTTCCCAGTCCGTATGAAAGATCGTGAGAACGCCCCAAAAGACGACGCGACCGGGTTTTCAATCAAGATCTGAACGTGTAGCAGCGGCACCGACAAAAAGTAGGTTCCAAAGGCACCGGATTCCCCTCCAGGTTGCCGTCGTACAAGGTGTGAACGCAGTGATAACTCCCATCATTCTCTGCGGCGGCTCCGGCACCCGCCTCTGGCCGCTGTCGCGCAAGTCCTATCCCAAGCAGTTTCTGCCGCTTGTCAGAGAACAGACCCTGTTCCAGGGCACGCTTGCCCGTTTTTCCTGCAAGGATTTTGCTGCGCCCGTGGTGCTGACCGCGGAAGAGTTCCGCTTTATCGCCACCGATCAGGCTCAAGCCATCGGATTGGCGGACGCGCGCGTCGTAATCGAGCCCTCTCCTCGCGACACCGCCGCCGCTGTGCTCGCCGCTGCGCTGATCCACGAGGCCGAGCCCGCGACGCTGCTGCTGATTTTGCCCTCTGATCATGAGATCGGTGACGAGACTGGCTTCCTGAAAGCCATCGCCGCCGGGGTCGGGGCGGCCCAGCGGGGCCAGATCGTGACATTCGGCATCGCCCCAACCCGTCCCGAGACCGCCTATGGCTACCTGGAATTGACGGAAGCCGTTAAGCTTGGGACCCCCGTGCCGGTAAAGAACTTCCGGGAGAAGCCGGATGCAGTCACCGCGGCCGAGTTCCTCGCTGCGGGGCGCTATCTCTGGAACGCCGGTATCTTTCTCGCCCGCGCCGGCGACCTCATCGCTGCCTTCAAGACTCATGCTCCGGAGATGATCTCACCGGTCCGCGCCGCTATCGAAGGCGGGCAGGCAGACCTTGATTTTGTGCGGCTCGATGCCGCCCATTGGGCAGAAGTCCCGGCAATCTCGTTCGACTATGCGGTCATGGAAAAGGCGACGAACGTAACCGCGGTTCCCGTCGATTGTGGCTGGAACGATCTGGGCAGCTGGGACGCGCTGATCGAGCCAGGCCAGGATGTTACCACCCATGGCGCGGTCACCGCGATCGATGTGACGGGCAGCTATCTGCGCTCGGAAGAGCCCAACGTCCATCTGGTGGGCCTTGGCTTGAAGGACATTGTAGCCGTCGCCACCCGCGACGCAGTGCTCATCGCAGATCGTTCGCGCCTGCAGGACGTGAAGACCGCCGTCGCCACGCTGAAGAAGAAGAAGGCGCCGCAGGCTGAGGAGTATCCTCGCTTCCACCGGCCCTGGGGCTGGTACGAAACCCTCTGTCTCGGCACCCGGTTTCAGGTGAAGCGGATCATGGTGAAACCTGGCGGCGTCCTGTCGTTGCAGTCGCACTTCCACCGCTCCGAGCATTGGATCGTCGTCGCAGGAACGGCGGAAGTGACGATCGGCGAGACTGCGCGGCTCGTGACCGAGAACCAGTCGGTCTACATCCCCCTCGGGGAAAAGCATCGCCTTGCGAATCCCGGCAAGGTGCCGATGTATTTGATCGAGGTGCAGACCGGCGCCTACGTTGGTGAGGATGACATCATCCGTTACCAGGATGTTTACAACCGCAGCTGATCGAAGACAGGGTAGAAGACGAGCCCATCTTCCGCTAAAGCTGCTTTACGACGTCGCCGGTACCTCAGCGGACCCAGACCTGACGCGTCGGCCTGGTTTGAGCCGGAGCATTGGTTTCTCTACAAGATGAAACGATGCTGCCGCGAACACGCAGCTGATAAGGAAAGTCAAGACGAGGTGACCTGTGAAAGGCAGGTCGCGACCGAACACGTGCGACAATGTCTGCGCTACCGGGAAACCATACAGGTAGACGCCATAAGACAGATCCCCGAACCTTCCAGCACTGCGCAAAATTACGGTCGAGGCCGTGCCAATCGAAATCGTGGCGTAGGCGATCAGCGCAGCAACGAGCGGATGTGGTGCGTCCAGATAGCGAATGCAAAATTCGCCCAGCAGGAGTGCGCCGATACCGATGGCAGCAGACGCCCGCACAAAGCGGCGCAACAGATAGAGACAGCCCCCAATCATGAAACACGGCGCCACGTCAAGTGTGTAGTCTATGCGAGTTCCATAGATCACCGTGCCGCCAACGATATCAAACTGCAGAGAGAATTGAGTGTAACTCAGGGCAAGAACGATGATCGTCGCGAGACCCCATATAGTTTCAAATCGGAACCGCGGCAGGAATGCGGCGATTATACCGCATGCCATGACCAGGCAGTACATCGCAAATTCCGCAGGAAGGCTCCAGAGGGAGCCATTTACCGCAACCGGATAAGCATTATCCTCAAAAACGCCCGGGAGGCTGTAGACGACGTAAAGTCCGAGGTTCTGGAAATAATCGAGGAACGCATCATCGCTGAAGTACCCCAATAGATCGCGATTCGAGACCAACGGCCCCAAGACACAGGCGCTGAGGATCACGACCAGAGCCAATGCGGGCCATATCCGAAGCAGCCTCCGCACGAGAAAGCGCTTGGGATCAGGATCGTTCAGCCAGCTTGCAACGATCAGATAGCCAGACAGGGAAAAGAATATCTTGACTGCTACTGCACTTACCTCCGATCCCAGGACCCTCGGGACTGGTCCTTCCGCCAGAAGCGGAAAGCCATGTCCAAATATGACCAGA
>NZ_JAYSFG010000006.1:189546-208913 GCF_041913445.1 Tabrizicola sp.
TATTTCTGGTTTCCACGCGCCAGTCCTTACTCAGGCTTTTGACCCCACAGTCTTGCGTGTGCGATCCGTTGGCGGGACGGAAGGTGCCGTACGGAGTTCAGTTGAAACTCCGCCCCTGAGTGTTTCGCGAAGCGCCTCGCGGAACCGCTCTACGCTGCAGTCATCCGCGATGCGTTTCAATGCATTGGAGCGAATGCTCCTCCAAAGATCCTGGTCCGTGTAAAGGCGTTGGACGGCCGAGGCAAAACCGTCGGGCGAGTCCGCCACCAGCAGGTCCCGGCCATCCTCCCATCCGAGTTGACGCGCCAAAAGCGAAGTCGTCACGCTCGGAACTCCAAAAGCCGCAGCTTGATGGACCTTGTGGGGAATGCCCGCCGCGAAACGCGTCGGGGCGACAAACACCCGCGCCTAGTTGAAGATCGGCTGCAACTCGTCGATGACACCGAGCAGGCGGACCTTGGCGAGATCGAGTTCGGAAATGCTGGGAGCCGAACAAAGTCCCACGACCGTGAGAGGTTGCTGGTCGACCAACAGCCCGTCGAGACGTGGCTGCACATGATCGATGTACCAGATCAGGCTGTCCACATTGGGCGACCCATCGTCGGCCAGTCGGCCCAGGAACAGGATATCTTTGCGATCCCCGAAGGCCGCTTCAGTCGGCATGGGTTCGACCGAATGGCCAAGAACGCGCGCTGGCTTTCCTGAGGCTGCGGCAAACTGATCCGCCTCGGCCTGATTGACCGCCGTCACCTGATCCGCAGAAGTCACAAGGGCAAGTTCGCTCAGTCGATCCCGGGCCGCCCGTTTCAGCAGAATCTTGTCACCGAACAGGTTTGCTTTGACTTCATCTCTGGAAGCAAACAGCGCTTCAGCATCATAAGTCAGGCGGATCCCCTCGAAAAGCTCTGGTCGATTTTGGCGCACCGCCGCGAGCGCCTGCATGTTATGCGGACGACTTACGAATATCTGCTGGTAGTATCCCCGCCGCTCTTCCAGGAATTTTTCAAGCAGCAGTAGCCCCCACCCCATCGCGACCTCAACCCCGATCGGTACGGCTGATCTCGCATCCTCCCAAGTGTCGACGGGAGTGGTCGATGGGAAATAAGTCACGAAGTATCCTTCCTCCGTCATCAGACGCAGGATCTCATTCGCCCGCGGCAAGCCTGCTCCCAGCGCGATGATCGGAATGCGATCATCAATATAGAGGATCCGTTCGCGGCGCTCCCGCGCACGCGCGAAGAGCACATTCGAAGGTGCGGGGGCATGTGACCGTCCCGCAGTTCCTTGGCATGCTTTTCAACGAACTTGCGCTGATTGGTGCGCTGCATTTCCAATGCCTGCTCGCGCTTTTCGCTGGAAGCGAACTCGAAATGGTCGACGATGGCACGAGGTTCAAAGATCACCTTCTTGCCAGCGCGCCGTATCCTCATGCAGAGGTCCGTCTCTTCGTAATAGGCAGGAATGAAGTCCGTATCGAAGCCCCCAAGTTCCTGGAAGAGGCCTTCCCTGATAAGCAGGAATGCCCCCGAACAATAATCGACCTCGCGGCGGAAATTGTACTGGCCGTCCGCCAGATTGTCGCCACGCCCATAGCCGAGACAGCTTCCATCCTGCCAGATTATGCTGCCCGCCTCCTGGAGCCTGCCATCGGGAAGAATGATCGGCCCGCCGACCGCACCGATATCGGTGCCCGAATCCATGGCCTCAATCGCAGCGCTCAGGCAACCGGGCCGCAACGTCGCATCGTTGTTGAGCAGGAGAACATGCCCACCACGAACAGCCTCCAGCCCTCGATTCACGCCCCGCAAAAAGCCGAGATTTTCAGTCTGCGGCAGGTAGACAACGTTGTCGACCTTGGCCAGCAGCTCCGCCGTCTGATCGGTCGAGCCGTTGTCGACGACGATCACCTCGAACGGGACACTGGATTCCATCTCCAGCGAGCGAAGGCAGTTCAGCGTAAACCCTGCCTGGTTCCACAGAACGAGGATGATGGAGACCTTCGGTTCAGCAGTCCGTGGCAGCGTGATGCGGTCGTCTGACTTCAGAAACGCATCCAGTTGACGTTGGGCCCCCGCCCGGAACGCGGTCTTCAGGTCTTCGGGACTGACGTTGATCGCATCGCGCTCCACTGCCCCGGTCATTACCTGCGAGATCGGAGGGAGCAAAGATCGGCTGGATTGGTCCAGTTGTGCGGCCAAACCTGTGCGCCCCGGGTCGACCTTGCCTGCGCTTCTGGCAAAGCGGGACTTCATGCGCGATGGCAGCGGCGACGACTTGGAGGAAAGCGTCCGCAACACCCGGAACTTCACCAACTGGCCCAGGATGACATGGGGACGCTTGCGCGCAAGCCGCAGCGCCTCCGTGACCTCACGGGCAGCATGTAAAGCGGACTGCGCTTGATCCTCTGCCTCCCGGACCTTGACTTCCATCGCCTGCGCCTGGGCCTTCGCCTCTGCAAGCTGAGCATGTAGGGCCTGAGCTTGGGCTTTCGCCTCAGCAAGCTGATCATTCAGCGCCCGAGTTTGGGACTTCACCTCTGCAGGCTGAGCATTCAGCGTCCGACCCTGGGCATTCGCCTCTGCAAGCTGATCATTCAGCGCCCGAGCCTGGGCTCTCGCCTCTGCAAGCTGCTCACTATGCGTCTGCTCCAGTGCAGCGAGTGTTGCATATTGTGCCTCACCGGCCCAACTCGACAGGCTGTCGAGGAAATGTCGGGCGCTATCAAGGTCCGCAAAGGTCGTCGCGTCTGATGGATCGGAGCACAGCCGCTCGAGCAGCCGGGAAATCGAATCGATTTGTGCGGATACTTCGTCCGGCACACCAGGAAGCGGAGCTCCAGTCACATGGTGCTGAAGATCAGGGGACAAGAATGCATCCATTTGGGCCAGTGCAGCTTCATCTTTCTGCCCAAGGGACGGAAGAGACAGGGCCGAAGCAAACCGCTCGACCGAAGCTCGCCAGTCCTGTACCAGCGCCTCATAAGAGAAGAAGCCCCGTTGCAAACCGCGGGTCGCCCGCTCTGCATCCAGCTGGTGACGCATCCAAAGCAGACAAGCCTGCATCGGGGCCATGTTGTCGCGCTTGCCCAACGACGCAGCCACGGCGCTCGGGTGACGCAGCGCATGCAGAAACACGACCCGATAGCCCATCCGCTCGAGCGTCCTGACATAGACCGGCACGAAGCGGCAAACCCGCGGATCCTTGATGACGATCGTTTCCGCATCTCCGAATTCCTGGCGGATAACGTCAGCAATGCGGTTCTCGAACTCGGCCACGACTGCTGGTGGGCAGCGCTCCAGGTCAAGCTTGCGCCAGTCGTCCCAGCGACTTCCGCAGCGTGCCAGAAATGCATCGTTCACACCACAGACGGCTTCGGATTCCCAAAATCCGCGCACATTGTCCGGTTTGGCCTCCATCAGGTTTTTTGGAGACTCGGCGCCGGCCAGATTCAGCAGACGGGTGAAGGCGCTGGTACCCGAACGGTGCATTCCGAGAACGAGGATGCAAGTCTTTGTCATCGCCAATTTCATTTCGACCGTGAACCAGGAGGGTACCCCCTTCAAACGACAGGATGGCCAAATGTCAATGTTTTGCGCTTCTACCCGCGCAGGTAGATATTACATGCAACTCTTCATATATATATATTTGAATTATGAAATCTGCCTATCACTTGGTTTTCGCCCCTGTCGTATCTGCAAAGAGATGCCGCCGATCCGACCAGGCTGGGTTCTCTTTGATCCAAAGCACGGCCATGCTAAAGGCGCCGGCTGCAGCACCTTGAAGGCTTCATCATGATCATCGGCGGTGCGCGGGTCAGCACCGACGCTCAGGCGCTCGATGCAAAGGTTCTGATCTTCGTCGTCGACTGGCAAGCTTTCGCTCACTTGGCGATGCGAAGCCTGACAAGGCCACGTACGGACGACTGATGTTGATGGTCCAAGGTGGGTGGCAGAGTTCCAACAGATGCTGATCCGCACCGAGGACACTAGACCGCGTCGGTCGCGATCACCCGAACGCCGCAACGACTTCAAGGGGGCTGATGGTACCGCCTCCCCGGCTCGAACGGGGGACCCCCAGATCCACAATCTGGTGCTCTAACCAACTGAGCTAAGGCGGCACTTGCGGGGCGATTTAGCCCCCCTCCCCCCGGAATGCAAGCACCAATGCGACGCGCTTTCCTCCCCCGCGTCAGGCGATTTTTCCTTGCACCCTGCCCCGCCGCCCGCTACCCCGACGCAAAGCCGGAGCAAGACCCATGGGCATCAACTCTCCCAGCGACATCAGCGCCAATCTGCAGATCGGCCCCACCGACGAAGGCATGGTCCGCATCTACGTCGAGGCCGAGGGCGGGATCGAACTGCCGCTCGACTTCGACCCCGAGGAAGCCGAGGAAATCGCCGAGGAATTGCGCGCCGCCGCCGAGGCCGCACGGGCCATCGGCACCAGGCCCGCGCCCAAGCCGAAGAAGCGCTGACGCCCGGCATCAGGCGGAACCAAATTCCTTCGAAGGAATTTGCAAAACTCTTCGAAGAGTTTTAGCCGCCCCAGCCGGTTGACCGACCTGCCTCGCGCCGTCACCATACCGCCCCACGACCCCGGAGATTCTTCGATGGCCGCAGACGGACAAGCCGCCCTTCCCGACGATGACGACGACGGCGGCGACTGGGGTCCTTTCGGCAAGCCCCTGTTCGACGATCCCTCTGCCCGCGCCCTGTCCCGGGTCGGCGTGGTGGACGTGGGCTCGAACTCGGTCCGGATGGTCGTCTTCGACGGCGCCGCGCGCTCGCCCGCCTATTTCTACAACGAAAAGATCATGTGCGGCCTGGGCAAGGGGCTGGCCGAGACCGGGCGGCTGAACCCGCAGGGCAAGGAACGCGCCCTGGCCGCGCTGAAGCGCTTCTCGCTCCTGGCCCGCGGCATGGACATCAGCCCCTTCACCGTCGTCGCCACCGCCGCCACCCGCGAGGCCGAAGATGGGCCCGAATTCCAGGCCCAGGTCCTGCGCGAGACGGGTCTCAAGCTTCACGTCATCGACGGGGCCGAGGAAGCGCGGCTTTCGGCGCAGGGCGTGCTGCTCGGCTGGCCGGACGCCAAGGGCATCGTCTGCGACATCGGCGGCAACTCGATGGAGCTTGCGCGGATCGGCAACGGCAAGGTCGGCAAGCGCGTCTCGACGACCCTCGGCCCCTTCCGGCTGCAGCAGGTCTCGGCCGACCCGAAGAAGCGAAAGGCCCATATCGACACGATCCTGGAAGCCGCCGCGCGGGAGATCCGGCCCGAGGGTGACCGCATCTACCTGGTCGGCGGAAGCTGGCGGGTGATCGCGCGGCTGGACATGGAACGGCGGAACTACCCGCTGACCGTGCTGCACGAATACCGCATGACGCCCGAGGGGCTTCTCGCCACGCTCGACTGGCTGCAGACCACCGACCTTTCGGCGCTCCGCGGCCGCACCGGCACCAGCGCGGAACGGATGGAGCTTGTGCCCCTCGCCTGCGAGGTCCTGCGCGAGATCATCCGCATCCTGAAGCCCTCCGAGATCGACGTCTCCGCCTACGGGATCCGTGAGGGGTTGCTCTACGAACAGATGCCCGAAAAACTCCGCGCCCGCGACCCGCTGATCGAAGCCGCGCGGATGACCGAACTGACCCAGGCCCGCATCCCGGGCTTCGGCAAGAAGCTCTTCGCCTTCCTGGAACCGCTCTTCAAGGGCGCGACCCCAGACCGGCTGCGCCTCATCAAGGCCGCTTGCCTGCTCCACGACACCACCTGGCGCGCGCACCCGGACTACCGGGCCGAAGCCTGCTTCGATAATGCGACCCGCGCGAACCTTGGCGGGCTGGACCACCCCGGACGCGTCTTCCTCGGGCTGGCGCTCCTCCACCGCTACAAGAACTCCCGCGCCGGAAGCCGGATGGAGCCGCTTTTCCGCCTCCTCTCCGAAACCGACATCCAGGAGGCCGAGGCCCTGGGCAAGGCCATGCGCTTCGGCGCGATGTTCTCGATCGGCGATCCTGCGCAGGCGGGCGAGCTGCGCTGGAACCTGAAGAAGCGCCAGCTGACGCTTGCACTGACCGAAGACGGCCTTGGCCTTTTCGGCGAGGTCGCCCAGGCCCGCTTCGCCGCCCTGGCGCTGGCGCTCAAGGCCACGACCAAGGTCGTCCTGAAGGACAAGGCATGATGCTCGCGCTCGATCACCTGGCGGTCTCGGCCGCCACGCTGGAGGACGGTGCCGCCTGGGTCGAGATGGCGCTTGGCGTGCCACTGGCGGGCGGGGGGAAGCACCCGCACATGGGGACGCACAACCGGCTTCTGTCCCTGGGCGACCTTTACCTCGAGGTCATCGCGATCGACCCCACCGCGCCAAAACCCGCGCACCCGCGCTGGTTCGACCTCGACAGCTTCCAGGGCGCCCCGCGGCTCACGAACTGGATCTGCCGGACAGACGACCTCGACGCCGCCCTGCGCGAGGCCCCCGAAGGCACCGGCACGGCCACCGACCTCCAGCGCGGCGACTACCGCTGGCGCTTTGCCGTGCCCGCCACCGGCCGCCTGCCCTTCGACGACTGCCACCCCGCGCTGATCCAGTGGCAGGGCGAGCTGCATCCCGCACGGGCGCTGCGCGACCACGGCATCCGCCTGACGGGCCTGCAGATCACCCACCCCGAGGCTCCCGCCCTGCGCGCCGCGCTGAAGGGGCTTGCCGACCCCCGCGTCGAAGTCCAGCTCGGCCCCTACCGCGGGTTCCGCGCGACCTTCGCCACGCCCGACGGCCCTCGCGTCCTGACATGATCCGCCCTGCCGCACCCGCCGACGCGCCCGCCCTTGCCGCCCTTCTGAACCACTGGATCGAAAGCACCGCCGTCACCTTCAATCCGGTCCCGAAGACCGTCGATGACATCCTCGGCATGATCGCCGCCAAGGCCGCCGCCGGCCACGCCTTCCTTGTCGCGGTCGAGGGCGAGACGCTCCTCGGCCAGGCCAGCTACGGCCAGTTCCGCGCGGGCGAGGGCTACCGGACCTGCATGGAACACTCGATCTCGCTCACCCCCGCCGCCAAGGGCAAGGGCATCGGCCGCGCGCTCATGGCCGCGATCGAGGACCATGCCCGCGCCGCCGGGGCGCACCAGATGATCGCCGGCGTTTCGGGCGAGAATGCCGACGGCCGCAACTTCCACGAACGCATGGGCTACCGCCACATCGCCACGATCCCCGAGGCCGGCTTCAAGTTCGGCCGCTTCATGGACCTTGTGCTGATGCAGAAATTCCTCTGACAAGCCGCGCGGACCGTTCTATGGTTCGCGACATGTCGATCTGGACCCGCATCACCGAAGCCCTCGCCGCCCTTGTCCAGGGCGAACCGCTTTCCGTGGTCTTCGACCGCCTGCGCAACGACCCCGCGCCCGAACAGTCGGTGGGCTTCACCATCGCCGTCCTCGCGCTTGGCGCCAAGATGGCCAAGGCCGACGGCACCGTCACCCGCGACGAGGTCACCGCCTTCCGCCGCATCTTCACCTTCCCAGAAGGCGAGGAAGAACACGCCGCCCGCGTCTACAACCTTGCCCGCCAGGACGTCGCGGGTTTCGACGCCTACGCCCGCAAGATCGCCCGTCTCTTCAACCCCGATGGCCACCGCATCTGCGCCGACGACCACCACGTCCTCGTCGACATCCTGGAAGCGCTCTTCCAGATCGCCATCGCCGACGGCTCCTACCACGAAGGCGAAGACGCCTTCCTTGCCCATGTCGCCGACGAATTCGGCCTCGACGACCGCTGCTTCAACATCGTCCGCTCCCGCCTGGTCGAAGGCGCCCCGCGCGATCCCTACGACGTCCTCGGCCTGCCCCGCGACGCCTCGAAGGACCAGGCCAAGAAGGCCTGGCGCGAGCTTGTCCGCGACACGCACCCCGACGTCCTGCAATCCCGCGGCGTCCCGCCCGAGGCGATGAAACTGGCCGAACGCCGGCTCCAGCTCATCAACGAAGCCTGGCGCGAGATCTCGGCCAAGGAGGCCGCATGACCGGCGACGGAAGGTCCCGGCCCCTCCGGCTCGCGACCTACAACGTCGAATGGTTCAACGCCCTCTTCGACGACCACGGCCGGATGCTGGAAGACCGCGCCCCCTCGACCCGCTACAAGGTCAGCCGCGGCGAACAGCTTTCCGCGCTTGGCATCGTCTTCAACGCGCTCAACGCCGACGGCATCATGATCATCGAGGCCCCGGACACCAACGGGAAACGCTCGACCGTGAAGGCGCTGGAGACCTTCGCCAAGGCCGCGGGCCTGCGCGCCCACAAGGCGCTGATCGGCTTTCCGTCCGAGACCGAACAGGAAATCGCCTTCCTCTACGACCCCGACCGGCTGACCGTCCGCCACGACCCGCAAGGCGCGCCCTCGAACAGCCACGGCTCGCACGAGGCGCCGCGCTTCGACACCACCTTCCGCTACGACCTCGACGCCGACAACATTTCGGAAACCATCCGCTTCTCGAAGCCGCCGCTTGAACTTGCCGTCACCACCGCGAACGGCCAGCGCCTGCGCTTGATCGGCGTCCACGCCAAGTCGAAGAACCCCTATGGCGCCGTCGGTCGCGAGGCGCAGATCCGCCTGTCCATCGAGAACCGCCGCAAGCAGCTGGCCCAGTGCCTCTGGCTTCGTCAGCGGGTCGAGGCGCATCTGGCGCAAGGCGACAGTCTCGTCGTGCTGGGCGATTTCAACGACGGCCCCGGCATCGACGAATTCGAAAAGCTCTTCGGCCATTCGGGGGTAGAGATCGTGCTCGGCACCACGCCCGACCCCGCGACGCAGCTGACCGACCCCCATGCCTCGATGGCGCTCCAGCGCCGCGTCGGACTCGCGCCGACCACCGCGCGCTTCTACCTCGCCCCGCAGAAACGCTTCTTCGAGGCACTCCTCGATTTCGTCATGGTCTCGCCCGACCTCGCCGCGCGCGGGCCGGAATGGCGCATCTGGCACCCGTTCCAGGATCCCCGGATCATGGAGGTCCCCGAACTGCGCGAAGCGCTCCTGCAGGCGTCGGACCACTTCCCCGTGACGGTCGATCTGCCGCTTGGTCCCTGACCGGGGGTTTGACATGGGCCGGGGCGGTTCCCATATGCGGACCATGAAAAAGCTCGCCCTCGCCCTGATCCTCACCGCCACCCCCGCCCTTGCGCAGGAGGCTCCCGCAACGCCGGAAGCCGAGGATGACGGCTTCAGCCTCATGGAAGAGGGGATGAAGCTACTCTTCCGCGGCTTCATGACCGAAGCGCAGCCCGCGCTGGACGAGATGGGGCAGGCTCTGGAACAGATGAAGCCCGCCCTCGACGCGCTTGGGCAGGAGATCGGCCCCAAGATCACCGAACTGTTCGCGATCGTTGACGATTTCACCAACTACGACATGCCGGTCATCCTGCCGAACGGCGACATCCTGATCCGCCGCAACGCTCCCCTCGCGCCCGAAACCACTCCACCGGCCGATCCCCAGCCCGGTCCAAACGGCGAGATCGAGCTCTAGGCCGCTCCTCCGGCCAGCCGGCAGAGCTTCCGTCGCGCGCCGCGGCACCTGCATTTCTTCACCGAGGCGTCGCTGACTGCGCTCTGCGCAAAGGCCGGACTTCAGGTGACGGGCTACGATTACCACGGCTATACCCGGCATTTCACCACCGGCTGGCGCGGCTGGGCGAACCAGATCCACGACATGCTGGCCGAACGGGGCGGGGCCTCACCCCGCCGGACCATCGCCAACTCCCTCGCGCTTCTGGCCCGCTGGGCCCGCGCCGCGCCGGACCGGAAATACGACGGCCCGGGAGTTTTCGCCCGCATGGCCTGACAAGAGGGGGCTGGGGTTAAGAAACCCTGAACGCCCGCAACCAAGCCCTTGATTTTCCAAGGCCCGAGACTCTGTCCACCGTGGACAGCTACCCCCGCGCGGCCCGGATCAGGTCCAGGATCTCCTTCGCCGCCGCCGGGATGTTGGTGCCGGGTCCAAAGATCGCCTTCACTCCGGCCGCCTTCAGGAAATCGTAGTCCTGCTGCGGAATGACCCCCCCGCAGATCACAAGGATATCCCCCGCCCCCCGCGCTTTCAGCACCTCGATCAGCTTCGGGGCCAGCGTCTTGTGCCCCGCCGCCTGCGACGAAATCCCGATCACATGCACGTCGTTGTCGATGGCATCCTGCGCCGCTTCCTCCGGCGTCTGGAACAGCGGCCCCACATCCACATCGAACCCGATGTCCGCGAAGGCCGTGGCGATCACCTTCGCCCCCCGGTCGTGCCCGTCCTGCCCCATCTTCACGACCAGCATCCGCGGCCGCCGCCCCTCGGCCTCGGCAAAGGCCTCCACATCCTTCTGGATCTGCTGGAACCCCTGGTCGCCCTCATAGGCCGCGCCATAGACGCCCGCCAAAGTCTTCACCTCGGCCCGATGCCGCCCGAACACCTTTTCCATCGCGTCCGAAATCTCCCCGACCGAGGCCCGTGCCCGGGCTGCCTCCACCGCCGCTTCCAGAAGGTTGCCACCCTCCCCGGCCCGCCGCGTCAGTTCCGCCAGCGCCGCCTGACACCGCACCTCGTCGCGTCTGGACCGCACCTGCTTCAGCCGCGCCACCTGAGCCTCACGCACCGCCATGTTGTCGATGTCCAGGATGTCGATCGGGTCTTCCTTGTCCTTGCGGTACTTGTTGACCCCGACGATCACCTCGTCCCCCCGGTCGATCATCGCCTGCCTGCGCGCGGCCGACTCCTCGATCCGCAGCTTCGGCATGCCCGAGGCCACCGCCTTGGTCATGCCCCCCATTGCCTCGACTTCCTCGATCAGCTTCCACGCCTCCTCGGCCAGCTGGTTCGTCAGGCTCTCCACGTAATAGGACCCCGCCAGCGGATCGACGACGTGAGTGATCCCCGTCTCCTCCTGCAAGACCAGCTGCGTATTCCGGGCAATCCGCGCGGCAAACTCGGTCGGCAGCGCAATCGCCTCATCCAGCGCGTTCGTGTGCAGCGACTGCGTCCCCCCCAACACCGCCGCCATCGCCTCGTAGGCCGTGCGGATGACGTTGTTGTAGGGGTCCTGTTCCTGCAAGGACACGCCCGAGGTCTGGCAATGCGTCCGCAGCATCAGGCTGGAGGTCTTCTTCGCACCGAACCCCGACATGATCCGGTGCCACAGCATCCGCGCCGCGCGGAGCTTGGCAACCTCCATGAAGAAGTTCATGCCAATGGCAAAGAAGAACGACAGCCGCCCCGCAAAGTCGTCCACATCCATCCCCCGCGCCATCGCGGCCTGCACGTATTCCTTCCCGTCCGCCAGCGTGAAGGCCAGCTCCTGCACCAGGTTCGCGCCCGCCTCCTGCATGTGGTAGCCGGAGATCGAGATCGAGTTGAACTTCGGCATCTCGCGGGACGTGTATTCGATGATGTCCGCGATGATCCGCATCGAAGGCTCGGGCGGATAGATGTAGGTGTTCCGCACCATGAATTCCTTCAGGATGTCGTTCTGGATCGTCCCCGACAGGTCCGCCCGCGCCACCCCCTGCTCTTCCCCCGCCACGATGAAATTCGCCAGGATCGGGATCACCGCCCCGTTCATCGTCATGGAAACGCTGATCTTTTCCAAGGGGATGCCGTCGAAGAGGATCTTCATGTCTTCGACGGAGTCGATGGCGACCCCCGCCTTCCCCACATCGCCCACGACCCTCGGGTGATCCGAGTCATACCCCCGGTGCGTCGCCAGGTCGAAGGCCACCGACACGCCCTGCTGCCCCCCGGCCAGCGCCTTCCGGTAGAAGGCATTCGACTCCTCGGCGGTGGAAAACCCCGCATACTGCCGGATCGTCCAGGGCCGCCCGGCATACATCGTGGCCCTGACACCGCGCGTGAAGGGGGCCACCCCGGGCAGCTCACCCATCTGCGGCAGCCCCTCCACGTCCGCCGCCGTGTACAGCGGCTTGACCGTGATCCCCTCCAGCGTCTGCCAGTTCAGGCTGTCCGGACCCTTGCCCTTCAGCTCCTTCGAGGCCAGCGCCTCCCACACCTTCAGATCGGCCATCCCACTCTCCATTCCGCGACGCTTTCGCGCGCTTGGGCTTTTCACAAACCGCCCCTATATCAGGGCCATGAAAGCCGTCGCCCGTCGTCCGTTCCTTGCCGCTCTGGCCCTTGCCATCCCGGCGCTTGTCCTTCCTGCCGGGGCCGATGAGGCCCCCGCCGATGTTCCCGCCTTCGCCCCCGTCCCGGCGGCCGAGGTGGTCGAGGCCGACCTCCTCTACGTCCGCCGTCCGGTCATCGTCTTCGCGGACAGCCCCAATCAGCCCGCCTTCGTCCGGCAGATGGAGCTTCTGACCCGCTACTACGGCGAGCTTGCCGCCCGCGACGTCATCCTCATCACCGACACCGACCCCGCGAACCCGTCCGAACTGCGCCGCAAGCTTCGCCCCCGGGGCTTTTCGCTGGTGCTGATGGACAAGGACTGGCGGCCCTCGATCCGGAAGCCTCTCCCCTGGGAGGGGCGCGAGATCGTCAACTCCATCGACAAGATGCCCATCGCCCGCACCGAGGCGCTGGAAAAGAACCCCGCCGGTCGGTAAGGCGCCGGAATTTTCGAAAATTCCGGACCGGAGCCTTCGAAGGCTCCGTCACGATTTCTTCGAAGAAATCGCCCCCGGCCCGACCGGCGCGGCATCATTCGAACTCCATGATCACGTCGTCGACCTTCAGGCTTGCCCCGGCACTGGCCTTGATCTTCTTGACCACGCCCTTGCGTTCCGCCTTCAGGATGTTCTCCATCTTCATCGCCTCGACGGTGGCCAGCGCCTGACCTTCCTGGACCTCGTCGCCCTCCGCGACCGCGATCTTCACCACGAGGCCCGGCATCGGGCAGAGGAGGTACTTCGAGGTATCCGGCGGCGCCTTCTCCAGCATCAGCCCGGCCAGCGCTTTCTGGCGCGGGGTCTGGACATGGACCTTCAGGTCCGCGCCGCGCAGGCGCATCCGGAAGCCCATCGGGACCTTCGCGGTCTTGATGACCAGCGGCTCGCCGCCCACCATCAGTCGCGCCAGGGGCTGGCCCGGCGTCCAGGCGCTCGTCACCCGCAGCTCGGTCCCGTCGTCGAACACCACGGTCGATCCGTCATGATCGGCCTTCACCGTCACGGCAAAGCTCACCCCCTGCGCGGTCACCACCCAGTCGTCGCCCACGCGGCGGGTGTGGTTGTCCATCGTCCCCGAAATCCGCGTCCGCCGGATTTCCGCGACCCGGTTCATCGCCGCCGCCGCGGCGGCCAGACGGCGCAGCGTCGGCGCGTCCAGCGTTGCGCCCGAGAAGCCCTCGGGGAATTCCTCAGCGATGAAAGCCGTGGTGATGTTGCCGCTCGTGAACCGCGGGTGGTCCATCACGGTCGAACAGAAGGGCAGATTGTGCCCGATGCCTTCCACCTCGAAGGTGTCGAGCGCCAGCCGCATCTCCTCGATCGCGTCGGCCCGCGTCGGGCCCCAGGTGCACAGCTTGGCGATCATCGGGTCGTAGAACATGCTGATCTCGCCGCCCTCGTAGACGCCGGTATCGTTCCGCACGATGCCGCCGCGTTCGGTCTTGCCCTCGACCGGGGGTCGGTAGCGGGTGAGGCGGCCGATGGAGGGCAGGAAGTTGCGGTACGGGTCTTCGGCATAAAGCCGGGATTCCATCGCCCAGCCGTGGATCTTCAGGTCGGACTGCTTGAACGGCAGCGGCTCGCCGGCGGCGACGCGGATCATCTGTTCGACGAGGTCCACCCCGGTGATAAGTTCCGTCACCGGATGCTCGACCTGCAAACGGGTATTCATTTCAAGGAAATAGAAGTTGCGGTTGCCATCGACGATGAACTCCACCGTCCCGGCGCTGGTGTAGCCCACGGCCTTCGCCAACGCGCAGGCCTGTTCGCCCATCGCCTTCCGCGTCGCCTCGTCCAGGAAGGGCGAGGGCGCCTCTTCGATCACCTTCTGGTTCCGGCGCTGGATCGAACATTCCCGCTCATGCAGGTAGACGCAATTGCCGTGCTTGTCGGCCAGCACCTGGATCTCGATGTGGCGCGGCTGGGTGACGAACTTCTCGATGAAGATGCGGTCATCCCCGAAACTTGCCGCCGCCTCGTTCTTCGACGACTGGAAGCCCTCCGCAGCCTCGGCCTCGTTCCAGGCGATCCGCATCCCCTTGCCGCCGCCGCCCGCGCTGGCCTTGATCATCACCGGATAGCCGATCTGGGAGGAGATCTTCACCGCCTCGTCCGCATCCGCGATCAGGCCCATGTAGCCGGGGACCGTGGAAACACCGGCCTCCTGGGCGATCTTCTTCGAGGTGATCTTGTCCCCCATCGCCTCGATGGCGGGGGACGGCGGCCCGATGAACACCACCCCCGCTGCCTCCAGCGCCGCGGCGAAATTGCGGTTCTCGGACAGGAAGCCATAGCCCGGATGCACCGCCTGAGCGCCCGTCTGGCGGATGGCGTCCATGATCTTGTCGATCACGATATAGCTCTGCGCGGCGGGGGGCGGCCCGATATGCACCGCCTCGTCCGCCATCTGGACATGCAGCGCATTGCGGTCGGCGTCAGAATAGACCGCCACCGTCTTGATCCCCATCTTGCGCGCCGTCTTGATCACGCGGCAGGCGATCTCGCCCCGGTTGGCGATCAGGATCTTGTCAAACATCGGCTCCCCCCATCGGAAATGCAAAAGGACCACCCGGGCGGTCAGCCCGGATGGTCCCTTGTGCCAGGTCAACCCGCCCGAAGGCGGTTACGTCAGTAGCCCGTGTTGCAGGGCGGCAGGCCCAGCTCGATGCCGCAGGTGGCGAGACCCGCCATCCCGCCCAGCGCCGCGCCGGCCAGCATGTTTTCGTCCAAAGCATCGGCGACCAAAGCGCCAGCCGCCGCGCCGGCCACGCCGCGCGACGCCGGGTCCTGCATGCAGCCGGCCAGGGACGTTGAGAGAAGAGCGAAGAGAATAAGCGACTTGCGCATGGGGTACTGCCTCGTTGGATTGTTGTTATTGCGGAAGATTCTACCGCAATACCACGGATTTGGAAGCAGTTTTTCCAGCGACCCACGCAGACGTCACCCGACCCCGAAGGCCTGCGCATAAGGATCGGTCCGGCCTGGGACGGGCCGGACCGAAGGGAAGGGGAAGGGTAACAACGTTGACTGCGCGTGCCATGACCTGACTGCCATTGACCCGCACAGAGACAATGGCGCGCGGATCGCAGCATTGCAAACGTGTTGCAAACGACCCCGGGGACGTGGGCAAATCCATGCCAAAACCGCAGAGCCGTCGGCGACTTCATGCCTAGTCCTCCTCCTCGTCCCAACCGTCCGACAGCGCATCGGGCGCGTCGGGGGCGAAGACCTGCGGGAAGGCCGCCTCGGCCCGCTTCACGTCGATCCGTAGCAGCGCTTCGTAAGAGCAGGGGTCGAAAGGATCTTCGGCCGCCACGACCTCGCGCCCGAAAAGCCAGGACAGCCGCCCGGCATCCAGGTTGCCCCGCTCGAACGGCTCTTCCCCGAAATACTGCCAGAGCGCCGCCATGAAGGCCGCATCCGCCAGCCGGTCCACGTGCTTGCGGTCCTTGTAGCGTTCGCGCTTGATCAGCTTCGTCGCGCCTTCCTTCACATTGGCGCGGCGAATGGTGAACTGGAAGTCGGTGCCCGGCATCCGGCCCGGGAAGCCGCGGTGCTTCAGCATCTGGTCTGTCTCCTGTCAGGGCAGTGGACGGACCGGATAGGCGAAAGCGCGACGCTCTCCCAGAGGGGGGCGCTGAAAAGACTGGCTATGTCGCGGAAAACCGGCCTGCAAACCGCGCGGATGCGCATGAGGCCAGGGGTGGGCGCGGGCCCGCCCGGCGTGCGCCGGCAGGCCCGCTCCGGAAGATTACTTGTACTTGCCGGTGTCGACGACTTCCGGGGTGACCGGCTCGACAACCACTTCTTCTTTCTTGGCGCAAGCGGCGATAGCCGAAACCATAGCCAGAACCAGAACGAGACGTGCGCTCTTCGACATCCTCTACTCCATCCTTCTTGGGGTGCTTCGGATCCCATGCGGGCATCCGGCACCTGTTCGCTGTTAAAGGCCGATTTGGCCCGGCCCGTCGCCACCCTAACCGAAACGGATCCGGTTTGGTATGTCGGCCAGACCAAGTTCCCGACCTGTGGCGTTCCTACATCAGCCAATTGTGCATGGCCAGAAGGAAAACACATATTTCGGGGCCCGGTCGGCATCAGAAGACCTCCCACACACAGGCACCATTCTCGATCCTGAAGGATTCGAAGAATTGCACCACGTCGGGCGCCGCCTCGCCGAAGGGAACGGCGGAGCTCATGAAGGTGATGATGATCTGCTGAGGTGCTGGCACTGTGCCTTCTGTGCGGGAAAGCGCAAAGCTGTCGCAGACCGCCTGCATGTCCGCCGCCGCCGTTTCCACGTCTTCGGATGTGAGATCCGGCACCAGGAACCGGAACCGCGCAGCAGCGCCGGCCGGTCCAGGGACGTTGGTGATCACATCGATCAGCGAAACCGCGCGGCCCGAGGGCACCTCGACCGTGGGCCCGTCCGCAGCCTCGTCCTGACAGGCCGAAAGGACCGCCAGGGCAGAGAGAAGCAGCACAGGAAGGGTCAGGCCGCGGCGCATCGGTCAGAGCGGGATATTGTCGTGCTTCTTCCACGGCATCGCGGCCTTCTTGCCGCGCAGCGCCGCGAAGGCCCGGGCCACCCGGCGACGGGTGGAATGGGGCATGATGACCTCGTCGATGAAGCCCTTCTCGGCCGCGACGAAGGGATTGGCGAAGCGGTCCTCGTAATCCTTGACCCGCGCAGCGATCTTTTCCGGCTCGCCCAGTTCGGAGCGGTACAGGATTTCCACGGCCCCCTTCGCGCCCATCACCGCGACCTCGGCCGTCGGCCATGCATAGTTGAAGTCGGCCTTCAGGTGCTTGGACGCCATGACCACATAGGCCCCGCCATAGGTCTTGCGGGTCAGGACCGTGACCTTGGGCACCGTCGCCTCGCCATAGGCAAACAGCAGCTTCGCCCCGTGCTTGATGACCCCGCCATATTCCTGGCCCGTCCCCGGCAGGAAGCCCGGCACGTCGACGAAGGTCAGGATCGGGATCTCGAACGCGTCACAGAACCGCACGAACCGCGCGGCCTTGCGGCTGGCGTCGATGTCCAGGCAGCCCGCCAGCACCATCGGCTGGTTCGCCACCACGCCCACCGTCTGGCCCTCCAGCCGGATGAAGCCGATGATGATGTTGGCGGCGAAATCCTTCTGCACCTCGAAGAAGTCGCCCTCGTCGGCGACCTTGGCGATCAGCTCCTTCATGTCGTAGGGCTGGTTCGGGTTGTCGGGGACCAGCGTATCCAGGCTGGACTCGATCCGGGCCGGATCGTCGAAGAACGGCCGAACCGGGGCCTTCTGCCGGTTGTTCAATGGCAGGAAGTCGAAGAGCCTGCGGATCTCGGCCAGTGCCTCCACGTCGTTCTCGAAGGCCCCATCCGCGACCGAGGACTTGCGGGTATGGGTCGAGGCCCCTCCCAGCTCCTCGGCTGTCACCACCTCGTTCGTCACGGTCTTCACCACGTCGGGGCCGGTGACGAACATGTAGGAGGAGTCCTTCACCATGAAGATGAAGTCGGTCATCGCCGGGGAATAGACCGCCCCACCCGCACAGGGACCCATGATCAGGGAAATCTGCGGCACCACGCCCGAGGCCTCGATGTTGCGCTGGAACACCTCGCCGTAAGCAGCCAGCGAGGCCACGCCTTCCTGAATCCGCGCGCCGCCGGAATCGTTGATCCCGATCACTGGCGCGCCGTTCTGCATCGCCATGTCCATGATCTTGCAGATTTTCGCGCCATGCGTCTCGCTGACCGACCCGCCCATGACCGTGAAGTCCTGGGTGAAGACATAGACCTGCCGCCCGTTGATCGTGCCCCAGCCGGTGACGACGCCGTCGCCCGCAGGCCGATCCTTCTCCATGCCAAAGTCGGTGCAGCGGTGGGCCACGAACATGTCGAACTCTTCGAAGGACCCTTCGTCCAGAAGAAGCTCGATCCGCTCGCGCGCCGTGAGCTTGCCCTTGGCGTGCTGCGCCTGGACCCGGCGTTCCCCGCCCCCCGCGCGTGCGGCCTCACGACGGGCCTCAAGCTCTTCCAGAATGTCCTTCATCGCGCCCTCCCCCGGCTGATGTCCTGGGCAATCTAGGGGAACGCTGCAGATGCGAGAAGCAGGAAACGGCGAATTTGCAAACTCATTTGAAAGCCGGCCAATCAAATCGCAAATCCGCAAAGCATTGGACCCGTGCCCGCCCCGCGCTATGCCCTGCGGCACCCAAGCCCCGAGGACATCATGCCCAGCCTTCCGATCCCCGTCGTCACCATCGGCCTTCTTCTGTTGTCCAACATCTTCATGACTTTCGCCTGGTATGGGCACCTCAAGTTCAAGGAAAGCGCGCTGATCACCGTGATCCTCGTCTCCTGGGGGATCGCCTTCTTCGAATACGTTCTTCAGGTCCCGGCGAACCGCATCGGCCACGGCCATTTCTCCGCCGCCGAGCTGAAGACGATCCAGGAGGTCATCACCCTCTCGGTCTTCGCCATCTTCTCGGTCCTCTACCTTAAAGAGCCGTTGCACTGGAACCACCTCGTCGGCTTCGGCTTTATCGCGGCGGGGGCGTTCTTCATCTTCCACAAATGGGCGTGACGTCAGGCCCACGCCCCGTGGACAAACCAAGGCCGCAGGCGTAGCCCTTCCTGATGCAAGACGCAGTGTTCCTCGACCGGACGACGCCCCCGAAGATCGTCACCCTGATCCTCATGGCCGGGCTCTCGGCCCTGACCATGAACATCTTTCTGCCGTCCCTCCCCGGAATGGCCGCCTACTACGGCGTCCCCTACGGCGTGATGCAGCAATCCGTGGCGCTCTACCTCCTCCTCTCCGCGCTTCTGCAGGTCGTCATCGGCCCGATCTCCGACCGCTACGGCCGCCGCGCCGTGCTGATCGGGGCGCTGGTCCTGTTCCTGCTGGCGACGGTCGGCACCCTCCTCGCCCCCACCGCCACCTGGTTCCTGGTCTTCCGCATGGCCCAGGCCGTCATCGCCGCCGGCATGGTCCTGTCCCGAGCCGTCGTCCGCGACATGGTGGCCGACGAACGCGCCGCCAGCATGATCGGCTACGTGACGATGGGGATGAGCCTCGTTCCCATGATCGGTCCCGTCATCGGCGGCGTCCTCGACGATCTCTACGGCTGGAAGGCCAACTTCGCGCTCCTCCTGATCCTCGGCCTTGCCACCCTCGCCCTCGTCTGGGCCGACCTGGGCGAGACCGCCACCCTCCGCCGCGTCA
>NZ_JAYSFG010000007.1:0-164699 GCF_041913445.1 Tabrizicola sp.
AATCGCCCCTGCAGCGCCCCGCCATCGGGACGCGGCGGCGGGTGCCAGCCGGGGACCTTTGCGCCAAACTGCTTCACCACGATGAAAACCTCCGCGTTTTCAGGCAGGTTAGGCGCGCCCCCGCCCCAGCGCAAGCGGCCTGATCGGGGCCACTGGCCAGCCCCGCCGGCATGGGTTAAACCGCTACCCGCAAGACAGGTCAGGCAGGTATCATGGCACGGATTCTCATCACCTCGGCCATCCCTTACATCAACGGGATCAAGCATCTGGGCAATCTGGTGGGCAGCCAGTTGCCTGCCGACCTCTTTGCCCGTTACATGCGCGGGCGTGGCCACGAGGTGATGTTCATCTGCGCCACCGACGAACACGGCACCCCCGCCGAACTGGCCGCCGCCAAGGCGGGCAAGCCCGTGGCCGAATATTGCGCCGAAATGCATGATGTTCAGGCCGAGATCGCCCGGGGGTTCCGGCTGTCCTTTGACCATTTCGGCCGTTCGTCCAGTCAGCGCAACCACCAGCTGACACAGCATTTCGCCGGGCGCCTGGCCGATAACGGGCTGATCCGCGAAGTGAGCGAAAGCCAGGTCTATTCGGTCGATGACGGCCGTTTTCTGCCCGACCGTTATATCGAGGGCACCTGCCCGAACTGCGGCTATGATTCGGCGCGCGGCGATCAGTGCGACAACTGCACCAAGCAGCTTGACCCGACCGACCTGATAAACCCGCATTCGACCATCTCGGGGTCGACCAACCTCGAGGTGCGCGAGACCAAGCACCTCTACCTGATGCAGCGCGCGCTGCGCGACAAGCTGGAGGCCTGGATCGACAGCAAGACCGACTGGCCGATCCTGACCACGTCGATCGCCAAGAAATGGCTGAACGACGGCGACGGACTGCAGGACCGCGGCATCACCCGCGACCTTTACTGGGGCATCCCGGTGAAAAAGGGCGACCAGCCGTGGCCGGGGATGGAGGGCAAGGTCTTCTATGTCTGGTTCGACGCCCCCATCGAATACATCGCCGGGACCGCCGAATGGGCCGACGCCAACGGCAAGACGGACGCCGATTGGGAACGCTGGTGGCGCACCGACAAGGGCGCGGCCGACGTCACCTACTACCAGTTCATGGGCAAGGACAACGTGCCCTTCCACACGCTCAGTTTCCCCGCCACCATCCTGGGGTCGGGTGAGCCGTGGAAGCTGGTCGACTACCTCAAGTCCTTCAACTACCTGAACTATGACGGCGGCCAATTCTCGACCTCCCAGGGACGGGGCGTCTTCATGGACCAGGCCCTGTCGATCCTGCCCGCCGACTACTGGCGCTGGTGGCTGCTGTCGCACGCGCCGGAATCCAGCGACAGCGAATTCACCTGGGAAAATTTCCAGACCTCGGTCAACAAGGACCTCGCCGACGTGCTTGGCAACCTCGTCTCCCGCGTGACGAAGTTCGCGGTGTCCAAGTTCGGCAATCAGGTCCCGGCGGGTGGCCAGTTCGGGCCATTGGAGACCGCCCTCATCGCCGACCTCGGCGCCCGTATCGCGGACTACACGAAGTTCATGCAGGAGATGGAGGTCCGCAAGGCCGCCGCCGAGCTGCGCGCGATCTGGGTCATCGGCAACGAATATCTGCAGTCCGCAGCGCCCTGGTCCGTCGTCAAGACCGACCCCGAGCAAGCCCAGGCCATCGTGCGGCTCGCGCTGAACCTGATCCGCATCTACGCGATCCTGTCTGCCCCGTTCATCCCCGATGCCTCGGCCACGATGATGAAGGCCGTCGGCTCGGAGGATTGGACCTGGCCCTCGGACATTCACGCCGGCATCCGCACCCTCGCCCCCGGCCATGCCTTCGAGGTGCCCGAGAACCTGTTCCGCAAGATCACGGACGAGGAGCGCGCCGATTGGCAGACCCGCTTCTCAGGCGTGAGAAGCTAGGCAGCTTTCCGCGCAATTGCAGTTGCAGCAGGCGCGAGCGCGCCTTCTTCGGCCATGTCCCCGCCACGGGCAATTGTTTCCGCAGGCGCGATAGTCGCCGGCTTTGGCGCTGGATGACGGGTTAATCGTGGATTCTCAGGGCCTTGCACGAACCATTCGCGATCAAACGAATCGTCTTTCAACGATGTGACTGCGGACGGAAAACGGTTCGTGTGCAGGCGCAGAAAAAGCCGGGCATCGGGCGGAAATTTGCGCGGACGCCTCCTGCGCGGGAAGAAATTCCGCCGACTCTGAAATCTTCGGGCACCACGCCACCCGTGAAGGTGGTAATGTCTGCGCATCGGACCTGAGTCGCTGCCCGACTTTGCCTAAGTCCAGGAGAACCCGAGATGACACAGATTCTGCCGTCACGTACCCGTCCCGCCAGAACCTATGCTGCCGTCGCCCTGTTCCTTGCCGTCTATGCCGGAGTGCTGGTTTTCGTCTTCGCGCCCAAGGACATGATTGCCGTCCAGTCGCCGACCGCCCTCGTGGCCTCCGACTGACACTCCCCGACCGACCTCAGATGATCGCTCCTTCCACCAGCGCACGCCCCTCGGCGATGCGCTGGTAGTGGAAGTCCGACATGTCCAGCGTGCGGTAGCCGCCGTGCACGATCCATTCCGCCGTCGCGCGCCCCATCGCGGGCGATTGTTGCAGACCGTGGCCTGAAAACCCGTTCAGGAACAGGAAGTTGGCGATCTCCGGATGCGGGCCGGTGATCGCGTTCTGGTCCAGCGTGTTGTAATCGTACTGCCCCGCCCATTCGCTGATGACCTTCACCCTCTCGAAGGCCGGGATGCGGGTTGCCAGCGCGGGCCAGATCTTCTCCAGCCACAGGTCATGGTCCATCACGAAGTCGTCGTGATCGACCGCCGGATCGACATCGGCATGCCCACCGGCCATGTAGGTGCCCCCGCCCACCTCGCGCGCGAAGGCGCCCGAGGGGTCTATCACCAGAGGAAGCGGCCGGTCCAGCGGCTCGGCCGCCTGGATCACCCAGTTGAAGCGCTTGCGCGGCTCGATCGGGATCTGGATCCCCGCCATCGCCGCCACCTTCGCCCCCCGCGTGCCCGAGGCGTTCACAACCGTCCCGCAGGCGACCGTGCGCCCGGATGCAAGCCGCACCCCGGTCACCCGCGACCCGGTCCTGTCCAGCCCCACGACCTCGTCAGCCAGATACTCCACCCCCGCCTCGCGCGCCTTGCGGCGGAACCAGTCGAACACGGTCGAGCCGTCGAAATAGCCTTCATCCAGCGTGTTCAGGCTGCCCAGCACCAGGTCGTCCACGACCATGAAGGGAAACTCTTCCCGAATCTGGCCGGGCGTCAGAAGCCGCGTCCCCGCACCGGCCGCCGCCTGCACCTTCTGGTTCGCCCGCAGCACCGCCGCGAACTCCTCGGTATCCGCAAGATAGAGGTAGCCGAAGTTCTGGATCTTCAGCTCGGGCACGCGGTCGTCCCCACCCATCCGGCTGCGCAGGGATTGCACGAAATCCGCGCCGAACTGCGAGATGCGGATGTTCAGTTCGGTCGAGAACTGCTGGCGAATGCAGGAAAAGGACAGGCTCGACGCCGCCTTCTCGTAGCTGGGGTCGCGCTCCACAACCAGCACCCGGCCCGAGAAGCCCATTTCGGTCAGCCACCAGGCCGTCGACGACCCCATGATGGCCCCGCCGATGATGACGACATCATAAGCCGCGTGCTTCGGTTCCGTGGAAAATCCCTGCATTTTCGTCCTGCGTCCAAGCCCTCGCCGACGGTGTAGCGCAGCGGTCGGGCAGGGTAAATCACCCCTGCGGAGGGGGCACGTCGACCGAGGGCAGCCAGGGCTTGATGTCCAGAAGCGGCGTGCCGTCGAAGGCGTCGAGCGCGTCGAACTCCAGATGACCGGCCTCGCAGTCGCAGGCCAGCAGGCGGACCACCCCCAGTGCGACCGGATTGGGCCGCGCCGGTGAGCGAAGGGCGAAGACCCCGGTCGGGGCGTCGCGGTGCGGCGGGTGCAGCACGATCCGGTCGCGCCGCGCCTGGCCGGTCCAGTACAGCAGGATGACCGCCTGGCCCGGTACCAGGCCGGTCAGGCCCGGACGGAACGGCGGGTCGATCTCGGCCCGGAACTCGCCTCCTGCCTCTCGCGCCTCGCGCAGGTTCTTCGGACAGTGGCCGGGCGACCAGGGACTGCGCAGCCGCCCGATGAAGCGCAGCCGCGCATCATCCGCGATCCGCGCCGGGTCGAAGCTCAGCGCGACCTCGCCCGGGCGTGCCGGCTTGCCCGTGGGTGCCTCGTTCATGCCGCGCATCCTCCCCTTGGCCCCGTCACATGCTGAGGCCAAGGGGAAAGGTGCGCAAGCGTCAGTCGCCCGCGCCGTCGTGACCCATCGTGGAGTGGTCCATATGCGAATGGTCCATCTTGGAGTGGTCCATTTTGGAGTGGTCCATCTGGCCCATGCCCATCATCGGCGGGTCGATCTGGAACTCGATCTCGACCCGACCAGCCTTCTCGAAGATCAGCGTGGCCTTGTGCATTTCGCCTTCGGTCAGGGTCCCCGTCAGGCCCATCAGCATGACGTGGTAACCGCCGCGCTCCAGGCTGACCGTGCCGCCCGCCGGGATCTCCAGCGCCTCGACATGTTCCATGGTGCCCACGCCATCGGCGGCAACCTTGCTTTCATGCACCTCGGCCTTGCCGGCGATGTCGGTCTCGACCCCGACCAGCCGGTCAGCCTCGGCGCCGTTGTTGACGATGGCCATGTAGCCGCCCGCCGACTTGGCACCCGGCGCGGGCTGCGGGATATGGGGATGGATGATCTGCAGATCGCCCACCGTCAGGTCGTGGGCAACGGCGGGTGCCGCGATGAACAGCGCCGCTGCGATGGCAAGGATTTTCATGGGTTTGCTCCGTATGAAGGGAAGAGACATCAGCTGACCGGACGCTGCGGCAGGTCAGCTGAAAGGGACGAGGTTGGGGACGATGACCGCCATAGGCGTCGCGTCCAGCGTCGGGAAGGCGCTCACGTCGGAAAGCCCAAGGTGGTTCTGGGATTGGGTGTCGTTCGACATGCGGTGGCCTTCGGGTCGCGTGAGGATGCCCAGGCGCAAGGCCTGCGGGCTGCACGGGAAGGCGGCGTCGGTTTCGCGGGAAAGAGGCGCCGCCGTCAGGCGACGGGTGGGCCTTGCGGACGGTGCGCGGGGTCCGGCACGCGCAACAGCTGCCGAAGTTCCAGGGGAGCCACGACCTTGGCATGGAAGGCCAGTTCCAGGTCGATCCGGGCGCCGGTCGGGTCCGGCAGGTCGGCGGAGCCCGCAATCTGGCAGGCCGGGCAATCGGCCCCGGCATGAAGTCCGCCCGTCAGGTCGTCGCCGCAGATGTCGGACGGGCTGAACCCGTTCGCCAGCGCGAGGGCGAGGATGTCGTCCTGCGGCAGGATGACCCGATGCGCAAAGCCCGTTCCCACCAGGGCGACGGTCAGCGCGGCCAGGATCATCACGCGGTGCAGGCTATGGACCAGTTGGACCAGCATGGCCTTGGCATGACCGAACTCCGCCGGTCCGTCAACCGTCGCCTGCACTCCGCCCCCGCGACCATTCAGCCCGGCTTGCGCCCGCACTGGGAACAAGGAACAGTGCCCGGGACGCAATCATCCCGGACCCGCCCCATGCCCGCGCCCGTTCCCGTCTTCGACGGCCACAACGACATCGTCCTGAAGATTGCCGCCGCTGGTAAAGCCCGCGACAGGCTCTGGCTGAAGGGGGAAGGCGCGGGCCACCTCGACCTGCCGCGGATGCTGTCCTCGGGGTTCGCCGGAGGTTTCTTCGCCGTCTACATCCCCTCGCCCGAGACCGGGGACGTCGGCGCCTACCACGACCTGATGGACAATCCACCCTACGACGTCCCGCTTCCTGACCTGATCGACCATGCCGCCGCCCAGCCGGTCGCGGTCGAGATGCTGGGCCACCTCCTCTGGATGGAACGCGCCTCGGAAGGCCGCTTCCGCTGGTGCCGCAGCGCCGCCGAGATCCGCGCCTCGATGGCAGCGGGTGCCGTCGCGGGCGTCCTCCACTTCGAAGGGGCGGAACCCATCGGCCCCGACCTCGACGCGCTTCACCTCTTTCACGCGATGGGCTTGCGCTCCCTTGGCCCGGTCTGGAGCCGCCCGACCATCTTCGGCCACGGCGTCCCGTTCCGTTTCCCCTCGACCGGCGACACCGGACCGGGGCTGACCGACCTCGGCCGCGCGCTGGTCCGCGAATGCAACGCGCTGCGCATCATGATCGACCTGTCGCACATGACCGAGGCCGGGTTCTGGGACGTGGCCAAGCTGTCGGACGCGCCGCTGGTGGCCACCCATTCCAACGCCCATGCTGTGACGCCATCCAGCCGCAACCTGTCAGACCGCCAGCTGCGCGCGATTGGGGAATCCGGCGGCATGGTGGGCCTCAACTTCGCCACCTGCTTCCTGCGCGAGGACGGCCGCGAAAGCCCCGACATGACGCTTGACCCGGTCAAGCGCCACATCGAGCACATGCTGAAGCTTGCCGGCGAGGATCACGTCGGCATCGGCTCGGACTATGACGGCGCGACGACGCCCAAGGACATCGGCGGGGTCGAGGGCCTGCCGGTCCTGATCGCCGCGATGGGCGAGATGGGGCTTGGCGAGGCGCTGATCCGGAAGATCGCCCACGGCAACTGGCTGCGCCTCCTGGAACGCACCTGGGGCGCCTGAAGGTCTCGGCGAACACCGAAGGTTCAGCCAAGCGCCGTCCGCAACCCCTCGGCCAGATCGACAAACCGGTCCGACAGCGGGTTGGACCGCCGCCAAACCAGCCCGATCCGCCGCCCCGGACGCGGTTCCGGCAGTCGATGCAAGACCACCGGGGCCGACCGGCCTTCCACCTCGGCCGCCATCTCGGGGATCAGCGTCACTCCGATGCCGGCCCCCACCATCTGCACCAGCGTGGACAGCGCCGAGCCCTCCATGATCTCTCCCGCCGGTCCCCGAGGCAGCTTGCAGGCCGCAATCGCCTGGTCGCGGAAGCAGTGCCCTTCTTCCAGCAACAGAAGCGGCGCGGCGGGCAGGTCCGACAGCGGCGGGATCGGCAGATCGGCCGCGCTTTCGTGGCGGACCAGCAGGAATTCCTCGTCCAATAGCGGGTGTTCGACCAGCGACGGCTCGGACACCGGCAGCGCGAGCAGCGCGAGGTCCAGCCGCCCCTCGCCCAGGTCGCGCAAAAGCTTCGGCGTCACCGCCTCGCGCGGGCGCAGGTCCAGCTCGGGGAACCGCCCGCCAAGTTCCTGCATCAGCCGCGGCAGCAGATAGGGCGCGACCGTCGGGATCACCCCCAGCCGCAGCCGCCCCGACCACGGCCCCGTCGACGCCCGCGCCAGCGCCCCCAGCTCGTCCACCGCCCGCAGGACCTCGCGCCCGCGCGCTGCAACCTCCTCGCCCAGAAGAGTCAAACCGATTTGCCGCGCCCCCCGCTCGACCAAAGGCGCGCCCAGGATCTCCTCCAACTCCTTCACCTGCAGCGACAGCGCGGGTTGCGAGATCGACGACGCCTCAGCCGCCCGTCCGAAGTGCCGGTGCCGCGCCAGCGCGTCGAAATAGCGCAGATGCTTCAGGGTGATCTTTGTCATAAGCCTTGCATATCGCGACGATAGGAAAATGAAAATTCCTATTATCGATCGGAGGTGCTAGCCATGCCCTACGACACAGCATCCGAGTCGCCCTCCAGATCCGGGATCGGGCGCCTGCGGTGTTTTTTGCAGCCAGTTCAGGGAGAGCAAGATGGACGGCAATGACGTTGGACGGTCGGGCAAGTGCCCGGTCATGCACGGCGCGATCACCACGACCACGCAGACGGTGACGGACTGGTGGCCGAAGACGCTGAACCTCGACATCCTGCACCAGCATGACACCAAGGTGAACCCGCTGACCGGGTTCAACTACCGCGAGGAAGTTAAGAAGCTCGACTTCGAGGCGGTGAAGCGTGACCTGATCGCGCTGATGACCGACAGCCAGGACTGGTGGCCCGCCGACTGGGGCCACTATGGCGGCATCTTCATCCGCATGTCCTGGCACGCCGCCGGGACCTACCGCATGGCCGACGGCCGCGGCGGCGCGGGCACCGGCAACCACCGCTTCGCCCCCCTGAACTCCTGGCCCGACAACGCCAACCTTGACAAGGCCCGCCGCCTCTTGTGGCCGATCAAGAAGAAATACGGCAACCGCCTGTCCTGGGCCGACCTGATGGTCCTGGCCGGGACTGTCGCCTACGAATCGATGGGCCTCAAGACCTTCGGCTTCGGCTTCGGCCGCGAGGACATCTGGCACCCCGAGAAGGACGTCTACTGGGGGTCGGAAAAGGAATGGCTGAAGGACGAACGCTATCCGACGAAGGAAGACCGCTCCAGCCTCGAAAACCCGCTCGCCGCCGTGGTCATGGGGCTGATCTACGTGAACCCGCAGGGCGTGGACGGCCAGCCGGACCCCGCCCGCACCGCGATGGACGTGCGCGAGACCTTCGCCCGCATGGCGATGGATGACGAGGAAACCGTGGCGCTGACCGCTGGCGGCCACACCGTCGGCAAGGCGCACGGCAACAACGACGCCGCCCGCATCGGCGCGGAACCGGAAGGCGCTGCCATTGAAGAGGGTGGCCTCGGCTGGATGGTCCACTCCGCCCGCTCCGTGGGGCGCGACACCATCACTTCGGGCCTCGAAGGTGCCTGGACCACCAACCCGACCAAGTGGGACGGCGGCTATTTCCACCTTCTGCTGAAATACGACTGGGAGCTGGTGAAATCCCCCGCCGGTGCCTGGCAGTGGCAGCCGATCAACATCGACCCGGCGGACATGCCTGTGGACGTGGAAGACCCCTCGATCCGCCGGATGCCGATGATGACCGACGCCGACATGGCGATGAAGGTCGATCCGAAGTACCGCGCGATCTCCGAGCGGTTCGCGAAGGATCAGGCTGCGTTCAGCGATGCCTTCGCCCGCGCCTGGTTCAAGCTCACGCACCGCGACATGGGGCCGAAGGTCCGCTACCTTGGCCCCTGGGTTCCGCAGGAAGACCTGATCTGGCAGGATCCGGTCCCCGCCGGCTCGACCGCCTGGAACGTGGACGCGGTGAAAGCGAAGATCGCCGCTTCGGGCCTGTCGGTCAGCGACATGGTCGCCACCGCCTGGGACTCCGCCCGCACCTTCCGCGGTTCGGACAACCGGGGCGGCGCCAACGGTGCCCGCATCCGCCTCGCCCCGCAGAAGGATTGGGAGGGCAACGAACCCGCCCGCCTGGCGCGCGTCCTGTCGGTGCTGGAACCCATCGCCAAGGAAGCCGGGGCCTCGCTGGCCGACGTGATCGTCCTTGCCGGCAACGTCGGCGTCGAGCACGCTGCGAAGGCCGCGGGCGTTGACGTCACCGTCCCCTTCCACGCGGGCCGCGGCGACGCCACGCCTGAGGACACCGACGCCGACAGCTTCTCCGTGCTGGAGCCGCTGGCGGATGGTTTCCGCAACTGGATGAAGAAGGACTACGCCGTGTCCGCCGAGGAGCTCCTCCTCGACCGCGCGCAGCTCATGGGCCTGACCGCGCATGAGATGACCTGCCTGATCGGCGGGATGCGGGTGATCGGGACGAACCACGGCGGCACAAAGCACGGGGTCTTCACCGACCGCGTGGGTGCCCTGACCACCGACTTCTTCACCGGCCTCACGGACATGGCCTACAAGTGGGTTCCGAAAGGCAACAACCTCTACGAACTCACCGACCGCAAGACCGGCGCGGTGAAGTGGACGGCCACCCGTGCGGACCTGGTGTTCGGCTCGAACTCCATCCTGCGCGCCTATGCCGAGGTCTATGCCCAGGACGACAACCGCGAGAAGTTCGTCTGCGACTTCGTCTCGGCCTGGGTCAAAGTGATGGAAGCCGACCGTTTCGACCTGCGGGCCTGATCCGGATCCGGCTTGCGACCAGTGGCGGCCCGGGAGAGATCCCGGGCCGTTCGCTATTCGCGGGGATGGCTCCGACGCAGGGATCCAAGTGCCCCGGCAAGCTCGGCGGCCTCGCGGCAGACCAGCGCCCCGGCTTCCGCCAGCTGATCCCCCACATCGACCGGCAGGCTGGAGTTCGACCCCTGCGGAATCTGGTTCAGCCGTCCGCCGATCAGGATCGGCACCGCGATCCCTGCCCTCCGCAGTGCCGAGTAATAATCCAGCGCCACCCCGTTGTAGGTGCTGATCGCCACGGCATCGGGCCGTTCGAGGGCGACGCGCGCCGCCAGCAGGGCAGGATCGGTCGAGACGCCGCCGTCCAGTACGGTGACCCGCAGCCTCCGCAGGATTTCCTCCACCAGCATCTTGCCATGCTCGTGCACGTCGCTGGTCGCCACCATGACCCGCATCCCCGCCAGATCGACCGGCCCGGTCCGCGCCAGCGCATGGTCCGCCATCTCGGCCAACTCACCCAGGATCGAGGCTGGAGCCACCGGCACGCGGCCTCCCGGAACCTGCGGATCGACCCGGCCCGCGCCGAACGCCGCTTCCAGCCGCCGCGCCCCCATCCGGCGCAGCGCAAGGAAAAGCTGGAACGGGCAGGTCACGTCGATCCCGCGCTCCTCCAGCCCGCGCAACGCCGCATCCGCAAAGGCGCGTCCACCCGCCACGATCTGCGCAGAAAGCGCAGCCACGGGCGTCTCGTCGATCATCTCCACCCAGCCGGGGGCAAGCTCGGCCATCCGCCCCGCGAAAAGCTGCGCCGCAATCACCTCGTCGATCTCGGGGATGCGCTCGTTTTCCGTCACCGGAACCGCGTTGATCGCGTGGCCCGTCGGCTGCGTGAGCTGCCCAACCGCGTCAACCAGAAGGTAGTTGGAAAGGCTGGCGAAATTCGAAGCCCCTGCCCCGCGGTAGGCCGTGGTGTTGCCATAGACCATCGTACCCGGCGCCGCCCCCACATCGGCCAGCGCGCGCTGAAAGGCCAGGCGCGACAGCGGATCGCGGAAATGGTGGCCATAGCAATGGCCGATCTCGGCCCCCACAAGGTCGCGGATGATATGCCGCTCGATCAGGACCATCCCCAGGCACGAGGCAAGGTCGGTGAACTGCGCCGCAAAGCCGTCGTCCAGGTTCGACTGCACCAGGACGCGCTGCGGCTGTGCCGCGATCAGGCCCAGCGCCCGGACGGTTTCCGCCGTGGCGCGGATGTCGTCGTCGTGGCCCGGAATGCGGAAGGTGAAATACTGGCCCAGGTTGCCGATGGCCGTGCTGCCCGCCGCCAGGGCCGCCTGGGTGTTCTCGACCGCCGCTTCGAACCCCAGCACGAAGTCGCCGAAATGCGCTGCGACCGGGGCGGTGTTTGCCAGCCGGACGAAATCCTCGACCTCGGGCAGGATCATCCCCGTCCCCTGCTGGGCGCCCTTCCGCAGCGCCCGTGGCACCGACATCGACCAGTCAAGGCAGAGACCATAGCGCTGCACCCGAACGCCTTGCGCCGCGCAGCTCTCCCAGATCTCGGCATAGGCACGCTGGCTTTTCCCCGCATCGCGGTAGCCGATCTGCGCGTGCTGGGTGATCCGCCCCTCGGCCATTGCCCGCAGTTTGAAGTCGTATTCGCTGGCAACGCCCTCCTCCATCAGGAAGGCGGACCGACCGAGAGTCCAGTCCCGTGCCAGGGCGCGGCCCTCGGCCAGAAGGTCATGGCCCCGCGGCAGGTCGGGCTCCGGCAGCAGCATCACCGCCCCTGCACCCGCGCCAGGACCCCGTCCAGCGCCCCGGTCAGCGCCGTCGTCCCGCCGGCCTCGGCAAAACTGCGGAACACCTGTTCGTTCAGCCCGCCTTTCGTCGAGAATTCCTCGCGCAGCGCGGCGAAGGGCATTGTCCCGCCCTCTGCCACCCGGCCAAGATTGGCAAAGAGCCCGGCCAGATAGGACCGGGCCGCAGCCTCGGGCAGGCCCTTCTCAACCAGCCAGTCCTGAACCGTCTCAAGCAGGCCGAAATAGCTGCCCATCATCGCCGAACCCACCGCGAGGAGATCGAACTCTGCCAGGCTTGCGCAAGGCAGCGCCGTGCCCAGACGGTTGAACAGTGCCTCGGTCTCGGCGTCGGCGGGATGGATCGGCGTCACGCAGGTCCGCTCTGCGACGAAGGGCAAGGGCACCGCGCGGATCACCGGCAGGTCCAGCCCGATCCAGTCGCGCAACCGCTCGACCGGCGTGGCCGCCACGACCGAGATCACCTTCTGCCCCGGCCGGAAGCGCAAGGCGCGAACGACGTCTTCCACCACCTGCGGTCGCACGGCCAGCACCACCGTGCTCGCCGCGTCCACCACCGCCTGGTTGCTGTCGGCGACGCGCACCCCCGGCAAGCGCCGCGCCAGGTCGGCCGCCCGCTCCGCGCCGCGCGGCGACAGAAGGATGTCCCCGCCGCCCAAACCTTCGACCATCGCCGCAGCCATCGTCCCGATGCCGATGAAGCCCAGGGTCATCCGTCTCTTCCCGCTTGACCCTTAGGTCCTTGCATTCTGGTGCCCGCGGCCGGGCTCGAACCGGCACGGCCTTGCGGCCAAGGGATTTTAAGTCCCCAGTGTCTACCATTTCACCACGCGGGCCAGCGGGCGGACCTTAGCCGCTGGCGGCGACCGGGAAAAGCCCGGTCCTTGCCTTGGCCCCGCCCACCGCTTTAGCCTGCCCGCAAACCCGCAGGAAGCCCCGATGACCGCCCCCGCCCAGACCCTGCCCAGAAGCGACACCGTGGTCACGGCATCGCTGGCACATCTTGCCCGGATCGTCCTGCCGAAGGGCCGCTTCATCTATGCCCACGAGGCCGGGGACACCGCTACGGTGCATGACGGCTACAACCTCCTGCGCCATTGCGGGACGCTGTGGTTCATGGCCCGCGCCACGACGCTCATCCCCGGCCGGGCTGATCCCGACCTTCTCGCAGCCATCGCCCGCGCCACGGCCTATCTCGGCCAAAGGCTTGCCCCGCCGCCCTGGGCCGCGCCAGGCCGGCCAAGCCTCGGCCTGGTCGGAAATGGTGCGGTCAAGCTGGGCGGCCTCGGGCTCGGCCTTCTCGCCCTGACCGAGGTCGCCGCGATCCCGGCCCTGATCCTGCCACCGAACGCCCTGCCCCATCCCCTGCCCGACACCATGTCCCGGATGCGCCAATATGCCCTGGACGAAATCGATGGCGACGACTTCCGCCACAAGCGCGTCTTCGCGACGGGCGAGGTGCTGGGCTTCCGCTCCGACTACTACACCGGCGAGGCGATCTTCGGCCTTCTCATGTCCGGCCCCAGCACCCCGGACCTGACGCGCGTCACCACGGCCCTCATGCGCCAGGGCTATGGCTTCGCCCAGCAAAGCCATTGGATGGCCTATGCCGCCTGCGAAGCCGTGGCCCGCTCCGTGGTGCCCGAGGCGCTGGGGTCGGCTTACCTGACCGGGCTCATGGAGGCGATCCTTGCCGACACCCACTACCGCGCCCGCCGCCAGTCCACCCCCATCGCCTGCCGGACCGAGGCTCTGACGCGCGTCCTCCTTCTGGCGCGCGACCACCCGGGCCTTTTGACGCCCGACCTCCTGAACCGCATCCGCAGCGCCGCTGCCGAGAACCTGGCCCTGCAGCTGGACTGGTACGGTGACGGCCAGTTTTGGAAGGGCGACGACGCGCGCAAGGTGCAGATCGACTACATCCAGCACAACGCCACCGCCTTCCTGCACTGGGGCCTTCTGGGCGAGGGCTAGTCAGCCCACCGCCGCCAGCAATCGGCTCACCAGTTCGAAACTGTTCCGCACCCCCATCTTGCGGATCATGTTCGCCCGGTGCACCTCGACCGTCCGGGGCGACGACCCCATCGCCAGGGCGATCTCCTTCGAGGTGAACCCGTTCACCAGATACCGCGCGATCCGCCGTTCCGTGGGTGTCAGGGCCCCCGTCGGGCCTTCGGATTCCAGCGGCCGGTAGGTCCAGACCGCCAGGCGCTGCGGGTCCTCGGGGTCCAGCGCGGTGCCATGCCCCTCCATCCACACCACCTGCCCGTCCTTCCGCCGCATGAACCGCTCATCCCGGTAGACCGGCGCCGCCTGCATCGCCTTGCGCGCCCTCTCGCCGATCAGCTCATAATCCGTCTGGCCCGGATAAAGCACCCGGATCGACTGCCCCTCCAGCTCCTTCGGGGTCCAGCCAAACACCGCCTCGACCCGGAGGCTGGCCCGCAGGATCACCCGGTCGGCCAGGATCAACGTCGCATCCGGCGCGTGCTGGAAGGCCAGCCGTTCATAGTCGCGCATCGCTGCCCCTACGTAGCCATATACGTATTCTTACGGATGGTGGCCATTTGCGCAATCTTTCAGGATCACCGCCAGTCCGTTCCCCCAAGGAACCGGGAGGAGAATCCAATGAACAAGGTCTACCCCAGCGCCGCTGCGGCCCTCGACGGGCTTCTGCACGACGGCATGCTGATCGCGAGCGGGGGCTTCGGCCTCTGCGGCATCCCCGAGCTTCTGATCGCCGCCATCCGCGATGCAGGCACCAAGAACCTCACCGTCGCCTCGAACAACGCGGGCGTCGACGGCTTCGGGCTTGGCGTGCTGCTCGAGACGCGGCAGGTCAAGAAGATGATCTCGTCCTATGTGGGCGAGAACGCCGAATTCATGCGCCAGTACCTCAGCGGAGAACTGGAGCTCGAATTCAACCCGCAAGGCACCTTGGCCGAGCGCATGCGGGCCGGCGGCGCGGGCATCCCGGGCTTCTACACTGCCACGGGCGTCGGCACCGTGATCGCCGAGGGCAAGGAACACCACGACTTCGACGGCAAGACCTACATCCTGGAACGCGGCATCGTCGCCGACCTGTCCATCGTGAAGGCCTGGAAGGCCGACCCCTCGGGCAACCTCGTCTTCCGCAAGACCGCGCGGAACTTCAACGTCCCCGCCGCCACCTGCGGGAAAACCTGTGTGGTCGAGGTGGAGGAAATCGTGCCCCTCGGCTCCATCGACCCCGACCACATCCACCTGCCGGGGATCTACGTCCACCGCATCATCACCGGCAAACACGAAAAGCGCATCGAACAGCGGACCGTCCGCAAGAAGGAGGCCGTGTGATGAGCGAGACCAAAGGCTGGGACCGCAACGGCATGGCCGCCCGCGCCGCGCAGGAGCTTCGCGACGGAACTTACGTGAACCTCGGCATCGGCATCCCGACACTCGTGTCCAACTACATCCCCAAGGGGATCAGCGTCACCCTGCAGTCGGAAAACGGGATGCTCGGGATGGGTCCTTTCCCCTATGAGGGCGAGGAAGACCCGGACCTGATCAACGCCGGTAAGCAGACGATCACCGAACTGCCGCAGACCGCTTACTTCGACTCTGCGCAGAGCTTTGCCATGATCCGCGGCGGAAAGATCGCGATGGCGATCCTGGGTGCGATGGAAGTGGCCGAAAATGGCGACCTCGCGAACTGGATGATCCCCGGCAAGCTCGTCAAGGGCATGGGCGGCGCGATGGACCTGGTGGCCGGTGTCGGCCGGGTCGTGGTCGTGATGGACCACACCTCGAAGCACGGCGAGTCGAAGGTCCTGAAGCAATGCACCCTGCCCCTTACCGGCAAGGGCGTCGTGGACCGGATCATCACCAACCTCGGCGTCCTCGACGTGGGCCACAAGGGCCTGCACATCGTGGAACTCGCTCCCGGCGTCACGGAAGAAGAGCTTCGCGCGGCGACCGAGGCCACCATTGTCGGCTGACCACCACGTTACCCGCGAACACGGAGCGACCAAGGGTCGCTTCGTGATCCGCCATGGCGGCGAAGAGGCGGAACTGACCTATTCGGTCACGACGCCCACCCTCATCATCGCCGACCACACCGGCGTCCCCGACAGCTTCCGGGGCACTGGAGCAGGCCTGGCCCTGGTCGAAGCGCTGGTTGCGGCCGCACGGAAGGACGGCTTCAAGGTCGTCCCCCTCTGCCCCTTCGTCAACGCCACGCGCAGGAAACACCCCGACTGGGCCGACGTCTTCGTCTAAAGCCCGGCAATGTCCGTGCGGAAGACGCAAGGGTCGGTCACCAGCATCGGCGGGCTGACGCAAAGCCCCTGCGCCACCTGCCAGGCGGCCAGCACCTTCGGCACATAGTCCCGCGTCTCGGCATAGGGCGGCACGCCGCCGTTGGCCCGCACCGCCCCCTCCCCGGCATTGTAGGCCGCAAGCACCATCACCGGGTCGTTGTCGAACTCGTCCAGAAGCCAGTCGAGGTAGGCGACCCCACCCTTGATGTTCTGCACCGGATCCGTGCTGTCGCTCACCCCGAACCGCTCGGCCGTCGCCGGGATCAACTGCATCAACCCCACGGCCCCGGCCGAGCTGACCGCATCCGACCGCCCGGCGCTTTCAATGCCGATCACCGCCAGCACCAGCGCGGGCGAGACATCGGTATCCAGCGTCGCCCGCAGGATGTCCTTGCCATAGGCGTCCGCCATGTCCTGCATCGTCTGCAGCCGCGGAGCGCGGACCGAGGCCCCGTCCGGTCCCTGCGTCAGAGAGGCCAGTGCGATGTCGAACCGATCCGCCGCCGCACCCAGCCCCGGCGGAACCTTGTCCCAGAACCAGGCGTAGGATGACGCAGGGGCCGGCCCGGGTTCGCCAACCGGGCCGCTGGGCTGGTCCGCGACCTTGGGATCTTCCAGCCCGTGGTCGGGGTTCGGATCCACCTTCGGCAGCGATGCGAGAAAACGCGCCTGCTCCTCGGGATCGATCTGCACTGTGATCCGCTTGCCGGGAGTCTCGCCCCCGACCTTGATGCGCTTGAAGCTGGTTCCCTCGGCAAGGGACGCATACGGGAGGACCGCGCAGAGAATCGCTGCGCATCCGAAAATTCTTCTGCTCATGTCCGGGCCTGCTCGCCTCGTTGTTTGAGGGAAGAATCGCAGGTTCACCCCCTCGCAGCCAGCACTTTCACCGACCAAACATGGCAATTCCGCCAAAATTGACCGAAAAACCACGGCCTACCACGTAAGGATGAACAGGTTCCTAAAATTTGTTTCGTTCAATATCAAAGGTTTGGAGGAAAATCCGAGAGTTTTTCGAGTTGGAGCAAAATCGGCAGATCTCGTCCAAACTGCTGCCACGTTTCACTGGCTATATCTCCTCATACCGAACGACGAAGGCGCAGCAAGGGCCAGATCGAAGCGGTTGAGTGAAGTGACACCTTAGAAAAGGATTATGACCATGACCAAGATCTCTGCTTTCCTGAAGGACGAAGCTGGCGCCGTGACCGTTGACTGGGTCGTTCTGACCGCTGCCGTCGTGGGCCTCGGCCTCCTGATCTTCAACTGGGTCCGTCCGGCCGTTTCGAACCTGGCTGAATCGATCAACAACGAGCTCGAGCAGGCTCAGACCTGCATGGAAAGCAACGGCACCAACTGCACCGGCAGCGCACCCTGACGGGATAATCTATACTGGCCGCGCTTCGCAAGAAGCGCGGCCAGTTGCTTTTTTGGGGCAGGCCGCGAGTGTCTTCGCGGCGCCCCGGCCCAAGCCGACCTGGTTCGGACGACCCGACCTACGCGGCCTCAGGGCGCGACGACCCCGTACCGTCCACGCATCCGGATCATCGCGATTTCGCCGCAGAGTTGCACGGCCGCGCGCTCGCTACGCTCGACATTCGAAGTTTCTTCTATTTTAAATCATATACTTACCTTGAAAAATTCCCCCTTGACCCGCGGGCGCAGAAATAACTCAAGCCGTCCAAACTCCTGCCATGATTGTCCGGCCATATGTGCTCATACCGTCCGAGAATGGCAGTGGCCTCATCGCACCGGTTGCACAGGGAACAGTTAAAGGGACATGACCATGACCAAGTTTTCCGCCTTCCTGAAAGACGAAGCCGGTGCCGTGACCGTGGACTGGGTCGTTCTGACCGCCGCTGTCGTGGGCCTCGGCCTGCTGATCTTCAGCTGGGTTCGCCCGGCCGTTTCGAACCTGGCTCAGTCGATCAACCAGGAACTCGCCGATGCCCAAGAATGCATGGAGCAGAACAACGCCGCCACCTGCCAGTAAGGCCGGGTGACACACTACGGGGCCGCGTCTCACCCGGGACGCGGCCTTTCGCTTTGATGACGATCCGTCGCAGCTCAAGGAAACAGTCACGCGAAGACTGCAAGATTGTAGCCCGACATCCGTTAAACTTTCGCCGCATTCCAAAGCCAAGGTGCAAGCATCACGGATCGCCCCTCGCGGGTGCGGAAGCTGGAGCACCGGGGCCTTCGTCCCCTTCCAGACCGTCGCGACCGATCCGTCCACCGATTCGGGGCTCCCTCCCGCAGGCTTGCATGGGGCGTCCCTACATCACTAGAAGCAGCGCCGGGCCGCCAGGGTGAAACCGCAGGCAGCTCCCAGCAAAGTAGAGGGTAGAAATGAGAGCAGTTTTTGCATTGGTCCTTCTGGTCGGCATGGGGCTGGCCGGTGTGGCCGTTTACATGATTCAGGGCTACATGGCCGATCTGGAAACCGCGCTTCAGCAAGAGCGTGAGTTCAACGGCAAGGCCGGCAAACTGGTCGAGGTCTATGTTTTCGCCAAGCCGAAGGCCTATGGCGACGCTCTGGCAGAAAGCGATGTCCAGCTGATCTACTGGCCGGAGAAATCCCTGCCCAAGGAAATCTTCCGCGACAAGGCGGTCCTCTTCCCGGAAAATGCCGACGGCCCGCGCTACGTCATGCGCTCGACCGAGGCATTCGAGCCGGTTCTGGCCAGCCGCGTGACCGAACCGGGCGAGCTGGCCTCGCTGACCTCGAAACTGGAAAAGGGCAAGCGCGCCTTCGCGATCAGCGTTGGCATGGACTCGGGCGTTTCGAACTTCGTGAAGCCGGACGACTTCATCGACATCCTGTGGACCGGCACCGTTCCCGGGTTCGAAGGCCGGATGACCCGGCAGATCGAAAGCGCCGTCCAGGTCATCGCGGTCGACAACGCGATCAACGAGGGCCAGGTTACCAGCGACACTGTTGCCCAGACGGTGACGGTTGCCGCCACGCCCGAGCAGGTGGCCCGCTTGGCCCAGGCGCAGGCGACGGGAGAGCTGACGCTGTCGCTGGCGCTTGATGCGACCGAGGCCGTGGAAGGAACCATCGAGACCGACACCAAATCGCTGCTCGGAATCGTCGAGGCGGCCCCGGTCGTCGAGGCTCCGGTGGTGGAAGAGAAAGTCTGCTATGCCAAGCAGCGCAGCGGCGGCGTACTCGTCGACACCGATGTCGTGATCCCCTGCAAGGACTGATCCCGACCCTTCCGACTTCCCGGGGCGCGGCCACATCATCTGGGGCCGCGCCTCTTTCATTTTTCAACCCGTTGCGACCTGTTGCAGTTTATCCACATCAAGAAACTGCCCCAAAGCATTGATTCTTGCAAAAAAAGCAGCCCTGGGTCATTCTCCCCGAACATAAGGGCATTCAAGACCCAAACGAGGCGTGGTCGAAAGGGCAGATCACATGTACATGAAACGACTTCTGACTGCAGCATACCTCGGTGCGGCTCTCGCATCGACGGCGCTGACCCCGGTCAACGCAGAAGTCCTGCGCGTTCTGCAGGGCCAGGCGACCGAAGCACTCAACGTTCCGATGAACCGGGCCGTTGTCGTCGAAAGCGATGTTCCCTTCGCGGAACTGTCGATCGCGAACCCGGGCATCGCGGATATCTCCACGCTTTCCGATCGCTCCATCTACGTTCTCGGCAAGGCACCCGGGCGCACCACGCTCACGCTATTGTCGCCCGAGGGGCAACTGATCTCGAACGTCGACGTGCATGTCACGCCCGACATCGCCGAATTCAAGGAGCGTCTGCAGCAGATCCTCCCGGGCGAGAACATCGAGGTCCGGACCGCCAACGACGGCATCGTGCTGTCCGGCCAGGTCTCCTCGACCGCCAAGCTGGACCGCGCGCTCGACCTTGCGAACCGCTACGCCCCGGAACGGGTCTCGAACCTGATGGTGGTCGGCGGCACGCAGCAGGTCATGCTGAAGGTGCGCTTCGCCGAGATGAACCGTACCGTTACGAAGGCACTCGGTGGAGCGCTGCGGATACAGGGAACGGGGACGGATGGCAGCTTCGTCGGCGTGGGCGGCTCCGGCCTTGCCTCTTCGGCCGGCGGCGTCGGAGTAAGTTTCGGAATCGGCGACCTTGCCTTCCAGGTCGCGCTAGAAGCGCTTGAAACCAAAGGCATGGTCCGTACGCTGGCCGAGCCTAACCTGACGGCGCTTTCCGGGCAGGAAGCTAAGTTCCTGGCCGGTGGCGAATACCCTGTCCCGGTGTCTCAGGACGAAGACACGATCACCGTCGAGTACAAGCCGTTCGGTGTTGAACTCAACTTCACGCCGGTTGTTGTCGATCAGGACATCATTAACCTCACGGTCGACGCGGCAGTGTCGTCCATCGACCCGGCGAACGGCATTGATGTCAGCGGTTTCCAGATCGATGCCTTCAAGCGGCGCTCAACCTCGACCACGGTCGAGATGCGCGATGGGGAAAGCTTCGCGATCGCCGGCCTACTGCAGGACGACTTCCGAGATACCAACACCCAGCTTCCCTGGATCTCGGACGTTCCGATCCTGGGCGCTCTGTTCCGTAGCGCAGAATACCAACGCGCGCAGACCGAACTCGTCATCATCGTGACACCCCACCTCGTCACGCCGGTGGCGGGCGAGGCATTGGCGCTGCCAACTGACCGAGTGCGCATCCCGACCGAACGCGAGCTCTTCCTCTTCGGTGAAGTCGCCGGCAACCCGAACAAGGGCGCAGCCGCCGAGGTCGCCCGCCAGGACTTCAGCTCGTCCTACGGCTATGTGATGGAGTAAGGAGATGACCCGCATGCTTCCCAAGCTGCTTGCAGCCTCCGCCCTCCTCGCGCTGACCGCCTGTGGTGATTACGCCACCAGTTGGGACCGCGAACTTGGCTCCGAAGTCGACAAGGGCCAATTCGGCAACGCCACGATGAACAACACGCTGATCCAGACCGGCGAGTTGTCCTATACCGTGGCGCTGGCAGAACGGTTCGCGGCCGAAGTGCCTGACACGATCAACTTCGCCTTCAACAGCTCGGAACTTTCCGACGAGGCGCGGGCGATCCTGCAGAAGCAGGCGAACTTCATCAAGCAGTTCCCCGAGGTCCGCTTCCGGGTCTTCGGTCACGCTGATAAGGTGGGGTCGAATGCCTACAACCAGCGGCTCGGCCTGCGCCGCGCCCAGGCAGCGGTGGCCTATCTCACCTCGCTTGGCATCAGCCGTTCGCGGCTCGAAGCTGTCGTCTCCTACGGCGAGACGCGGCCCCTGATCGCCACCAACGAGGCGGAAGTCCGCAACCGCCGCACCGTGACCGAGGTGTCGGGCTTCGTGGGCAGCCACCCGCTGGTGCTGAACGGCAAGTATGCCGAGATCATCTGGCGCGACTACATCACCAGCGGCACGCGTGAGCATCTTGGCGAACGTGCCGACGCGGGCGCCGAAGGCGGCTGATCGACCCACCGCGGCAAAATTCAGAGGCCGGGCCTTGCGCCCGGCCCCTTCGTTTCCAGAATAGTGATAATCCCAGAAACAGGCTCTTTTAGCCCAATTATCGCCACCATTCTTGAACAAGGTCCGCCCATAGGATGAGTTTTTGGGGTCAGATTTCCCGAGGCTGCACCGACCCGGACCACGACGGCGAAGGCCTTGAAATCAAAAGATAACGACCCCGCACCGAAAGGACGCAACGCGAGATGACGAGCAAAGCCACTGTACAGAGCGATCCGGCGCCGATCCTCGCATGCACGATCTCCCGCGATGTGCAGCGATTCGATCTTCTGATCGACGACATGGAACAGGAGCTGGGCGAAGCCTGGGGCGATCTCAACTTCGAGGATGCTCTGGTCTTCCTCAAGCAGCCTGACAGCACCGGGATGCAATTCGTCGCCATCGCCGTCGACAGCGAGGACGAGACCGAACTGTCGAAGATGAACGACGTGATCAAGGCGGCCAAGGCCAAGAAGATCAAGGTCCTGCTCATCGCCAACCAGGTCAGCCCGTCGGTCCTGCACCAGATGCTGAAGCTTGGCGCCGACGACTTCGTCCCCTACCCTCTGCCCGAAGGCGCGCTGCATGACGCCATCGAACGCCTGCGGAAGCCCGCGCCGGTCATGCCCGACGGCTACGACCCCGAAACTGGCATGTTCAACCCGGTCTTCAAGGCAAAGGGCGACCGCAACGGCGTGATCCTGCCCGTGCACGGCATGGCCGGCGGCGTCGGCGCGACCACCTTCGCGGCGAACCTCGCCTGGGAACTGGCGCTGATCCCGGAAGCCGAGGGGATGCGCGTCTGCGTCATCGACCTCGACCTGCAGTTCGGCTCGGTCGCCACCTACCTCGACCTGCCGCGCAAGGAAGCGGTGCTCGAGATCCTGACCGACACGGCCTCGATCGACGCCGATTCGCTGATCAAGTCGATGCTCACCTTCAACGAAAAGCTGCACGTCTTCACCGCGCCCGCCGACATGCTGCCGCTCGAGATGGTGACGCCCGAAGACATCGGCCGGATCCTCGACACCGCGCAGGCAAACTTCGACTTCGTCATCATCGACATGCCCTCCACCGTGGTCGCCTGGACCGAGGCCGTGCTCACCCGGTCGCACGTCTACTTCGCGCTTCTCGAGCTCGACCTGCGGTCGGCGCAGAACATCCTGCGCTTCGTCCGCGCCCTGAAGGCCGAGGCCCTGCCGCATGAAAAGATCCGCTACGTGCTGAACCGCGCGCCGAAGTTCACCGACCTTTCGGCGAAGGCGCGGGTGAAGCGCATGGCCGAAAGCCTCGACATTGCCATCGAAGTGCAGCTGCCCGACGGCGGCGAACAGGTGACCCAGGCCAACGACCACGGCCTGCCCATCGCCGAAAGCGCGGGCAAGAACCCGCTCCGTAAGGAACTGCAGAAGCTTGCCAAGTCCTTGTACGACCTGAACAAAGCCGCTGAAACCGCCAAGGCCTGATTCAAGGGGAATGACCAGTGTTTAGCCGCTTCAAGAAAGATACCCCGCCCGGTGCCCGCCCGCTTCAGGGCACGGCCCCGGCGGCTGCCGCGGCCCCGACCGCCGCCGCCGCGGCCCGCGCTCCGGCCCAGCAGCCTGTGCAGCAGCGCGCCCCGGCCGAGGCCGTCGCCGCCGATCGCGAGAAGAAACGCAAGGAACGCCTGACCGAGCTCAAGGTCGAGATCCACAAGCGCCTTCTCGAGGACCTCAACCTCTCGGCGCTGGAATCTGCCAGCGAGCAGCAGCTTCGCACCGAAATCACCTCGCTGGCCGGCGAGGCGCTGGACGAGATGTCGGTCGCCCTGAACAAGGAAGACCGCCTCGCGCTCACCCAGGAACTCTACGACGAGGTCATGGGCCTCGGCCCGCTCGAGCCGCTTCTGAAGGACGACACGATCAACGATATCCTCGTCAACGGCCCCAAGCGCATCTTCGTCGAACGCGCCGGCAAGCTGGAACTGTCGGACGTCACCTTCCGCGACGAACGCCACCTCCTGCGCATCATCGACAAGATCGTCTCCGCCGTGGGCCGTCGGGTCGATGAATCGAACCCCTATTGCGACGCCCGCCTTCAGGACGGCAGCCGCTTCAACTGCATGATCCCGCCGATCGCGGTCGACGGCTCGCTCGTCTCGATCCGGAAATTCAAAAAAGAAAAGCTGAAGGTCGAGGACCTGGTCCGCTTCGGTGCCTTCACCGAGGAAATGGCCGCCTATCTCCAGGCCGCCGTGTCCTGCCGGCTGAATATCATCGTCTCGGGCGGTACCGGTTCCGGTAAGACGACCACGCTCAACGCGCTCTCGTCCTTCATCGACAACCACGAACGCGTCCTGACCATCGAGGACACGGCCGAACTTCAGCTTCAGCAGGTCCACGTGGGCCGCATGGAAAGCCGCCCGGCCAACGTCGAAGGCAAGGGGGCCGTCACCCAGCGCGACTGTCTGCGCAACGCCCTTCGTATGCGTCCCGACCGCATCATCGTGGGGGAAACCCGGGGTGAAGAGGTCATCGACATGCTGCAGGCCATGAACACCGGCCACGACGGGTCGATGACCACGATCCACGCGAACAACCCGCGGGACGCGATCAGCCGTCTGGAGAACATGGTCGCGATGGCCGGGATCGAGATGCCGCTGAAGGCGATGCGCAACCAGATCGCCTCGGCCGTCAACCTCATCGTTCAGGCCAGCCGTCTGCAGGACGGGACCCGCCGCATGACCTCGGTGACCGAGATCACCGGCATGGAAGGCGAAGTCATCTCCATGCAGGAGGTCTTCCGCTTCGAACGCCTTGGGGTCGAGCCGTCGGGCAAGATCATCGGCCGCTTCAACGCGACCGGCATCCGCTCGGCCTATTCGGACCGCTTCCGCCAGTGGGGCTACGACCTGCCGGCTTCCATCTACGAACCGATCATCTGACCGTCATGGAAATCAGCGCAGCACCCCTCATCTACATCATGATCTTCGTGGCGGTCGTCGTGATCGTCAACGGGATCTACCTGATCGTCTTCGGCAAATCGATCAGCCTGAACAGCCGAGTCAGCCGCCGTCTGACCCTGCTCGAGAAGAACGCGAACCGCGAACAGGTCCTGGAACAGCTCCGCAAGGAGATGAACCAGCACCTGAACGCGAAGAACATCCCGCTCTACTCGATGCTGGCCAAGAAGGCGCAGCGCGCCAACATCGCCTTCTCGCCCCAGGCGCTCATTGGGATCATGGCGGGCCTGTCGATCTTCGCCTTCCTGATGCTCTCGGTCTTCACCGCCGCCGAAACCGGCCTGCGCGTGGCCCTTGGCATCGCGATGGGTGTCGGCGGCGTCTTCTACTGGGTCAACAGCACCGCCAAGAAGCGGATGAACCTTCTCGAAGAGCAGCTTCCCGACTCGATCGAACTCATGGTCCGCTCGCTTCGCGTCGGCCACCCCTTCTCGACCGCCATCGGCATCGTCGCCAAGGAAATCCCCGACCCGCTCGGCTCTGAATTCGGCGTCATCGCGGACGAGGCCGCCTATGGCCGCGACGTGGCCGAAGCCCTCAAGGCCTTCGCCGAGCGCATGGACAGCCAAGACCTTCGCTTCCTCGCCGTCGCCGTGTCGATCCAGCAGCAGTCGGGCGGCAACCTGGCCGAGATCCTCGAAGGCCTTGCCAAGGTGGTCCGGGCGCGCTTCAAGCTCTTCCGCCGCGTCCGCGCCATCACGGCCGAGGCGAAGTGGTCCGGCATGTTCCTGTCGGGCTTCCCGATTGCGGCCCTGGTCATGATCAACGTCGTCCAGCCGGACTATTATGACGAGGTCAAGGAAACGACCGCCTACGTTCCGGCCGCGCTCTTCGTCGTCACCTTCCTCATCATCAACATCATCTACATGAAGGTGATGACCAACATCAAAGTGTAGGTCCTACCATGGGTTTCATCGGCGATATCTTGAACGGCCTGACCGAACGCTTCGGCCCGATGGCGCCGCTTCTGGCAGTAGGCCTCCTGGGGATGCTCCTGATCCTCCTGGCCCTGCCGGTGGTGATGAAGCGCCAGCGCGACCGCTTCCGCGAATTGAAGGACCAGGTCCCGAAGACCGGGACAGAAAAGAAGAAGGGCCTGCGCAAGGCCGACCGGATGGACAAGCTGGAAAAGTTTGCCCAGTTCCTGGAACCCCAGAAGAAGGAAGAGCTGTCGGCCGCAAAGCTGAACATGCTCCGCGCCGGCTATACCGGCAAGAACTCCGTCCGCATGTTCCACGCCATCCAGTTCCTGATGGCGATCCTGTTCCTCGTCGGCGGCCTGATCATCGCTCTGGTCAAGTCCATGTCGCAGGAAATGTCCGGGATGGACCTCCTCCTGCACAGCCTCCTGCCCTGCGCGATCGGCTACTACATCCCGCGCTACTACGTGAACAAGCGGATCGAAAAGCGGAAGACCGAGATCATCCAGGGCTTCCCCGATGCGCTTGACCTGATGCTCGTCTGCGTCGAGGCCGGCCAATCGCTTGACCAGTCGATCATCCGCGTCGGCAAGGAAAGCCGCGCGGGCTATCCCGCCCTTGCCGACGAATTCGATCTCGTCGCCCAGGAGGTTAAGGCCGGGAAAGAGCGGATTTCGGTGCTGAAGGACATGTCCGAGCGGGTCGGCGTTCCCGACGTCGCCTCCTTCGTGACCACGATCATCCAGTCCGCGACCTTCGGCACCTCGATCGCCGATGCGCTCCGCGTCTACTCGGCCGACATGCGCGACAAGCGCATCATGCGCGCCGAAGAGAAAGCCAACATGTTGCCGACGAAACTGACCCTGGGCACTATGCTGTTTACAGTTCCGCCGCTTCTGGTCATTCTCATCGGGCCTTCCGTCTACGGAATGGTGACAATGATGGGCGAGCTTGCAGGCAGCCTCTGAAACGGGAAACGACTTGCGCCACGCGGCGATACTGACCGTCTGCGCTATCCTTCTGGCCGGCTGCACGCCGGCCGGAGGCGTTTCCAGGAACAGCCCCTATGGTGTCGACGCCAACGGTGACGCGGTCAGCGGGATGACCGTTGGCCATCGGCTGATGGAAGCGGGCGAATACGAGCTTGCTCTCAAGGCCTATCTCCGCGGCGCAAGCGAGACGGGGATCAACGCCGACGTTCTCTCTTCCATCGGGTCGGCCAACCTGGCGCTAGGCCGGCTTGGCCAGGCCGAAAAGATCCTGGAGCGCGCGCTCGAACTTGATCCGAACTTCGTGCCGGCGGTCAACAACCTTGGCGTCGTCATGATGGAGCAGGGCAAGACCGGCGAGGCGCGCGTTCTGTTCCAGCGCGCCTTTGCGCTGGATAGTGGCGAAACGGACTCGATCCGCGAAAATCTGATGCTCGCTATCGCCCAAAGCGAGGCGAATGTGTATGATCCCGAGCAAGAACAAGAAAAAGGCGGGTTCCGTCTCGTCCGGCAGGAAAAAGGCAAGTTCGTTCTCCTGTCCGATCTCTAGGCGGTGCCCTGAGCAGTCAACAAAAAGGACGCTTAAGATGCGCCATCCGGTTATTGCCATGCTGTGCCTTGGCAGCACGGTTGCCCTGTCTGCCTGTCAGAAGAACTCTGACGCTCAGGTGCAACGGGCCCTCAAGGACGTCAACGTCATCGACGAGACCAACCTCAACGACGTGATGCTCACCGTCGCCGACCCCAACGAGGCGGTCGACTACTTCACCCGCACCCTGCAGCAGAACCCCGACCGCATCGACGTGATGCGCGGTCTGGCGCGGTCGCTTGTCCGGGCGCAAAAGCCGACCGAGGCGGCCCAGGTCTGGCGCACCGCCGTGGCGCATCCGGACTCCACGCCCGAGGACCGGGTGATGCTGGCCGATGCGTTGATCCGCTCGAACCAGTGGCCGGAAGCCAAGGCCGAACTGAACCAGATCCCGCCAACCCATGAAAGCTTCGACCGTTACCGGCTGGAAGCCATGGTCGCCGACAGCGACAAGAACTGGAAGAAGGCGGACAGCTTCTACGAGATCGCTGCCGGGCTGACCACCACCCCGGCTGGCGTGCTGAACAACTGGGGCTTCTCGAAGCTGACCCGCGGCGAACATGCGGGCGCCGAGAAGCTTTTCATGGAAGCGCTGACTTACGATCCGTCGCTTTTCACCGCGAAGAACAACCTCGTCCTCGCCCGGGCCGCCCAGCGCAAGTATGACCTGCCGGTGGTTCGGATGACGCAGACCGAACGCGCCGAACTGCTCTATTCCATGGCGCTTGCGGCGATCAAGCAGGGCGATGTCTCGGTCGGAAAGGGCCTTCTGAACCAGGCCATTGAAACCCATCCCAAGCACTTCGAAGCCGCCGTCCGCAGCCTTGAAGCCCTCGATGCCAATGTGAAGATGTAATGCTTGAACCAGTTGATGCGATGATCCTTCTGGTCCCGGTCCTGCCCATCGCGATCTGGGCAGCCGTTTCGGACCTGAAGCGGATGAAGATCCCGAACACAGCCGTACTGGCGATGGCGGCCGTCTGGCCGCTCATCGGCTGGTACGTCGTCCCGTGGGAATCCTGGCTCTGGGGCTTTGCCATCATGGCCGTGGTCTTTGTGGCGGGGTTCCTGCTTTACCTGACCGGGACCTTCGGGGCGGGGGATGCCAAGTACAGCGCCGCCATGTCCGGCATCTTCGTGGGCGGCAACATCGGAGAGATCCTGCTGATCATCTTCGTCAGCATGATCGGCTCGCTCATCCTGCACCGGATCCTGCGAAGCATGTCCTTCGTGCGCAACAGGACGCCGGACTGGGAAAGCTGGACGCGCAAGCGCTTCTTCCCCTTCGGCATGGCGCTCTCGTGCATCGTGGTCTTCTACCTTCTTGCCGCCATCTGGCCACAGGGCTGACACAAGTTACGTCTACGACTCAAATCGAAGCTGTTTGCTACGATTGTTTACGGAGCTTGTAGAATGAACGCTGAAGCACCGGTGTCCGGCGTCCAACCGCCGCCCTCGCCCCGTTCGCTGGCCGATACGGGGCTTTCCACCGTGATGATGCGGGACATCCTCCTGAAGTCGATGTTCCGCACCAACCAGGATCAGGTTTCGGTACTGTCGAAGACGGTCTGCCTGCCGGTGCCGCTGACGCAGGAACTGATGGACCTCTGCCGCTCGCAGAAATTGGTCACGGCAACGGGCACGCTGCACGCGACCTCGGGCAACGAGATGGGCTACGAGCTGACCGACGCCGGCAAGGCACGCGCGCTCGATGCGCTCTCGCAGTCCGAATACTATGGCGCGATGCCGGTGCCGCTGGACCAGTATTCCATCCAGATCAAGCGCCAGTCCGTCCGCGACATCCGGCTGAACCGCGAGCAGCTGATGGCCGGCATGGGCCACCTGATCCTGCCGCCCGACCTGATCGACAACCTCGGCCCCGCCGTGACCTCCGGCCGCTCGATCCTCCTCTACGGACCGCCCGGCAACGGCAAGTCGTCGATCTCGCACGGCATCCGCGCCGCGCTTGGCGACAAGGTCTATGTCCCGCGCGCGATCGAGTATTCGGGCCAGATCATCAGCGTCTACGACCCGATCGTCCACTCCGCCGCCGAATCCGCCGTGGACGACCCGAACTCGCTCCGCCGCACCTCGAACCGCTTCGACAACCGCTATGTCTACTGCGAACGCCCCTCGGTCATCACCGGCGGTGAACTTTCGCTCGACATGCTGGACCTGAACTACAACCCCACCGCCCGCACCTACCAGGCGCCCCTGCAGCTGAAGGCCACCGGCGGCATCTTCATCATCGACGACCTTGGCCGCCAGGCCGAACCGCCGCAGAAGATCGTCAACCGCTGGATCGTGCCGCTGGAAGAAAGCCGCGACATCCTGGCGCTGCAGTCGGGCGAAAAGTTCACGGTGCCCTTCGACACGCTTGTGATCTTCTCCACGAACTTCCACCCCAACCAGATCTTCGACGGCGCGGCGCTGCGTCGTATCTTCTTCAAGATCAAGATCGACGGCCCCAGCCAGGAGAACTTCCTGAAGATCTTCGCCATGGTCGCGCGCAAGAAGAAGATGCCCCTGGACGAAACCGCGCTGATGCACCTGATGAAGGTCAAGTTCCCGACGATCCAGAACAACTACGCGAACTACCAGCCGGTCTTCCTGATCGACCAGATGATCGCCGTCTGCGAGTTCGAGAACATCCCCTACCAGATGACCCCCGAACTCATCGACCGCGCCTGGGGCAACATGTTCGTCCGGCAGGAGGACATCGCGCACTAAGTGACCCAAATTCCTTAAGTAAGGAATTTGTCAAAATTCTTCCTTAAGAATTTTGGGGGCGTCACGCGAAGACCGTGACGCCCTTTTCCGTCACCACCGCATCCAGCCGCTGGTCGAACTGGTCAATCGGCACCTCCGCCATCTCCTGGGCCGAAAACGCAAATCCCACCGCCAGCACCGGCCCCCGCGCGCGCAACAGCTCCAGGGTCCGGTCGTAGAACCCCCCGCCGTAACCCAGCCGATAGCCCCGCGCATCGAAAGCCAGCATCGGCACGATCACCACTTCCGGCTCCAGCCACGCCCCCTCCTCGGGCACCAGCGCCTTGAACGTCCCCTCAACCATCCGACACCCCGGAGACCACTCCCGGAACCGCAGCGGAGCCGCCTTCGCCACGATCACCGGCACCCCGACCGGCCCCTGGTGCACCGCCATCGCCGGCAGAGGATCGATCTCCGACCGCATCGGCATGTAGCCCGACAGAACCTTGCCCCGGTGCGGAGCCAGGAAATCCGCCAGGATCTCCGCCGCCTGCCCCTGCCCCGCGGCAAAAGCCTCTGCCCGCCGCTGAAAGGCCTCTGCCCGAGCCGCTGCCTTGATATCCGTCATGTCAGCATCACCGTCGCCAGCCCCAGGAAGGCAAAGAACCCCATTACGTCCGTCAACGTCGTCACGAAGGTCCCCGATGCCAGCGCCGGGTCCAGCCCCATCCGCTCCAGCGTCAAGGGCACCAGCACCCCGCCCAGCGCCGCCACCACCTGGTTCACCATCATCGCCAGCGCCAGCACCGCTCCCAGATGCCAATCACCAAAGATCAGCACCCCGGCGGCCCCCAGGATCAGCGCCAGCCCAAGCCCGTTCATCAGCCCGGCCAGAAGCTCCCGCCGCACCACGCGCCCCGCATTGGCCCGCGTCAAGTCGCGCGTCGCCAAGGCCCGCACCGCCACCGCCAGGGACTGCGTCCCCGCGATCCCGCCCGTCGACGCCACGATCGGCATCAGCGCTGCCAGGGCCACCAGCTGCGCAATGGTTGCTTCGAACTGCGTGATCACCAGCGCCGACAGGCTTGCCGTGAACAGGTTCACCACCAGCCAGGGCAGCCGCTGCTTCACCGTCTCCAGCGGGCCATCGCTCACATCCGCCTCGTCGCCGACGCCCGCCAGACGCAGCATGTCCTCCTCGTGCTCCTCGTCCAGCACGTTCATCGCGTCGTCGATGGTGATCACCCCCACCAGCCGCCCCGAGCCATCCACCACGGGACAGGAGATCAGGTGATACTGGTTGAAGATATAGGCGACGTCCGCCTCTTCATCCGTCGCCGCCACCGTGCGGAAGGAGTCCTCGGTAATCGCCTTCAGCGCCACGTCCCGCCCCGAGCTGAGAACGCGCCCAAGCGTCACGTAGCCCACCGGCATCATCCGCGGATCGACCAGGATCACATGATAGAACTGGTCCGGCAGATGCTCGGCACCCCGAAGGAAATCAATCGCTTCCCCCACGGTCCAGTGCTCCGGTGCCACCACCAGCTCGCGCTGCATGAGACGCCCCGCAGAGTGCTCCGGCCAGGCCAAAGCCTGCTCCACCGCCACCCGGTCCGCCGCATCCATCGCGCCCAGAAGGCGCCCCTGGTCCTCGGCCTCCAGATCCTCGACGATGTCCACCAGATCGTCCGAGTCGAGTTCCCGCAGCGCCTCGGCCACCACCTCGTCCGGCAGCGCATCCAGCACGTCCTCGCGGATCGCGTCGCTGATCTCGGACAGCACCTCGCCGTCGATGACCGCCGAGCCCATCGCCAGCAGCGCCTCGCGGTCGGTCTCGCTCACCTGCTCCAGAAGGTCGGCCACGTCGGCCGGGTGGACCGGCTCCAGCAGAGCCTCGACGCGTGCCGCATCGCCCGCCCGGGCCGCGTCCAGCGCCGCTTCGACCAGTTCGGCGTCCAGCCCTTCGGCCGTGTTCCTGACCGCTTCCGCCATGCGCGCCCCCTCGCCTCACCCGACCTTAGGCCGCTTTTCCGGCAACGGCAAAGCCTGTCGCCTCCCCATGCGCCTTCGCGCTTTTGCGAAACAGTTTCAAGCCTTGATCGTCAGTCGAAAATTTACCGCCGCCGGGAAACCCTCTACCCTGAGCCGGTTGAACAGGTGCCACATGACCGATCTTCTCCTGGGCCAGGTGCTCAGCTTCACCGGCGATCCCTTTCTGGACGGCCTCTCCGCCGCCCGCGTCTTCACGCACGGTGCCGTGGCCATCGAACACGGCCGCATCGCCGCGGTGGGCGAAGCCACTGTCCTCCGTGCCCGCTACCCCCAGGCCCGTGTGCATGACCACGGCCGGAACCTGATCTCGGCCGGCTTCATCGACGCCCATGTCCACTATCCGCAGACCGCGATCATCGCCTCCTGGGGCAAGCGGCTGATCGACTGGCTGAACACCTACACCTTCCCCGAGGAAATGCGCTTCGCCGACCCGGCTTACGCGGACGAGATCGCGAACCGCTACCTCGACCTCGTCCTCGCCCGCGGCACCACGACCGTCTGCTCTTACGCCACCATCCATCCTGCGTCGGTAGACGCCATTTTCTCCGCCGCCCGTGCGCGCGGCATGCGCGTCTTTGCCGGCAAGACCTGCATGGACCGGAACGCCCCCGAAGGCCTGCGCGACACTGCCCAATCTGCCTACGACCATTCGAAGCGCCTCTTGGAGACATGGCACGGCCAGGACCGCCTCTCCTACGTGATCACCCCCCGCTTTTCACCGACCTCCACGCCCGAGCAACTGGCCGCCCTGGGCCAACTCTGGCGCGAACACCCCGACTGCCTGATGCAGACCCACCTCTCCGAGCAGACGGACGAGATCGCCTGGGTCAAGGAGCTATTCCCCCAATCCCGCGACTATCTCGACACCTACGAAGCCCAGGGCCTCCTCCGCGAGGGCGCCGTCTACGGCCACGCCATCCACCTGACCGAGCGTGAGAAATCGCGCCTCATCGAAGCCGGCGCCTCCCTCGTCCACTGCCCAACCTCGAACACCTTCATCGGCTCCGGCCTCTTCGACATGACGCTGGCGCAGCACCTGCGCGTCGGCCTCGCCACCGACACCGGCGGTGGTTCGAACTTCTCGATGCTCCCCACCATGGCCGCCGCCTACGAGGTCGCCCAGCTCCGCGGTCAGTCCCTCCACCCCGCGCACCTCTGGTGGCTTGGGACCCAAGGTTCCGCCCGCGCGCTCCGCGCCGAGGACCGGATCGGCAACCTTGCGCCGGGCATGGAGGCCGACCTCATCGTCGTCGACCTCGCCTCCACCCCCGCCATCGAACAGGCGACCCGCCGGGCCGAAGACCTCTGGCAGCAGCTGTTCCCCACCATCATGATGGGCGACGACCGCGCCATTGCCGAAGTCTGGGTCAACGGCAAACGCCTCGCTGCCTAGCGCTTTCACATTTGCCCAAATATCCCCGCCGGAGGCCCCCGAGGTTCTGCGCGTCCTTCACGCGCAGAGCCGAGACAAAAGGAACGCGCCGCAAGGCGCTCTATTTCGCAACCGTCCCGGCAGGTACCACGGTCATCCGCCTGGCACGACCGTGTCGGGAAAGCCGGCCAGCATGGTAAAGACCACCTGAACACGCCCGCACAACCCCTTGATTTCAAAGGGTCCAGAACCCCTAACCAGCGTGGACGGGCTACTCCGCCAGCTCCCAGCCATCGGGGTAGAAGTCGTGCTTCAACGCGATTTCCGTGGCCGCGTGTTCCCGCTCCCAGATCGCCTCCGGAGTGACCGGCATCGGCCCATAGGACGCGATCAGCGTGATCCCGTCCTTCAGCCGCCGCGTCCGGAAGCCAGCCAGCTTCAGTGCCCGCTCGAAGGCCGGCCAAGAGGCATCGTTCTCCTCCACGAAGAATTCGAACTCGACCACCGCCGTCTTCGGCAGGCTCACCCCCTTCGCCTGGCGAAAGGTCTGGAAGGTGTCGCGTCGCTGGGCGGCATAATCGTGGGACATCGGGGCCTCCTGAGGAGGGTTCTACCTCACTCCGTCCGGCTGCAGAAGCCCCGGTCGTAGGCCGCGCCCCATGTCCAGTCGCTGGCATTCAGCGCCTCGAAGCCCACCGGCTGCAACTGCCGCTCCACCCCGTCCTCGACGACCACCATGTTCCACAGATCGACGTCGCATTCCCGGGTGAACGGCTCACCGCCCGGATTGTAGAAGCGGGACAGGTTGTAGTAGCCCACGACCGTGTACTGGTTGTCGATGAACTGAAGCTGGGTCACGGACCGCCCCTCGGCGTCCTCGTCGGCAAACTCGACCACCACCTGCAGGATGCTGCCATCCGGGCCTTCCACCACCTCCAGAGCCTCTCGCGTGGCAAAGGCCGAAAGCTCGATCGCCGGGTTGTCGAACTCCGGCTCGCCCGTCCCCGCGGGCACCCCGTCCAGCGCCCCGCCCCAGATCGACAGGCGCAGCTTGTCCTCGGCCCGGCTCAGCCGTGCAAGGAAGTAGAACCCCTGCCGGGACGCGCCCGCCCAGTTGCCGCTGGCTTCGGCGATGAAAGTCTCTGCCCCCGAAGGGACGGCGGTGACAAGGGTCAGCAGCAGGGCGGCAAGGCGCATGGGTGTCTCCGGACTGTCCGGCGCGACCATCGCCCGGTTCCCCGCCTGGCGAAAGGCGGGAATACCCGACGCTTACCCCGCAAGCCGCTGGGCCAGGTGACGCTGGCGCTCCAAAAGACGGGGCAGGTCCAGCGTCACAATCTGGCCGGCCCGCACCACCTGCCGCCCCTCCACGATCAGGTCGCGCACCCGGGTCGGCCCGCAGAGGAGCAGCGCCGCCACCGGATCCCAGCTTCCCGCCGCCTCGATTCCCCGCAGATCCCAGATCGCGAGGTCGGCACGCTTGCCCGGCACCAGCTGCCCGAGGTCTTCGCGGCCCAGCACCCGGGCACCGCCCAGCGTGGCGATCTCCAGCGCCTCCCGCGCCGACATGGCATCCGCGCCCCGCGCCACCCGTTGCAGAAGCATCGCCATCCGGGCCTCGGCCACAAGGTTTCCCGCGTCGTTCGAGGCAGACCCGTCCACGCCAAGCCCCACCTTCACACCCGCGTCGCGCATCTGACGGACCGGAGCGATGCCAGAGCCGAGTCTACAATTCGAACACGGGCAATGAGCAATTCCGGTAAGAGATCGGCCAAAAAGTTCAATTTCCGAACTATCCAGCTTCACGCAGTGTGCGTGCCAGACGTCGGCCCCGGTCCAGCCCAGATCCTCGGCATACTGGCCTGGCCGGCAACCGAACTGGGCGAGCGAATAGGCGATATCCTCTTCATTCTCTGCCAGATGGGTATGCAGCATCACGCGCTTGTCCCGCGCCAGCAGAGCCGCATCCCGCATCAGGTCCCGGCTGACCGAAAAGGGGGAACAGGGCGCGAGGCCTACCCGCACCATCGCCCCCGGCCGGGGGTCGTGAAAACGGTCCACCACGCGGATCATGTCGTCCAGAATCTTCGGCTCCCGTTCCACCAGGCTGTCCGGCGGCAGGCCGCCTGCGCTTTCACCGATGCTCATCGCTCCCCGCGTCGGGTGGAACCGCAGTCCCACCTCTTCCGCCGCCGCGATGGTATCGTCCAGCCGCGCGCCGTTCGGATAGAGATAGAGGTGATCCGAGGTCATCGTGCAGCCCGACAGCGCCAGTTCGGCCAGCCCGACCTGGGCCGAGGTGAACATCTCCTCCGGCCCGAACTTCGCCCAGATCGGGTAAAGCGTCTTCAGCCAGCCGAACAGCAGCGCATCCTGCCCACCCGGGACCGCGCGGGTCAGGGTCTGGTAGAGGTGATGATGGGTGTTCACCAGGCCGGGTGTGACGACGCAGCCCCCCGCGTCGATCACCTCGGCTCCTGGCGCGTGAAGGCCGGTCCCGACGGACAGGATCACCCCGTCCCGGATATGGACATCCCCGCGCGCAATCTCGGCGCGCTGGTCATTCATCGTCACGACGACGTCGGCATTGCGGATCAGCGTTTCGGACATGGGTGCTCCCTGCACCCTTCGGCCCGGCTCCATGCCCCAGGACCGCGCGTCAGAAGGGAGAAGGACACGCACGGCGGAGGCAGTATAGCCGCAGCGCCGCCCGCAGGAAAGCTCAGCCGTTCAGAAGAGCCAGCGCCTCGGCGTGCAGCGCGCGGCTGGACGCCGCCAGGATCTGCCCACCCTCGAGCGCGGGTCGGCCCTGCCAGTCGGTAACGATGCCACCCGCCGCCTCGATCACCGCAATCGGGGCCTGCACGTCATAGGCCTGCAACCCCGCTTCGATCACCAGGTCGATCTGTCCGGCCGCGATCAGCGCATAGGCATAACAGTCGGTGCCGTAGCGGACGAGTTTCGCCCCTGCTGCCACGCGCCGGAAGGCCGCACCTTCAGCGGGCGTCCCGACTTCGGGGAAGGTCGAGAAGAGAATCGCTTGCGACAGCGGTCGGTGCGGGCGGACAGCAAGCGCCGCTTCGCCCATGGGGCCGGTGACAAGGGCGCGACCGAGGCCACCCTCGAACCGTTCGCGGATGTAGGGTTGGTCGATGATCCCGAACAGCGGACCTTCGGCGTCCCGGACCGAGATCAGCACACCCCAGGTCGGTGTGCCGGAAAGATAGCCGCGCGTGCCGTCGATCGGGTCCAGCACCCAGGTCAGGCCAGAGGTCCCCGCGCGTGCGCCGAACTCCTCGCCCAGGACACCGTCTTCTGGACGGCGCCGGGCAAGGACTTCGCGCATACGCTCTTCGGACAAGCGGTCGGCGGCCGTCACCGGGTCGAAGCGTTCGGTTTCCTTGGTTTCGGCCGCAAGATCCCGCGTCCGGAAGTAGGAGAGTGTGGCAACGCGCGCCACATCCGCCAATTCATGCGCCGTCGCGATCAGCTCGGACGCCAAACCCGTGGAAACCCGCATTCTGTCCTCATGGCCTGCCGGACCGCGCGTGAGGGGTCCGCCCCAGGGGCGCGCTAAACGCCCCAGGGGACGAGGTCAAGGCACCTTTCAGGCGGCTTCGGATAGAACCCGGGCCAGGTCGAACAGGCGACGGCGCTGCGCTTCGGGGATCGCGTAGTAGGAACGGACCAGTTCCAGCGCTTCCTTGTCCGACATCATGTCGCCGTGGGCATAGGCCGCGGCCGCCTGACCTTCACCCAGTCCTTCGAAGAAGAACGAGATGGACACGCCCAGCGCATCGGCCACATCCCACAGGCGGGAGGCGCTGACGCGGTTCATGCCGGTCTCGTACTTCTGGATCTGCTGGAACTTGATGCCCACCTTGTCGGCCAGTTGCTGCTGGGTCATGCCCACCATCCAACGGCGGTGACGGATGCGCTTGCCGACATGTGCGTCTACGGGATGCTTCATTCTGTACTCCAAAAACGTGTGTCCGTTCCCCTCGCTGTTGTATAAGCAAATTCCGTGCCAATCTTTCGGAGGGAGGAGAAGTTCGTGAAAAAAATTGGAACCGGGGCAAAACCTGTCCTTTTGGACATGTCGAATTACACAATCGTATAACACACGGTGTGGTTGTCCTGACCTGCCCGCACAGGCAGCACGACCGAATCAGCGCTCGCCCTAAAGTGGTATCGCATTTCGCGTTGCATTTTGCATAGCGCTCCGAGGGACTGTCGCATTTTGCGAAAGTTTGATCATTGCATTGCAAGAAACTGTACGCGGGTTAAAACCTGCACACTGTAGGTAGTAGAAACAACCCGACACAGAAGGGTCTTCCATGCGCGCCTGGCAAGTTCCCGCGTTCGGCAGCAAGCCTATCCTGTCCGAGATCGCGGAGCCAATACCCGCTAAAGGCGAACTTGTCCTCCGGGTGGAAGCAGTCGGGCTCAACTTCGCGGATATGCTTGCAATTGAAGGCAAGTACCAGGTTCGGCAGACTCCTCCCTTCGTGCCCGGCATGGAAGTCTCGGGCGTGGTCGAAAGGCTCGGGCCGGAGACCGCGGGACCTGCCCCGGGCACGGCGGTGCTGGCGACCTGCGCCGCAGGCGCGCTTGCCGAGCGGATCCGGCTTCCGGCGAGCCGGGTCAGCCCCGTTCCGGCCGAGATGGGCTTTGCCGAGGCGGCGGGCTTTCCGATCGCTTATGGCACTTCCCATCTTGCCCTGACCCACAAGGCCCGGTTGCAGCCCGGAGAGACGCTCTTCGTGACCGGCGCGGCCGGGGGCGTCGGGCTGACCGCGGTCGAGATCGGCAAGCGGCTTGGCGCCCGGGTCCTGGCCTCGGCGCGCGGGGACGCTCGCCTTGCGGTAGCGCGCGAGGCCGGGGCGGATGTGCTGATCGACAGCGACGCGCCCGACCTGAAAGACCGGCTGCGGGCGGAAGGCGGGGTGGACGTGGTCTATGATGCCGTGGGCGGCCCGGCCTTTGATGCCGCCATGCGCGCCTGTCGCCCGGACGGCCGACTTCTGGCGATCGGCTTCGCTTCGGGCGAGGTCCCGCAGATCCCTGCCAACATCCTGTTGGTCAAGAACCTTACCGTGTCGGGCTTCTGGTATGGCGGGTACGAGACGCACGCGCCCGACCTCGTCTCTGCCAGCATGGCCGAGCTTCTGCGCTGGCGGGCCGAGGGGCTGATCCGGCCCCATGTCAGCCACGTCCTGCCCTTCGATGCCTTCCCCGAAGGACTCGCCCTCCTGCGCGAACGGAAGGCTACCGGAAAAGTGGTCATCCGCGTCGGTCAGGAGCCGTAAGCGCAGCGAAGCTCGCTGACCAGAAGATCCAGCGCCTCGTCCGACCGGCGGCTGCCGCGGTAGAGCGCCAGCTTCATGTCGCCCACCGCGGGCAATTGGTTCTCGGCACCGATCGGGCTCATGCCCTCTGGAATGCTGCTGGCCAGCCGGACCGACACGGCAAGGTCGGCCGCCACCGTCGCCTCGACGGCCTGCTCGCTTTCGCCGCCGGTCGCCATCTCCCACGGGATGCCCGCTTCCTCCAGCGCTGCCTGGGCGCGCGGGCGGAAGATGCAGGTGTCCTTGAACCCCAGCCGCAGCGGCCGCCTTTGCCAGGCATTGCCGTCCGGGGCACCGACCCAGACCAGCTCGCGCGTCGACAGAACCTCGGCGCCCGGGTCAGGAGTATCCTCGGTCGTCAGCATCACGTCGAACGCCCCGCGCGCAAAGTCCTGCTTCATCAGGATGGTGAAAGACGACACCAGATTGATCCGCACCCGCGGGTAGGCCTGGGCCATGCGGCGCAGGATGCCCGGGATCGCCGGATAGACCACGTCATGCGGCACACCCAGCCGGATCTCGCCCTGGCAGCAGGTCGCTGCCAGCTGTGACAGCGCTTCGTCGTTGAGCGCCAGCATCCGCCGGCCGTAGGACAGAAGCTGTTCTCCCTCGGGCGAAAGCGCGAGCTTCCGCGCCGCGCGCAGGAAGAGCGACATCCCCAGCGACTCTTCCAGCCGCTTGATCTGCATCGAGACGGCCGACTGTGTCAGGTTCAGATAGCCCGCCGCCCGCGTCACCCCGCCCACATCGGCGACAGTCACGAAGGAACGAAGCGAGGCGAGGTCAAGGTTGCGCGGCATATCACGGATCCTGATGGAATGTCTAACAATCATTCGTTTCCATCATGCTCTAGGAAGGCGCATTGTTCAAGCATCCTGATGCGACCGCATCGCCCCATGACAAAACCGAATGATGGAGCCCGCCATGACCAGCTTCCGCCTTGCTCTCCCGCTTGCCTTTCGCCCTGCCCGCGTGGCGCGCATTCCCGGCCGGTTTCTCGCCCGCCTGATCGCCATCGAGGCCATGGCCCGGTCCCGCCGGAGCCTTGCCCGCCTCGACGACCATCTCCTGCGTGACATCGGGCTGACACGGGCCGAGGCAGAAGCCGAGGCGGAGAAATCCGCCTGGGATTCCCCTCTGCACTGGAAGGGCTGAAAAGTTGACACTTCCGCAAATTGGCCGCCTCCAAGGTTCTTGAAATGCACCAAGCGGTTCCCAATATTCTGTGCACGAGGTCGCGCCGGTCCCCCCGGCGTTGCCCTTAGGGACAACATCGGAGGCTTCTATGGCTCAGTACGATACGATCCGCAGCGTTGGCGTTGGCGCCAGCGTCCGGATCGATGAAGGGCTTCGCGCCCATATGAACAAGGTCTACGGGCTGATGTCCGTGGCCATGCTGGTCACCGCCGGCGTGGCATGGGCGGTCGGCACGTCGGACGCGCTTCTCTCGATCTTCCGCGACCCGATGACGCTGCAGCCCAACATCCTGGGCTGGATCGTCATGTTCGCCCCTCTCGCGATGGTCTTCGCGTTCGGCGCGATGATCAACCGGATGTCGGCAGCGGCCGCGCAGCTGTTCTTCTACGCCTTTGCCGCCGTCATGGGCCTGTCGCTGGCCTGGATCTTCAAGGCCTTCACCGACACCTCGATCGCGACGACCTTCCTCGCCACCTCGGCAGGCTTCGCGGGTCTGTCGCTCTACGGCTACACGACCAAGCGTGACCTGTCGGGCCTTGGCCGCTTCCTGATGATCGGCCTCATCGGCCTTCTGGTCGCGATGCTGGTGAACCTGTTCGTCGGCTCCTCGGGCCTCGCCTTCGCCATCTCGGTGATCGGCGTGCTGATCTTCGCTGGCCTGACCGCCTATGACACGCAGAACATCAAGAACAACTACATCGCCCACGCACAGGCGATGGATGAAGAGTGGCTGGCGAAGTCCGCGATCATGGGCGCGCTGAACCTCTACATGAACTTCATCAACCTGTTCATGTTCCTGCTGCAGTTCCTCGGCAACCGCGAGTAACGCGGGGGCCAGCGAAACCTCAAAGGGCCGGTCGAAAGACCGGCCCTCATCTTTTGCGGGGCAGCTCCTCCTCAAGATCGGCCAGCATCCGCAGGACTGGAAAGTCGATCCCTGGCCCCAACGCCAAGTCCTTCGGATGCATGATCCGGAATCCCAGCGCCTGATAAAACGACACAGCGGTCCGGGTCGACAGGCAGTCCAGCCAGCGGACCCCGGCCTCGCGCGCCTCTAGCATCACCCGCGTCATGATCATCCGGCCAAGGCCTTGCCGCACGACGTCAGGATCAGTGGCCACATGTCGCACGTGGCCGCTCCTCTCCACCTCATGGCCCGAGGGACTGCGCCATGACCAGCCACCCGCGGCGAGGATCCGGCCCTGGGCGTCCTCGGCCACGAAGTAGCGCCCGGACTGCAGAAGTTCGGGCTGGGCGCGGGCAAAGCGCGGCACCGCCAGCACGAGGGTCGAGGGCGGATAGTCCGGGGCAAGCAGCCGGGAATAGCTGCGCCCGAGAAGCCGGTCCAGCGCGGCCAGGTCCGACGGCAGTGCCGTCCGAAGGGTGATCGTCTGCGCCATGCCGAAGAAGGATGGGGCGGTTCGGCGGAAAGGAAAGGCCTAGGCCACGACCGCGCCGAAGACCTTCCCCACACTCCAAGTCACCGCCATCGCCACCGCGCCCCAGAACGTCACCCGCAGGACTGCCCGCGTCATGCTTGCACCGCCCGCCTTGGCCCCCACCGCACCCAGAAGCGCCAGGAAGACCAGCGACAGTCCCGTCACCCAGAGCGCAAGCTGCGGCTCGGGTGCCAGCGCCGCCGCCGCCAGTGGCAGGGCCGCACCCACCGCGAAGGTCAGGGCCGAGGCCCCAGCGGCGACCAGCGGCCGCGCTTCTGTATGCTCGAAGATCCCCAGTTCATCGCGCACATGCGCCGCCAGCGGGTCCTTTGCATGCAAGGCCTCGGCCACCTGCCATGCAAGTTCCGGTGGGACACCGCGGTCCTCGTAGATCCCGGCCAGCGCCCGCAGCTCCTCGGCCGGGTCGGCCGCGATCTCGGCCCGCTCGCGCGCGATGTCCGCCGCTTCCGTATCGGACTGCGAAGAGACGCTGACATATTCCCCGGCCGCCATCGACAATGCCCCGGCGGCAAGACCGGCGGCTCCTGCCACCAGCACTTCTGCCCGACCCGAGGCCGCCGAGACCCCCACGATCAGCGAGGCCGTCGAGACGATCCCGTCGTTCGCACCCAGGACGGCCGCCCGCAGCCAGCCCACCCGCGCGACATAGTGTTCTTCCCGGTGCTTGCGTTCCATCGCACGGCTCCTCTGTTCGTTGCCAGAAGGGCCCGTCACCAGGGCCGGGTCAATGACATAGGTCAGATCGGCCGTCAGCGCTGGCTTAAGTCAAAGGAAAAGGGCCGCATCCCACCGGACGCGGCCCCGTATTCCTGCAGTCGGCGCGATCTTACTTGATCTTGCCTTCCTTGTATTCGACATGCTCCCGCTTCACGGGGTCGTACTTCTTGATGACCATCTTTTCGGTCATCGTACGGGCGTTCTTCTTGGTCACGTAGAAGTGGCCGGTGCCCGCGGTCGAGTTCAGGCGGATCTTGATGGTGGCGGGCTTTGCCATGGTCGTTTCCTCTGCATCGGGGAATCCATATCCCCCGGTGAAATCCTTGAAGCCCGCCTTTTAGCCATGCAGGCGGCAGAGTCAACCGCTATCGGCGCGCTTATTGCCACATCGCCGCGCGCAACTCCCACGGCGTGACCTTCCCGTCGCCATCACTGTCAGCGGCGTCGTACTGCGCCTTTTCGGCGGCCAGGAACTCGGCCATCGTGACCTTGCCATCGCCGTCGCCGTCCTTTGCCGCGAAGCGCGCTGCGTGGCGCTCCTGCATCGCGGGCGCCATGCCCCAAGGGTTCATCATTCCCATGCGGCCTGCACCGAACTCTCCCGCTTCCAGCGCGCCGTCCGCATTGACGTCCATCAGCGCAAACATCGCTTCGGCATGGGCCGCCGCTTCTTCCTCGGAAATGTCGCCGCTCTGATCTGCATCGAGACCGGCCATCATCGCCCCGCGGCCCATGCCGCCTCCCATTCCGCCTGGGGCGGCGCCCCAGCCCTGACCCATGCCCCAGCCCTGACCCATGCCGGGGCCAGCACCGTAGCCGGGCCCGGCGTCATAGCCTTGCCCCATGTAGCCCGGCCCCATCTGGCCCGGCCCCATCTGGCCCTGGCCCATATAACCGGGTCCCATGTCCCAGCCCCAACCTTGCCACCAGCCCTGTCCGGGACCGCCGCCCCAGCCTGGCTGACCCTGCGCCAGTGCCGCCGACGACGCACCGATGCTCAGCATCACGATAAGGCAGACTCGTTTCATGGTCCGGTCCTCCTGCAATCCGGTGACGCGCCATGCGCCATCCGTCGGGGGCAGAGAAGCAGGGCATGACCGCGTCGCGCGTTGACCAGGATCAATCGCACGCAAAGGTGAAGGGCCAAGCCGGAAACGAAGGAATTGCGCGGAGAGCCTGTAAGCCGGATTCTGTCCCGGGCTTTCGCCCATGGATGACCATTCCTCTGCCGACCGTGTCGCCACGGCGGTCAAGCTGCCAACCCGGGCCTCTCGGGCGTTGGCGTCCCTGCGGCGGTATCGGTCGCCCGACCAGCCCCGCGCGAGGCCCCTATTTGGCATTGCTCCGGGTGGGGCTTGCCGTGCCGGTCCGGTTGCCCGTCCCGCGGTGGGCTCTTACCCCACCGTTTCACCATCACCCTTGTGAACAAGGGCTGTCTCTTCTCTGTGGCGCTTTCCCTGGGGTTGCCCCCGCCGGGCGTTACCCGGCACCCTTGCCAACGGGAGTCCGGACTTTCCTCGAAACCTTGCGGCCCCGCGGTCATCCAGCCCTCCGCGCGCCGGTCAGTTAGGCATCACCGGGCGGTGCGTCAACTGCAAACCGCCGTAGCCCCGCCGCAAGGGCGCAGTCGGTCTCGTCCAGGGGACCGGCCGCCCAGGGCCGGAACCTCAACCGGAACGCCGCCAGCAGGGCCTCCGGCGCGGCATCGGGATAGCCGAAGGCGCGCAGGTCAGCCAGGAAACGCGACTTGTCGGGCGAAGCGCCTCCCTCCCCCCCCGTGGGAGAGGGCTGGGGTGGGGGGGCGCCCGTGGCATCCGGCCAGACCGCCAGCCCCTGCAGGGCCAACCGCCGCCAGTCGAACCGCGCGCCGGGATCGCCCTTCCGCTCGGGCGCCATGTCGCTGTGCCCGATGACCGCCTCGGGTCCCAGCCCGTGCCGCTCCATGACCTCCGCCAGCAACCGCTCCAACGCGGCCATCTGCGCCTCGGCAAAGGGCTCCCGCCCCGTGTTCGCGAGTTCGATCCCGATGGAGCGAGAGTTCACGTCACCCTCACCGCGCCATTCCCCCAGCCCCGCGTGCCAGGCGCGCGCGGCTTCATCGACCAGTGAAAGGACCGTCCCGTCCGCGTCGATCAGGTAGTGGGCCGAGACCTCGGCCAGCGGGTCGCAAAGACGCTCCAGCGCTTCGGCGCACGAGGGCATGGCAGTGTAATGCAGGACGACCAGTTCGACCCGGCCCCTGCCCCGCCTCTCGCCAAAGTTCGGCGAGGGATGCGTCAGGTTCACTGCAGCGCGGTGCGGAACGGGCGCGGGTCCCAGGTGCAGGCGAAGCCGTCGCCGTCCGGGTCGACGCCCATCCGGTCACGATCCGGACCGCCCTTGGCCAGGAAATCCTGCTGCGCCTGGTCGGGCGACGGGTACTTGGCGCAAGCCGAAGCCGCGCTCCGCACGCTCAGACCCGAACGCTTGTACATCTGCACGCCCGGCGCGTGGGTGGTCGCCAGCGCGAATTCCACGATGTTCGGCCCGGTATCGCCTGGCCGCGTCGGCAGCGCGCCCGGCTGGACCACGACATATTCCGCCCGGTTCCGCGCGATCCGTTCAGCATCGCTTTCGATGGTCTCGCGGGCCGAGACGGCGTTGAAGTCCTGTTCGTCCGAGATGCCGGTGTTGTTGTGCGCCACCTCGCCCGATTCTTCCTTGATCCCCGCCGGAGCCCCACCACGCGGGCGGTTGGTGCTGTCGGTCGGCGCGGTCGCGGGCAGCGGGGTCGGCGTCACGGCCACCGGGGCCGCCGCCACCGGTGCCACACCCTGTGCCCGGTCGATCGCAGCCGCAGCCGCAGCCGGATCAAATGCCCCGCCCGGAGGCGGCACCGTCACCGGAGCGCCCGCAGGGGCCGGAGCCGCCCCGCGGATGTAGGAATTGTAGTCCTGAAAGCCCACCCCTGACCCGGTTTCGGTGGTCGTGGGCGTGCAGGCCGCCATCAGAAGCGCAGCCATGACGGCGCCAGCGGCGGGAGGGAAGGTACGGCTCATTACTGCCTCAAGGGTGCGTTTCGCGGCCCCTTACCACCATTTTTCCGCTTTGGCCACAAACCCGGCGCGGGATTCCAACACATGTGCGTAATTCAGCAACGCATCTTCCTCCCACGGCCGCCCGATCAGCTGCAGCCCCAGCGGCAGCCCCTGCGCGTCCAGCCCCACCGGCACCGACACCCCCGGCAGGCCCGCGAGGTTCACCGTCACCGTGAAGACGTCGTTCAGATACATCTTCACCGGGTCCGCATCCGCCATCTCGCCCAATCCGAACGCCGCAGACGGAGTGGCCGGTGTCAGGATCGCATCCACCCCATCGGCAAACACCATCTCGAAGTCCCGCTTGATCAGCGCCCGCACCTTCCGCGCGCGGTTGTAATAGGCGTCGTAGAACCCGGCCGACAGCACATAGGTCCCGACCATGATCCGCCGCTGAACCTCGGGTCCGAAGCCCTCGGCCCGGGTCTTCTCGTACATCTCGGTGATGCCGTCGCCCTGCGACAGTTTCGCCCGATGCCCATAGCGCACGCCGTCGTACCGCGCGAGGTTCGACGACGCCTCCGCCGGGGCGATCACGTAATAGGCCGGAAGCGCGTACTTGGTGTGCGGCAGGGAAATGTCCCGCACCTCCGCGCCTGCATCCTTCAGCATCTCCACGCCGCGCGCCCAAAGCGCCTCGATCTCCGCCGGCATCCCGTCCATCCGGTATTCCTTCGGAATGCCGATGACCTTGCCCCGGATATCCCCGGTCAGCGCCGCCTCGAAATCCGGCACCGGCAGGTCGGCACTGGTCGAATCCTTCGGGTCATGCCCCGCCATCGCCTGCAGCATGATCGCCGCATCGCGCACCGACTTGGTCATCGGCCCCGCCTGGTCCAGGCTCGACGCGAACGCCACGATCCCCCAGCGCGATACCCGCCCATAGGTCGGCTTGATCCCCACGATCCCGGTGAACGCCGCCGGCTGCCGGATCGACCCGCCGGTATCCGTCCCGGTCGCCGCCAGGCACAGGTCCGCCGCCACCGCCGCCGCCGAGCCGCCCGAGGACCCGCCCGGGGTCAGCTGCACGTTCGACCCCTTCCGGCGCCAGGGGCTGACCGCATTGCCATAGGCCGAGGTCTCGTTCGACGAGCCCATCGCGAACTCGTCCATGTTCAGCTTGCCCAGCATCACCGCGCCCGCCTCGAAGAGCTTCGTGGTGACGGTGGACTCATACTCCGGCTTGAACCCCTTCAGGATGTTCGACGCCGCCTGGCTCGGCACGCCCTTGGTGCAGAACAGGTCCTTGATCCCCAGGGGAATCCCGCACATCGCGGGCGCGTCTCCACCCTTCAGACGCGCATCCGCCGCCCGCGCCTGCTCCAGCGCGATCTCCGGAGTCTTGTGCACGAACGCATTCAGCGCATCGCCCGCGTCGATGGCCGTGAGACAAGACATGGTCAGATCGACCGCCGAAATCTCACCCTTCCGCAGCGCATCCCGCGCCGCCGCGATGGTCCATGTGTTCGCGCTCATTCCACCACCTTCGGCACGGCAAAGAACCCCTCGCGCGCATCGGGCGCGTTCTTCAGGACCTGCGCCTGGATGTTCCCATCCGTGACCTCGTCCTTCCGGCGCTTCAGCCGCATCGGCGTGACCGAGGTCATCGGCTCCACGCCCGTCACGTCGACCTCGTTCAACTGCTCCATGAAGCCCAGGATGCCGGAAAGCTGACCCGCCAGCTTGGGCAGGTCGGCTTCCTCCACCCGGATCCGCGCCAGCTTGGCGACCTTCCGTGCCGTGTCGATATCGATGGCCATCGGGCTCTCCCTTGGATTTCGCCCCGTTTAGCGGCCCCCGCCCCGCCCCGCAAGCGGCTGAAGCGGGGGCGGCCCCTACCGCAGCGGGTCCCGCCGTGGCGGCAGCGGCTCCAGCCCGATGTCGCGCCGCAGATGGTCGTTCAGGCCAAGCGGCGGCAGCGGAGGGTCACGCGGCTGAAGCAATGCCAGCAGCACCCGCCAGCGCCCATGCGCCGCGATGATGTCGTCCAGGGCCACGCGCAGCGGCAGCCGCTCGTCATGCAGAATCGGAGTCATGATGTCATCCGGCGACGCGCGGTCGTCCGGTCCCATGTGAAAAGTTGGAATGGGCCGACCGGGGTCAGGCGCGATGCGCCCCTCGGTCAGCGGTCATTTGGTTTGGAATGGACCGACCCTGGCGCCTTGCGCCCCGGGTCCGGCTGTCGTCAGCAGACGCGGTTTCGGCGCTGCGATTGGACATAGATGCCAGCGGCCAGTCCAAGGGAAATTCCTTGACGGGTATATGCAGTCATATGTCCGCCTCCCTGGCTCGCCTGGATCGAAGGCCGACCGCTTAACCGCGTTTGGTGAGTCGCGCACGCAAAATCGCCGCAGTCCGCGACATCCTGCCGCACTGTGTTGCTCCGGCCACAGCCATCGGCGGCGCTCCGCCCGCCTGGGGCGCGATCACGGCTCTGCGATTGTCATGGATACGCTCCGTCCTGAAGTTACATGTCCACGCCTGACCAAGAAGGAGAGACCCATGCAGATCACCTGGCTCGGCCATTCCGGCTTTCGCATCGAAATCGAAGAGGCGGTGCTGCTGGTCGATCCCTGGCTGACCGGCAACCCGATGTTCCCCGCGGGGAAGGAAGACGAGGCCGTCGCGGGCGCGACCCACATCCTCCTCACCCACGCCCACGGCGACCACGCCTCAGACGCGGCGCGGCTGGCGAAAATGCTGGGGGTGAAGGTCCACTGCATCCATGAAGTCTCGGAGTGGCTGAACGGCCAGGGATGCGAGACGGTGGGCTTCGGCAAGGGGGGAACGCTGCACCTCAACGGCGCGAAGGTGACGATGGTCCATGCGGTCCACTCGGCCTCGATCGACTTCGGGGGAAAGGGCCTCCTTCCCGCGGGCGACGCGGCGGGGTTCATGATCGCGGGCGAGGGGCACACGATCTACCTGTCGGGCGACACCGACATCATGGCCGACATGGCCTGGATGGCCGAGTTCCACCAGCCCGACATCGGCATCCTCGCCTGCGGCGGGCACTACACGATGGACATGGAACGCGCCGCCTGGGCGGCCCGCAAGTGGTTCAACTTCCGTTGGGTGATCCCCTGCCACTACAAGACCTTCCCGATCCTCGCTCAGGACGCGACCGCGCTCCGGGCCGGCCTGCCGCCGGGGATCGAGGTGATCGAGCACGAGGTCCTGGACCCGATCCGCATCTGACCCTGTCCACGCAGGACAACCCGACGACCCAAACAAGATCAATAGCTTGACCGAGGACATTTACCCTCGGTCAAGCATGATCCCCATCGGCACGCCCCCCTTCTCGGCCCCGCCGTTTCATCTTTGCCCAAATATCCCCGCCGGAGGCCTCGACCTCAGCCCCTCGCGCAGCCCGGTCCGGCCTGGCACAAACGCAGCCAGAGGCCTCCCCTCTCCCCTTGGGGGAGAGGGTCAGGGTGAGGGGAACAGCGCCTGCCAAGCGGCGGAGCATGTCCGGATGCGCCGGCACAAATCCTTTCCAAATCCCTAACGTCCGCGACCAAGTCACTGGAATCATTGGACAACCAGCGTTTGTCCACCGTGGACACTATCCACGCTTTCCTGCGAAGAACCCCTTCAGTAGCGCCTCCGCCTCCTCCGCCCCGATCCCGTCATAGACCTCGGGCACGTGGTGGCACTGCGGGTGGCTGAAGACCCGCGCCCCCACCGTGACCCCGCCTGATTTCGGGTCCGCCGCCCCGAAATACAGCCGCCCCACCCGCGCCGCCGAGATCGCGGCGGCACACATCGGGCAGGGTTCGAGGGTGACGTAGAGATCGCAGCCCACCAGCCGTTCCGACCCCAGGGCCGCGCAGGCCTCCCGAATCGCAAGCATCTCGGCATGGGCCGTCGGATCGCTCTTTTCCCGCGTGCGGTTACCGGCCCGGGCCAGCACCCTCTCGCCGCGCACCACCACGGCGCCCACGGGCACCTCGCCGCGCGAGGCGGCCGCCCGCGCCTCGTCCAGCGCCAGGGCCATGAACGACCGGAACCCTTCGCGTTGCTCTTTCATGCCCGCTTCGATACCCTGCCCGCCCGGCCACCAAGGCCCCGAAGGATGATGGCCATGACCGGAAAAGAAAAGCCCCCCGCCCGAAAGACGGCCCCGAAGACGACCCCGAAGGATGCCGATACGCCGGAAGGCGAACGCATCGCCAAGGTCCTGTCACGCGCCGGGATCGCCTCGCGTCGGGAAGCCGAGCGGCTGATCGAACTGGGCGAGGTGAAGGTCAACGGCAAGGTCATCACCTCCCCCGCGCTGAACGTGACGGCCAAGGACAAGATCACCGTCCGGGGCGAGCCCGTGGGCCAGCCCGAACCGCCGCGCCTGTGGCTTTACTATAAGCCCGAGGGCCTCGTGACCTCGGCCGCCGATGAAAAAGGCCGCGACACGGTCTTCGACCACCTGCCCGAGGACATGCCGCGCGTGATGTCGGTGGGGCGCCTCGACCTGAACTCGGAGGGCCTGCTCCTTCTGACCAACGACGGGGAACTCAAGCGGCGGCTGGAGTTGCCTTCGACCGGATGGTTGCGGAAGTACCGGGTGCGGGTGAAGGGCAACCCGACCGACCCGGACCTGGAACCCCTGCGCAAGGGCATCACCATCGACGGCGAACACTTCCAGAAGATGGAGGTCAAGCTTGACCGCCACCAGGGTGCGAACGCCTGGCTGACGGTGGGCCTGCGCGAAGGCAAGAACCGCGAGATCCGCCGCGCGATGGCCCATATCGGGCTGACGGTGAACCGGCTGATCCGCACGTCTTACGGGCCCTTCCGGCTGAACGAATTGCAGCCGGGCGACGTGGAGGAAGTGAAGCCCAAGGTCCTGCGCGAGCAGTTGGGCCTGTCCGAGGCCGAGGTCCCTGGCGGACCGCGACCGGGCCGGAAGCCCGAGGCGAAGCCTGCGCCGAAACCGGCCGCGAAGCCTGCGGCAAAGGGCAAGATGCTGAAGCCCGGCGAGGGGCTGAAGCAGCTGTCCGAGACCTGGCAGAAGGCCACGCGCCCGCCCGCGCGGCAGGCGGACCGCCTGGGAGCGGAGCGCCCGGCGCGTTCGTCAGGCAAGCCGGCGCGCCCCGGACCGAGACCGGGGCCGAAGAAGGGCTAGGCTTTGCCACGCGCTTCGAGCGCAGAAAGGCTGTCGGGCAGGAATCGTTCGGAAAAGCCCGCAAGGAAGCACCAGACGATCAGCTTGGCGAAGCCCGGCGTCGGGCCGCTGTAGCCGTCGGCCCCGTAGTCCTGCCAGAGCCGTCCGAACCCCCCGCCTGCGCCAGATGGCTGCGGCAGAAGCTCGCCGCCGATCAGGCGTCCTGCGATGACGAAGTAGACCACCAGCGCCGACAGCCCGCCGACCATCAGGCGCAACAGGAGGACGTGCCAGGCATAGCCGTTTTCCAGATCGTCGACCGACAGCCGCGCCGCGCCGTTCTGGAAGGCCAGAAGCCGTGAAAGATAGGCCCCCAGAACTCCGAAAGCCGTGGTGAGCGCGAGGTTGTACTGGGCCAGCACCTGCTGGCTGTCCCCTGTCGCGAGGCCCGGGCCAACGAGGATTGCCACAAGGCCCCCAGCCAGAAGGAAGCCCAGGCGGGCGAGGCGTCCCGCGGCCCGGCGCCTCTCGATCCGTTCGGACTGGCGGGCGGCGTAGCGCAGGTGGATGTCGCGCAAAAGGCGGGCGAGAAGCGCTTGCTTCTCGGCGTCGCGGGCGAGGCCTTCGCGGCGCTTGCCCAGATCTCCCAGGGCCGGCACGTCCAGCTCTGCTGCCTTGAGAAGCGCGTGGTCGAGTTCCATGTCCAGGTCCGCGCCAGTGACCATCGGCGAGAGGAGGATCTCGATCTCGTTCGGGACCGACCAGTCGGCGGGCATGGAGGTCTGGAGGAGGTCCTCGATCCGGGGCGAGCGGCGCGTGGGGTCCTGCGCCAACAGGCGCTGATAGCCCGCGTTGAGCGCGGCCATGCGGGAGGACCAGGCCCGCGTGGCTCCGGTGGTCGCCGTTTCGGCTGAGGTCGGCATCATGCGTCTCCGCTTTTTTCAGGCAGCGAAGCAGGGCGCGGTTCCGAAACAGTGAAGGCGGCGCGCGGGGAAGATTGCCGCCTATTCCCCGCAGGCGTGACTGGCATGGTGCGGGGGCTTGGGCTAAGGTCGGGCGAAGCGGCAGGCAAGGGAAGGCAGGCGATGTCGGGCGGGGGAATTCGGACGCTTTCGCTGGTGCTTCTGGTCTTCCTCGTGGCCTATGTGGCCTGGTCGGGGGGCGCGTGATGGCCGAACGCTTCGGCGGCAGGTATTCGCCCGGCGGCGGGTCCCAGGGTCCCGCGGGCGCCCCTGCGGCGGCGCCGCGCGTGACCGGCAAGTGGCGGACGACCGTGCTCTTCCTGACGGCCTTCCTGTTCCTGTTCCCGGCCTTCGGCGACGGCCCGCGCGAGATGCTGCTGGGGCTGCTGGCCGGCGGCCTGATCGTGCTGGCAGCCTGGCTGACGCGGGAGGGGATGGTGGCGGAAGCGGCCTACAATGCCCGCAAGCTGGCCCGCCGCCCGGCCTTCCCGCGCAAGGCGGCCGGGGCGGTGGCGACAGGGGCGGCGCTGGCCGTGGGCGGCGTGATCGCCGACCAGGGGCTGGTCTATCCGGTGCTTTATGCTCTGGTCGGGGCGGCGCTGCATCTGGGGGCCTTCGGGTTTGACCCGATGGCCGACAAGGGGATGGAGGGGATCGACGCTTTCCAGACCGGGCGCGTCGCCAAGGCCGTCGAGGAGGGCGAGGCGCATCTGGCCGCGATGCAGGACGCGATCCTGCGGGCGAAGGACCGCAGTCTGGAGAAGCGGGTCGCGCAGTTCTCGGGCGTGGCGCGGGGGCTGTTCCGTACGATCGAGGGCGATCCGGGCGACCTGACGGCGGCACGGAAGTACCTGTCGGTCTACCTGATGGGCGCACGCGACGCGACGGTGAAGTTCGCCGACCACTATGCCCAGACGCGCGATGCGCAGGCGCGGGCAGATTACGAGGCACTTTTGACCGACTTGGAAACCACTTTTGCGCAGAAATCCACGGCGTTCCTGACCAACAGCCGCACCGACCTGGATGTCGAGATCGCCGTGCTGCGCGACCGTTTGAAACTTGATCATTAGGGGAGAAGCCAGATGTCCACGACCGTGCAAGCCGATGCCCAGGCCCTTCTGACCGAGGTCGAGAAGGTCAACGCCGTGATCCTGCCCGAGCCGATGGCCGAAGTGGTGGCTCTGGAGGCCGCGCCCTCGGACAAGGCCGAGGCGATCCGCAAGCGGATGTCTGAGGTGGACCTTGCGAACACCCAATCGATCATCGCCTTCGGCTCCTCGGCCCAGGCGGAGCTGCAGGTGATCAGTCAGGCGATGCTGCAGGACGTGAAGAACAAGGACGTGGGTCCAGCCGGCGACAGCTTGCGCAAGATCGTCACCACGATCCGCGGCTTCGCGGTCGAGGAGCTGGACCTGCGGCGCGAGGCGAGCTGGTGGGAGAAGCTGTTGGGCCGGGCGGCGCCCTTCGCGGAGTTCGTGGCGCAGTATGAGGATGTGCAAAGCCAGATCGACAAGATCACGGGCGAGCTGCTGACGCATGAGCATACGTTGCTCAAGGATATCAAGAGCCTGGACGTGCTCTATGAAAAGACGCTGACCTTCTACAACGAGCTGGCTTTGTACATCGCGGCCGGTGAGGCGAAGCTGGCCGAGACGGACGGGACGGCGATCCCGGCCAAGGAGGCCGAGGTGGCGGCGGCGCCCGAGGCGGACAAGGTGATGAAGGCGCAGGAGTTGCGCGATCTGCGCGCGGCGCGGGATGATCTGGAACGCCGGGTGCATGATCTGCGTTTGACCCGGCAGGTGACGATGCAGTCGCTGCCCTCGATCCGGCTGGTGCAGGAGAACGACAAGAGCCTTGTGACCAAGATCAACTCGACGCTCGTGAACACCGTGCCACTGTGGGAGACGCAGCTGGCGCAGGCGGTGACGATCCAGCGGTCGAAGGAAGCGGCCGAGGCGGTGCGCGAGGCAAATGACCTCACGAACGAGCTTCTGAAGGCCAATGCCGAGAACCTGCAGGCGGCGAACAAGGTGGTGCGTGAGGAGATGGAGCGGGGGGTCTTCGATATCGAGACGATCCGGTCGGCCAACGCGACGCTGATCGCCACGATCAACGAAAGCCTTGCCATCGCCGACGAGGGGAAGTCGCGGCGGGCGGCGGCCGAGGCGGAACTGGTGAAGATGGAGGCCGAGCTGCGCGAGACGCTGGCCTCGGCGAAGGCGCGGCAGTCGACCCCGGCGGCGACGGCCTGAAAGGACAGAATGACGCGGGCGAGAGCAGTGAAATTCCTGACCGGCATGGCGGCCTGCCTGGCGCTTGCCGGATGCATCGGTGCGCCCGCGCCCGTGGTCGCTCCGCCCCCCGTGGAGCCGGTGGCTCCGCCCCCGCCGACGCCGAAAAGTGCCGCGGCCGCGGCCTATTACGCGCAGGTGCAACAGGTGCTTTTGCGCGAGGGGATGCTGCGGACCGATCCGGGAAGCGAGATCGCAGTGCGGCCGGACCGGCTGACCGAGAACTTCCTGAAGATCGCGCTTTACCAGGAGTTCACCCGCAGCCGGGGCGGAATCACGCGCGAGGAGACAGCCTCGCCGCTGACGCGCTGGCAGGACCCGGTGCGGGTGGCGGTGCGCTTCGGGCCATCGGTCCCCGCCGAGAAGCAGGCGACGGACCGGGCGCGGATCGCTAGCTACCTGGCGCGGCTGTCGCAGGTGACGGGCCACCCCATCGCCCTGACCGAGGGGGCGCCGAACTTCTGGGTCTACATCGTGTCCGAGGACGAGCGGCTGGCGCTTGGGCCCGAACTGGCGGGCCTGCGGATCGGCATCGCGCCGGACGTGATCCAGGCGGTCACGCAGATGAGCCAGACGACCTATTGCAACGTCTTCGCCATCTCGGGGTCGGAAAGCCACCTGCACCGCCACGCCGTCGCGGTGATCCGGGCCGAGAACCCGGACCTGTTACGCCTGTCCTGCTTCCACGAGGAAATCGCGCAGGGCCTGGGCCTGCCGAATGACAGCCCACGGGCACGGCCGTCGATCTTCAATGACGACGAGGAATTCGCGCTGCTGACCGACCAGGACGAGATGATGCTGCGCATCCTTTACAGCCCCGAACTGCGCCCCGGCATGACGGCGGCGGAAGCGCGGCCCATCGTCGAATCCCTTGCGCGCCGGATGGTCGGCGGCGAGAGTTGACCCCAAACGGAGGGTGACCCCATGGTCTTCGATTTCCTCAAAGGCGAATTCATCGACGTCATTTCCTGGCTGGACGACACGCGGGACACGATGGTCTGGCGCTTTGACCGGCGGGGTCAGGCGATCAAGTACGGCGCGAAGCTGACCGTGCGCGAGGGGCAGGCGGCGGTCTTCATCCACGAAGGGCAGCTCGCCGACGTGTTCCAGCCCGGTCTCTACATGCTTGAGACCAACAACATGCCGATCCTGACCACGCTGCAGCACTGGGACCACGGCTTCCAGTCGCCCTTCAAGTCCGAGGTCTATTTCGTCAACACGACCCGGTTCAACGACCAGAAATGGGGCACGAAGAACCCGATCATGGCGCGCGATCCCGAGTTCGGCCCCGTGCGCCTGCGGGCCTTCGGGACCTATTCGATGCGGGTGACCGACCCCGGCAAGTTCATGACCGAGATCGTGGGCACCGACGGCGAGTTCACCGCCGACGAGATCAGCTTCCAGATCCGCAACATCATCATGCAGGAAGTGTCCCAGATCCTGGCAAAGTCTGGCATCCCGGTGCTGGACATGGCGGGCAACCTTGAAGACCTGGGGAAATTGATCGCGAATGCCATCACGCCGAAGGTGGCGGAGTACGGGCTGTCGATCCCCGAGCTTTACATCGAGAACATCAGCCTGCCGGAAGAGGTCGAGAAGGCGCTGGACAAGCGGACCTCGATGGGCGTGGTGGGCGACCTCAACCGCTACATGCAGTACAACGCGGCCGAAAGCCTGTCGCAACCCGGATCGGCGATGGGCTCGGCGATGGGCGCCGGGATGGGCATGGGCATGGGTGCCAGCATGGCGCAGAACATGGGGCCCTGGGGGGCGCAGCCGGGGGCTGCCGCCGCTCCTCCGCCGCCGCCTCCCCCGCCGCCGCCGGCGGCCAAGGTCTGGCACCTGGCAGTCGATGGCGCGACCTCGGGGCCGTTCGGCGAAGGTGAGTTGGCGAAGGCCGCAGCCGAGGGGCGGCTGACCCGCGCGACGATGGTCTGGACCCCGGGCCAGGACGGCTGGAAGATGGCCGCCGAGACCGAGCTCGCGCGGCTTCTGGACCAGGTGCCGCCGCCGCCTCCGAAACCCTAAGGCCATGCCGCAGGACGAATACCGCTGGCCCTGCGACCAATGCGGGGCGCAACTGCGCTTCGCACCGGGCCAGACGCGACTGGTCTGCGATCATTGCGGCCATGTGCAGGAGATCCCCCAGGCCGCCGCACCGAAGCGGTCGCGGGCCTTGGGCGAGTTGGACCTGGCACGCGGGTTGCAGGACGACCTGGCCGACCGCGACATGGTCGAGGTGCGGACGACGACCTGCCCCAACTGCGGGGCGCAGGTCGAGATCACCGGCGCGACCCATGCCACCGAATGCCCCTTCTGCGCGACCCCCGTGGTCCTGGACACCGGGACGACGCGGCACATCAAGCCGCAGGCGCTGATCCCCTTCGCGGTGACGGAATCCGAAGCGCACAAGGCGCTGACCGCCTGGATGGGCGGCCTCTGGTTCGCGCCGAACACGCTTCTGGAATATGCGCGGAAGGGTCGGGCGATGAGCGGGATCTATGTCCCGTTCTGGACCTTCGATGCGGACACGGCCAGCCGCTACACCGGCCAGCGGGGCGAGTACTACTACGAGACGCGGACGGTTCATGTCCGGGTCAACGGCAGGATGGAAACGCGGCAAGAGCAGGTCCGGCATACGCGCTGGTATCCGGCTTCGGGTCGGGTGGCGCGGGACTTTGACGACGTGCTGATCATGGCCTCGCGCAGCCTGCCGGAACGGCTGGGGGATGAGCTGACCCCCTGGGATCTGGGCGCGCTGGTGCCTTACGGGCCAGAGTACCTGGCCGGGTTCCAGGCCGAGGGCTATACGGTCAGCCTGGCGGACGGCCACCACGAGGCGCGCGAGCGGATGGCGGCTGTGATCCTGCAGGACGTGCGCCGGGACATCGGTGGCGACGAGCAGCGGGTGAACGACGTGGATACGACCTGGTCGGACGAAACCTTCAAGCACATTCTGCTGCCGATCTGGACGGCGGCCTACAAGTACAACGGGAAAAGCTACCGCTTCCTCGTCAACGGCCAGACGGGCGAAGTGCAGGGCGAACGGCCCTGGTCGATCTGGAAGATCGCCTTCGCGGTGCTTCTGGCGCTGATCGTCGGCTTTGGGGCGGCCTATCTTCACGATCCGCAGGCGATGGGCTTCGACCGGCCCGAGTGGATGGACTGATCAGTCCTTGCCGCGCTGGAAGAAGAGCATCCAGCCGGCATAGGCTCCGGCCGCGATGAAGAGGATGCCCCAGAAGGGCGAGCCGACGTAAAGGAACTCGAACAGCCCCCAGGCCGTCGGGGCGAGGACCGTCAGCCAGCGAACCCAGGCCTGGGCGAAGAAGGGGTCGTTCGGGTCGAGAAACTTCATGCCTTTGGCCCCGCTTCGTGCCATCCTTGAGTGCAGGAAGGGAGGCCGACATGCCGCAGATTGTCAAGGATTTCCAAGGCCAAACCGTCATCACCACCTTCGAGACCACGCCCGCGATGGCCTTCGACCTGGTCGAGGCGCTGGAAGCCGCCTACCGCGACTGCATTAGCCGACAGCCGGGATTCATCGCCGCGGGGCTGCACATGAACGACGCGCGGACGCGGATCTGCAACTACAGCCAGTGGCAGCGTCGCGAGGATTACCAGGCCATGCTGCGCACCCCCGAGATGCGCGAGCGGAACCGCAGGATCAACGAACTTTGCCGCGGGTTCGAGCCGGTGATGTACGAGGTCACCGGGGTGTTCTGACTGGTCTCAGGCCGAGGGAAGGACATCGCAGGCCCGGAAAGCCTCTACCACGGGTCGGGCGCCCGCGAGGTCAAAGGGAACCTCGGTCGTGCCCGCCAGGGCCGTCGCGGTGGCGTTATAGGCCAGCCCGTCCAGCACATTGCCGAAGCCGGTGTCGGTGACAGTCAGGGTGCGACCGTCGTCAGAGAGCTGGTGCCGGCCGGTTCCGATCGTGAGGGCTGCGGGTCCGTCGAAGCGAAGGCCGAAGGTATCGGTGCTGGGCCAGGGGTCGGGAAGGGTCAGAGCGATGCGGTAGGGCTCGGCCTCGGCGGGGTCGTAGGTCACGCGGAGCGAGAGCTCGGCGGTGTCGAGCTTGATCGTGCAGACCGGGACGGCTGTGAACTCCCAGGCCGAAGCCGGGGCCGAGAGGAGCACAAGGGCAATCAGGGCGCGCATGTCGGAAAAATGGGCCGCGCGTCGCACGCGTCAAGCCAGCCGCTGGATCAGCGCCTGGGCGGCTGCGGGATTGGCCGCCTTGTGGCCCGAGATTACGAAGGCAAAGACGTCGCGATCCTTCGCAATCTTGCGCAGGCGGGTGGTCCAGCGGTCGAGCTTTGACGCGGGGTAGCCCAGGGCCTCGCCCTCCTGCGTGCCCATCAGGCGGAGGTAGGCGAAGGGGGCGGTGGCCGCATCGATCTCGGGGTAGTCGCCGTCGGTGGCCTGGACCACGGCGATCCCGCGGTCCGCCAGCAGTGCCCCAAAAGCGGGCGCGTGAAAGCTTTCGTGCCGTGGCTCGATCGCGTGGCGGAGGGGAAGGCCGTTCAGACGGTCCGGCAGAAGGTCCAGGAACCCTGCCAGGTCCGCACTGTCGAAGGCCTTGTTCGGGGGAAACTGCCAGTTGATCGGGCCAAGCTTCGGGCCAAGTTCCTCCAGCCCCGAGCCAAGGAAGCGCTGGATGGACTCCTTGGTCCCGGCCAGTTCGCGGCGGGTTGTCACGTAGCGGGGGGCCTTCAGCGTGAACATGAACCCGTCCGGGGTCTGGCGCGCCCATTTGCGAAAGGTGGCCGGGGTCTGGGTGCGGTAAAAGGTGCCGTTGACCTCGATGGCCGTCAGCGCGCGGGAAACGAAGCGCAACTCATCAGCCTGGCGCAGGCCCTCGGGGAAGAAGGTGCCGCGCCAGGGCTCATAGGTCCAGCCGCCGACGCCAATGCGGATGGGATGGGGCATGGGTCTTCGTCCTCCTGACGGAGTAACGCCCGGGCCTTCGGTCCTGTTCCGGCTGGCGTTAACCTTGCCGCAACCCGGGTGGGCGAAACTGGGGGAAGGAAGGGAGGCGTCGATGGACCCAGTGGACGAATTCGCCCGGCTGAAGGCCGAGATCAAGCGCTTGCAGGACCGGGCCGAGGTGCTGCGCGAGGGCTTCCTGCGCCCCGGCGCTCGGCTGCGGTCGAACCGGTTCGAGGTGACGGTGAAGCGGCAGAAGCGACGGGTCTTTCAGAAGGACCGCCTTCCGCAAGCGGTACTGTCCGATCCGCGCTACTGGGAGGAGCGGGAGAGCGAGGTGGTCACCTGCCATGAGATCACGACTTTCCGCGCGGGCGACCCGGACATCGTCTTGGTGGAGTGAGGCGGAAGGGGTGGGTCCGTGCCGCTATGCAACGCTGCTACAACGGGCGAAGCTCAAGGGAACGAACCCCGCCAAGCCATTGCAAAGGCAGACTTTGGCGGCATAGTGCGCGGGCGTGCCAGTCATCCGGAGTAAAGCATGGTCCAGCGCCAGGTCGAGTTCTACGGAAGGGCCGCGATCCTGCAGCGGCTGTTGAAGGCGCTGATCTTTTCCGGGCTGGTGGTCTATTTCTTCTACATAATGGCCGAGGTCCGCCCGTCGAAGATCAGCCTTGCCGCCGAGCCACCCTCCCCGGTCTCGCTTGCGGAGTTTTCACGCCGGACGGATTTGCATGGACGCAATGAGGTCAATGTCATCGGCCGCATCGATTCGCGGGACGGCACGCCCATCACCCGCGACGACAAGACCGAACACCTGTTCCTGTTCTTCGCCCCCGACAGCGGGCCCGAGGATTCTGTCGTCCGCGCGGCCGTGCTGATCAAGGAGGAAGACCTTGAGACCTTCCGCAAGGAACTTGCGGCATCACCTGACGACGGGCAGGTCGGATTGAACGGCCGGGTCCTGCAACTGCCCAAGCTCGCCAATACCGTCGAAGGCATCGTGCTGGACCGCGGGCTTAGGTTGGGGGACCAGTTTGTCTACATCACACCCTTTCTTGGCGACCGGCGTGATCCGCTGGACCACGGACCTTGGTACGACCTGGCGCTGATCGCTGTGGCCGCGCTGACCGTCCTGTACCAGCTCTTCATGGCGCTGCGCTGGTACCGGAGTGACCGGAGGGTGATGGCCATGCTGTCGGACGGCCAGATCTCGGTTTACCGGCAGCCCAGAGGCATATTCCAGGGATTGGGGCGTCCTTGTTCCTGATGTTCCTGGCGGCTGTCGGGATTGCCTTTGTGTTCAGCCAACTCCGATAAACCAGCGCCCTACCGGCCCCGCCGCGACCGCTTGCCGCCGCGCTGCCCGGCCCGCCCTGCCGTCGACCGGCCAGCCATCTTGGTGGCTTCGGTCACCGCCTCTTCGATGACCTCCTGCCGGGCGAAGGGGTCGTCGGCGACAGCCAGTTCCACGGCCTCCAGCCGCTTGACCTCGTCGCGAAGGCGGGCGGCTTCCTCGAATTCCAGGTTCTCGGCCGCCTTGCGCATCTGCAGGCGCAGGGCGTCGAGGTGAGCCGCCAGATTGGACCCGACCATCGGCTTGTCGACCTTGGTCGTGACGCGGGACATGTCGGTGTCGCCCTGCCAGAGGCCGGCCAGCACGTCCTCGACGTTCTTCTTCACCGTCTCGGGCGTGATCCCGTGTTCGATGTTGTAGGCCATCTGCTTTTCGCGCCGCCGGTTCGTCTCGGCCAGCGCGCGTTCCATCGACCCGGTGATCCGGTCGGCATACATGATGACCCGGCCTTCGGAGTTCCGCGCGGCGCGGCCGATGGTCTGGATGAGCGAGGTCTCGGACCGCAGGAAGCCTTCCTTGTCCGCATCCAGGATCGCCACTAGGCCGCATTCCGGAATGTCCAACCCTTCGCGCAGGAGGTTGATCCCGACCAATGCATCGAAGGCCCCCAGTCGGAGGTCCCGAAGGATTTCAATGCGCTCGATGGTGTCGATGTCGGAATGCATGTAGCGCACGCGGATGCCCTGTTCGTGGAGGTAGTCGGTCAGGTCCTCGGCCATCCGCTTGGTCAGGACGGTGACCAGCGTCCGCAACCCCCTGGCCGAGACCTTGCGGATTTCGTCCAGAAGGTCGTCGACCTGCATCTCGACGGGACGGATTTCTACGACCGGGTCCAGAAGGCCCGTCGGGCGGATCACCTGTTCGGTGAAGACGCCGCCGGTCTGCTCCATCTCCCAGGCCGCGGGGGTGGCCGAGACGAAGACGGATTGCGGGCGCATGGCGTCCCATTCCTCGAACTTGAGCGGGCGGTTGTCCATGCAGGAGGGGAGGCGGAAACCGTGTTCGGCCAGCGTGAACTTGCGGCGGAAGTCGCCCCGGTACATGCCGCCGATCTGGGGGACCGAGACGTGGCTTTCGTCGGCGAAGACGATGGCGTTGTCGGGGATGAATTCGAACAGCGTCGGCGGCGGTTCGCCGGGCGCGCGGCCAGTGAGGTAGCGCGAGTAGTTTTCGATCCCGGCGCAGGAGCCCGTTGCCTCCAGCATTTCAAGGTCGAAGTTGGTGCGCTGTTCAAGCCGTTGAGCCTCGAGGAGTTTTCCTTCCTCCTGCAGCTGCTTCAGACGGTGGAAAAGCTCGTCCTTGATGCCCTTGATCGCCTGCGCCAGCGTCGGGCGCGGGGTGACGTAGTGGCTGTTCGCATAGATGCGGATCTGCTTGAACGTGTCGGTCTTGGCGCCGGTCAGCGGGTCGAATTCGGTGATCGACTCCAGCTCTTCGCCGAAGAAGCTGAACCGCCAGGCCCGATCTTCCAGGTGCGCGGGCCAGACTTCCAGGGAATCGCCCCGCACCCGGAAGGCCCCGCGCTGGAAGGCGGTTTCCAGGCGGCGGTACTGCTGGGCGACGAGTTCCGCCATCACCTTCCGCTGGTCGTAAAGCTGGCCGACGACCAGGTCCTGCGTCATCGCCGAGTAGGTCTCGACCGAGCCGATGCCGTAGATGCAGGAGACGGAGGCCACGATGATCACGTCGTCGCGTTCCAGAAGCGCCCGGGTGGCCGAGTGGCGCATCCGGTCGATCTGTTCGTTGATCTGGGATTCCTTCTCGATATAGGTGTCGGTGCGGGCGACATAGGCTTCGGGCTGGTAGTAGTCGTAGTAGGACACGAAGTATTCCACCGCGTTGTCGGGGAAGAAGCCCTTGAATTCGCCGTACAATTGCGCGGCGAGCGTCTTGTTGGGCGCAAGGATGATGGCCGGGCGCTGGGTTTCCTCGATCACCTTGGCCATGGTGAAGGTCTTGCCCGTCCCCGTCGCACCGAGGAGGACCTGGTCCCGCTCGCCTGCATTCACTCCGGCGGTCAGCTCGGCAATCGCCGTCGGCTGGTCGCCCGCGGGCTGGAACGGCGTCGACATGACGAAGCGGCGGCCGCCTTCGAGCTTGGGCTTGGTCAGGACGTCCGGACGCTCGGTCAGGGCGTTGATGTTGTTGTGTGGCATCGCGCCTCTCCGGGGAGTCGGGAAAGAGCAGATTTGATCCGTTTTTGTTCCAGTTCAAGCGGTGATCCGCAGGTCGGGGCGAAACCGTTGCCCGGACGGCGGTAAGCGGCTAAGCCGTGGGCCCAGAGGTGACAGATGGCTGAGAAGATCGACACGCGGGCCGTGGGGCTGGATGTGGGGCTGGCGTTCATCCGCTGGCTGACCGGGGCCGAGAACCTGCACTATGGGCTGTGGACGGGGCTGGAGGTCACGGCAGGCAACCTGCGGGCGGCGCAGGACAACTATTCGGCCAAGCTCTTCGGCTACCTGCCCGAGGGTCGCCTGCGCATCCTGGACATCGGCGGGGGCGCGGGGGAGACGGCGAAGAAACTGCTCGCGCTTGGCCATAGCGTCGAGATCGTCGTGCCCTCGCCCTTCCTGGCGGCCCGCTGCCGCGAGACGGCCAAGGGAGCCGTGGTGCACGAGACCACCTTCGAGGGCTTCACCGGGACGGGTCCCTATGACCTGTGCCTCTTCTCGGAAAGCTTCCAGTACATTCCGATGGACGAAAGCCTGCCGAAATGTGCGCGGCTCTTGGTCGATGGTGGGCAGGTGCTGATCGCCGACTGCTTCCGGACCGAGGCTTATCTCGGCCGTGCGGTGCATGGCCCCCAGCCGGGTGGCGGGCATCCGTTGGCGGCGTTTCACCAGAAGGTCGAGGGCTCGGCCTTTGTCGTCGCGGCCAGCGAGGACATCACCGAGGCCGTCGCGCCGTCGATCGACCTGGAGCAGCGCCTGTTCCATGTGCTCGGTCACGGGGTGACCCGGGTGTCGGACGAAATCCACGCCAAGCGCCCCACCGCGCATTGGGCACTGGCCAAGGTGATCGGACTGTTCCTGTCGCGAAAGCGGCGCGAAAATCTGATGCAGCGGCTTACGGGTACCAGCCGGACCTCTGACGCCTTCCGACACTACAACCGCTACCAGATCTTCCGGTTGGAACAGCGGTGAAAATCCCTGCCGCGGCCACAACTTTAGGTTGATTTGCGTCCGTTCTTGCGCCAGACTGATCCGGCAAGCAGCAACTGAAGCTGTCGGTCGGCGTCGACCTACCCCACCCCACACTCCCAGACGCCGGCCGACAGTCCTTTCTGACGCTTGCGCTTTCCGCACAGCGTTGAGATATACGGATCATCTTCGGAGGATTCCCATGCGCGCCCGCATCTATCAGCCCGCCAAGACCGCCATGCAGTCCGGCTCTGCCAAGACCCACCAATGGGTGCTGGAATTCGCCCCGGCCTCCGAACGTGAGGTCGATCCGCTGATGGGCTGGACCTCGTCTACCGACACGCAAAGCCAGGTGCGCCTGAAGTTCGAGACGCGCGAGGCGGCAGAGGCTTACGCGACCGAGAAAGGCATCGAATACGACCTGGTCGAGCCCAAGCCCCGCAAGCCGGTGATCCGCGCCCGCGGCTATGGCGAGAACTTCGCCACCGACCGCAAAGGTGCCTGGACGCACTGAATGACGGTCGTGATTGCCGAAGAACATCCGCTGACACCGGATCTGGATCTGCTTTTCCAGCGCCACACGGCGGATATGCACGCCGACACGCCCCCCGAGTCGATCCACATGATGGACAAAGGCGAGCTTGCCGCGCCGGGGATCCGGTTCTTTGTCCTGCGGGACGCTGGCACACCGCTGGCGATGGGGGCCTTCAAACGGATCGATGCGGGACATGCCGAGATCAAGTCCATGCATGTCCTGGCCGAGGCCAGGGGCCGTGGCTTGTCGAAGGCGATGCTGGACCACCTTGTCACCGAGGCCCGAAACGAGGGCTTCACCCGGTTGAGCCTTGAAACGGGCGTCCAGCCGACCTTCGTTGCCGCCCGAGCGCTTTACGCGCGCGCCGGGTTCGAGGAGTGCCCCCCGTTCGAAGGCTACTGGGACGACCCGAATTCCGTCTTCATGACGAAGGTGCTTGCCTGATCTTTTGCGGTGGCGCAAAAGGACGCGGCGCGGGCTCATAGCTCAACTGGATAGAGCAAGGACCTTCTAAGTCCGAGGTTGAGGGTTCGAGTCCTTCTGGGCCCGCCATTTCCTTGAACAGGTAGCCGTCCTCGTGGCATCGAGCCACTCGGGCGGCGTTTCCACGGAAGGTGGTCAGGTGATCGAGCTTGGTGCACCGCCCTCGAAGCGGTTGCCGTGACGGTAGTCGCAGGGGGCCTCCTGCATCTGCAGATGCAGCGCGGTGCCGGTGTAGGGATGCGCGCGGGCGACGTCCTCGTCGAAGTCGATGCCAAGGCCGGGGGCCTCGGGCGGGAGGATGTAGCCATCTTCCCATTTGATCGAATTCTTGATCAGTTTCTGATGGAAGGCCCCGCCGGTTTCGATGGTTTCGGCGATGAGGAGGTTCGGGATCGAGGCGGAGAGGTGCACGTTCGCGGCCCATTCCACCGGGCCTGCGTAAAGGTGCGGGGCCATCTCGGCGTTGAAGATCTCGGCCATGGCGGCGATCTTCTTCGCTTCCCAGATGCCGCCGACCCGGCCCAGCGCGGGTTGCAGGATCTTGACGCCCCCGGCGCGGAGAAGAGTGCCGAATTCCGCTTTCGTGGTCAGGCGTTCGCCGGTGGCCAGGGGGACGCGGACGGATTTCGCGACCTCGGCGAATTCCAGGAGGTTGTCCGGCGGGATCGGCTCTTCGTACCAGAGCGGGTTGTAGGGTTCGAGTTCGCGGCCCATCCGGATGGCGCCCGGGGTGGTGAACTGGCCGTGCGTGCCGAAGAGGAGGTCGACGCGGTCGCCCACTGCCTCGCGGATCGCCTTGCAGAAGGCGACCGAGCGGGTGATGTCGGACATCGCCGGTTCGTGGCCGCCGCGGATAGTGTAGGGACCGGCGGGGTCGAATTTGACGGCGGTGAAGCCCAGATTCATGAAGCGGACGGCAGCCTCGGCGGCGGCGTCGGGGTCCACCCAGAATTCGGCCGATTCCTTGCCGGGTTCGGGATAGAGGTAGGTGTAGCTTCGGATGCGCTCGTTCATCTTGCCGCCGAGGAGCGCGTAGACCGGCCGGTTGCGTGCCTTGCCGAGGATGTCCCAGCAGGCGATCTCCAGTCCCGCGAAGGCGCCCATGACGGTGGGGTCCGGGCGTTGGGTGAAGCCCGCACTGTAGGCGCGGCGGAACATCAGTTCGATGTTCTCGGGGTTTTCGTTTGCCATGTGGCGTTCGAAGACGTCCTCGATGACGGCCTTCATCGCCTTGGGGCCAACGGTCGAGGCGTAGCACTCGCCGTAGCCGACGATCCCATTGTCCGTCGTCAACTTCGGGAAGATCCAGTAGCGCCCGCCCCAGCCGGGGAATGGGGGGGCGACGACGAAGATTTCGAGGTCCTTGAGTTTCATGGCCCGTCCCCTTTGGCTGGCCGAGGCGCGGGGTTCAGTGCCCCCGCGCCCCCATGGGATATCTGTCGGAGAGAAAGGTAGGAGGGTTGTCCTGGCCGGGACCCTTCATTCGCGACAGGAAATGACGCGGATGGGATAGGCCCCTGGCGGTCTTTCTGGGAGGCGCTGTTGTATGGAAAGTAAAATTCTATGGCGGCAAAGGCTCGCAATTGGTGCGGTAGCGTTCGAAATTCGTAATCAGCGATGCCCGATCCGGGTGAGGAAGCCGGTCAGGGCGGCGGCAAAACTTTCCGGATGGGTCAGCATGGCCAAGTGGCTGCCACCGCGCAGAAGGTGGAGGTCGGACCCGGCGACGAGGTCTGAAAGTTCGCGTTGCAGGTCGGGCGGGGTCTTGCGGTCATCGGCGCCCGCGAGGATCAGGGTCGGCAGGGTCAGCGTGGCGGTGGTCTGGTAGAGATCGGCCGTGGCGACTGCGGAGGCGAGGCCCAGCCAGCCCTCGGGACGGGTGCGGGCGAGCATGTTCCCGACCAAGGGCAAGGCGGGACTGGATTTCCAGCGCGGGCCGAGCAGCTGGGCAGATTCGGCATCGATGTCAGGGCCTTGCGCCGTCAGCCGGGCAAGGCGGGTCTCCCAGACGGAGGGGTTGGCGAAACGGGTGGCGCTGCCGGTCAGCACCATGGCGCGCACGAGGTCCAGGCGCTTTACCGCGAGACCCTGGGCGATCAGGCCGCCCTCGCCCGCGCCAACCACAACGGCGTCCTTCAGGACGAAATGGGTCATCAGGCGTTCGACATCGCGGATCAGGGTGCCAAGGCTGTAGGGCGGCGCGGGCGTGTCCGACCCGCCATGCCCGCGCAGGTCGAGACGCAGGACGCACTGGCGCGGCAGAAGGGGCAGGAGTGCATCCCAGAGGCGCAGGTCGGTTCCCATGCCGTGGATCAGGACGACCGTCGGCGCGGTGGGCGGGCCGGTGAGCTCGGCATTCAGGCGTAGGTCTTCCAGCCAGACCAGGGTCACGCGAAACGCTCCAGCGCGGTGGCGAATGTGTCGGGATCGACGTTGCCGCCGGTGGCAACGGCGATGACGGTGTCGGGAAGGTCCTCGCCGAACAGGGCGGCTGCAAGCGCGGCGGCTCCGCCGGGTTCCAGGACGATGCGCAGGTGGGTGAAAGCCAGCGCCATGGCGTGGAGCGCCTGGTCGTCGGTGACCACGGCCCCCGGCCCGGCGAGGCGTTGCAGGATTGGGAAGGTCAGTTCGCCCGGGCTGGGGGTCAGGATCGCGTCGCAGATCGACCCGGTGGTGGCGGCATTGCGCTCGCGCTGGCCGGAGGCGAGGGAGCGGGCCATGTCGTCAAAGCCCGCCGGTTCGGCAGTGCGGACCTGCAGGCCGGGGGCCCGTGCCTCGAGAGCCAGGGCGATGCCAGAGGAGAGACCGCCCCCGCCGCAGCAGGTGAAGACGGGGGCATGGGTGACCCCGACTGCGGCCGCCTGTTCCGCCAGCTCCAGGCCGACGGTCGCCTGCCCCGCGATCACCTGCGGGTCGTCATAGGGCCGGATGAGCGTCAGGCCCCGGTCGGCGGACAGCCGGGCGCCGATGGCGTCGCGGTCTTCCGTGGCGCGGTCGTAGAGGACGACCTCGGCCCCGTAGGCGCGGGTGTTGGCGATCTTCACTTGCGGCGCGTCCGAGGGCATCAGGATGACGCAAGGGGCGCCGTGTGTGGCGGCCGCGTAGGCGACCCCCTGCGCGTGGTTGCCGGAGGAGTAGGCGATGACGCCCTTGGCGCGCGCGTCCGGCGAGAGGGCAGAGACCGCCGACCAGCCGCCCCGTGCCTTGAAGCTGCCGGTCACTTGCAGGCACTCGGCCTTTATGAAGATGCGCCGCCCGACGGCCCGGTCGAGGAGCGGGGCGTGCAAAAGCGGCGTGCGGCGGATGTGGCCCGCCATGCGGGCGGCGGCGGCCTCGATCATCGCGACAGTCACGGCAGCCCCTTCAGGAAGTCGCGGATCAGGGCGACGGAGTCGGGTTCGTCGAGGAAGGGAATATGGGCGCGGCCCGGCACCTCGGCAAAGGCCATGTCGGGGCGGCGCGCGCGCATCTTCCCCGCGGTCTCGGCGGTCAGGAGGTCGGAGTTCGCGCCGCGGATCAGGGCCAGCGGCAGGCCCTGCAGCGCGTCGAAAAGCGGCCAGAGGTCGACGGGCGGGCCATCGAAGGCGGCAAGGAAGGCCTCACGCAAGGCGGGGTCGTAGGGGATGCGGAGGCCCTCGGGCGTCTCGACCGCCAGCTTGCGCGCTTCCTCCAGCCAGCGGGACATCGGCACATCCTGAAAGCCGGGGGTGCGGGAGAGACGCTCGGCATAGCCTTCGATGGTCTTTCCGGCGGGGTTGCGGCCGACGTAGTCGAAGATCCGGGTCAAGCCGTCGCGGGCGATCTCGGGTCCGACGTCGTTCAGGATCAGGCCAAGCATCCGGTCGCGGGCGGTGGCCCCGAGAAGCATTCCGATCAGCCCCCCGCGCGAGGTGCCGAGGATGACGGCCTTGGCGATCCTGAGGTGGTCAAGAAGCGCCAGCGCGTCCTTCGCCTCTTGCGGGACGGTGTATGTGGCAGCGCCGGTCCAGTCGCTTTGCCCCCGGCCCCGGTAGTCCATCCGGATCAGGCGGAGGGGCGGCAGGTGGGGTGCCAGGTAGTCGAAATCGGCCATGCTGCGGGTAAGGCCCGCCAGGCAAAGCAACGGCAGGCCCTGCCCTTCGTCTTGAAAGGCCAGGCGGGCGCCGTCCTCGGCGCGGAAGTGCTGGGTGTGGGTCATGCGACCAAGGTGGCATGGGGCGCGAGCGGGCGGAAGGGGCTCTCTGCCGCAGGGCGGCGCCATAAGCTTGTCCCCACGGCCCCGGCAGACTAAACCCGTGCCCGTAAGCGGGTGAGGCGGGGCGGATGTCGGATACATCAGCGGTCGAGGATCGGCCGAAGTCGAAGCGGGTGGGCGCACTGCGGGGCCTGGTGCCGTTCCTGCGGCCCTATCGCGCCCTGCTGGGGCTGGCGCTTCTGGCGCTGGTCCTGACCGCTTCGGTCAGCCTGATCCTGCCCCTGGCCGTGCGTCGCGTGGTGGACGGGTTCAACGACGCCAATGCAGCGCTTCTGGACCAGTATTTCGCGGCGGCGCTGGTGATTGCCGCGCTGCTCGCCGTCGGGACGGGGCTGCGCTATTACCTGGTGACGCGCCTGGGCGAGCGGGTGGTGGCCGACATCCGGCGCGCGCTGTTCGACCGGGTGCTGGGCATGTCGCCTGCCTTCTTCGAGCGCATCCTGACGGGTGAGGTCCTGAGCCGGATCACCACGGATACGACGCTGATCCTGTCGGTGATCGGATCGTCGGTCTCGGTCGCCTTGCGCAACGTGCTGATCCTGGCGGGTGGGCTGGTCCTTCTGTTCCTGACCTCGGCCAAGCTGACCGGCCTTGTCCTGTTGATCGTTCCGGCCATCATCGTGCCGATCGTCGTGCTGGGCCGCCGCCTGCGCGTGCTGTCGCGGGAAAACCAGGACTGGATCGCGGCCTCTTCCGGCTCGGCCTCCGAGGCGCTGTCCTCGGTCCAGACGGTGCAGGCGTTCACCCATGAGGGTGCCACGCGGAGCCAGTTCGCCGAAGTGACCGAGAAGAGTTTCTCGTCGGCCAAGTCGCGGATCAAGACGCGGGCGGTGATGACGGTCATCGTGATCTTCCTGACCTTCGCCGGGATCGTGGGCGTTCTCTGGGTCGGGGCGCGGGATGTGCGGGCCGACACGATGTCGGTGGGCGCGCTGATCCAGTTCGTGATCTATGCGGTGATGGTCGCGGGCGCGGTGGGGGCATTGTCCGAGATCTGGGGCGAGCTGCAGCGCGCCGCGGGTGCGACCGAGCGGCTGGTCGAGCTTCTGGGGACCGAGGATACGGTGCAGGACCCGGCGCGTCCTGTGGCGCTGCCGCGCCCGGTGCGGGGCGAGATCGCCTTCAGCGATGTCTCTTTCCGCTATCCCGCCCGGCCGGAAACCTCGGCTCTGAACGGGGTGTCGCTGCATGTCCGCCCCGGCGAGACGGTCGCGCTTGTCGGGCCTTCGGGGGCGGGCAAGACGACGATCCTGCAGCTTCTGATGCGCTTCTATGACCCTCAAGCCGGCCAGATCACGCTGGACGGGATCGCCCTGCCCGACATGGCGCGGGCCGATTTCCGGCAGGCCATCGCGCTGGTGCCGCAGGACCCGGTGATCTTTGCGACCTCGGCGCGGGAGAACATCCGCTTTGGCCGGCTCGACGCGACGGATGCCGAGGTCGAGGCCGCCGCGAAGGCCGCCGCCGCGCATGACTTCCTGACGGCCCTGCCGCAGGGCTATGACAGCTATCTGGGCGAGCGCGGCGTGATGCTGTCGGGCGGGCAGAAGCAGCGGGTGGCCATCGCCCGCGCCATCCTGCGCGATGCGCCGATCCTGCTTCTGGACGAGGCGACGAGTGCGCTCGACGCCGAAAGCGAGCGGCTGGTGCAGGCGGCTGTCGAAAAGCTGGCCGAGGGGCGCACGACGCTGGTGGTGGCGCACCGGCTGGCCACGGTGAAGCGCGCGGACCGGATCGTCGTCTTCGACCAGGGCCGGATCGTGGCGCAGGGCACGCATGACCAGCTGGTTGCCGAGGATGGCCTTTACGCGCGCCTCGCCCGGCTGCAGTTCACCGACGGCGCAGTCTGACGTCGCGTCCCGACGGCTCGGGTCGGGACAAACCGACTTCACAAACGCATTTCCGCCCCCCATGTTCGTCCGAAGCCTGCGCAATAAGCGGGCACAGGGGGAGGAAACCATGACCACATTCGCCACGGCCGCGGACCTGAAAGCCATCGAAGCCGAGAAACCCTGGGCCGAGCGCGGCCAGGCGCGATCGATGTACGAATACCTTGGCCGGGCGAAGGCTGCCCACGGCGCGCGCCCGGCGATCAGCTACCAGCTGCTCTCGGGTCCCGAGACGAAGAAGGTGACCCTCACCTGGGCGGAGCTGCACGCCAGGGTCACCCAGGCCGCGAACCTGTTCCGGTCGCTTGGCGTGGGCGAGAAGGATGTGGTGGCTTTCATCCTGCCGAACGCGATGGAGACGGCGATCACGCTTCTGGGCGGGGCGGTGGCGGGGATCGTCAACCCGATCAACCCGCTTCTGGAACCCGAGAAGATCAGCGCCATCCTGCGCGAGACGAATGCCAAGGTCGTCGTCACGCTGAAGGCCTTCCCCAAGACCGACCTGCCGCAGAAGGTGTCCGAGGCGGTCCAGTTCGCGCCGAACGTGAAGACCGTGCTGGAGGTCGACCTTGTCCCCTATCTCTCGGGCCTGAAGAAGGTCATCGTTCCGCTTATCCGGCCAAAGAACCCGCCGCAGCATACGGCCAACATCAAGGACTTCGCCGCCGAGATGGCGCGGATGCCCGCCGACAAGCTGACCTTCACCGACACGCTGGAAGACCGCGTCGCCGCCTATTTCCACACCGGCGGGACGACGGGGATGCCCAAGGTCGCGCAGCACAAGGTTTCCGGCATGATCTACAACGGCTGGCTCGGCTCGACGCTGTTGTTCAAGCCGACCGATGTGGTGATCTGTCCGCTGCCCCTGTTCCACGTCTTCGCCTGCTACCCGATCCTGATGTCGATGATCGGCTCGGGCGCGCATGTCGTCTTCCCGACCCCGCAGGGCTATCGCGGCGAGGGTGTCTTCGACAACTTCTGGAAGCTGATCGAGCGCTACAAGGTGACCTACATGATCACCGTGCCGACGGCGCTGGCCGCCCTGATGCAGCGCCCGGTCAATGCCGACATCTCCAGCCTGAAGAACGCCTTCTCGGGCTCGTCCCCACTGCCGATCGAGCTTTACAACCGCTTCAAGAAGGAAACCGGCATCGAGATCGTCGAGGGCTATGGCCTTACCGAGGCGACCTGCCTGGTCTCGATCAACCCGCCGGAAGGGGTGAAGAAGATCGGATCGGTGGGCCTCATGTTCCCCTATACCAACGTCCGCATCCTGACCCGTCAGGGGGCCACGGATTTCCGCGAATGCGCCGTGGACGAGGTGGGCGAGATCTGCATCTCGAACCCGGGGGTCTTTGAGGGCTCGACCTATACCGAGAAGGACAAGAACAAGGAGCTGTTCGCGGAAGGCCGCTTCCTGCGGACGGGCGACCTGGGGCGGCTGGACGCGGACGGGTATCTGTTCATCACCGGCCGCGCCAAGGACCTGATCATCCGCGGCGGCCACAACATCGACCCGGCGATCATCGAAGAGGCCCTGATGGGGCACGAGGCGGTGGGCTTCGTCGGCGCCATCGGCCAGCCCGACGCCCATGCGGGGGAGCTGCCTTGCGCCTATGTGGAACTGGTCAAGGGCTCCTCTGCCACGGTCGAGGACCTGATGGACTATGCGTCCAAGCACATCAGCGAACGCGCGGCGCTGCCGAAGTATCTGGAAATCCTTCCGGAATTGCCGAAGACGGCGGTGGGCAAGGTGTTCAAGCCCGACCTGAGGCGGCTGGCGATCACCCGCACCTACGACGCCGCGCTTGCCGAGGCGGGGATCCCCGCCCGGGTCACGAACGTGGTCGAGGACAAGAAGCGCGGGCTGGTCGCGCAGCTGCAGAAGGGCGCGCCGGTCGAGGATGCCGCGGTGCAGTCAGTGCTGGGCCAGTTCTCGAACCCCTGGGAATGGGCGGCCTGACCGGCAACAGACACAGTCTGTCGCCCGGATGACAGCAAGATTCATTTGCCTGAATCGCGCCACGGCGCGAGACATGGACAAGGGAAGAATTTACGGGACGCGATTATGGGTATTCGATTGGGTCTGGCTGCAGCATTCGTGGCTGCATCCGCAAGTGGTGCAGTGGCGCAGCAAAGCGAAGTGTTGTTTTCGCACAAGCACTGGCAGGTTTCGGTCGTGGGCTGGGATGACGGGTCCATCGGCTGCGTGGCCGAGGTGACGGCGCCCGGCGAAAGCTTCTCGATCTGGACCTTCCCGGACGGGGCGGTGCAGCTTCAGTTCTACTCCAGCGCATGGGAGTTTGGCGAAGGCCAGACCGCCGATCTTGGTGTCCAGATCGACCGCCGCGCCCCATGGAGCCTGACGGGCGCCGAGCTTTACCAGAACTCGGTCCTGTTCTACCTGCCGGACGACCAGGCCGGGGTGAATTTCATCACCGAGGTCGCCCGCGGCAACCGGCTTTACCTGCGCGATGACGACGGGTCGGACGTGCAGAACTATTCGCTGGCAGGCTCCAGCGCCTCGATCGGCGCGCTGGTCGAATGTGGGGATGTGATCACCCAGAAGACCCCGGGCAATCCGTTCAATTGATCAGGACTGGTCGGTGTCCATCCAGATGGTCACCGGCCCGTCATTGACCAGGCTGACCGCCATGTCCGCCCCGAAGCGTCCGTTCGCGACGGGAACGCCCTCGGATTCCAGGCACTGGCTGAAGACGCGGTAGAGCCGTTCGCCCTCGGCCGGGGGGGCGGCGGTGGAAAAACCGGGGCGGTTGCCGCGCAGGTCGGCGGCAAGGGTGAACTGGCTGACCACCAGGGCCGAGCCGCCGATGTCCCTGATGGACAAGTTCATCTTGCCCTGGTCGTCCTTGAAGACCCGAAGCTTGGCGATCTTTGCCGCAAGCTTCTGCGCCTGCGCGTCGGTATCCCCGCCCATTGCGCAGACAAGGATCAGGAAGCCCTTCCCGGTCTCGCCGACAAGCTCTCCGTCAACGTGGACACGGGCCTCGGTGACCCTCTGGAGAACGGCCCTCACAGCTCGTTCGCCCAAGGCGGGTTGGCCCCGGCGCGGGCAACGGTGACCGCGGCGGCGCGGGTGCCAAGGGTCAGGGCGGCCGTCAGCGTAGCATCCGACAGGCCGGCCACAGCCGCCTTTGTCAGAGCGCCGGCCTGGTGCAGGGCCGCGAGCACCCCCGCGTTGAAGGTGTCGCCGGCACCGACGGTATCCACCACGGTAACCTTTTGCGCGGCGACGGAAACGTCCTGCGTGGCCGTCACCGCCCGCGCGCCCTTGGCACCTTCAGTAATGAAGACGACCTTCGGTCCCTTGGCCAGGATCCCCCGCGCAAGCGCGGTCAGGTCGCCCTGCCCTTCCAGCCAGTGCAGGTCCTCATCCGAGAGCTTGACGATATCCGCGCGGGCGATCATCCGCTCGATCCGGGCGCGGTATTCGGCCTCTTTCCCGGCGATGAAACCGGGGCGGATGTTCGGGTCGATCATCGTGACGCGCGCAGCACATTCGCGGGACTGGAGTGCTTCGTAGGTGCTGGCGGCGGGGTCATTGACCAGGCTGATCCCGCCGAAGAAAAGCGCGTCGACATCCTTGGGCAGGCTCGGCAACTGGTCATTGGACAGCATCCGCCCCGCCGTCGCCTCGTCATAGAAGGCATAGGTCGCCTGGCCGTTGACCAGCTTGACGAAGGCCACCGTCGTGGGCCGGTCCGACCGCGCGAGGAATCGGGTGTCCACCTTCGATGCGGTCAGAGTATCGGCCAGGATTTCGCCCAGCATGTCGTTGGAAATGCCCGAGAAGAAGGCGGAGGGCGCGCCAAGCCGACCAAGAGCGATTGCAGTGTTGAACACCGCACCCCCGGCATAGGGCGCGAAGCAGGCCTCACCCTCGGTCGAAGTCCGGGGGAGCATGTCGATCAGGGCTTCGCCGCAGCTGAGAATCATGTCTTGTCCCCCCTTTGTCGGGCCCACTGTTAGCGCAAACAGGTCAGCCGGTGAAGAAGCGCTTCAAATTGGTGCGGATGCGGTCGAGTGGCGTCGCCCCGCTGGCATCGGGAACGAAGGGCTGGCCGGTGATCTTCTCGAAAGCATCGATGTAGACGTTCGCCGTCTTCTCCAGCATCTCCGCCGGAATCTCCGGCACCTTGTCCTTGTAAGGATCGCAGCGCGCGACGACCCAGGAGCGGATCACGTCCTTGTCGAAGCTGGGTGGCCGCCCCCCAGCCTCGAAGGCGGCCTGGTAGCCGTCGGCGATCCAGTAGCGGCTGGAGTCGGGCGTATGGATCTCGTCGGCCAGCAGTATGTTGCCCTCGGCGTCCGTCCCGAACTCGTATTTCGTGTCGACCAGGATCAGCCCGCGCTGTGCCGCCATCGCCTGTCCGCGGGCGAACAAGGCCAGCGACTTCGCCGCCACCTCGTCCCATTGCGCCTGGGTCAGCAACCCGGTCCCGACGATCTCGGCCGCGGTGAGAGGCTCGTCATGGCCCCCGTCGAAGGCCTTCGAGGTGGGGGTGATGATCGCCTGCGGAAGGGCCTCGTTGTCCCGCAGACCGTCCGGCAGGGTGTGCCCGTACATCGTACGCGCGCCGGCCTTGTACTGGGTCAGGATCGAGGTCGAGGTGGTGCCGGCCAGGTAGCCGCGCACGACGATTTCCACTGGCAGGATGGTGACGCGCTTGCAGTGGACGACGTTCGGGTCGGGGTAGCCGATCACGTGGTTCGCGGCGATGTCGCCCGTGTGGTCGAACCAGTAGCGGGCGAGCTGGGTCAGCACCTGCCCCTTCCAGGGGATCACCGCAAGTATCTGATCGAACGCGGAAATCCGGTCGGAAGAGATCAGCAGCCGCGTGCCGTCGGGCAGGTCGTAGCAGTCGCGGACCTTGCCGAAATAGGGGTTCGGAAGCTCCGCGATCCGGGCGTGCGGCAGGGTGCGGGAAAGGTCGATCTGGCGCATGGCAGGCCCCCGTTGCGGTGCCTGCTTCTTGGGGGTTTTGCGGGTTGAGTCAAGGCTGCTTTGGGCAGTCGAGGCTTCCCCGCATCTCGCCACTGTCGCCCGTGAGCGTGCTCTCCCGCAGCTTGCAGCCGGTGACGCGGGGGATGAGTTCGATCATCGTGGCGCGGATTCCCTGATGCTCGCCCCGGTGGGCGTAGCCGAGGCGGATGACCTCCACCCTCTCCCCTTTCTGGAAGACGGTGTAGTCGCGGCCGTTGACCGTGACATCGGTGCGGGTCGCCCCAAAGAACTCGGGGGCCGGAGAGGCACCGCAGGCGGCGAGGAAGACAAGCGGAATCAGGGGTATGAGCTGTTTCATGCCGCAAGGATGACCGAACCTGGTTAACAGGGGGTTAATCGTCGTCCTTCCGTCTTTCTTGCGTCTCCCTTCTGTCTCTACGCGCTTGGGTCGCAACGGTATCGGCAAGCCCTTGCCGGTTTGCTTCACCCAGATGGGAGGAAGGCTGCCAAGTGTACGGGCCACTTCGCGATGGACCGGTGCAGAGCGCCCACGAGCGGGGCAGGATCGCGCACGTCAACCTGGAGGGACAAATGAAGACTGAGAAGCTTGTGGGCCTGATGGCCGTCGCCGTGGCTCTGTCGGGCTGCATGGCGACCGATACCGAGCGCGGGCTGGCCGGGGCCGCTGGTGGCGCGGTAATCGCGGATGTGACGGGCGGCAACGTGGTAACCGGCGCCGTGGTGGGCGGCGCGGCGGGGGTGTTCTGCGACGACCTTGGGGTGTGCAAGTAGGGCCGGGTTCAGCCCGAAAACCGTGACAGGAGTCGGGGCAAGCCCCGACCTACGGGGCGCGCTGGGCTGCGCCCCGTTTCGTTTTCGGGAACATGCGCGGCGGGGGGCGGTTGAGGGGGTCACACCAATTCTGGAGATGGCCGATGAACCGACTGCTCGTTCTGCTTGCCCTGCTGGGCGTCACCGCCTGCGAGACCATCGAAGGCGCGGGCCAGGACCTGGAGAACGCCGGGGAAGAGATCAGCGAAGAGGCGAATGAAGCCCAGGCCGAGATGTAGGCCAGAAGGAGGAGACCTACGATGAGGAGTGGAGTGAAAGCACTGGCGGCGCTGCTGGCGCTGCTGTTCGTGGCGTCTTGCGGGCCGCTGGTGGGGGCTGGAGCCGCCGTGGCGGTGGACGAGGCGGAAGAGCGCGAAGACGGGGATGACGGGTTGTTTTGAGGGGGTAAGAATTAGTGCGCCGATTATACCGGATCATTCCGCGTGGACCCTGCACGTTTGAAGTCTACCACCAAGAAAGTGGCGACCAGCACCAAAAGCACGGCAACAAGGCCAAGCTTTCCGAACGTCTTACTGGCGGACAAGAAATTTGCCGCTGTCAAGGCGGGAAGGATAAACACAGAAATTATCGCGGCGAACTGTGACCTAACCAATGCCGCCATCACAGCAACACCCACTGAAAAAAGTGCAGGAAAAGCGAAGAAGGTTCCGCTTCCACCAAGAGATATATTCACGACTGCTGCTGTCAGATAAAAATAAACCATCAGGATTAGGACCGTGAAGAAATCGAAATGGTCATCTATCAGCCTGATTGTTCGCAAAAATGGAACAAGAATTCCGACAGCCAGGAGCGCGCTAACAAAATCAGGCGCGTAGCTTACTTCACGTGTGAATATCCAAAGAAAGGAAGTGGTATAAGTGACAGAGACGATGCCACCAGCCCCCAGAAGAAGAGCGATTGCTATTATTTGACGCGCCGCAGGCTTTAGCTGCCTGACAGTCTCACCGATTGCACGATCAATCATTTCATCCGCTAATGGTTAGAAGGTCATTTCTAAAGAAGCGATAAAGCCCTTGGCGGCATTCGCATTTGGATAAATCTTTGGATAACACGTGTTATAGTCAAGGAATTCCTAGTCGCTCTGCGCCACTTCGTGAGTCGTACAAGTGTGCAGCCTGTCGCGCAATTGATCAAGCTTCTCGACGACATCCCGCCCGCGAAAGCGTTCGCGGGCGTTCGGCGCTGAAAACGCTCCACTGGAGCGTTTTCTCCCCGGCTAAGGCCGGGGCCGCGCCTCACCCATCCATCTTCAATGCCGAGATGAACGCCTCCTGCGGAATCTCCACCTTCCCGAACTGGCGCATCTTCTTCTTGCCGGCCTTCTGCTTCTCCAGAAGCTTCTTCTTCCGGGTCGCGTCGCCACCGTAGCACTTGGCGGTCACGTCCTTGCGCATGGCCGAGATCGTCTCGCGGGCGATGACCCGGCCGCCGATGGCCGCCTGGACGGGGATCTTGAACATGTGGCGGGGGATCAGGTCCTTCAGCTTCTCGACCATCGACCGGCCGCGGGCCTCGGCGCGGTCGCGGTGGACCATCATGCTGAGCGCATCCACGGGTTCGTCGTTCACCAGGATCGACATCTTCACCAGGTTGTCCTCGCGGTATTCGCTGATCTGGTAGTCGAAGGACGCGTAGCCCTTGGTGACGGATTTCAGGCGGTCGTAGAAGTCGAAGACCACTTCAGCCAGCGGCAGGTCGTATTCGACCATCGCCCGCGACCCCGCATAGGTGAGGTTCAGCTGGATGCCGCGGCGGTCCTGGCAGAGTTTCAGGATGTCGCCGAGGTAGTCGTCGGGGACCATGATCGTGGCCTTGATCCGCGGCTCCTCGATATGGTCGACGTAAGTCAGGTCGGGCATGTCGGCGGGGTTGTGGAGGTCGCGGACCTCGCCGTCCTTCATGTGGAGCTTGAAGACCACCGAGGGCGCGGTGGTGATCAGGTCGAGGTCGTATTCGCGCTCCAGCCGGTCCCGGACGACTTCGAGGTGGAGGAGGCCGAGGAAGCCCATGCGGAAGCCGAAGCCGAGGGCGGCAGAGGTCTCCATCTCGTAGGTGAAGGAGGCGTCGTTGAGGGCGAGTTTCTCGATGGCGTCGCGGAGCGCCTCGAAGTCGTTGGCGTCGACGGGGAAGAGGCCGCAGAAGACGACGGGGACCGAGGGTTTGAAGCCGGGAAGCGGCTGGTCGCAGGGTTTCTTTTCGTGGGTGATGGTGTCGCCGACGCGGGTGTCGCGGACCTGCTTGATCGAGGCGGTGAAGACGCCGATCTCGCCCGGGCCAAGCTCGGCGATGTCGACCATCTGGGGTTTCAGCACCGCGAGCTTGTCTATGCCGTAGATGGCGCCGGTCTGCATCATCTTGATGCGGTCGCCTTTTTTGACCACGCCGTCGACGATGCGGATCATGACGACGACGCCGAGGTAGGCGTCGTACCAGCTGTCGACGAGCATCGCCTTCAGGGGCGCGTTGCGGTCGCCCTTGGGGGCGGGGAGGCGGTGGACGATGGCCTCCAGCACGTCCGGGATGCCGAGGCCGGTCTTGGCGGAGATCGGGATCGCGTCCGAGGCGTCGAGGCCGATCACGTCCTCGATGTTCTGCTTGACGCGCTCCGGCTCCGCCGCCGGGAGGTCGATCTTGTTCAGGACCGGCACGATCTCATGCCCTGCGTCCAGCGCCTGGTAGACGTTCGCCAGCGTCTGGGCTTCCACGCCCTGGGAGGCGTCCACCACCAGAAGCGAGCCCTCGACGGCGCGCATGGACCGCGAGACCTCATAGGCGAAGTCGACGTGGCCGGGGGTGTCGATCAGGTTCAGCACGTAGGACTTGCCGTCCTTGGCCTTGTAATCGATCCGGACCGTGTTGGCCTTGATGGTGATGCCGCGTTCGCGCTCGATGTCCATCGAGTCCAGAAGCTGGGCCTGCATGTCGCGGTCGGCGACCGTGCCCGTCGACTGGATCAGCCGGTCGGCCAGTGTGGATTTGCCGTGGTCGATATGCGCCACGATGGAGAAATTGCGGATGCGGTCGAGCTCGATCATGGGGCGCATATAGCTGACCGCGGGGGGGCCGGAAAGGGCTTATGCGCAAGGGAAAAGCGGCGGGCGTTTGCACTGATGTGGGGAGCAATGAATTTCGTTCAAGACTGGGCGGGATGGGCGGTTTGGGGCAGTCTGGCGACCTTGCAGAAGAGGAGAGCGGCGATGGTGGGCGGACCGGCACATGGCTTCCATGGGACGAAGGCGGATTTGCGCGCGGGGGACCGGATCGTGCCGGGCTTTGCCGCGAATTTCGGCGCGGGGCGGCCGGCACGGTGGGTGTACCTGACGGCGCGTCTGGAGATCGCGGTCCTTGCGGCCGAGCTAGCCCTGGGGGACGGCGCGGCGCGGGTCTATGTGGTGGAGCCGGAAGGCGTGGTCGAGGACGATCCGAACGTCACGGACAAGAAGTTTCCCGGCAATCCGACGCGGTCCTACCGGGGTCAAAGCTTGCGCGTCCTGGGGGAGGTCACGGGATTTGCCACGATCCCCGCCCCTCGGCTGGCCGAGATGCGAGACTTTGCCGCACGGTCGCGGGCCGAGGGGATCGAGCCGATCGAGTAGGGCCGCCACAGCATCTGGTAGGCGGGGCGGGTCAGGGCCGCGAGGGATTGCGGAAATCTGCCGATCTTGCCAAGTCACTGACATGGCTTGAAAAATTCGTTTGGACTTGGCATTATTCCGCCTACAGAATGACCGGCGTTGGAACGGGTGCAGACCCGACATGCCCGGCGAATGAGGCAGAGTGAAAATGAAATCCATCGTGCTTATGGCGGCCGCAGTGGCCCTTCTTCCGGTGATGTCCAGCATGGCCGTCGCGGGTCCGATCGAGCGGGCCTGCATGGCCTCGGACCGGGGCGGGAACCGCAGCTTGTGCGGCTGCATCCAGCAGGCGGCGGACATGACGCTGTCGGGTGGCGACCAGCGGCGGGCGGCGAAGTTCTTCAACAACCCGGACGCGGCGCATTCGACCTGGACCTCGCAGTCGAAGTCGGACGATGCCTTCTGGGACCGCTACCAAAGCTTCGGCCAGACCGCCGAAGCCTATTGCGCCGGCTGAGGAAGGTGGCGGGCGCATAGCCTGCCCTTGCCCGCCGGACCCCGCGCTGCGCAAGGTGTCGTCGAACGTATCAAGCCGGGGGCGATTTCTTCGAAGAAATCGTATCGGAGCCTTTGAAGGCTCCGGGTCCGGACTTTTCGAAAAGTCCGGTGGTCGGCTGAACCTCAGTCCAGAGATGAAACCGAAATGCGAAAGGCCCCGCCTTCCAGTCGAAGGCGGGGCCTTTTCCGTAACGGTCGCAGGATCAGGCGGCGGCCTGGGCCTTTGCGATCTCTTTCTTGATCTTCAGCGCGTTGGCCGACAGTTCGTCGTCCTTGGCCTTGGCCAGGTAGGCGTCGAGGCCCCCGCGGTGGTCGACCGAGCGCAGCGCCGCGGCGGTGACGCGGAACTTGAACGACTGGCCGAGGACGTCAGAGATCAGCGTGACCTCGTTCAGGTTCGGGAGGAACCGACGGCGGGACTTGTTGTTGGCGTGGGAGACGGTGTTCCCCGTCATCGGGCCCTTGCCGGTGAGTTCGCAGACGCGCGACATTTCCGTTTTCCTTCGATTCGTCAAAAGCGGGGGAAGGCGGGGAATCCCCAGCCCTCGAATTCGATTGGGGGCGTGTAAGGGGAATCCCCGGCGGCGTCAAGCACCGAGGCGCGCGGTTTGACCGGCTTGCGCCCCCTTCTGCCCCGTGCGACGCAGGCGCTCAAGGGAGAGAGCATGGCATTTCCGATCCACGAACTGGCGGCACTGGGCACGGCCACCTGCTGGGCGACGACGGGGATTCTCGCTTCGGACGCGATCCGGGCGCTGGGGGCGTTTCATTTCAACCTGATCCGGCAGGTTTTCGTCTCGGTGATCCTTGCGGCGGTGGTGCTGACCTCGGGCACGCTTGCGCTGCCGGGATGGGAGGCGGTGGCGGTGCTGGCGTTGTCGGGCGTCGTCGGCATCCTGCTGGGCGACACGCTGAACTTTGCCGCCGTGGGCCGTCTTGGGCCAAGGCGCGCGGGGGCGGTCTTTGCGCTGAACGCGCCCATGGCGGCGGTGCTGGGCTGGCTGGTGCTGGGCGAACGGCTGGGCTGGCAAGCGGGTCTGGGCATCGCCATAACGGTCGCAGGCGTGGCGCTAGCCATCCTTGGGCGGCCGGCGAGCGGCGCGCACCGGCTGGAGCAGGTCTGGGGCGGTCTGGGGGTCGGTATCCTCTTCGGCTTGGGCGCGGCGCTGGGACAGGCGACGGGAGCGCTGATCGCGCGGCCCTACATGGCGGGAGGGCTGGACCCCTATGTCGGCTCGCTGGTCCGGGTCGGCGCTTCGGGGTTGGCGATGGGGGTGCTGGCGGCTCTGCCCTTCGCGCCCCCTGCCCCGCGCGCCGTGTCGGGGCGGGTGCTGGCGCTGACGGCGGCGACGGCGCTGATCGGGCTTCTGCTGGGGATGACGCTGTTCCTTTACGCGCTGCAGGGGTCGCAGACCGGGATCATCGCGACGCTGTCAGCGACCTCGCCGGTGATCATCCTGCCGCTTCTGTGGCTGCGGACAGGCCAGCGGCCAAGTGCCATGAGTTGGGCAGGGGCGCTGCTGGCCGTGGCGGGGCTGGCGCTGATCTTCACCCGCTAGAGCCGCGGCCCAGGAGCCGCAGCATCTCGGCCGCCGCGGCCTCGGGCGCAAGCTCGCCTGCGGCCACGCGCTCGCCAAGGCTGGTCATCAGGCCCTTCTGCGGTTCGCGCGTGAGCGCAGAGAGCAGGCCCTGGCGGACCTCTTCCTCGAACCAGTGGCGGGCCTGGGCCGCACGGGTGCGGTCCCAATGGCCGTGCTCCTTGCGCCAGGCGACAAGGGACTGCATGTCGGTCCAGGCCTCGGCCAGACCCTCGTCCGCCAGCGCCGAGACGGGCAGCGCCTTGGGGAAGCCCTTGGGGTCCTGCGAGCGGCGGCGAAGGAGGTGGAGCGCGCCGGAGTAGTCCGCCACCGTGCGCATCGCGGCCGGTTTCAGGTCGCCATCGGCCTTGTTGACGAGGATCAGGTCGGCCATCTCCATGATGCCGCGCTTGACGCCTTGCAACTCGTCCCCGCCGGCGGGGGCTAGGAGGAGGAGGAAGAGGTCGGAGAGTTCCGCGACGACGGTTTCGGATTGGCCGACGCCGACGGTTTCGATGAGCACAACGTCGAAACCGGCCGCTTCGCAGAGCGCGACGGCCTCGCGCGTGCGGCGGGCGACACCGCCGAGTTGGGATTGGCTGGGCGAGGGGCGGATGAAGGCGTTCGGGTCGCGCGAGAGGCGTTCCATTCGCGTCTTGTCGCCAAGGATCGAGCCGCCGGAGCGGGCGGAAGAGGGGTCGACGGCGAGGACGGCGACCTTGAGGCCCTGCCCCGTCAGCATCAGGCCGAAGGCTTCGATGAAGGTGGACTTGCCGACGCCCGGCGTGCCGGAGAGCCCGATGCGGAGCGCCTGGTGGCCGTTGCGGAGCGCGATTAGGAGCGCGAGCGCCTGGTCGCGGTGGTCGGGGCGGGCGCTCTCGACCAGCGTGATGGCCCGGGCAAGGGCGCGGCGGTCGCCGGCGCGGATGAGGGCGGCGCGTTCTGTCGTGTCCATGGCGGTGTTGTGCCGGATCGCTGCAGGCTTGGCGAGAGGGAATGGTGGGTCGGGACGACTGTCAAAAGGAGCGCGTGCCGCGCGAAGACCTTTTGTCTCGCCAGTTTGCGCGCGAAGGGGCGCGCAAACTGGCTCGGCGTGCCTCCGGCGGGGATATTTGGGCAAATGTGAAAGGCAAGGGGCGTCTGGCCTTGGGCCGACTGGCTTGCGATAAGCGGGGGATGGTGGACCTGCCCGTATCCCATGTGTTGCCTGAACTTGCCGAGGCGTTGACCCGTCGCGGGATCACGGTGTTGCAGGCGCCGCCGGGGGCGGGGAAGACGACGCTGGTGCCGTTGGACCTGCTAGCGCGGGGGGTGGTGAAGGGCCGCATCCTGATGCTGGAGCCGCGGCGGCTGGCGGCGCGGGCCTCGGCCGAGCGGATGGCGGAGACGCTGGGTGAGCCTGTCGGGCGGACGGTCGGCTATCGCATCCGGGGGGAGGCGAAGGTGTCCGGCGCCACGCGTATCGAGGTGGTGACGGAGGGTATCCTAACGCGGATGATCCAGGCGGACCCGGAGTTGGCGGGCGTGGGGCTGGTGATCTTCGACGAGTTCCATGAGCGGTCGTTGAATGCGGACCTGGGGCTCGCGCTGTGCCTTGAGGTGCGGGGGGCGCTGCGGGAGGACCTGAAGCTTCTAGTGATGTCAGCGACGCTGGATGCGGCTCCGGTGGCGGAGTTGATGGGCGGGCCTATCCGGTGGAGACGCGGTGGTTGCCAAAGCCCCCGGATACGTCCTTGCGGCTGGAGGCGGTGGTCGCGGGGGCGGTGAAGGCGGCGCTGGAGGAGACGGAAGGCGGGATGCTGGTCTTCCTGCCGGGTGAGGGGGAGATCCGGCGGGTGGAGGGGATGCTGGCCGGCCTGCCGGGGGTGGCGGTGCGGCCCTTGTTCGGGGCGATGGACTTTGCGGCGCAGCGGTCGGCTTTGGGGGCGGTCGAGGGCCGGAAGGTGGTGCTGGCGACCTCGATCGCCGAAACCTCGCTGACCCTGCCGGACATCCGGGTGGTGGTCGATGCGGGGCGCGCGCGGCGGGCGCGGTTCGATCCGAACTCGGGCATGTCGCGGCTGGTGACGGAGCGGGTGACGAAGGCCGAGGCGGAGCAGCGGCGGGGGCGCGCGGGGCGGGTCAGCGAAGGCGTCTGTTACCGGCTGTGGACGAAGGGGGAGGAGGGCGGCCTCGCCCCCTACCCTCCGGCCGAGATCGAGGTGGCGGACCTGGCGGGGCTGGCCTTGGAGCTGGCGCTTTGGGGCGGGATGGAGCTGCCGTTCCTGACGCCGCCGCCTGTGGGGCCTTTGGCCGAGGCGCGGGCCTTGTTGCAGGGGCTGGGCGCTCTGGACGACCATGGGCACATCACCGCGCATGGCCGGGTGTTGGCTGGGCTGCCGTTGCATCCGCGGCTGGGGCATATGCTGGCGATCGCTGGGCCGGGGGCTGCGACCTTGGCGGCCTTGCTGGCCGAGCGGGATCCGTTGCGGGGGGCGGGGCCGGATCTGGCCTTGCGGATGCAAGCGGTGGCTCGGCCGGGGCCGGAGGCGGACCGGGGGGTGGTGGAGCGCGTGCGGGCCGAGGCGAAGCGGCTGGAAGCGGCGGCGCGGTCGCTGGCCGGGAGCCCCCCTCCCCCGGCCCCTCCCCACGGGGGGGAGGGGAGGCGCGGCGCGTCAATGGCCGCGGGGGACTTCACGCTCGCCGAGATGGCGGCGTTGGCCTATCCGGACCGGATCGGGCTGCGCCGGAAGGGAGAGGCGCCGCGCTGGGTCCTGTCGGGGGGCAAGGGGGCGGCGATGGCCCCGGGGCTCGCCCTGTCGGCGGCACGGCTGATCGTGGCGACGGACCTCGACGGGGATGCTCGGGAAGCGACGGTGCGGCAGGCGGTGGCGATCTCAGAGGCCGAGGTGCGGGGGCTTTACGCGGACCGGATCGGTTGGGTCGAGGTTTGCGAATGGTCGAAGCGGGAAGGCCGGGTGGTCTCGCGTCGGCAGGAGCGGCTTGGGGCGCTGGTGCTGGACGACCGGCATTGGGACGCACCCCCAGACGCGGTGGCGAAGGCGGCGCTGGAGGGGGTGCGGCTTTTGGGTCTTCCATGGTCCCCGGCGGCGCGGCGGCTTCGGGCACGGGCGCGGCTGGCGCGGGGCGAGGGCTGGCCGGGGGTGGAGGATCAGGAGCTTCTCGCCACGGCCGAGGACTGGCTTCTCCCGCATCTGGCGGGGGTGAGGACGGAAGCGGACGTCCGGGGCTTTGACTTGGTGCCCGCGCTGCAGGGGCTGATCGGCTGGGACCGGCTGGCCGAGATGGACCGGCTGGTGCCGGGGAGTTTCGAGACTCCGCTGGGGCGGAAGATCCCGATCGACTACGAAGGCGAGGTGCCTGCGATCGAGGTGCGGCTGCAGGAGATGTTCGGGGTCACCCAGCATCCGGTGGTGGGCCAGGCGCGGATGCCAGTCCGGGTGACGCTCCTCTCCCCCGCGCAGCGCCCGGTGCAGGTCACGACCGATCTGCCGCGGTTCTGGGCGACCTCTTACGCCGATGTCCGGAAGGACATGCGGGGCGCCTATCCGCGCCACCCCTGGCCCGAGGACCCGACCCAGGCGGAGCCGACGCTGCGGGCCAAGCCCCGGGGGACGTGAACCCTGACCTGACCGGTCCTGCCCTTCATGGTAGGCTTCCCGCATTTCGAAGTGCATTTCGCGGGAGCCTTTCATGGACCAATTCAAGCTGACCTGCTGGAATATCGAACATGCCGACAAGCTGGTGACGGCGCTTGTGTCAGCCGACGCCACCGTGCGGGGCCGGGCCGAACAGCGGGCCGATGCCATCGCCGAGGAGATCGCGGCCATCGACCCCGACGTCCTGCTGATCGTCGAGGGGCCGAAGGGCGAGGCGCGGGCCACGGAGTTCCTGGACAGGGTCGCGCCGGGCCACCGGCTGGTCCTGCGCGGCGGGGATCCGCGCGACTACGGCACGCAGGGCGCGCAGTGGATGTGGTTCGCGCTGAAGGACGGGCTTCCGGTGACGGCGCAGCTTCTGCATCTGGACCGCTGGCGGGCGCTAACCGACTCTGCCTCCGAAGGGGCGCATCGCGGGGGCCGCTGGGAGGTGTCGTTCCCGATCCTCGACGATGGCGCGACCGAATTGCGCTTCTCGGTGCCCGAGGTCCACGGGCATTACCGTCACCCGCAGGTGCTGCAGCTGACCATCGACGGTGCGCTGGTCGAGGTCATCGGCTGCCACCTGAAAAGCAAGATCAACACGATCCCGGTGCCGCCGGGGGCGGAGGAGCCGGACTTCTTCGATCGGCATCCGGCCCTGGTCGCGGATGTGATGAAGTCGCGCACGAAGCTGACGACGGAATGCGTGGACGTGCGGCACTACATCGAGGGGCGTTTCCTGTCCGATCCGGATGCCGCGATCATCGTGGCGGGGGACCTGAACGACGGGCCGGGCAAGGAAAGGGTGGAGCGGCGGTTCCTTTACCATGACCTCGTCAGCAACCTGCAGGGCGACATCTTCTTTGCGCGGCGCTTCCTGAACCATGCGCTCTTCGATTTCGACGAGGGCGCGCGCTGGTCCTATGACCTCGGCCGCGACCGGCTGGACCCGGGGCGGTCGCCGCGCATCCTTCTGGACCATATCCTCTTCACCCAGTCGCTGACGGGACAGGTGCGGCCCGGAGCCTCACCCTGGCGGGCGCGGTCGGGGGGCGGGAAGGTCGAGCACGACATCCACCACCGCGTCGCCTCGGCCCGGCCCCGCTTCGCCGCGCCAAGCGACCACCGGCCGGTGTCCATGATCTTCGACCGGCGTCCCGTGGTTGTGGGCTGACCGTTTCAGCGCTGCAACAGCAGTTGATCGCGCGCCCCTTCCCCCGGCCCGTCCGTAGGCATATGACGTGCGCTAACAATCGGAAGGCAGATCATGCAGATGGAAGCGCAGGCGCGGCGGGCGCGGTGGGCGGTGGCGGCGATGTTCCTCGCCAACGGGTTCGTCATGGGGGCCTGGGCGCCGCAGATCCCGCTTCTGATGCCGCGCCATGACGTGACCGAGTCCGTCCTGGGCCTTCTGATCCTGGCGCTGGGGCTGGGGGCGGTCAGCGCGATGCTGTTCGCCGGGCGGCTGATCACGCTGTACGGCGGGCGGCGGGTGTTGTCGCTGTTCTCGCTGGCGCTGATCCCGGTGCTGCCGATGGTCGTGTTCTCGCCCAACCTGTGGCTCCTGGCGCTGTTCATGGCGGTCTTCGGCGCGATGGCGGGCTGCATGGACGTGGCGATGAACGCGCAGGCGGTGGTGATCGAGAGGCGGCTGGGCCGGGCGATCATGTCGTCTTCCCATGGGTTCTGGAGCCTGGGCGGCTTCATCGGCGGGTCAGCGGGGGCCTGGGTCATCTCGCATTGGGGGTCCGAAGTGCAGTCGCTGCTGACGGCGGCGGTGGTGGCGGGGATCGTTCTGGCGGCGATGCCGTTCCTGCTGCCCGACGCGCCACGGTTGGCCGAGACGGTGGCCGCGCCTGCGCCGAAGACGAAGCTTTTCCCCAAGGACTTCCACGTCTGGCTTCTGGGCTTCCTGGCGCTCGCCTCGATGGTGCCCGAGGGCGCGGTGCTCGACTGGGCGGCGATCTACATGCAGAAGGAGCTGGGGTCGGATGTCTTCGTCTCGGGCCTTGGCTTCGCCTTCTTCGCGGGCGCGATGGCGCTGATGCGCTTCCTGGGGGATACGGTCAGGAACCGCTTCGGCGCGGTCCGGACGCTGCGCATCTCGGGCTGGTTGGGGGCCGCGGGGATGATGGGCGGCGCGGTGGCGACGGCGGACTGGATGGTCATCGTCAGCTTCTTTGTCGCGGGTCTGGGGATCGCGAACATGGTGCCGATCCTCTTCTCGGCCGCCGGGAACCATCCGCGGCTGCCTTCGGCCAATGCGATCTCGATCGTGACGATGGTGGGCTACAGCGGCATCCTGGTCGCGCCGTCCTCCATCGGCTTCCTGGCCGAGCATGCGGGCTTCCGCCCGACCTATGCCGGGCTGGCGCTGATCCTGGTCGTGGTGGCGCTTCTGGCGGCGCGGGCGGCGGATGCCGACGGGGCGAAGGCCTTGGCGCCGGCGGGGGGACAGCCGGCGTGAGGCTTCTCGCTGCGGCCCTGGTCGCGGCGGGACCGGCCTGGGCCGAGGGGCCGCTGCCGTCGGGCGCGGTGGCGGATTACCAGTTGGGCGGGAGCTATCCGCCTGCGCCCGGCGTGACGGTGGTGGTGCGGGACAGCACGGACGTGCCCGAGCCGGGGCTGTTCAACGTCTGCTACGTCAACGGCTTCCAGACCCAGCCGGGGGCGGAGTGGCCGACTGACCTCCTGCTGCGGGACGAGGGCGGCTATCCGCTGGCGGATCCCGGTTGGCCGGACGAATTTTTGCTGGACATCTCCAGCTCCGAGGCGCGGGCGGCAAACCTGGCGCTGGTCGCTCCGGCGATCCGGGCCTGTGCCGAAAAGGGGTTCGACGCGGTGGAGTTCGACAATCTGGACAGCTACAGCCGGTCGGGCGGTCGGCTGGACGTGGAGGACGCGCTGGCCTTCGCGGCGCTTCTGGTGGCCGAGGCGGGGAAGCTTGGCCTGCCCGCCGGGCAGAAGAATTCCGCGGAACTGGGCGCACGCGGGCGGGACGAGGCGGGGTTTGCCTTCGCGGTGACCGAGGAATGCCACCGCTGGGACGAATGCGCGGCCTTCACCGGGGTCTATGGCCGGGACCAGGTGCTGGGGATCGAATATGCCGACGACCTGCGGGGAAGCTTCGCCGAGGCCTGCGCCGATCCCGACCGGCCCGGGAGCCTGATCCTGCGCGACCGGATGCTGACGCGGGCCGGGTCGGAGGGATATGTCTTCGACGCCTGCCCCTCCTCGCTGGTCGACCAGTGACGCGTGACCTATGCCGCCAAAGCGTCGACCGTGGTCAGCGTGGCGAAGTCGGCCCCGAGGAGGGAAAGGGTGACGCGGAACACCGTTCCGGCGTCGATCAGACCGCCGTCATGGGCCGGTAGGTCAAAGCCCAGAAGCGCGTCCTGCGGCAGAAGGACCTTGTAGCCGAGGTCGGAGGCCTGCCGCACGGTGGAAGTCACGCAGAAGGCCGCCACGGCCCCGGCGATGACCAGCTCGGTGATGCCGCGTTCTTTCAGGTGGGTATCAAGGCCCGTGCCGTGAAAGGCCGAGGAGCCGTGTTTCCACAGGACCGCTTCTCCGTCTTGCGGCACTGCGCAGGGCATCGGCTCGGCCCCCGGCAGGCCCAGTCGGAAGGGCGAGTCCGGGTGGGGATCGTCGTGCAGGACATGGATCACCGGCATCCCCCTGCCCCGCGCCTTGGCCAGAAGGGCGGCGATGCGGTCGGGGGCGTCAGGGGTGGCGGTCGGACGGCCGGCGCGGATCCGGTCGGCCATGCCTTCCTGCATGTCGATGACGAGGACCGCCCTCATGGCGCACCCATGTAGTCGCGCTTGCCGAGATCGATGCCGTTGTGGCGCAAGATGTCGTAGGCCGTGGTCACGTGGAAGAAAAACTGCGGGAGCGCGTAGAAGGACAGGAACTCGTCCCCCTTCAGCACCATGTCGCGGCCCCCGGCCTTGAAATGGATGTCGCGGGTTTCCGAATGCGCGAAGTCGGCGCCCTGGAAGCCCCCCATGTAGCCGCGCGCGGCGGCGATGCGGTCCTTCAGCTCGGCGAAGCTGGTCTCGGTGTCGGGAAAACCCTTCGGCTCTTGCCCCGCGAGTCGCGCCGTGCCGCGGGCGGCAAAGTCGCAGGCAAGCTGCACCTGGCGCGTGAAGGGGAACATGTCGGGGAAGAGGCGGGCGGCGAGGATCACCTCGGGCTTGATCTTCTTCGCCTCGCAATGCGCTTCGGCCTTGTCGAGGATCGCAGAGAGGGCCGACAGGAAGCGGTCGAAGACGGCGACGGAACGGCGGTGCATGGGGTCCTCCCTTGGACGTTTGCCCCAAGGGTGGCGGATGCGGGCGGGAATGCCAAGGGCCCGCCCGCCCCAACTTTCAGACCGGAGCCGACTGCAGCAAGGCGGCCAGGCGTTCGAGGATCAGGGTCCAGCCGCCGCGATGGCCGTCGCGCGCGCCTTCGGACAGGAAGGTCACCTGGCTCAGCGTGATCTCGGTTCCGCCTGCCACCGGGACGAGGCGGATGGTCACTTCGCTGTCGGCGGGGGAATAGGGACTTTCCCAGGTGAAGCGGATCAGGGAATGGGGCACGAGGTTCTTGTAGACGCCCTGGTGTGCGATGTCCTTGTCCGACGTCATGACGACGCGGAAGGTGCCGCCGACGCGGGGGTCTGTCCGCGCTTCGGTCACGCGCTGGTCCGCGCCGCCGGCCATGAAACGGGAGATGGTGGCGGGGTCGAGCCAGGCGTCATAGACCGCCTTCGGGGCGGCGGGTATCGTGCGGGTGATGGAGAGGGTAAGGTCAGTCATCGGTCTTGTCCTTTGCGAAATGGGCGTCCAGGGCGTCGAGCCGAAGCTCCCAGACCGACCGCAGGTCCTTGAACCAGTGGAAGGCAAGGGTCAGGGGCGCGAGGTTCACCTCGATCAGATGCTCGCGCCACTTGGTCCGGCGGGTGACGAGACCGGCTTTCTCCAGCACCATGATGTGCTTCGACACGGCATTCAGGCTCATGTCGAAGCGCGCGGCGATGTCGGTGACGCGGGCGGGGCCTTCCTGGGCAAGATGCGTCAGGATCGCCCGCCGCGTGGGGTCGCCGGCGGCCTTGAGCGTCAGGGACAGCGGATCGGGTGCGGGGTCTGTGTCGATTCGTTCAACCATATGGATGAATTAACACGGAGCGGGCTTTCGATCAACCATTTTGGAGAATGACAGGGCAGTTGTGGAGGCGGGGGCCGGATGGCACAACCAGGGTATGGACCCGTCCCCCGCCCTGACCCTTGCCGAACGCGAAACCTTGCCCGAGGAGTTCCGGCTGATCCTGGCCGAGCACCCTCGCGACAGCTGGGCGGCGCATCGGGACTTCAACGGCCTCGCCGCCTTCTGGCTGGAGCGGCACCTTGCGTTCCGGCGGATGCTGGAGATGCTCGGGTCGGATACGCGGGGGCTTCTCGACGGCCGGATCGCCGCCGAGAGCTACGCGCCCCGCCTGTCTCGCCTGGGGTCGCGGCTGATCGGCGACCTGATGGGGCATCACCAGATCGAGGACGACGTCTACTTCCCCGAACTGGCCCGGCTGGAACCGCGCATCGCCCGCGGCTTCGACATGCTGGACGCCGACCACCACGCGCTGCACGGGCTGATCGACCGCTTCGTGAGCGGGGCGAATGCGGTGCTGGGAGAGACGGGGGAGGCCGCCCGACGCGAGGCGGTGGGGCGGTTCCTTGGGGACCTGGGGGCGTTCGAGCGGCAGCTGATCCGGCATCTTGAGGACGAGGAGGACCTTGTCCTGCCGGTGGTGCTGAAGCATCGGGTGGGCTGACCGGGGCGGTTGCCCCCCACCCCCATCCCCTCCCCACCGAGGGGGAGGGGAGGCGCGGGTTGATGGCGCGTCTCAGACCCCCAGGCACCAGCGCATGATCGCCTTCTGGGCGTGCAGGCGGTTTTCGGCCTCGTCGAAGATCACCGAATGGGGGCCATCCATCACGGCGGAGGTCGCCTCATCGTTCCTGTGGGCGGGCAGGCAGTGCATGAAGAGGCTGTCCGGCTTGGCACGCGACATCAGCTGCTCGTTCACCTGGTAGGGGCGCAGCTGGTTGTGGCGGCGTTCCTTGGCGGATTCTGGGTCGTGCATCGAGACCCAGGTGTCGGTGACGACGAGGTCCGCGCCCTCCACTGCCGTGAACGGGTCGCGCTGGATGGTGATCTTACTGCCCTTCTCGCGGGCGAAGGCCACGAACTTGTCTTCGGGGTCCAGCGTTTCCGGCCCGGTGAAGGTGAAGTCGAAGCCGAACTGCCCGGCGGCGTGGAGGAAAGAGGCGCAGACGTTGTTGCCGTCGCCGCACCAGACGACCTTCCGGCCAGCGATGGGACCCCGGTGTTCCTCGTAGGTCATGACGTCGGCCATGATCTGGCAGGGATGGGTGCGGTTCGTCAGGCCGTTGATCACCGGGACGGTGGCGTGTTCGGCCATCTCGAGGAGCGTCGCTTCCTCGAAGGTGCGGATCATGATGAGGTCGACGTAGCGCGACAACACACGGGCGGTGTCGGCGATGGTCTCGCCATGGCCAAGCTGCATTTCCTTGCCCGACAGCACCATCGTCTCGCCGCCCATCTGGCGGACGCCGACGTCGAAGGAGACGCGGGTGCGGGTCGAGGGCTTTTCGAAGATCAGCGCGACCATGTGGCCCTTGAGCGGCTGCTCGTCATCGGGTGAGCCCTTGGGGCGGCCGTTGCGGGCGGTCTTCATCGCCTGGGCGTTGTCGATCATGGCCCGCAGATGGGCAGGGTCGGTCTTGTGAATATCGAGGAAGTGGTTCATGTCGTTTCGCTTTTTGGACCCGTGGAGCCGGGGGTTTCACACCCCCGGACCCCCGTGGGATATTTGGGCAAAGATGAAATCAGGCGGCTTTTTCAAGGGCTGTGGCCGTCTGGTCGAGGCGGGTGAGCGCCTCGGCGATATCGGCGTCGGGGATGTTCAGCGCGGGGAGGAGGCGCAGGACGTTGTCGGCGGCGGCCACCGTCAGGACGCCGGCCTCATAGCCCGCCTTCACCACCTCCGCCGGGGCGGGCTTGCATTTGAGGCCGAGCATCAGGCCTTCGCCGCGCACCGCCTCGAACACGGTCGGGTGGCGGGCGACGAGGGATTCCAGGCCCTGGCGCATCAGCGCGCCCTTGCGGGCGACCTCGGCCAGGAAGGCGGGGTCGGAGATCAGTTCAACCACCTTGGCACCCACTGCACATCCCAGGGGGTTGCCGCCGTAGGTGGAGCCGTGGGTCCCGGCGGTCATTCCCGAGGCGGCGCGTTCGGTAGCCAGCACCGCGCCCAGGGGGAAGCCGCCGCCGATGCCCTTGGCGACCATCATGATGTCGGGCGTGACGCCTGCCCATTCGTGGGCAAACAGGCGGCCCGTCCGGCCCATGCCGCATTGCACCTCGTCAAAGATGAGGAGCGTGCCGGTCTGGTCACAAAGGTCGCGCAGGCCCTTGAGGCACTGGTCGGGGACAGGGCGGATGCCGCCTTCGCCCTGGATTGGCTCGATGATGACGGCGCAGGTCTTGTCGGTGATGGCCGCGCGAATGGCGGCGTGGTCGGCGTCGTTCGTGGGCCATTTCAGGTGCTTGAAGCCGGGCATCAGCGGCCCGAAGCCCTTGACCATCTTCTCCGACCCCGCCGCCGCGATGGCGCCGGTCGAGCGGCCGTGGAACGCGCCCTCGAAGGCGACGATCTCCACCCGCTCGGGGTGGCCCGAGTCGTAATGGTGCTTCCGCGCCATCTTGATTGCGAGTTCCGCCGTCTCGGTGCCGGAGTTTGTGAAGAAAACCGTGTCGGCGAAGGTGGTGTCGGTCAGAAGCTTCGCCAGCCGTTCCTGTTCCGGGATCGTGTAGACGTTCGAGACGTGCCAGAGCTTCTGCGCCTGGTCCGTCAGTGTCTGGACCAGCGCGGGGTGCGCGTGGCCAAGCGCGTTCACGGCGATCCCCGAGCCGAGATCGAGGTATCGGCGGCCGTCCTCGGCGAACAGCCAGCTGCCCTCGCCCTTCACGAAGGAAAGGGGTGCGCGGTTGTAGGTCGGAAGGACGGACGGGATCATGGGATGGGTCCTTGGAATGAAAGCCAATGGGTGCCTGACGGCAGGGGTCATGTCAACGTGGGGGAGGCATGGCGCGGCAAGCGCCGGGGACGGCGGGACGGGCGTCAGACGCGGCGGCGTCGGCGCGAGGCGATGATATGGCGGGGTCCTGCGGTCATGCGCCAGCGCATAGCGGGAATGTGCCGCTGGGTAAAGCGGTTTTGCGGGACCTTGCGTTAACCATTTTTGCTGGAAATGCCCTGTAAAGGCTGTCAAGGCAGGAGCCGGGCCGGACAAGGGAACCGGCGTCGCCCGAAAGGCGAAGACACGGGGATTTCAGGCGGACATGGTTGCGGAACGCATCACTGTCAGCGTCTACGCGCTTGACCATGTGCTGTTGCCACGAGCAGCCGCCGGTCGGGGATGGTTGCTTCGCCTGACCGAGCAGGAGGCCGCGCTTGCCGCCGGCGCCGCGACCCTGGATCTGGCCCTCGACGTCACCGCGGACGGCCTGGCACTGGCCCGGGAGGCGGTCTTTCCGGATGCCGTCCATGCCGCAGGCCTGCGCGTGGCGATCGAACCGGTGACGGCCCGGAAGGGACTTTTCCTGCTGCGGATCGGGTCAAAGCCGGTGGCCGTCGCCGTCAGCGGCACCTGGGACGAGGCGCTTTTGCCCGGCGACATGCCTGCCCCTGGCCAGGGGGTCGCGGCCTATGCCGCCGGCACGCGGATCGACACCCCGGACGGCCCGCGACCGGTCGAGGCACTGGCTGCGGGGGATGTGGTGACCACGCTGGCCAACGGCTCGCGGCCGCTGCGCTGGGTGGGGCGACGGCGGGTCTCGGTGCTGGAGCTTCTGGCGCATCCCGACCTGCGCCCGGTCGAATTCGCGCCGGGCGTGGTGGGAAATGCGCAGGCGCTTCGGGTCTCGGCCCAGCAGCGGATGCTGATCGACGACTGGCGGGCCGAGGTCTATTTCGCCGAGGACCGCGTACTGGTCGCCGCCCGGGCGCTGGTCGACGACCGGACCGCGCGGGTGGTTCTGCCGGCCGCGGGGTTGGATTACCACATCCTGCTCTGCGACCGGCACGAGGTGCTCCTGGCCGAGGGCGCGCTGTCGGAAAGCTTTCACCCGGCAGAGACGGGTCTCGCCGGCCTGACCCCGGCCGAACGGGCGGAGGTCGGAGCGCTGGTCACCGAGGCCGATCTTCTGCGCCGACGGGCGGCCTTTCCGATCGTCCGCAACGCCGAGGCGCGCGCCCTGCGGCTTTAACCCGCGCAGATCGCGGCAAGCATTTCGATAATAGGCGGATAGTAGGCAGGGTCGTAGCCCGCGTCGTTCTGCAGGACCGACAGGAAGCAGGCGACGCGGCCCGTTTGGGGGTTGGCCACCATGTACTGCCCGCCATAGCCGCCGTGGCCGATCCAGGTGCCATCGGTGTTCGTCTGGTTGGAATAGCGCAGGTGCGCGCGGGGGGCTGGCATCGGGACACCGCCCGCCAGCGTCGCCTCAAGAAAGGCGGCCGAGCCGAAGGGCCGCCCGTCCACCCCCTGCCCCTTCCGCGCGAAGAGTGCGCCATAGCGGCAGAGGTCGCGCGCCGTCAGGCAGATCCCGCCGCTGAAGATCGGGTCCCCGGCGCGATCGGTGCCCATGTGCAGCACCCCCTCGAACCCCGCCCCGTCGGCGAGATCCGCCAGCCAGAGCCGCAGGGGCCGCCCGCCCCTGGCCTCGGCTGCAAGCATCAGAACATCGGTGTTGGCGCTTTTGTAAAGGCAGGCCCCGGTGGGATTGGCCGTATCGCGGGCACCTGGCGCAAGGCCGATCCCGGCGAGGAAGTCGCGGTTCGCGGGCTCTGGCCCCTCGGGCAGGCGCATCCCCATCGCCATTTCGTGCAGGAACGCCGTCGTCTCGGGGTTGGAGTAATCCTCGTCATAGGCGTTCAGGACGTTCATGTTGGCCACGTCCTGCACCGTCGCCCCGTGGTAGCCCGGCCCGATCCAGGGCAGCACCGCACCCAGCGTCTCAGACATGTCGATCCGGCCGTCCTCCCAGACGCGACCCAGGATCAGGTGTGCCGCCATCTTCGAAATCGACATGATGGAATGCGGCTGGTCGGGGCCGAAGTCGGGGGCATAGGCTTCGTAAAGCAGTCGGTTGCCCTCGATCACCGCCATGGCCGAAAACCAGGGGAGCGCGGTGAGGCGGCGGACATCCTCGCGCGCGGGGATCGACAGGTCGGCCGAGAGGCGCAGGTCAAGGACGCGGCCGGAGCGGAAGGTCTGCGAATAGCGGGCAATGCGGTGCAGGTTGTGAAACCCATCGCGCCGGTGGGGGGCCGAGTTCCAGCGCGGGTGGCGGTCGGCACCGACAGAGAGGTCGGGGTTCGGATGGGTGGTCAGCGGCATGGGCAAGCTCCTGGTCCGGGTCAGGATAGGCGCCGCGTGCCGGGGCGCAAGGCGGCCTGGTGGCGGAAAACCGGACCTTGCACTGGGCTCCAGAGTCGGAGGGACGCGGCGGGGTGGCGGCGGATGTGTTCGACGGGCCTGCCCTTGGCGCCGCGGTAGCGCGTTTTCTTGCTGCGGGGGCAGAGGACCCGCCGAACCTTCCGATGCTGGCTGAAATCGGGGACCGCGCCCTGGGCTTTGCCAGCGGCACGGTGCTGGATCACCCCGACAAGCCGCGCGCGCTGTTGGCCAAGGCCCCCTGAGACCTATCTGACAAGCCACCCTTGCGGCCCCCTGCCCCGGACGGATAGAATGCCCGGGTATTCAAGACAGGCGGAGATCGGGATGTCCTGGACGGACGAGCGCGTCGAGACGCTCAAGCGCATGTGGAACGAGGGCCAGTCGGCCAGCCAGATCGCCAAAGAGCTGGGTGGCGTCACCCGCAACGCAGTGATCGGCAAGGTCCATCGCCTTGGCCTGTCGAACCGGGTGGGTGGCAAGGACGAGGATGACGAGGGCGCAGCCGCCCCGGCTCCGGCGGCGGTTGCCAAGCCCGAACCCGCGCCGCGCCCCGAACCGGCCGCCGCCCCCCGGGCCGAGCCTCCGCGTCCGGCCCAGCCGGCTGCGGCTACTCCTGCGGCGTCGAACGTGACGCCGCTGCCGGTGCGCAAGGCGATCATCCCGGCCGGCCAGCCGCTGCCGCCGCAGCCGAGCCTGAACGAGATCTCCCCTGAAGCCCTCGCCTCGGTCCGCGAAGTCGAGAAGCGGGCGCGGAAGCTCACCCTGATGGAACTGACCGAGCGGACCTGCAAATGGCCGATCGGCGACCCGGCGACCGAGGATTTCTGGTTCTGCGGCCTGCCCTCGCTGCCCGGAAAGCCCTATTGCGAGGCTCATGTCGGCGTCGCCTTCCAGCCGATGAGCGCCCGCCGCGACCGCCGCCGCTAAGAGGGCGCAGAATTGGGAAAGCCGGGACCATCCAGTCCCGGCTTTCTGCATTTTCGGGGCATCACTCGCCCTGCAGGATTTCCTCAAGCGCGCGGATGGCTTGTTCCTCCAGCGCCTCGGTCGCCGCGTCGCCGACCGCGTCGCCCACGCTTTCGTTGGGCGCGACCTCGACACCCAGCTCCTCGCGCAGGCGTTGCTCAAGCTCGGCCTTGGCGGCCTCCTCGGCGGCCTTCGCCTCTTCCTCCAGCCGGGCGGCGGCAGCCTTGGCTTCGGCTTCCATCTTCTCGCGGGCGATGGATTCCAGGTCCAGCCGGAAGCTCGGGTCGGCCCAGGGCCCCGTGATCAGCAGCGGCACCATCACCCCGCCGGTCCCGTCCTCGGCGGCCAAAGCCGTGGGACGCAGGCGGTAGTTCAGCCGGCGTTCGCCAAGGTCCAGATCGCCCGAGCCCGCCGCCGTGACATAGGGGGCGACCAGCTTGAGGTCAGAGTTAGACAGGACGCCCGCCGCGATGGTGAAGGTCCCGGCAAGCCCGTCGAAGGGGGTTTTCTGGTCCTCGCCCACGAAGCCCGGGTCCAGCGTCCGCAGCATCCCCGCAATGTCGATGCCACGCAGCTCGCCCCGGCCAAGCTCCAATGCGCCCTGCCCTTCCAGGCTTTTCATGATCGCGGCGATGGAATTGCCCACCCCCAGGAATTCCAGCTCGGCGTCGGTGGTCGAGACCAGGCGGTCCCAGCCCATGAGGTCGGCGAAAAGCGGCTGGGTCTGCAGGCCCGCGAACTTGAGCCGCCCGCCGACGGACAGCCCGCCGCGCCCGTTCACGACGAAATCGCCGGTCACCTGGCCCTCATAGGCCTGCATCTCGCGGATGTCGATCACGGCACGGGCGCGTTCCACGGTGACAAGCGCGCGGGTCGGGCCAAGCTTCAGCTCGCCTAGGTCGAGGGAGGGCGCAGAGAGCGCGACTTCGGCGTCAAGTGTGCCCAGCGCCGAGACATCGATCTCGGCTTCCGGCCAGCCCTCGGCCTCACCCCCTGACTGGTCGCTGCCCTCTGGGCTGCCGACCACGATGGGACCGGCCGCCAGCGTGCCCTTCAGAAGCGGCCGCGCTTCGCCGGGCAGGAGGTCGAGGTCGCCCTTGAACTGGTTCTGGTCCGCGATGATCTCGGCCCCCCGCAGGTAGACCGCGCCCGACCCGTCCAGCGTCAGAGTGCCGGCGACCTGCAGCCGGTCCTGCCCCAGTCCCGGCGAGGGGCGGGTGAGCGCGGCCCCGGTCAATGCGCCCAGCGCCGGAAGGTCGGCGAGGTCGGCGGTCAGCGCCCCCTCGGCTGCCAGGGGCGCAAAGCCGCCGCGCCCGTCGAAGCCCAGTTTCGTGCCACCGGCCGTCAGGGTCGCCGTGACCGGAACCACCCGGCCAAGGGCGAAGGCGGAAAAGACGCCGCCGGTCAGCTCCAGCGCCACCGGCTGTCCGCCCGACAGGCCAGAGGCGGACAGGGTGAAGGGACCCGAGAAATCCGGGATCGACAGCGTCGCGTCCACGTCATCCAGCGCGATCTCGCGGCCCGACTGGCGGTCGACGAAGCGGATCGCGCCGCCGGTGATCCGCCCTTCGTCCAGCGTGAAGCCGGTCGCGGGGGCCGGAACCGAGCCCGCGCCGCCGCCCGTTCCTGCCGCGAAGTCCCAGTTCGCCTGGCCCTCGGCACTGCGTTCCAGGTTGATTTCGGGCTGGTCGGCAGAAAGCCCGAGGATCCTGACCTCGCCCCCCAGAAGCGCGCCGAAATTCACGTCGATGGACAGGCCCTGAGCCTGGAAGAGCGGCGCTTCGCTTTCCGACCATTCGGCGTTGGCAATGCTGACCGGACCCGTGGTGATGCCAAGCGACGGCCAGAGCCGTGGCGACACCTCGCCCTGAAGCTGGAGCTTGCGCCCCGTCATCGCCTCGAACTGCGAGGAAACGGCCTGCGCGACGCGCTCTGCCGGGACCATGGCCCCAAGGCCGAGCCCCAAGACCAAAAGCACGGCCAGCACGACCCCGACCCGGATGATCCAGCGCATGCCCAACTCCTCGAAGATTTTCTTGTTTTGCCGAAGTTTATGCCCCCCGCCGGCGCATTGCCAAGTCAGGCGCACCGGACTGGCATCAAATGGCCGAGAGGCCCTGCCGCCGTTGGGCTTTCCCGAAGCGGCGCGGCACTGTATAGGGCGGCCCATGCCCGAGAACCCGCCGATCCTCCGCCCCGACCTTGCCCGCGCCCTTGTCCCCGACACGCGGCGCGAGGGCCAGCCGACCATCGGCATGGTTTCCCTTGGCTGTCCCAAGGCCCTGGTGGACAGCGAACGCATCCTCACGCGGCTGCGGGCCGAGGGCTATGCGATCAGCCCGGACTACAAAGGCGCGGATGCGGTGATCGTGAACACCTGCGGCTTCCTGGATTCCGCCAAGGCGGAAAGCCTGGAGGCCATCGGAGAGGCGCTGCAGGAAAACGGCCGGGTGATCGTGACGGGCTGCCTTGGGGCGGAGCCCGAGTACATCACCGGCGCGCATCCGAAGGTTCTGGCCGTCACGGGTCCGCACCAGTACGAAAGCGTACTCGATGCCGTGCACTCCGCCGTGCCGCCCGCGCCGGACCCGTTCATCGACCTTCTGCCCGCCACCGGCGTGTCGCTGACGCCGCGCCACTACAGCTACCTCAAGATCTCCGAGGGCTGTAACCACAAGTGCAAGTTCTGCATCATCCCCGACATGCGCGGCCGCCTGGTCTCCCGCCCGGCCCATGCCGTCTTGCGCGAGGCGGAAAAGCTGGTCGAGGCGGGGGTGAAGGAGCTTCTGGTCATCAGCCAGGACACCTCGGCCTATGGGGTGGACCGCAAGCATGACCTGTCGCCCTGGAAGGGCGGCGAGGTGCGCGCCCACATCACTGACCTTGCGCGGGAAATGGGCAAGCTTGGCGCCTGGGTCAGGCTCCATTACGTCTATCCCTACCCGCATGTGCGTGAGCTTATCCCGCTGATGGCCGAGGGGCTGGTCCTGCCCTACCTCGACATCCCCTTCCAGCACGCCCATCCCGACACGCTGAAACGCATGGCCCGCCCCGCCGCCGCGGCGCGGACGCTGGACGAGATCGCCGCCTGGCGCGCCATCGCGCCCGACTTGACGCTGCGATCCACCTTCATCGTGGGCTACCCGGGAGAGACGGAGGCCGAGTTCCAGACGCTCCTCGACTGGCTGGACGAGGCGCAGCTCGATCGCGTGGGCTGCTTCCAGTACGAGAACGTCGCCGGGGCGCGATCGAACGATCTGCCGGACCATGTGCCGGCAGAGGTGAAGCAGGACCGGTTTGATCGCTTTATGGAAAAGGCCCAGGCGATTTCCGAGGCAAAACTGGCAGCCAAGGTTGGAAAAGTGCTGGAGGTCATCGTGGACGAGGTCGACGCGGACGGCGCCACCTGCCGCACCAAAGCCGACGCGCCCGAGATCGACGGGAACCTGTTCATCGACGAGGGGTTCGAGAGGCTTGCCCCTGGGGATATCGTCCGCGTCGAGGTGGACGAGGCGGGAGAGTATGACCTTTGGGGACGCCGCGTCTAAGTGCGGCGGACTGACCCGCTGACATGGCGCTATCCGGTCCTATCTTTCCGGAATGGAAACTCGCGTCCTTTACAATCAGACCTGCCCGGTGTGCCGGTTCGAGATCGACGCCTACCGACGCCGCGCGGCGGCCGATGGGTTGCCGATCCGGTTCGATGCGCTGGACCGTGCCGAGGATTGGGGGCTGACGCCGGACCAGGCGGCGCGGCAGTTGCATGTCTGGCAGGATGGACGGGTCCTGTCCGGCATGGCCGCCTTCCGCGCGCTCTGGGCGGAAATGCCGGGCTTGCGCTGGCTGGCGCGGGTCACCGGATGGCCGGTGATCCGGCCCCTGGCCGAGCTGGCCTATGGCCGGATCGCCGCGCCCATCCTTTACCGCGCGCATCTGCGGCGGCAGCGGCGTCAGAGCCAGTAGGGCGAGACGCCGTAGTAGTCGTAGCTGCGGCGCTGGTAATCGCGGTCCTCATACCAGTTGTCGCCCCAGGTCGGGGCCCCGGTCAGCTGTTCCTGGGTGATGTCGGTGACAAAGCCGCCAAGGCTCGTGTCATAGCTCAGCTTCTTCCACGGAACGGGATGAGAGCCCTCGCCCAGTCCAAGGAAGCCTCCGAAGGTCATCACCGCATAGGCGATCTGACCGGAAAGCTTGTCGATCATCAGGTGGTCGATCTCGCCCAGGTGGTCGCCGGTGCGGCTGTAGACTTCGGTTCCGTTCACGTCGGCACTGGAGACCATCGAGGAGGACGTCGAAGTATCGCTGCCGTATTCGGTGGCGCGGTCGGCGAAGGGAGCGTCTTGCATGGGGACCTCTCGGGTTTGCGGGGGTTGCCCACTCAACCGGGTCGTCCCGCGTTTGTTCCCTCAACCCGCCAGCACCACCACCCAGGCCATTCCGGCCGCGATGGCTGCCAGCGCGACGCAGGCGGATCCACAATCCTTGGCCTTCTTCGCCCGCGGGTCGTGCCCGGGAGATAGCATGTCCACCACCTCCTCGACCGCGGTGTTGATCAACTCGGCCGCCAGGATAAGGAGGCCGAGCGCCAGGATCAGCGCGCGTTCACCAGGGGTCAGGTCGAGGGTGAAGGCCAGCGCGGCGGAGAGCGCATTGGCCAGCGTCCATTGCCGCAAGGTCTTTTCCGTGGCCCAGGCGGCGCGGAAGCCGTCCCAGGACCAGATCACCGTATTGGCCAGCCGACGCGCCTCGGCCCGCAGCATGTGTCGCATCTGTCCCCCCCGTTTTGCGGGAGGTTAGCCCCGGACGCGGCCTGCGCCAAGCGCCCGGAGCCAGGCTTCAGGCCCGGCGCAGGATCCCCACCAGCCAAAGGACCGCGCCCAAGAGGATCGCGCCTTCGAGCACCGGGAAGACCGGGCCGATCGAGGCCTCGGCCACGCGGCCGGACATCAGGAGGAAGAGGCCGACCAGAAGCCCCAGCGCACCAACCTGGTGCAGCCAGAAATGCGCCTTGGGCAGCGCACCCTCGGCCAGGGCCGGGACGAAGCGGTAGCCGATGCCGAAGACGGTCATCAGCGTGAAGCCGAGCAGGTTGATATGCGCATGGACCGGGGCCAGCGAGTGGTCGCCGCTGCCGCCCATGTAAGAGCCGAGAACAATGCCCACCACCAGGTAGACCGCACCCATCACCAAGAATCCGCGCGAGATGTTCATGTCCGTTCCCTCGTTCACCGGGCTCTGATGGCCCGTTGCACCAGCCTAGCAGGTCCGTCGCGGCCCACCTAAGTTTTTAATGCAGGAATCCGAATGTATCAGGCTCGCAGTGCCGCCAATGCCGCACGGGTACAGGTGACGATATTGGCGAAGCGGTCGCCGCCAAGATGCACGCCGCCATACCAGCGGGTGACGACGACGATGCGGTCGGGCACGCCGTCGCGCTCGAGCATCTTCAGGATCACCGCACCGGCCCCGGCCTCGCCGTCGTCGTTCTTGAGCGGCCCGCCGTCCATCAGAAGCGCCGCCCAGGAATGATGTGTCGCCTTGTCGAACTTGCGCCGGCGGCGGAGCGTGGCGAGGAAGGCGTCGATCTCGGCCTTGCTGCGCACGGTCCCGGCGGCAGCGGCGTAGCGCGAGCCGCGGTCGCGCAGGATGTCTTCCAGGACGATCATGCGGATGTGGTACTGAAAATGGGGGCGGCCGACCAGAGGGGTTGGCCCGCCGCCCCGTCACCCAAACCCGCGCCTCGGCAAAAGCGCGGCAGGGTAAATGCGTCTAGCCCAGCGCTTCGATCCCGGCCTTGTTGGGACAGAAGTCGGGCATCCGGTCCGCAGCGCCCGAGGTGACCAGCCAGCGCTCGCATTCCGCGCCACGGCCGCAGGCGGCACAGCGGGAAACCAGGTCCTCCAACTCGTCGCGCTGAAGCCAGCCCTCCACGACGGCGCGCGGCAGGTTGACCCCGGAAATCCGCGCCATCCCGCGGGTAAGCCACCACGCCTTTGGTGCCTCGGGATACCCGATCATCGTCAAACCTCCTCGCCGCAATGGAGCCATGCTGCCCGGAACGCCCGACTCGCGCGTTGACCCAGATCAATAGCCGCGCAGCCGCCGCACGGTTGCCGCCACCAGCGCCTTGCGCTGCGCGTTCGGCGGGTGGCTGCCAAGGAACCTGTCGCCCGGATCGGGCAGGCGGTCGAAGAAGCCCGAGCCGCGGATCGGGTCGTATCCGGCCGCCAGCGCGATCTCGGCCCCCAGCTGGTCGGCCTCCAACTCGAACTCCTTGGAATAGCTGCGGGCCGCGACCTGGGCGCCCATGTCCTGCGCCGCGCGCACCTCTTCGGGGGAAAGCCCGCTGGCCTGGGCCAGCGCACCCGCCAGAAGCGCGCCCGACAGGGCCTGGTCATTGCGCTTCGGGATGTGCCCGGCGATGTGGTGGGCGGCTTCATGCCCCAGGACGAAGGCCAGCTCGTCGGGGTTCCGCGCATCCGCGATCAGCGCCAGCGTAAAGCCCACTACCGGACGCCCCATCCGGTCCAGCGTCTGGAACGCGTTCGGCGGCTGACCGGGCCGGTCGTCCACGACGATGCGGAAATCGCAGTTCCGCACCACGCCGACGCTGCGGCAGTAGCTCTCCGCCACCGGCTCGACCCGGGCAACCACGGTCAGGAAATTCTCGGCCGCCGTGCGGGGCGGCTGGACCGCGTCGACCGCCGGTTGCGGCAGGTTGGGCGGCGCAGGAGTGGTCGCGACGCAGCCGGCAAGGACCAGCATAAGCGCGGCAAGCAGGGGAAGACGCATGGGGACCTCGGCCGGATTCTTCCTGAGGGTAGCAAATCGGCGGGCGCGGGAAAGGGCGGCTCACGCAAGCGTCATGGGTTGCGGCGGGCCTTCGCAGGGGCTAGCCTCGTCCCATGTTCACCATCGAGCACGAATTCGACGCCACCGTCATAACCCTGGTCGACGAAGGTGAGGATGGCCCCCTTCTGGAGGACATCGTCATCAATGCCTTCGAGGATTGCGTGACCGTCGAACAGGTCGACCCCCAGACGGACGAGGTCCTGCGGATCACGCTCTCCACCACCCAGCTGCGCGACCTGGCCGCCGCGCTGAACCTGCCGGAAGGCAGCTACCGGCTGGAGCGGAAAGAGCCCTAGGGTCAGTCCAGCCGGAAGAGCTTGTCCCGCGACGTCGCGCCGCGGATCAGGGTCAGCCGGGTCTTCGCCACGCCAAGCGCCTTTGCCAGTGCCGCCCGCGCCGCCTCGGTCGCCTTGCCTGCTTCGGGCGTCTCAGACACGGCCACCCGGATCTGGCCGTCCACCAGTTCGACCCCGGCGCGGCGGGCGTTGGGGGTGACGCGGATCGCGATGCTGGTGCCCGGCTGGGCCAGGTGGGACAGGTCGGCCATGGTCCCTTGAAAACTGGAGGTGCCAAGGGAGCAAGCAAATCTTTTCGAAAAGATTTGCCAAAATCCTTCGAAGGATTTTGCCCTGCCCGCACTGGCTGGCCAAAGCGCGGCCCCGCCCCTAGTCTTGCCGCCAAAGGGAGACATTGATGACCACCGCCTTCTATTCGGACGAACGCTGCTTCTGGCATGGCGGCGGCAACTATGCCTTCACGCTTCCCGTCGCGGGTCTTGTCCAGCCCAGTCCCGGCGGTCTGCCGGAGAACCCCGAGACGAAGCGGCGTCTGCGCAACCTGATCGAGGTCACAGGTCTGACCCGGGAACTTGCCATGCGCGGGGCGGGCCTTGCGACGAAGGACGACCTGCTGCGCGTCCACCCGGAAAGCTACCTTTCCGCCTTCAAGGCCGCCTCGGACGCGGGCGGGGGCGAGTTGGGCCTGCGCACACCTTTTGGCGCAGGCGGCTACGAGATCGCGGCGCTTTCGGCTGGTCTGGCGAAGGCCGCGCTTCGTTCGGTGCTGAAGGGCGAGGTGCGGAACGCCTACTCGCTCTCGCGGCCGCCGGGGCATCATTGCACGGCCGATTTTCCGAACGGTTTCTGCCTTCTCAACAACATCGCCGTGGCGATCCGCGCGGCACAGGCCGAGGGGCTGGTCCGCCGCGTCGCGGTCATCGACTGGGACGTCCACCACGGCAACGGGACCGAGGCGATCTTCTGGGATGACCCGGACGTGCTGACGATCAGCCTGCACCAGGAACGGAACTATCCGCTCGACACCGGTGGGGTGGAGGCCCGGGGCGGCCCGAATGCGCTGGGTGCGAACCTCAACTTGCCGCTGCCCCCTGGCACCGGCCATCAGGGTTACCTTTACGCGATGGAACGGCTGGTCCTGCCCGCGCTTGAAAGCTTCAGGCCGGAAGCGATCATCGTCGCCTGCGGCTTTGATGCCGCCGCCGTCGACCCCTTGGGCCGGATGCTCTGCACGTCCGAAACCTTCCGCATACTGACCCGCCTGACGATGCAGGCGGCCGACCGGCTGTGCGACGGGCGGCTGACCCTTGTGCACGAAGGCGGATACTCCGAGGTCTACGTCCCCTTCTGCGGCCATGCGGTGTTGGAGGAACTCAGCGGTTCCACCGTCGCCGCCCCGGACCCATTGGGCGCGACGCTGGCAAAACGACAGCCCGATGACCGGTTCGACGCCTTTGTCCGTGGCTGGATTGACGAGGCGGCAACGACGCTGGGGCTTTGATCCGGGAACAGTCGCGTTCCTGTGCGGTTGACCAAGGGCCAATTTCCAAGCCTGCGGAGGACCCATGCTGCCCGCGACGACCGACCGTGTGACCGACCAGACCGATCCAGAGGTCAATGACCAGATCCGGCGGGACTACCTTGACCGGGTGACGGACTATGCCCGCCACCCTGACCAGATCGAGGCCCGTCTGGAAGAGCTTGACCGCGAATGGGACATCGAACGCGCGATCGAGGCCAATGCGGCCACGCTGGCCCTGACCGGTGTCGCCCTGGGCGTGACGATGGACCGCCGCTGGCTGGTCCTGCCGGCGCTGGTGTCCGGCTTCCTGCTGCAGCACGCGCTCCAGGGCTGGTGCCCGCCGGTGCCGGTCCTGCGGCGGATGGGCTTCCGCACGGCGGCAGAGATCGAACGCGAACGCTTTGCGCTGAAGGCGCTGCGCGGGGACTTCGTCGGCCTGACCACGCGCAAGTCCAGCGTGAAGAACCGCGCCGAGGCCGTGGTGGCGGCCGTCGAGAGCTAGTCGGAGCCGGGCTGGCGGGCCGCCCGCGAAACCCCTATCTTCGGGCCGATTGCCCTGTCCGGAAGATTGACATGCCCGCCCGCAACGACGCTGCCCTCGCTTTCCTGAAGACCCGCCGCTCGCGTCCGGCGAAGCTTTTTGCGTTTCCCGTCCCGTCGAAGGCCCAGGTCGAGGAGATCCTGACCGCCGCGACCCGCGTGCCCGATCATGGCAAGCTGGAGCCCTGGCGGCTGGTCGTTGTCCAGGGCAAAGCGTTCCAAAGGCTTGCCGACCTCGCCGAAGCGCGGGCCAGAGAGCTCGGGGGCGATGAAGAGAAGATCGCCAAGGGCCGCGGGCAGTATGACCTTGGCAAGCTTGCCGTCGTGGTCATCGCCTCGCCGAAGCCCTCGCCGAAGATTCCGGCGGTCGAGCAGGTGATGTCCGCCGCGGCGATGTGCCTCGGGATCGTCAACGCGGCCGAGGCGGCGGGCTGGGGGGCCTGCTGGTTGACAGGCTGGCCCGCCCATGACGCCGAATTCGCGGCCCGCGCCTTTGGCTGCACCGGGGATGAAACCGTCGCCGGCATCGTCCACTTCGGCACCCCGCCCGAGGATGGCCCCGACCGCCCGCGTCCCGACCTCAGCCGCATCGTCACCTGGGTCGAGGCGTGATCTTCGCGGCCTTCTTCCGGGCGCTCGGCCAGCTGGGCGACCGGCGCTTCCGCCGCGTGGTGATGTTGGGCGTCCTTCTGGCACTGGCGCTTCTCTTCGCCGTCTATGTGGCCTTCCTGCAATTGGTCTGGTGGCTCTCTCCGGACCAGATCGACCTGCCGGTGATCGGCCCCGTGACAGGAATGGACACGATCCTGGGCTGGACTTCGGTGGCGTTCATGATCGTGCTGTCCGTCGCCCTGATGGTCCCCGTCGCCTCGGCCTTCACCGGGCTGTTTCTGGAAGACGTGGCGGACGCGGTCGAGGACCGGCACTACCCGCAGCTTCCGCCTCCAACGCCCCTGACGCTGGCAGAGAGCCTGCGTCAGTCGGTGAACTTCCTGGGCGTCGTCCTGGCCGTGAACATCGGGATGCTTTTCGTCTACCCGTTTCTCGGCCCCGCGATTCCCCTCGCCTTCTGGGCGGTGAACGGCTTCCTTCTGGGGCGGGAATACTTCAGCCTCGTAGCCCTTCGCCGCCTACCGCCGTCCGAGGTCAAGGCGATGCGGCGGCGCAATCGCTGGACGCTTTGGGCTGCGGGCACGCTGATGGCCGCGCCCTTGTCGGTGCCCATCCTGAACCTGGTGATCCCGGTCTTGGGCGTGGCAACCTTCACCCATCTCTACCACCAGCTGGCAAGCGCCGGACGGTAGGCACAAATCTTTTCGAAAAGATTTGCCAAAATCCTTCGAAGGATTTTGCCGGCGCCAAGGCGTCAGGGCGTCATCCGGCCGAACCAGTCGAGGTCTTCCATCGTGATCCAGCCCGACAGGATCACCCCCGCGATCACCGCCCAGATCGGCGTGGCGATCAGCGTGGTGATCCAGGCCTTGCGCTTCATCACTTCCTCCGCGGGCGCTCCCGGAGGCGTTCCCGGCACGATGTGCTTCGCCTCGTCCTGCGACACGGTGCGATAAGGCAGCACGCAGAACAGCGTCATGAACCAGGTGATCGAATAAAGGACCAGGGCGGCGGTGATCGTCATGCCTGTTCAAGCTCCACCAGACAGCCGTTGAAATCCTTTGGGTGCAGGAAGAGCACCGGCTTGCCATGCGCCCCGATCTTCGGCTCTCCGCTGCCCAGAACCCGCGCGCCGGACGCCTTCAGATGATCCCGCGCGGCAAGGATGTCGTCCACCTCATAGCAGATGTGGTGGATTCCGCCCGAGGGGTTCTTCTCCAGGAACCCCGTGATGGGAGAGTTTTCGCCCAGGGGATAGAGAAGCTCGATCTTGGTGTTCGGCAGTTCGATGAACACGACCGTGACCCCATGATCCGGCTCCGGCTGCGGCGCGCCGACCTTCGCCCCAAGCGTCGAGCGGTACTGGGCCGCCGCAGCCTCGAGGTCGGGCACGGCGATGGCGACGTGGTTCAGGCGTCCGATCATGGGGGTCCTCGCAAAGCTCTCGCGCCGCTTATGCGGCTCTGCACCCCGTCATGCAAGGGGCCCAAGGGTCGCAGGCGTTAACCCGGACTTTACGGCGGTCGGCGAAAACTTCGCCCGAAGAAGCGAGGATTCCCATGCCCTTTCCACCCGATCCGATGTTGCCGCAGTCCCCACCCCAGGGTGCGGGCCAGCTGCCGCTTCAGGGCCTGTCGCTCTTGATCGTCGACGACAGCCGTTTCACCTGCGACGCCTTGCGTCTGGTCCTGCAGCGCGCCGGGGCACGGCTCAGGCGCGCGGAAAGCCTTGAAATCGCACGGCTGCACCTTGCTTTCCGCCGTCCTGACCTTGCCATCGTCGACCTTGGCCTGCCCGATGGCCGGGGGGAAGATCTGATTGCCGAACTTTCGGCCGAGGGGTTGCCGGTCCTGGGCCTGTCGGGTGATCCCGAAGGGCGCGAGGCGGCGCTGGATGCCGGGGCGACGGAATTCCTGGAAAAGCCGATCGCCTCGGCAGCGGGGCTTGTCCGGCTGATTCGCCAGCTTGTCACCGGCGTCGGGGCGATCGAGAAGCCCGACGAACGATCTTCTCCGCCCGGCGACCCGCTTGCGCTTCGTGACGATCTTGCCCGCGCCGCCACGCTGATCACCGCGCCGGGGGATCCCAGCTATGCCAAGGCCTTCCTGCGCAGCCTCGCGCGGGCCGCGGGCGATGCGTCGCTGGAAGCCGCCGTTCAGGAAACGCATACTGCCTTCGACCGCGCCAAGCTGGCCCGCCTGATCGAGGAGCGGATCGCGGTCCTGTCCGCGATGGCCTAGCCGCCAAGCTCCGGGTCACTCCCGGCGCGCACCAGCCGGGTCAGGTCCGAAAGCCGCTCTTTCTGCCGGCCCCTTCCATCGAAGTTCGCGGGCGACAGCCAGGCCCCATAGGCCTCGGCCAGGGCGGGCCATTCCTTGTCGATCACGGCGAACCAGGCCGTGTCGCGGTTCCGCCCCTTGACGATCATGTGCTGACGGAAGACGCCCTCGAAGCTGAACCCCAGCCGCTGCGCCGCCCGGCGCGAGGCCAGGTTCAGCGCGTTGCACTTCCATTCATAGCGCCGGTAGCCCGCCTCGAAAGCCCAGCGCATCATCAGGAACATCGCCTCGGTCGCCGCCGCGCCCCGCTGCATCGACGGCGAGATGCAGATGTGTCCGACCTCGATCGACCCCGCCTCGGGCGCGATCCGCAGGTAGCTGGCGATCCCGCCACATTTCCCAGTCGCGGCATCCCGCATGACGAAGAAGCGCGGGTCCTCGCCCGCCTCCCTCTCGCGCGCCCAGCGGTGATAGGCCGAACCCGAGGTGAAAGGCCCGTAAGGCATGTAGTCCCAGAGCGCGTCATGGCCTTCGAAGGAGTCCTGCAGTTCAAACGCGTGGCGGTCGGCGTTCAGGGGCTCAAGGCGGACGAAGCGCCCCTCCATCGGCGCGTGGTCCGGTCGGCGCGGCGGTGTCCAGTCCGCGACCACTTCCCCCAGCCTTGCGTCCGACATCCCAAGCCTCCCTGTCCCGGCGTCAGGCTAGGCCGCAGGCCGGGCAGGCGCAAGGCGGCGTCAGAAGTGGAAATCCGCCGGATAGGAGTGGAAGCCGTCGAAATCCGCCTTGCCAAGCGGCACTCCGGCGGCGCGCAGGGCGGCGTAGCCCATCGTCAGGTGGAAGAAGAAGTTCGGCAGGCCGTAAAGATGCAGGAACTCAGCCCCCGTCTGCTCCAGCTCGGCAAAGCCCGCCTTGTGGCGGATCACTCGGCTTTCAGCCCCTTCGAACTCCGCCGGGGTCATGGCGCCGAGCAGCGCCCGGGCCACGGCAAGGCGCGGGCCAAGACCCTGCGGCAAGTCCGGCACCTCGCGCCCCGCGAGGGGACAGGCGATCCGCAAGGCAAAGCCCGCCGCAGTGGCGAACTGCTGGCGGGCGGGGAAGCTGTCGGCGATCTGCGCGTCCAGAGCGTCCGGCCCCGCGACCGCCACGATGTCGCTGACGCGCGACAGGTAGTGGCGGAAGACGGGGACCGAGGCCTGGTACATCAGCTGTCCTTCGGGACGACGCGGAGGTTGAGTTCCCGAAGCTGCTGCAAGGTCGGCTCGCTAGGAGCGTTCATCAGCAGGTCCTCGGCCCGCTGGTTCATCGGGAACATGATGACCTCGCGGATGTTCTGGGTGTCCGCCAGAAGCATGACCAGCCGGTCGATCCCCGCCGCGCAACCGCCGTGGGGCGGCGCGCCGTACTTGAAGGCCTTGACCATCCCGCCGAAGCGCTTGTCGACTTCGCTGTTCGGATACCCCGCCAGTTCAAAGGCCTTGTACATGATCTCCGGCTTGTGGTTCCGGATGCCGCCCGAGATGACCTCGTACCCGTTGCAGGCCAGGTCGTACTGGTAGGCGTAGACCTTCAGCGGGTCGCCGTTCAGCGCCTCGAGGCCCCCCTGCGGCATCGAGAACGGGTTGTGCGAGAAGTCGATCTTCCCCTCATCGGTCTTCTCGTACATCGGGAAGTCGACGATCCAGGCGAAGCGGAAGCAGTCCTTCTCGGTCAGCCCCAATTCCTCGCCGATCACGTTCCTCGCCTTGCCAGCGATGCCCTCGAAGGTCTCGGGCTTGCCGCCCAAGAAAAAGGCCGCATCGCCCTTTTCCAGGCCCAACTGCACACGGATCGCCTCGGTCCGCTCCGGACCGATGTTCTTGGCCAAGGGGCCAGCGGCTTCCATCCCCGAGCCATCCTCGGCGTCGCGCCAGAAGATGTAGCCCATGCCAGGAAGCCCCTGCTGTTGCGCAAAGGCGTTCATCCGGTCACAGAACTTGCGGCCCACGGGTTCGCCCGACGGCCCCTTGGGCGCCGGGATCGCGCGGACCTCGTTGCCCTCCTGCTCCAGCAGCTTGGCGAAGATCGCAAAGCCGGAGCCGCGGAAGTGCTCGCTCACGTCCTGCATCTTGATCGGGTTCCGCAGGTCGGGCTTGTCAGAGCCATACCATTTCAAACTGTCGCGATAGGCGATGCGCGGCCAGTCCGCATAGACCTTCCGGCCCTTCCCGAAATGTTCGAACAGCCCCTGCAGCACCGGCTGGACGGCCGCAAAGACGTCGTCCTGGGTCACGAAGGACATCTCGATGTCCAGCTGGTAGAAGTCGGTGGGCGAGCGGTCGGCACGCGGGTCCTCGTCGCGGAAGCAGGGGGCGATCTGGAAATAGCGGTCAAAGCCCGCGACCTGGATCAGCTGCTTGAACTGCTGCGGCGCCTGGGGCAGCGCGTAGAACTTGCCGGGGTGCAGCCGCGAGGGCACCAGGAAGTCGCGCGCGCCTTCCGGCGACGAGGCGGTGATGATCGGCGTCTGGAACTCGGTGAAGCCCTGGTCCCACATTGCGTTCCGCAGCCAGCGCACCACGTTCGACCGCAGCATCATGTTCTGGTGCATCGTGTCGCGGCGGAGGTCGAGGAAGCGGTAGGTGAGCCGCGTCTCCTCAGGGTATTCGGTATCGCCGAAGACCGGCAGCGGGAGTTCCTCGGCTGCGCCCAGGACTTCCAGGTCGGTGACGTAGACCTCGATCTCGCCCGTGGGGATCTTCGGGTTGACCAGCGACGCATCCCGCGCCTTCACCCGGCCGTCCACCCGGATCACCCACTCCGACCGCACCTGCTCCAGCGCCTTGAACGCGGCCGAGTCGCCGTCGCAGAGCACTTGCGTGATCCCGTAATGGTCGCGCAGGTCGATGAAGAGCACGCCCCCGTGGTCGCGCACCCGGTGGACCCAGCCCGACAGGCGGACGGTTTCGCCCACATGGGACTTGTTCAGCGCGGCACAGGTGTGGCTGCGATAGGCGTGCATCTGCGTTCCCCTTTCCAGGGCCTCAAAGGTCATCGCGCCGATACACCTTGCCCCCCGAACGAAGTCAAGCCCGCGGCCTTTCATCTTTGCCCAAATATCCCCGCCGGAGGCACCCGGCCCCAACCGCAGAAGCCTCCGGAGGGGATATTTAGTCCAGTCTGAAAACCGCAGGGATCAGCCCGCGCAGCGCATTGCCGACCCAGAGCCGCACATTCGGCAGGTCCTCCGCCCGCAGCACCTCCTCCGGGCAGGCGAGTTCGGCACGCAGGACGCCCGGCAGCAAGCCGCAGGACAAGGGCGGCGTGCGCATCCCCTTCCCCCGGTCGAAGAAGACCGAGGTGATCGACCCGTCGCAGACCTCGCCGCGTTCGTTCAGGAAGATCACTTCGTCCAGCCCCTCGGGCAACGCCGCCCGCGCCCGGTCGTAGACCTCGCGCCGGGTGGACTTCACCCGCAGCCAGGGATTGTCCGACCTGAGCCGCTCAGACGCGATGCCAACCCGCCACTCCGCCTTCGCTGGGGGCAAGGCCGCCACGGTCCACTCCACCGCGCCCTCGCGGTCCAGGGTCAGCCGCAACCGGGCCGGATGGGCCGGACCTTCCGGCATGACCTCCGGACAGGACCACCCCAACATCGCCGCCGACCGCAGCAACCGCTCCCGATGCAACGCCCAGCGCGGGGCCGCAGAACCGTCCCACAGCACCGTCTCGATCAGCTTCAGTCCCGGCTCACGGCCGCCTTCACGAAGCGCGCCTTCCAAAGCGCCTCCTCCCATTCGCCCTGCGCGGTGGACCCATGCGTCACCCCGCCTCCCACGTTCATCACGATCTCCGACCCGCTCACGGACAGCGTCCGGATCGCCACGGAAAAGTCCGCGTCCCCGGACGGAGACATCCAGCCCACCGCGCCGCAATAGACGCCGCGGGCAAAGGGCTCCACCTCGCGGATGATCTCCATCGCGCGGATCTTCGGCGCGCCGGTGACGGACCCGCAGGGAAAGAGCGCCGCCATCAGCCCCGGCAGGGTCGCCGGACCCTCCAGCACCCCTTCGACGGTCGAGGTCATCTGATGCACCGTCGCATAGCTTTCGATCGCATACAAAGCGGGGACCTTCACCGTCCCCACCTTGGACAGGCGGCTAATGTCGTTGCGCAGAAGGTCCACGATCATCAGGTTCTCGGCCCGGTCCTTCTCGTCGCTGCGCAGGTCCGCGATGATCGCAGCGTCCTCGGCCGCATCCTTCCCCCGCGGCCGCGTCCCCTTCATCGGTCGAGTGACGATCTTGCCCCCCTCGACCTTGAAGAACAGCTCGGGGCTGCGCGAGACCACGACCGGCCCGACGCCCAGATCGACATAGGCCCCGTGCCCCACCGCGCCAGTCCGCCGGAACGCACCGTATAGACCCAGCGGACTGCCCGAGACCAACCGCGCCGCCATCGGGAAGGTCAGGTTGACCTGATAGCAATCGCCCGCCGCGATGTAGTCGAAAACCCGTGCCGCCGCATTGCCATAGGCGCGCCGCCCGACCAGGGGCTCGGGCGCTGTCATCCAGGTCGACCGTCCCTCCTCGGCCGCGCGGGCCAGGGCAGGCCCGGCGGCGAGCGGGGCGTCGAAGACACCCAGCAGGACCAGCGGCCCGGGGCGCTTGCGCGGCATCTGTCGGGCAAGCTTCGGCTCCAGCGCATAGCCCGCCTCGTAGGCCACATAGCCCGCAAGCCAGGCCCCCGCAGCCCGAGCGGCCTCGGCCCGGGCCAGGGCCGGAGCGACCTCAGACGGGTGCCAGGCCGCGATAACCTCGCGCCAAGACGCGAAGAGCGCAGGCTCGTCATCCGGTCCGTGTTCAATGAGGATCACCTGTCGCCCCCCGCGCCTTCCCGCCCGAGATAGGCCGAACCCGCCCGCCCTGCCAGACGAATCCGCGCCGCAGCCAGTGCGGAAAACGACGCAACCCATCAGATTTTTTGACTAGCTGGTCGGAAAACTCATTCCAAGCTTGCCAGATGATCAAAAAGAGCGCTCCCTGTCATTACGGCCCGCACCAAATGATGTGGCCGGGGCAATACGAACAACAACAGCGTCCAAACAAGGTACGAGGGAACTGAAAATGGCTTCGGACTATTCAGACAAGGACAGACACGACGACGTGAGTGTCCTGCACGGCATGGGCTATGCGCAGGAACTTCAGCGCTCCATGTCGAAATTCTCGAACTTCGCGATTTCCTTCTCGATCATCTGCATCCTCTCCGGCGGGATCAACTCGCTGGGTCAGGCCACCTCGGGCGCGGGCGGGGCGGCCATCGGGATCGGCTGGCCTCTGGGCGTCGTGATCTCGGGCGTGTTCGCGCTGGCACTGGCGCAGATCTCCTCGGCCTATCCGACGGCCGGGGGGCTTTACCACTGGGGCTCGATCCTCGGAAACCGTTTCACCGGCTGGCTTTCGGCCTGGCTGAACCTTCTGGGCCTCGTGACCGTGCTCGGCGCGATCAACGTCGGCACCTACTACTTCTTCATGGGCGCCTTCGGGGCGAACATGGGGCTCGAGGACACGCTGACCAACCGCGTGATCTTCATGGCGCTGATCACCGGCATCCAGGCGCTGATCAACCACATGGGGATCAAGCTCACGGCCCGGCTGACCGACTTCTCGGGCTACCTGATCTTCGCCACTGCAATCCTCCTGACCATCGTCTGCCTGGCGTCGGCCTCAAGCCTCGAATTCTCGCGGCTCTGGACCTTTGCCAACTACACCGGCACCGAGGGCGCGTCGGGCGTCTGGCCGGTCGCGGTGGGCGGTCTGATGGCCTTCCTGCTGGGTCTGCTGCTTCCGGTCTACACGATCACCGGCTACGACGCCTCGGCCCATACTTCCGAGGAAACCATCAAGGCCGCGCATTCGGTGCCCTCGGGCATGGTGCATTCGGTGATCTGGTCGGGTCTTTTTGGCTGGGTCATGCTTTGTGCCTTCGTGCTGATGCTGCCGAACATGGATGACGCGGCAAAGCAGGGCTGGAACGTGTTCTTCTGGGGCATGGATGCCCAGGTGAACCCGACGATAAAGCAGGTCCTCTACGTGCTGATCTTCGTCTGCCAGTTCCTCTGCGGCCTTGCCACCGTGACCTCGGTCAGCCGGATGCTCTTCGCCTTCAGCCGCGACGACGGCATGCCCGTCGGGTCGAAGGCGCTGGCCACCGTCTCGCCGAAGTACCGCACCCCCGTGGCCTCGATCTGGACCGGCGCTGTGCTAGCCACGCTCTTCGTCTGGCTCACCTCGGCGATCACCATCTCCGGGACCCCCGCCTATTCGATCGTGGTAAGCTGCACGGTGATCTTCCTGTTCCTGTCCTTCGCGCTGCCGATCGCGCTAGGGCTCTTCACCATCGGTGGTCCGAAGTGGCCGACGATGGGGCCGTGGAACATGGGCGTCGGGACCTACAAGCTGGTCGCAGTCCTGTCGATCCTGTCGATGGCGCTGATCTTCTTCCTGGGGATCCAGCCGCCGAACGACTGGGCGCTGGAGATCACGGTGGGCTTCGTCGTCCTTGCCCTGGTCATCTGGGTCCTGGTGGAAAACCGCCGCTTCAAGGGCCCGCCCATCGGGGACGAGATCGCCGCTCGCAAGGCCGCCATCGCCGCCGCCGAGGCTGCCGTGGGCGAGAAGGGCTGAGCCACTTTCCCTGCGAAATCCGGGCCGGGGGGAAACCTCCGGCCCTTTTCGTTGCGGCTGGGGCCGGGGCCAAATTTCTTCGAAGAAATTTGCAAAATCCTTCGAAGGATTTTGGCCCGCCCGGCCTCACCGTTTGCCCCTTGCGCCGGTCGGGCTTCTGTCTATAACCCGCCCAATTTTGCGCACAGGATGGGGGCTACGATGCCGAAGCGGACCGATATCAAGTCGATCATGATCATCGGCGCGGGCCCCATCGTCATCGGGCAGGCCTGCGAGTTCGACTACTCCGGCGCCCAGGCCTGCAAGGCCCTGCGCGAGGAAGGCTACCGGGTCATCCTGGTGAACTCGAACCCCGCGACGATCATGACCGACCCGGGTCTGGCCGACGCCACCTACATCGAGCCGATCACCCCCGAAGTCGTCGCCAAGATCATCGAAAAGGAACGCCCCGATGCCCTGCTGCCGACGATGGGCGGGCAGACCGGCCTGAACACCGCCTTGGCGCTGGCCGACATGGGCGTGTTGGAAAAGTTCAAGGTAGAGCTGATAGGCGCCAAGCGCGAAGCCATCGAGATGGCCGAAGACCGCAAGCTGTTCCGCGAGGCGATGGACCGGATCGGCCTGGAAAACCCCAAGGCCACCATCGTGGCAGCCCCGAAGCTTGCCACCGGCAAGTACGACATCGCCGCCGGCATCAAGCAAGCGATGGACGCGCTGGAATACGTCGGCCTCCCCGCCATCATCCGCCCCGCCTTCACCCTCGGCGGCACCGGCGGCGGCGTGGCCTACAACCGCGACGACTATGAGGCGATCATCAAGTCCGGCCTCGAAGCCTCCCCCGTCGCGCAGGTCCTGGTCGATGAGTCGCTGCTCGGCTGGAAGGAATACGAGATGGAGGTCGTCCGCGACCGCGCCGACAACGCCATCATCGTCTGCTCCATCGAAAACGTCGACCCGATGGGCGTCCACACCGGCGATTCCATCACCGTTGCCCCGGCGCTCACGCTCACCGACAAGGAATACCAGATCATGCGCAACGGCTCGATCGCCGTCCTGCGCGAGATCGGGGTCGAGACCGGCGGGTCGAACGTGCAATGGGCGATCAACCCGAAGGACGGCCGCATGGTCGTCATCGAGATGAACCCCCGCGTCTCCCGCTCCTCCGCTTTGGCCTCCAAGGCCACCGGCTTCCCCATCGCCAAGATCGCCGCCAAGCTCGCCATCGGCTACACGCTGGACGAGCTCGACAACGACATCACCAAGGTCACGCCCGCCTCCTTCGAACCCTCCATCGACTACGTCGTCACCAAGATCCCCCGCTTCGCCTTCGAGAAATTCCCCGGCTCCGAGCCCAACCTCACCACCGCGATGAAATCGGTGGGCGAGGCGATGGCCATCGGTCGCACCATCCATGAATCGATGCAGAAGGCCCTCGCAAGCCTCGAAACCGGCCTCACCGGCTTCGACGAAATCGCCATCCCGGGCGCCCCCGACCGTGCCGCGATCATCAAGGCCCTCGGCCAGGCCACACCGGACCGCCTCCGCGTTATCGCCCAGGCCATGCGCCACGGCCTTTCCAACGACGAGATCCAGGACGTCACCGCCTTCGACCCCTGGTTCCTGTCCCGCATCCGCGAAATCATCGACACCGAGGCGACCATCCGCAAGAACGGCCTGCCCACCAACGCGGACGCCCTCCGCCAGCTCAAGATGATGGGCTTCACCGACGCCCGCCTCGCCAAGCTCACCGGCCGCGACGAGGGCCAGGTCCGCCGCGCCCGCCGCAACCTCGGCGTCCAGGCCGTCTTCAAGCGCATCGACACCTGCGCCGCCGAGTTCGAGGCCCAGACCCCCTACATGTATTCCACCTACGAGGCCCCCGCGATGGGCGACGTGGAATGCGAAAGCCGGCCCACGGCCGCGAAAAAGGTCGTCATCCTCGGCGGCGGCCCGAACCGGATCGGCCAGGGGATCGAGTTCGACTACTGCTGCTGCCACGCCTGCTTCGCGCTGACCGCGGCGGGGTATGAGACCATCATGGTCAACTGCAACCCCGAGACCGTCTCGACCGACTACGACACCTCCGACCGCCTCTACTTCGAGCCGCTGACCCTGGAGCACGTCCTGGAAATCCTGCGGGTTGAGCAGGAGAACGGAACGCTCCACGGCGTCATCGTCCAGTTCGGCGGCCAGACACCCCTGAAACTCGCCAATGCGCTGCACGCCGAGGGCATCCCGATCCTCGGCACCACGCCCGACGCCATCGACCTTGCCGAAGACCGTGAGCGGTTCCAGCGGCTCCTGCAGGACCTCGGCCTGAAACAGCCGCACAACGGCACGGCCCGCAGCCGCGACGAGGCCTTCGCCGTGGCCAAAGACGTCGGCTACCCGCTCGTCATCCGCCCCTCCTTCGTCCTTGGCGGCCGCGCGATGGAAATCGTCCGCTCGGACGAACAGCTCGAACGCTACATCTCCACCGCCGTCCAGGTTTCGGGCGACTCGCCCGTGCTTCTCGACAGCTACCTCTCCGGTGCCGTCGAGGTTGACGTGGATGCGTTAAGCGACGGTAAATCCGTCCATGTCGCTGGAATCATGGAACATATCGAGGAAGCCGGCGTCCATTCCGGCGACTCTGCCTGCTGCCTCCCGCCGCACCAGCTGTCGGCAGAAACCGTCGAGGAGCTGAAACGCCAGACCGTCGTCATGGCCAAGGCACTGAACGTCGTCGGCCTGATGAACGTGCAATTCGCGATCAAGGACGGGGTGATCTACGTCCTGGAAGTGAACCCGCGCGCGAGCCGCACCGTGCCCTTCGTCGCCAAGGCCACCGACAGCGCCATCGCCTCCATCGCCGCCCGCCTGATGGCCGGTGAGCCCCTGTCCACCTTCCCCGCCCGCGCCCCCTACCCGCAGGGCGTCGGCCCCGACAGCCCGCTCCCCTTGGCCGACCCGCTGACGCTGGCCGACCCCAACACCCCCTGGTTCAGCGTCAAGGAGGCCGTCCTCCCCTTCGCCCGCTTCCCCGGCGTCGACCCGATGCTCGGGCCGGAAATGCGCTCGACCGGCGAGGTGATGGGCTGGGACCGCACCTTCGCGCTCGCCTTCCTCAAGGCCCAGATGGGCGCGGGGACGATCCTGCCGACCGAGGGCCGCGTCTTCCTGTCGGTCAAGGACATGGACAAGACCGATGCCCTTGCGGCCGCCGCCAAGGACCTTGTGGCGATGGGCTTCACCATCGTCGCGACCAAGGGCACCGCGTCCTGGCTTGCGTCAAACGGAGTGACCGCCGAGCCGGTTGCAAAGGTCTACGAAGGCCGCCCGAACATCGTCGACCGGTTGAAGAACAACGAGATCGCCCTGGTGATGAACACCACCGAGGGCACCCAGGCCGTCAGCGACAGCCGCGACATCCGCCGCGTCGCGCTGATGGACAAGATCCCGTATTTCACCACCGCTGCCGCGTCAGTGGCCGCCGTCGCCGCGATGAAGGCGCGGGGCGAGGGGTATGGGGTCAGGACCCTGCAGGGGTAAGTGCCCGGCCAGCTGGCAAACGGTTCATTTGGGAAAGCGGTCAGGCAACCCTGACCGCTTTCTTGTTTTTCGGCCCGGTCTTTGACCGGCCTTACTCCTTGGCGCTCTGCTGCGCGCCATAGCCGCCGGGACCGGACTCGTAGGGCGTTCCGTCCAGGTGATAGTCGGCGGCAGGCTTGTTGTACTTCTCCTCGCCATTCTTTCCCGTGGCGAAAACCCCGACATGTCCGGGGTGCAGGGTGCCCTGCTCGACAGCCCGGTAGGCGACGTCGCCCGAGTTCTGCGCCCCGTTGGCATAGGCCTTGCCTTCAAGATGCCCTGCCGAAACACCCGCGGCAGTCAGAGCGAGAAAAGCAAACGAGACGGTGAGAGTTTTGCGCATTCTTTTCCTCCGTTGGTTTTTCAGTGCCAAAGCTACGGAGGCGGTGAAGCGGAAGTTTCAAATTCCTTGAAAAAGTTCCTTTGCCGCCATCAGAATATCTTCTCCCCGGCGACAGCAGCTTCTCCCAATTCTTGACACTCCGTTAATGCCCACGCCCAACCCCTTGGAATCCTTTGCGGCCGCTCACCCGTCCACCGTGGACACCCCTCCCCCCAAGGTCGCTTTCCGCCCCCAACCCGTCCCCTCCGGCTTGGAAACCCTCCCCCGGCCCGCTACTCTCCGGCCGCAAAGGAGACCCCGATGACCCGCGAGACGACCCTCTCCCTGATCCGCCGCTACTACGACGCCTTCAATGCGGGCGACCCCGAGGGGATGCTTGCCTGCCTGACCGAGGACGTGGAGCACCGGGTGAACGAGGGCGGGCACCGGATCGGGAAGGCCAAGTTCCGGGAATTCTGCGGCCACATGGGGGTCAGCTACCGGGAGCAGTTGAAGGACATCGTGGTCTTCGCGACCGACGACGGCACCCGGGGAGCCGCCGAATTCGTGGTCCACGGCGAGTACCTGAAGACCGACCCCGGCCTGCCCGAGGCGAAGGGCCAGACCTACATCCTCCCCGCGGGAGGGTTCTTTGAAATCCGGGATGGCCTCATCAGCCGCATCACCACCTTCTACAACCTGAACGACTGGATCCGGCAGGTGAGCCAGTGAACATCGACGAGATTGACGTCCGTGTCCTGAAGGGTCCCGACCTGGAGGCCGTGCTGGACGGCGTGGCGCAGCTGCGGATCACCGTCTTCCGGGACTGGCCCTACCTCTACGATGGCTCGCTGGAATATGAACGCGAATACCTCGCCACGTACCGCGACAACCCCGGCGCGCTCTTGGTCGGGGCCTTCCACGACGGCCAGCTGATCGGCGCCTCGACCTCGACCCCGATGGAGGACCATGCGCCGGAGTTCTCGGCCCCGTTCCGGGAGCTTGGGCTGCAGCCGGAAAGCATCCTCTACGGGGCGGAATCGGTCCTTCTGCGGCCCTACCGCGGTCTCGGCCTTGGCCACCGTTTCATCGACCTGCGCGAGGCCCATGCCCGCGACCTCGGCCGGACCCATGTCGCCTTCTGCTCGGTCATCCGCCCGGACGACCATCCCGCGCGCCCGGCGGCGGCGCGGACGAACGACGCCTTCTGGCGCGGACGTGGGTACGAGACGCTTCCCGGCGTCGTCGCGCGGTTCAGCTGGAAGGACCTGGGCGACAGTGTCGAGACGGAAAAGCCGCTCCAGTTCTGGATGCGGCAACTCTAGCTACTTCACGTCGATGTGGATCGCCTTGCGATAGGCGCGCTGGCCATAAAGCAGGGCCGAGGCATTGTCCGACAGGCGGACGGCACTGACCCGGCCGACGATGATGTGGTGCGTCTCCCACAGAAGCGCAGTTGCCAGCCGGCACTCGAAGGTTGCCGTGGCCCCGGCCAGAAGCGGCTGGCCCAGGTCCCCCGGCATCCAGGCCACCCGGTCGAAACGTTCGGCCCGGTCCGCAGTGCTCCGCCCGGCAAAAAGGTTCGCGACGTCCTGCTGGTCCTCGGCCAGAAGGTTCGCGCAAAAGGCGCGGTTCTGCAGGATCGCGGTCGCGGCAGGCGATTGCCGGTTGATGCAGACCAGAAGCGACGGGTGCTCGCCATCCGCCGAGACCGAAGTCAGCGAAGACACGGTGACGCCCGCGCGCCCGCCCTCACCCTCGGTGGTGGCGACGGCGACGAAGGTGGCCGCGCGGCTCATGCCCTCGACAAAGGCGGCGCGGAGATCGGCGAAATCTGGCATCAGGTGTTCCGGGTACTGGTTGCACAAGGGACGAAGGCGTCCCCTGTGTCGATGTAAACCGCTATCGCGCCGAGAAAATGGCGGCGCGGCCCGATCCTGGGGATTTTCCTCGCCCGTCCGTCAGGCCCCGCGCGCGAGAGGGACGGACCCGCGATCTCCGCCCCCCAGATCGTCAAGGATCGGGCAGTCGGGACGCTGGTCGCCGGCGCAGGAATGCACAAGGTGCTGCAGCGTCGCCTTCATGTCCTGCATTTCGCGGATGCGGGCATCCAGCGCCTCGACCTGGGCCTCGGCGAGTTGCTTCACGTCGGCACTTGCGCGGCTGCGGTCGCGCCAGAGCGCGAGGAGGTCGGCTACCTTCTCCATCGGGAAGCCCAAATTGCGGGCTCGCCGGACAAAGCGCAGGATCTGGACCTCCTTCGGGCCATAGGTCCGGTAGCCCGAGGCCGTCCGCCCCGCCGGGGGGATCAGGCCCGTCTCCTCGTAGTAGCGGATCATCTTGGCCGACACGCCACTCGCTGCGGCTGCTTCACCGATGTTCATCATGCGCGGGCTCCGTAGCGTTTCAGCCGCAGGGCATTGGTCAGGACAAAGACCGAGGACATCGCCATGGCCCCGGCCGCGAGGACCGGCGACAGGAGGATGCCGAAGGCCGGGTAAAGGACCCCAGCCGCCACCGGGATCAGGGCGGCGTTGTAGGCGAAGGCCCAGAAGAGGTTCTGCCGGATGTTCCGCATCGTCGCGCGGGAAAGGCCGATGGCATCGGCCAGCGCGGGCAGGCGGCCGGAAACCAGAACCACGTCCGCCGCTTCGATGGCGATGTCGGTGCCGGTGCCCATCGCGATGCCCACGTCGGCCTCGGCCAAGGCGGGGGCATCGTTGATGCCGTCGCCGGCAAAGGCCAGCGCGCCCTGCGCCTTCAGCTTGCGGATCACCTCGACCTTGCCTTCGGGCGTGACCTCGGCCACCACCTCGTCGATGCCAAGGTCGCGCGCGATGGCCCGTGCGGTCCGGGCATTGTCGCCCGAGATCATGGCAAGCTTCAGCCCCATCGCCTTCATCGCCGCGATGGCCGCCGGGGTCGTCTCCTTCACCTTGTCCGCCACCGCGAGCAGCGCCACGGCCTTGCCGTCCCGCGCCGCGTAGAGCGGGCTTTCGCCCCGGTCGGCGAGCCGTTCGGCCTCGGCCTGGAAGGCCGCGATGTCCACTCCGCGTTTGCCCATCTCGCGCGCGGAACCGAGCGCGATCTCTGTCCCCCCGACCCGGCCGGAGACGCCGTGGCCGGGTTTGGCGAGGAAGCCTTCCACGGTCGGAAGGCTCAGTCCCTCTGCCGCGGCGACGATGGCGCGGGCGACGGGGTGTTCGGACTGAGCCTCCACGGCCGCCAGGACGGGCAGGAGCGACTCCTTTGTCTCTCCCTCGGCGGGCTGGAAGCTGGTCAGTACGGGCTTGCCTTCGGTGAGGGTCCCCGTCTTGTCGAAGGCCACGACCTGGACCCCTTGCAGCGCCTGCAATGCTTCGCCCTTGCGGAAGAGGACGCCAAGTTCGGCGCCGCGGCCGGTGCCGACCAGGATCGACACGGGGGTGGCCAGGCCCATCGCGCAGGGGCAGGCGATGATCAGGACGGCCACGGCATTGACCAGAGCCATCGGCAGGCTTGGCGGCGGGCCGACGACCAACCAGATCAGGAAGGTCGCCACCGCCACACCCATCACTGCGGGGACGAACCACAGCGTCACCTTGTCGACCAGCGCCTGGATTGGAAGCTTCCCGCCCTGCGCCGCCTCGACCATGCGGATGATCCGGGACAGCATCGTGTCCGCACCGACCGACACGGCCTCCATCACCAGCGCCCCTGTCTGGTTCACAGTGCCGCCGATCACCCGGTCGCCCGCGTGTTTCTCGACGGGCAGGGGTTCGCCCGTGACCATCGACTCGTCGATCCAGCTGGCCCCTTCGGCCACGCGGCCATCGACCGGGACCCGCTCACCGGGCCGTAGTTCCAGCAGGTCGCCCGGCCGAACTTCGGCCACGGCCATGTCCTGCACCAGCCCGCCCCGGCGCACATGCGCGACCGAAGGTTGCAGGCCCACCAGCCGTTCGATGGCGCGCGAGGACCGGCCCTTGGCGCGGGCCTCCAGCAGGCGGCCAAGAAGGATCAGCGTCACGATGACCGCCGCAGCCTCGAAATAGACGACGACCGACCCGGGTGGCAGCAGCCCCGGCAGGAAGGTCGCCAGCGTCGAATAGGCCCAGGCCGCGCCCGAGCCGATGGCGACAAGGCTCGACATGTCCGGCGCGCCTTTCAGCAGCGCGGGAATGCCGTTCAGGAAAAAGCGCCGACCGGGACCGGCAAGGACCAGCGTCGTCAGCGCGAACTGGATCAGCCAGCTGGCACCCTGGCCGATGGTGCCGAGGATGAAGTGATGGAAGGCCGGGACCAGGTGCGCGCCCATCTCCAGAACGAAGACCGGCAAGGTCAGGACCGCCGCCAGGATCAGGTCCCGCGTCAGCCCCTCGGCCTCGCGCTCGCGCCGCTGGGTGACCGTCTCGGTCACGGCGCTGGCGACATGGGCATTGTACCCTGTCGCCTTGACCGCCGCGAGCAGGGCTGCGGTATCCGCGACACCCTCGACGCGCGCGCTTTCGGTGGCGAGGTTGACCGTCGCGGTCGAGACGCCGGGCACGGCCTTCAGCGCGCGTTCGACTCGCGCCACGCAAGAGGCGCAGGTCATGCCTTCTACCGTCAGCTCCTGCGTCCGGGTGGGGACCTTGTAGCCCGCCTTCTCGACAGCGCCGATCAGCGCCTCGCGCGGGGCGATGCCGGCGACTTCCGCGGTCTCGGTGGCCAGGTTGACGGCGGCCGAGCTGACGCCCGGCACGGCCTTTAGCGCCCGTTCCACCCGGCCCGCGCAAGAGGCGCAGGTCATGCCGGAAATGGGCAGTGCGACGGTGGTTTGTTTGATCGGGGCGGTCATGGTCCGTCCTCCTGTGTGGTCGGGACCTTCCCCATATGCACCTTCCCATGATGGTAAGGTCAAGACCCCTCCCGATGATTTTGCGTCCTCTTTCCGAAGATTCCGAAGACGCCGAATGTTCCCGCCCATCTGACCCTCACGGGAAATAGGGAACGGACGACGGCCTTCCGCGTTGATCGGAACCGCGAGAAGGACTTTCCCATGGACCCGCAACGCCCGTCGCCGACCCATGAATCCCGGGACATAGCTGTCCTTTCCGCGGCTTGACCGTGTGGGAGGGCGTCTACTGCGGTCCCGCGCCGCTGCCGGAAGAGGTTCTGTGGCGCTGGAACTTCGATCCCTTGGCCGTTGCGGTGATCGCCGCCCTTGCTGTCTGGTACGGTCGGTCCCGCGCCGGAGCCCTGGCGGTGGCGGTCCTGGCGGTAGCGTTCCTGTCACCGCTTTGCGCGCTGTCGTCGGCGCTCTTCGCGGCACGGGTGGTGCATCACATCCTTCTGGTGGCCGTCGCCGCGCCGCTTCTGGCGCTGGCACGACCCGCAAGGCGCAGGACCGGCGCTGGCCTGCCTTTCATCCTGGCCACCGCGCTTCTGTGGCTGTGGCACCTGCCGACCGCCTATGACGCGGCGCTGTCGGACATGGCGGTCTACTGGATCATGCAGGCCAGCCTCTTCGGATCGGCCTGGCTCTTCTGGCGCGCCGCCTTCTCGCAGCCCGAGGGGTCGGGCCTTGGCTGGGTGTTCCTGGCCTATGTCGCGATGGGATTGCTGGGCGCGCTTCTGACGCTGGCGCCCCAGGCGCTTTATGCCGCCCACGCCAGCGCACCCCTCCTCTGGGGCTTCACCCCCCTGTCCGATCAGCAACTCGGCGGCCTGATCATGTGGATGCCCGCAGGTATCCCCTTCGCGCTCTGGGGCACGATGCTTGCGCGCCGGGCCTGGCGCTCGACGGAGGCCGCATGATGGGCTGGACCGAGGCGGTGGTCCCGCACATCAAGGCGCTGCACCTGGGCTTTCTGGCTATTTGGGTGGCCGGCCTGCTTGCCCTGCCCCGCATGTTGGCCCGACACGACGACGACCTCGTCCGCCGCGAATACGTCGTGGTCCGACGCGCCACGCATTTCGGCTATGTCTGGGCCATCACCCCCGCCGCCGTGCTGGCGATCTTCACGGGCAGCCTTCTCATCTTCCTTCGCGAGGTCTTTACGGTCTGGCTTTTCGCCAAGCTGGTCGGCGTCGCGGGTCTGGTCGCGGTCCATGCCTGGGTCGGCCATACCATCATCGCCGTTGCCGAAAGCGAAGGCGAGCACGAGCCCCCCGGAGCGCTGATACCGGCACTGATCACCGCCGTTCTTGTCCTGGGCATCCTGGCGCTGGTTCTGGCCAAGCCCGAGCTTGAGGAGCTTTCCATGCCGTCCTGGCTTGTGGCGCCGCTGGGGCGTCAGTTGCCCTTCGACGTGCCCAACCGGTAATCGAAGACGAGTTTCCCACCATGCCAACCCGTCGCACCCACCATCAAGACCGCGAAGCCCGACAGAAGGAGGCCCCAGGGCAGGATGGCCGCCTCATAGCCCTGCAGGCGCCAACCCCAGTTGAGGCCGAGCAGGGACAGAAGCATCACGGCGATCACGAAATGGGTCCAGGCTGCGGCCCGGATGCGGATGCCCGGAACCATCAGCAGTTCCATCGTGCCGGTCGCCCCGGCCAGAAGGCCGAAGAGAAAGGCGGTGCCCGTGGCCCACAGCGCGGCCCAGGCCCAGCGCAACTCTCCCGACCACCAGTAGAAGAGGTCTGCCCCGAAGGCGCAGAAGGTCAGCGCCACGGGGAAGGCCACCGACATCGCGTGCAGCGGATGGCCAAGAATCGCCATGCGGGATTCCGTCTCGTGGAAATGCGGGTGGCTGACGATGGGGTCGTCTGGGGCACCCTCGCCCTTTGGCGCGTCCTCGGTCACGGCGGTCCTCTTCGCTGGCTTTGGTCGGGGGCAACGCTGTTGGTCCTTTCCGGTTGCCAAGAGCAGCTTTCGATCCTGCATCCGGCGGGACCGGCGGCCGCGACGATCGCGCAGATCTGGTGGGTCATGCTGATCGGCGCGGGGGCGGTCACGGTTCTTGTCCTGGGGCTGCTGACTGCAGCGATGCTCCGCCAGCCGACGTCAAAGGCTGAACCGGGCTCGGACGCCTGGGTCTGGGTCCTGGGACTTGGCTTCCCGCTTGTGACCCTTGCGGCGCTGACCGGATATGGGCTGGCGATGGGCGAACGCCTTTTGCCGCGCGAGGACCCCGATCTGACGACTGTCGAGGCCGAGGCCCGGCAATGGGTCTGGAGCTTCCGTTATCCGGACCGGCCCGGCTTCGTGACCGAGGACGTCCTGCACATCCCCGCCGGTCGTGCCGTCGATGTCCGCATCACCAGTCGCGACGTCGTCCATTCCTTCTGGGTGCCGCGTCTGGCGGGGAAGCTGGATGCAGTCCCGGGCCATGTGAACGTGCTGCGGATCGAGGCCGCCGCCCCCGGCACCTATGCCGGCCAAAGCGCCGAGTTCAGCGGCACCGGCTATCGCGAACATGTCTTCACCGTAACGGCGCATGATGAGGCCGCCTGGCATGCGTTCCTGCAGGCGGGCGCACCATGAGGGAAAGCCCGCACCGGCGTGCCACCGCCCTGCGCCTGCACAGGGCGCTAGAGCCGATCTGGGCGCCCCGAACCGGCTGGCGCCGCTGGTTCACCACCACGAACAACAACGACATCGGCCAGCTCTTCCTTTGCGTCGCCACGACCTTCTTCGTCATCGGTGGCATCCTGGCCATGCTGATCCGCGCCCAGCTCGCGACGCCGGGGTCCGCCTTCATGGGGCCCGAGGCCTACAACCAGGTCTTCACGATGCATGGCACCGTGATGATGTTCCTGTTTGCCATTCCTTTCTTCGAGGCCCTGTCGGTCCTCCTCCTGCCCGGGATGCTGGGCACCCGGGACCTCGCCTACCCCAAGCTGGGCGCCTACGGCCTGTGGGTCTACATCTTCGGCGGCTCGGCGGTCATCATCGCCATGCTGATGGGCCTGTCGCCGGATGGCGGCTGGTTCATGTATCCCCCCCTGACCTCCGCCGCCTTCTCCCCCGGCCTGGGCGCCGATGTCTGGCTGTTGGGCATCACTTCGATCGAGGTCTCCGCCATCGCCACGGCCGTCGAGATCGTCGTGACCGTGCTCCGCTACCGCGCCGCCGGGATGAGCCTGTCGCGGATGCCGATCTTCGCCTGGTTCATCCTGGTGGTCGCGGTGATGATCCTGACCGCCTTCCCGCCGATGATCCTTGGATCCCTGCTCTTGGAGACCGAACGCGCGCTCGACTGGCCGTTCTTCCAGGTCGAAAATGGCGGCGACCCGCTTCTCTGGCAGCACCTCTTCTGGCTTTTCGGCCATCCCGAGGTCTACATCATCTTCCTCCCCGCTGCCGGGATGATCGCCACGATCCTGCCGGTGATGGCCCGGACCACGCTTCTGGGCTACGGCTGGGTGGTTGCGGCGGCGGTGTCGCTGGCGGTCCTGAGCTTCGGGCTCTGGGTCCACCACATGTTCACCACCGGCATTCCGCACCTCGGGCTCGCCTTCTTCTCGGCCGCCTCGACGCTGGTCGCGGTGCCGACCTCGGTAATGATCTTTTCCTGGATCGGGACGCTCTGGAAGGGCCGGGTGCGGGTGGAGCTGCCGATGCTCTGGATCCTCGGTTTCTTCGCCACCTTCGTGATCGGCGGGCTGACGGGAGTGATGCTCGCCATCGTGCCCTTCAACTGGCAGGTCCACGACACGCATTTCGTCGTCGCCCACCTGCATTACGTGCTGATCGGCGGATACGTCTTCCCAATGATCGCGGCGGTTTACTACTTTCAGCCGCTCCTGACCGGCCGGGCAAGCTTCTTCCGCTTGGGCGGCATCGCCTTCTGGCTAGTGGTACCGGCCTTCCACGTCACCTTCCTTGCCGTGCATGTCGCGGGTCTCCTCGGCCAGCGGCGCCGGACCTGGACCTATGATGAAGGCCAGGGGTGGGAGCTTCTGAACCTCGTCGCCTCGATCGCGTCCTTCGTTATGGCGATCGGCTTCGCCCTGGTGATCCTGGACATCGCGATCAACACCTTCGCGGGCCTGCGCGGGCGGCGGAACCCCTGGGGGGCCGCCACGCTGGAATGGGCCGCCCCGGCTTCGTCGCCGAATTACGGTTTCGCCTCGATCCCCATCGTGCAGGGCCGCTATCCCCTTCAGGAAGATCCCGACCTTGCGGTCCGCATCGCCCGGGGCGAGGGGTATCTCGGCGACGCCTCCCGCAACCGGCGCGAGACGCTGATCGTCACCACGACGACCGGCAAGCCCCTGCAGGTCGCGGTCCTGCCCGGCAATTCACCCTTGCCCTTCCTTCTGGCCGTGGTCACCAGCACGTCCTTCCTGGCGCCTCTGGTCAAGGCCTACTGGCTTTCGGGCCTGGCGCTTCTGGGGGTGGTGGTCGTGGCGTTGGTCTGGGTCTGGCGCCTGTCCCCCGCCCGCCCCGAGGCACCGGTCGAGGCCGGTCACGGCACCCTTCTCCCCGTCGCGTCCGAGACGCCGGACCCGCCCGGCTGGTGGGGCTCGCTGTTCCTTCTTGTGGCGGATGGGGTGCATTTCGGCTCGCTCGTCTTCGGCTATGCCTTCCTTTGGACCGTCGCCCCGAACTGGCCCCCGCCGTCCTACCTGAGCGCGGACCTCTGGGCGGTGGCTCTTGCCCTGGGGGGCGCGGCCGCACTGGCCCTTGGCCCCCGGATTTGCGCCCGCGCCATAGCCAGTGGACGGGGTATTTCGGTCGGTCTGCCGGTCGCCGTGGTCGGGGCGCTGGCGCTGTCGGCCGCCGCGGCCTCGGTCATGCTGGCGCGACCGGACCCAGCGAGCCACGCCTATGACGCGACGCTGTGGCTGCTGGCCGGGCATGTCGCGTTCCACGTCGGGCTGGTGCTGATCATGCTGGGCTACCTCGCCCTGCGCCGGATCGCGGGCCACCCCGTCCGACTGGGCGAGGCCCGCATCGTCGGCCTTTGGGCCGACTTCGCCGCCGCGACCGGCCTTGTCGCGCTTGCGGCGGCCTGGTTACCGGGGGGACTGGGATGAGAAACGTCTTCCGCCTGTCGCTGCCCTTTACCGTGTGGATCATCGGCTTCTGCGCCGTCTACGCGCTGCAGGGCCTGTCCTGCTCGCGCCATTGGCCCGAGGGGGTGGATCCGCGGCTGGCACTGATCATTGCCGCCGGAGCGTTCGTGGTCACGCAGGGGCTGGTCCTTGCGGTGCTTCTCGGAAAGCCGTCGCCGTCTCGCTTCGTGCAGGCGACCACCACGACGCTTGGCGCCGCAGCCTTGGCCGCGGCGCTTTGGACATCACTGCCGGTGCTGGCCCTGACGGTCTGCGGCTAGTCGGCGGGTGCAGGCTCGGCCGGAGCAGGCTCTTCGGCCTGAACAGGTTCCGCCTGTGCCGGCTCTGCAGGAGCAGTCTCCTCGACCGGAGCAGTTCCGTCGTCCGGCGCTTCGGCGGGCGGCGCAACCGGCTCCGCCTCACCCTCAGCCGGCACGGCCGCCGCCGAGGCATCCGTCGCCACACGGTCCGTCTCGACCGGGGCATCGGTCACGCGCCCGTCGGCCGCCGCGACACGCCAGACCGTATTCCCGGCGTCATCGGCGATAAGAAGCGCCCCAGTGCCATCGATCCCGAGGCCCACCGGCCGCCCGCGCACCTGCTCTTCCTCGGGCAGAAGGAAGCCGGTCACCACATCCTGCGCCATGCCATCCGGCATCCCGTCGCGGAAGGGCACATAGGATACCTTGTAGCCGTTGAACTGCTCGCGGTTCCACGACCCGCGCTGCCCGACGAAGGCGCCACTGGCATATTCTTCCGGCATGGCGGACCCCTGCGTGAACACCAGCCCCAGCGCCGCCACGTGGCTGGACAGCGCATAGTCCGGCTTGATCGCCGCCGCGACCAGATCGGGCCGCTGCGGGCGCACCCGTTCGTCGACATGCTGGCCGTAATAGCTGTAGGGCCAGCCATAGAACCCCCCGTCGACCACCGACGTCATGTAGTCCGGCACAAGATTCGGCCCCAACTCGTCCCGCTCGTTGACGACGGTCCAAAGCGCGCCGGTCTCGGGGTGGAAGATCAGCCCGTTCGGATTGCGCAGCCCGCTGGCGAACATCCGCGAGGCCCCGGTCGCGCGGTCGATCTCGAAAATCGCGGCGCGGCCCCGCTCCAGCTCCATCGAGTTCTCGGCGGCGTTCGAGTTGGAGCCGACCGAGGCGTAAAGTTTCGTGCCATCCGGCCCAAGCGCCAGGTCTTTCGTCCAGTGATGGTTCAGCGGCCCCCCGGACAGAAGTGTCACAAGTTCCGGCTCTTCGGAGATCTCGGTCTCTCCCAGGCTGTAGGGATAGGCCACAACGCCGTCGGCCATGGCGACGTAAAGCGTATCGTCGATCCAGGCGACGCCAAAGGGCGAGTGCAGGCCTTTGAGTAGGTCGTGGCGTTCATCGACCACCCCGTCGCGGTTCGGGTCGCGCAAGAGGGTGATGAGATTGCTTTCCGGCGGCTTCCCCGATCCGCCGCCCGCAGCGACCTTCATGATCCAGCCGCGGATATAGTCCTTTGGCCGGAATTTCGGCTTGCCCTCGGGCGCACGTGACTGCACGACGAGCACGTCGCCGTTGGGCAGGGTGTGCACCGTGCGCGGGTTGACCAGATCGGTGGCATAGGCCGTGATCGTGAGACCTTCAGGCACCGTCGGCGTCTCGCCCTCCTTCCAGCCGATCACCTCGCCCACGTTCATCCCGGGCAAAAGGTCGCCATAGGCAGGCTCCGGCAGGACGGGGTCCGGTCCGATCTGGCTGGAGATGTCGAACTCTCCGTCCTGGGCCCTCGCAGCAGACAGAAGGGCAAAGAGCGCAATTCCCGACAGAAGGATGGCACGCTGGAGCGGGGTCTGGACTGGCATGGGAAATCCTCCTTAGGCGCGCACAACGGGGCGGAACGCCATCCGGCGCAGGGCCGCCGAAACAAGCATGAGCACGCAGGTCAGAAGCGACAGCCCGATGCCCGTGGGAACGATGGCGGTCCAGCCATCACCGGCGTGAACCAGGTTGTTGACGAAGGCCACCGCCAGGATGACGGCATTCAGCAGGACCACGAGCCACGCCTGCTGCTGGCGGTAAACCAGAAGGCCAATCAGCCAGAGAACCACCGCGATCCCGCCCGAGACGGCGCCGGCGAACAGAAGCCAGGCCGAGAAATCCTTCCACATCAGGACCATGGTCTGCATGTAGGCCCAGTCCGTCAGAAGGGTCAGAGAGAAGAAGGCCGCAGCAAAGGACCTGAAGGTCTCCTGCCCGGGGATCGAAGCCCAGGGTCGGGGGCTGGAATAGGGTAAGGTGCGAACCGCCATGAGTTTCCCTTCCACGCTGACTCTGGTCCCAACCCCCCTGATCCGGAAATGGTTCCGGTCCATCTGCCTGCGCCGGACATGCGGGATGGCAACAGACCTGGTCTGCAAAGGACATGACGACGGTTCTCGGCAGCCGGTCAGTCCGACGCTTCACCCCATCTTGCGCCGCAGACAGTGCCCTTGGACCCTAACCTTGCGCCCAAGCAGATGCGGCCCGTGCACCGGACCGCCTTCCACCGGAAGCGGCTAGCCCGCGAAGTCGAACGTCCGGTTCAGCGGCAGCTCCCGCGCACGGACACCCGTCAGGTCGAAGAGGGCATTCGCCAGCGCAGGTGCCGCCGGAGGAGTGCCCGGCTCTCCCACGCCACCGATATGGCCAAAGGTGCCGTTGTTCTGCAGCACCCGAACCTCGAAGCTTGGCGTGGTGTGCATCCGAAGCCCGTCATAGTCGGGGAAGTTCTGCTCCACGACCGCCTGGTCGGCAAAGGTGATCGCACCCTGGACCGCTGCGGACAGGCCATAGACCATCGCGCCGGTCATCTGCGCCTCGATGATCGAGGGGTCCATCGCAAGGCCCGGGTCGCAGGCGATCCAGGCGCGGGTCAGGCGGATGCCGTCTGGGGTCTCCTGCACCTCCTGGACCTGGGCGACGGGCGTGCCGAAAGAATAGCAGAAGGCCACGCCGCGGCCGAAGCCCGGTCGCTTCAGGCTGTCCCAGCCCGACATCTCACGCACGGTTTCCAGAAGCGTGGCCGAGGGCGCGTGGGTGTCGCGCATCAGGTCCAGCCGGAACTGAAGCGGATCGGCCTTGGCGGCATGGGCAAGCTCGTCGATGAAGCTTTCGAGGAAGAAGGCGTTCATCGAATTGCCCACCGACCGCCAGAAGCCCAGGGGCACCGTCAGGTCGGCGACATGGCCGTCGTAGCGGTAGTTCGCAAGGCCGTAGGGCTGATCGAAGCCGCCTTCCACCGTGGCCCGGTCCGGTCCCGGAGGGGCAAATCCCACCAGCCGCGCCAGCGCGTTTCGGGTGGCCGAGGGCGCCGCCGTCCGGCCCCAGAGTGCCGTCGCCCGGCCATTTTCGACCCGCCCCGAAAGCCGCGCGATCGCCGCCGGACGGTAATAGTCCTGGGTCATGTCCTCTTCGCGGCTGTAGGTCAGCTTGACCGGAGTGTCCGGCATCGCCGCCGCGATCCGGGCGGCCAGAACCGCCGGCACCGGGTCGGTGCGTCCGCCGAACCCGCCACCCATGACGGGGGTGTGCAGGGTCACCTTGGCCGCGTCGATCCGCAGCGCGGCGGCGATGGCGTCCCGCGTCATGATCGGAGCCTGGTTGCCGCACCAGACCTCGACCGAGCCATCGGGCTTGACCAAGGCCGTCGCGTTCAGGGGCTCCATCGAGGCATGGGCCAGGAACGGGACGCGGTACTCCGCCTCGATCACCCCACCCTTGGCGAGTTCGGCCTCGACATCCCCATCGTCGCGCAGACGCGAGTCGGGGTCAGTCCGGAACGCCGCCTCGATCCGCGCCATCATGGCCTGCGTGTCCGCCGGGTAATCCGCTTTCTCCCAAACGATCTCGACCAGGGCCGCCGCCTGCATCGCGGCCCAGGTGGTGTTCGCCACCACCGCAATGCCCGTCCCAAGCCCGATCACCTGCTCGACGCCCGGAAAGTCCAGCGCGGCGGCCGGTTCGAAGCTGGTCATGCCCGCTCCGCGCTGGGGGTTCATCCGCACGGTCGCGAACTTCATGCCGGGAAGGACGATGTCGATCCCGAAGGTCTCGGTCCCGGTTGACTTGGCCACCATGTCCAGCCGCGGCATGGACTTGCCGACATAGCGCCAGGTCGAGGGGTCGCGGAGAGTCACGTCCTCGGGCACCAGGTCCACCGCCTCGGCCGCTAGCTCGGCATAGGTGAAGGTCTGGTCGCCGATGACCTTGCCACCCTCGGTCCGCAGGCTGTCGGGCGCGACACCCAACCGCCGCGCCGCCGCGGCCTTTAGCGCCTCGCGCGCCCCTGCCCCTGCAAGCCGCATCTGCACGAAGCCGCCGATCGCGCCAGTGGAGCCGCCCGTCATCTGCAAAGAAAAGATCTTCGGCAGGGCCGCAAGGATTGCGTTGTGGCCGTTCGGCTGCATGGACAGCTTGTAGTCCGGCTCGTTTGACATGCGCTCGACGAAGCCCGCATTGTAATAGGCCTGCGCCGGAGGGCCATGCAGCACCCGCACCTGCGACCAGTCGACGTCCAGCTCCTCAGCCACCAGGGCCGCCAGCGTGGTCGAGATGCCCTGCCCCATTTCCGCGCGCGGCGCGATCACCGTCACGCCGTCGGCGTTGATGATGACCCAGGGGTTCAGCGGCATCCCGTCGGGCCCGGGGACCAGCGGGTTCGCCGGCACTTCGGCGACCTTGTAGGCCCCGAAGGCGGCACCCCCGGCAAAGGCGGCACCGAGGACGAGGAAGGAACGGCGGGTGATGGTTTTCCAGCTTGCCATGTCAACCCGCCTTCATCGTCTGCGCCGCATCCAGGATCGCGGCCCGGATGCGCGGATAGGTCCCGCAGCGGCAGAGGTTGCCCTGCATCGCGTCGTCGATGTCCTGGTCGGTCGGATCCGGCACCTGCGCCAGAAGCGCCGCCGCCTGCATGATCTGGCCTGACTGGCAGTAGCCGCACTGCGCGACCTGGTGGCGGACCCAGGCGTCCTGCAGCGGCGCCAAGGCTCCCGGCTGGCCCAGCCCCTCGATCGTGGTGATCTCGCCCGTGGCCTCCGAAATCGGGACCTGGCAGGACCGCACCGCCTGGCCATCAATCAGCACGGTGCAGGCCCCGCAGGCCGCCACCCCGCAACCGAACTTGGTCCCCGTCAGCCCCAGCCCGTCCCGCAGGGCCCAGAGGAGGGGCACATCCCCGGGCAGATCAACCTCTCGGGGGGCGCCGTTGATGGACAGGGTAAGGTTCATGCGAGGTCTCCCGATGGTTTCTGACATTTTCGACGTATTTTGTCATTTTGTCAACCTCTGTTTGACGGATCGCCGGGGCTTGCCTAGACTGGCCGCATGACGACCGAGGTTGATACGCCCGCCGATCCGAAGGAAGCCGCGATCCTGCGCGCGGCCTTCGAATGCTTTGCCCGCTACGGTCTGCGGCGGACCTCGATGGCCGACATCGCCAAGCTGGCCGGCATGTCCCGCCCTGCGCTCTATCTGCACTATGCGGGCAAGGACGACATCTTCAACGCGCTGGTCCGCATCCATTTCGAACGCTCGGAAAAGGCGGTGGAACGCGTGCTCGTCCGCTCCGGCCCGGCAGCCGAAGTTTTGCTCGATGCCTTCCACGCGATCGACGGCGACGCGATGGAGGCGATGCTGAACTCGCCCCACGCCGACGAAATGCTGTCCTCCGATACCCCCTTCACGCAACCCTGCGTCGAGGCGGCCCATGCGCGGATCACCCACCACCTTGCAGAGTGGATCCGCAAGGGCGTGGCTGAAGGCCGGCTGACGCTGGACGGATTGAACGCCACCGCCGACGAGATCGCCGCGCTCGTGATGGCCACCAAGTTCGGCATCAAGGCCAATGCCCGGGACTTTGCCGACTACCGCGCCGCCCAGGCGCGCGTTGCGGCGGTCTTCGGCAAGGCGCTGACCAGATAGCCCGCACAGACTCGCTTTATTTGAATCCGCAATCCTGATACGGATCGCTGAGATAGAACCGCGTGCGCGCAAATGACCAACCAGATTCTCGTTGTTGACCCGCTCGAGCGACCCGACATCCTCCGCAGTCTGGCCAGCGAAGTCCGCGTTCGCATCCTTGAACATCTCACACGGAACGGCCCCCGCAACGTGAACCAGGTCTCCGAGGACCTGGACCTGCCGCAGTCCACCGTGTCGTCCAACATGCAGATCCTGGTCGACGCCGGGCTGGTGCAGACCCGGTCCGAAAAGGGGCGCAAGGGCAGCCAGAAGATCTGCAACTCGACCTTCACCGAGATGCTGATCGCCTTCAAGGAATCGAAGCCGGTCCAGCACGCGAACGCCATCGAAGTGGCCATGCCGATCGGGCTTTACACCCGCTGCGAGGTCAGCGCGCCCTGTGGCCTTTGCTCGCCCGATGCGATAATCGGCCTGCTCGACGTGCCCGACACCTTCCTCGACCCCGACCGGATGCGCGCCGGACTTTTGTGGTTCAACCACGGCTTCGTCGAATACCAGTTTCCCAACAATGCCAAGCTTGCCGGCTCTTCCATCCGGTCGCTGGAGCTGACGGTGGAACTGTCATCCGAAGTGCCTGGCACCTCGAAGGACTGGCCTTCGGACATCACGGTCGCCATCAACGGGCACGAGATCGGGACCTGGACCTCGCCCGGCGACTATGGCGACAAGCGTGGCAAGTTCACGCCGGACTGGTGGAAGCTGGCCGGGTCGCAATACGGCGACCTCAAGCGCTGGGAGGTCACCGATTCGGGCACCTTCCTTGATGGCGTCCGGCTGTCGGACTGCCGACTGGGCGATCTGGAGCTGAACGACCACCGGTCGATCCGCGTCCGGATCGGCGTGAAGGAAGACGCCCGCCATCCCGGCGGCATCAACATCTTCGGGCGCGGCTTCGGAAACCACGACCAGGACATCGCCCTGCGCCTGATCCGCGCCTGACACTCTTCCCAACCTTTTCGCTTGACCCCGGGCAAAGCCTGACGAACTATACCCGGAAATCTGGTATGAACCAGAGAAACGGATTCTCAGATCCGGACGGGAGGAACATCATGAAGGCACGGGTCACGGCGCACAGCGCCTATACGGTCGCGGATATCGACAAGCGGCTCTATGGGTCGTTCCTGGAACACCTTGGGCGTGCGGTTTACACCGGCATCTACGAGCCGGGCCATCCGACCGCGGATACAAGCGGGATGCGGCAGGACGTGATCGACCTCGTCCGCGCGCTGGACACCCCGATCTGCCGCTATCCCGGCGGCAACTTCGTCTCGGCCTACAACTGGGAGGACGGGATTGGCCCGAAGGACCAGCGGCCCAAGCGGCTGGACCTCGCCTGGCGGACAACGGAATCGAACCAGGTCGGCATCCACGAATTCGCCGACTGGGCCGAAAAGGCCGGGACCGACATGATGCTGGCCGTGAACCTCGGCTCGCGGGGCCTCGACGAGGCGCGGGCCTTCGTCGAATACGTCAACCACAAGGGCGGGACCTACTGGTCGGACCTGCGGGCGAAGAACGGTCGCAAGGAGCCGTGGAACTGCCGCCTCTGGTGCCTTGGGAACGAGATGGACGGTCCCTGGCAGGTCGGCCACAAGACCGCCGGGGAATACGGGCACCTGGCCAACGAGACGGCGAAGGCGCTGCGCGGCCTCGACCCCACACTGGAGCTTGTCGTCTGTGGCTCCAGCCACTCCAACATGCCGACCTACCCGCAGTGGGAAGCCACCGTGCTGGAGGAAACCTACGACCAGGTCGACCACATCAGCCTGCACATGTACTTCGAGAACTACGAGAAGAATTCCAACGAATTCCTCGCACTACCGCAGAAGCTCGACACCTACATCGGCACGGTCGCGGGGATCATCGACTACGTGAAAGCGAAGAAGCGGTCCAAGCGGCAGGTCACGATCAGCTTCGACGAATGGAACGTCTGGTATCACGAACGCAAGCAGGACGCCGAGCGGATGCGCACCTGGGATTGGCCCGAGGCGCCGGTCCTCTTGGAGGACATCTACAACTTCGAGGACGTGCTGCAGGTCGGCTGCATCCTGAACACCTTCATCCGCCGCGCCGATGTGGTGAAGATTGCCTGCATCGCGCAGCTCGTGAACGTGATCGCGCCCATCATGACCGAACCCGGTGGCCCGGCCTGGCGGCAGACGATCTACTGGCCCTTCCTCTTCGCCTCGAAGAATGGGCGCGGCACGGCGATGCAGCTTGCTGTCGAAGTCCCGACCTACGACGCCGACGCCGCCGCCGGCGTTCCCTGGCTGGACATCGCGGGCGTGCGCAACGACGACGAAGGTACGCTGACCTTCTTCGCCATCAACCGCAACGGCTCTGAACCGATGGAGGTCGACCTCGCGCTCGACGGCTTCACCGCCCGTACGGTCGAGCACACGCTGATCAAGCACAACGACCTTGAGGCGCGGAATTCGAAGACCAACCCCGACAACGTCGCCCCGCAGAAGGGCAACGGGGCGAAGCTCGACGGCAAGGGCCTGCACCTGACCCTGCCGCCGCATTCCTACTCGATGATCCGGGTGGGGCTGTAAGTATCCAAGTCTCGGATACGTATCAGGTTTCGATTGATCGAATCGGGAAAGCGGATACGCTTTTCGCAGGAGACGCGGCGAACCACGCCGCCATGAGGGAGGAAAATGATGTCGTTACGTGGAATGATGAAGGCTGCCATCGTCGCCACCATCGGTTTTGCCGGTGTGGCCCGGGCGGAAGAGACTGTCGTCTGGTGGGATTTCCTGAGCGGCGGCGACGGCGTGCGCATGAAGAAACTCCTCGAGGACTTCAACGCCGCCCACGCCGGACAGATCAAGATCGAGGCCACGACGCTGGAATGGGGCACGCCCTTCTATGCCAAGGTCCAGACCTCGGCCGCCGTGGGCGAGGCTCCGGACATCATGACCTACCACGCCAGCCGCATCCCGCTGGCCGTGCAGCAGGGCATCCTGCAGGAAATCACCCCCGATGACTGGACGGCGATGGGCCTTGGTTCGGCCGATTTCGCCGCGGCGACCTGGGACGCGGTGACCATCGACGGCAAGCAGTACGCCGTTCCGCTCGATACCCACCCGATCGTCCTTTACTACAACAAGGACCTGCTGGAAAAAGCCGGGATGCTCGATGAAAACGGCAAGCCCAAGGGGCTGGACAGCCGCGAGGGCTTCACCGCCACCCTGCAGGCGCTGAAGGACAGCGGGGTGAAGTTCCCGCTCGGCTCCGTCACCGCCGACGGCAACTTCATGTTCCGCACGATCTACTCGCTGGTCGGCCAGCAGAACGGCGAGCTGATGACCGATGGCGAGTTCCTGGCCGGCGACAACGGCGAGAAGCTGGCCAATGCCCTGGGCGTCCTGGCGGAATGGACGAAGGCGGGTCTCCAGTCCACCTACACCGACTATCCGGCCACGGTTGCCCTCTTCACCAGTGGCGAAGCGGCGATGATGATCAACGGCGTGTGGGAAGTGCCCACGATGACCGACCTCAACGCCCAAGGGAAGCTTTTCAACTGGGGCGCGGTCGAACTGCCCGTCATCTTCGACAAGCCCGCGACCTATGCCGACAGCCACGCCTTTGCGATCCCCGCGAACCAGGGCAAGGAAATGACCCCCGAAAAGCGCGCCGCGGTTCTGGAGGTGATGTCCTGGATGTCGAAGAACTCGCTCTTCTGGGCCACCGCGGGCCATATCCCCGCGAACGGGGCCGTCGTCGCCTCGCCGGAATACGCGGCGATGGAGCCGAACGCGACCTACTCCACCCTGACGGCGAACATGATCTTCGACCCGAAATCCCCGCTTGCCGGTGTCGCCGGGCCGATCTTCGACGTGATGTCGACCTACTTCGTGCCGACGCTGAACGGCGAGATGGACCCGGCCGAAGCCGTCGAGTCGATCAAGGAAGAGCTCAACGCTCTCTGACCTGACTGAACCGGGCCGCCTGTCACCGGGCGGCCCGTCACCTTTCGGGAAGATGCCATGCTGACCAACCGCCGCAAGGATGCTCTTGTCGCCGCCGTTCTGGTGGCGCCCTTCCTTGCCATCTACCTTCTGGTCTTCGTCTGGCCGACGATCCAGATGTTCGGCATTTCCTTCACTGATGCTGGCCTTATCGGCTCGGGCGAGTGGGTGGGCCTGGACAACTATGCCCGCCTAGACAGCGACCCGCGGTTCCGCACCGCCGCCTGGAACACCGCCTATTTCGTCCTTCTGACCGTCCTGCCCGGCACGATCATCGCGCTGCTGATCGCGCTTGGAGTCTCGCGCCTGAAAGGCCGGTTGCAGGCCGCGATCCTGGCGCTGTTCTTCCTGCCCTACATCCTCCCCGTGTCAGTGGTCTACCTGATCTGGGACTGGGTGCTGAACTTCCAGTTCGGCATCGCGATGCACATCCTCGACCTCTTCGGCATCGACCGCATCCCGATCTTCAAGACGCGCGAGTGGTTCATGCCCGCCGTGGGCGTCGTCACCATCTGGTGGACCGCCGGCTTCTCGATCCTTCTCTTCCTCGCGGGTCTGCGCGCCATTCCGGCAGAAATCTACGAAGCTGCCGCGATGGACAACTCCACCCGCTGGACGACCTTCCGCCGCATCACCTGGCCGCTCCTCTGGCCGGTCACGACGCTGGTCTTCACCATCCAGCTGATCGCGCAGCTGAAGATCTTCGACCAGGTCTACCTCTTCTCGACCGGCGGCCGACCCAACGACAACATGGTTCTCGTCTACTACGTCTTCCAGCGCGCCTTTCAGCAGGACCAGGGCGGCCGCGCCGCCGCCGTGGCCGTGACGCTGTTTGTCCTGGTGGTCGTCGTCTCGGTCCTGCAATTCCAGCTTCTGCGCCTGGCGGGGGGCCGCAAATGACCGCATCCGGCATGCAGCGCGCGAATTTCTGGGGCGGGGTCATCACCGTCCTGACCATCCTCTTCGCCCTGGTCTGGGCCTTCCCGCTTTACTGGGGTGTGATCTCGTCCCTCAAACCCGAGGACGAGGTCGTCCGCCCCTATATCGAGCTCTGGCCGGAAAACCTGACGTTCAGCCACTACACCACGGCGATCTACGACACCCAGATCATGACCTGGTACATCAACTCAATCGCCGTGGCGGTGGGGGTGACGGTGCTGACAATCGTGACCTCGATGCTCTGCGGCTATGCGCTGTCGCAACTGCGCTTCCCCGGTCGAAAGGCGCTGTGGTGGCTGATCCTGGCCAGCTTCATGGTCCCCACCCAGGCGCTGATCATCAACCACTTCGTCCTGGTCTCGCAGCTGGGCCTGATCAATACCTGGGCCGGGATCATGCTGCCGCAGCTGATCCACCCGGTCATCATCATCGTCTACAAGCAGTTCTTCGACCAGGTCCCGAAGGACTTCCGCGAGGCCGCCGTGATGGATAACGCGGGCGAGTTCCGGATCCTCTTCAAGGTCTACCTGCCGATGAACTGGGGGGTCACCACGGCGCTTGCCATCGTCACCTTCATCTGGACCTGGAACGCTTTCCTCTGGCCCTTCCTGTCGGTGACGAAGACCGAGATGATGACCGTCCCGGTCGGCATCACCCAGGTGAACGACGCCTTCGGGGTCTACTACGCCCGCCAGCTGGCCGCCGCCGTCCTCGCCGGGCTACCGGTCGCTCTGGCCTACCTCCTCTTCCAGCGCAAGGTGACCGAGGCGATCACGCTTTCCGCCGGGATCAAGGGCTGACTCCGGGCGCCGATTTCTTCGAAGAAATCGGGCCGGAGCCTTCAAAGGCTCCGATGCGGAGTTTTCGAAAACTCCGCGCTCAGTGGGAAACCGCGCGCCCCTGGCCGTCGAACAGGTGCAACTCGTTGGTGTCGAAGGCGAGACCGATCGTATCCCCGGCCTTCACCTGCGACTTGCCGCTGTCCTGCGCGATGACCTGCAACCCGTCCGACAGCTTTGCATAGACCAGCGTCCGGTCGCCCAGACGCTCCACCACCGTCGCAGTGGCCTTCGTCGTCCCGGCGCCATGGACGGTCAGCGCCTCGGGCCGGATGCCCAGTTCCCACGGACCGTCGCCCTTGGGCGCGAAGGGAAGGGTCACCACGCTTCCATCCCCCAGCCGCGCCGCCGCCCGGTCGCCCTGCCCTGTCAGCGTGGCCGGCAGAAGGTTCATTGCCGGTGACCCGATGAAGCTGGCCACAAAGCGCGAGGCGGGCCGCGCATAGACCTCCATCGGCGTGCCCACCTGTTCGATCTTGCAGTCGTTCAGGATCACGATCCGGTCGGCCAGGGTCATCGCCTCCGTCTGGTCGTGGGTCACGTAGATCATCGTCGAGCCGAGGCGCTGGTGCAGTTCCGCGAGTTCCACCCGCGTCCGCACCCGCAGCGCCGCGTCGAGGTTCGACAGGGGTTCGTCGAACAGGAACGCTTTCGGCTCCTTCACGATCGCGCGCCCGATGGCGACCCGTTGCCGCTGCCCCCCCGACAGTTCCGCCGGACGACGCGCCAGAAGCTTCTCCATCTCCAGCATCCGCGCCGCTTCCGCCACCCGGGCCTTGATCGCCGCCTCCGGCAGACCCACGTTCCGCAGGCCAAAGGCCATGTTCTCGGCGACGGTCATGTGCGGGTACAGCGCATAGTTCTGGAACACCATCGCCAGGTTCCGCTGGCCCGGAGCCAGCCCCTCGGACCGCACCCCGTCGATGGTCAGCGCACCCGCATCGATGCTTTCCAGGCCCGCGATCATCCGCAGAAGCGTGGTCTTGCCCGAACCCGACGGCCCGAGGAAGACCACGAACTCGCCCGAGTCGATCTGCAAGCTCAGGTCGCGGATCACCTCGACCGACCCGAACTTCTTCGACACTTTTTCCAAGGCGATTCCGGCCATCGCATCCCTCCCGAAGCTATAGGATCATAGTTTCGGGTATATATCAGATGTCAAGCTGTAGCAGCGCCCTTCCCAGCTTTTGCTCGCCCCCCGGTCGCAGGGTATTGCGGCAACCACTGGGCCTGGGCCTCCAGCATCTCGTCCACCATGTTCCACACCTCCTCGGGCGTGCAGACCGCGCCGACGAGCGGGTCGTGCAGGACCGCGAGTTTCAGCAGATCCACGTCTCCCGTGATCGCCGCCTGCACCGACATGCGCTGCACGTTGACCGAGGCCTGGCAGGTCGCAGCGCAGGCCAAGGGCAGGGTCACGCCCTCCACCATGTTGATCCCGAAGCGGTCGACCCAGCCGGGGCTCTCGATGATGCAATCCGCGGGCAGATTGGTGATCGTACCGCCGTTCTTGACGTTGAAATGCCCGCGGTAGGGCCGCCCGGTCTCCAGCGCCTCGATGATGTGGCTCGCATGTTCGTCGGTGCGCTTCCATTGCGACAGGGGTTTCTCGGCCTCTTTCAGCATGGTCGGATACTCCGTCTCGAACCAGTTCCGCGTCTCCCGCGTGTGGCGCAGGTAGCCGCCCGTCTCGCCGTGGATCCAGTCGTCGGTCGAGATCCAGTTCGGGATGTCCTCGCGCCGCTTGCGGTACCAGGGCAGGTATTCCGACAGGTGGCCGTTCGACTCGGTCGAATAGAAGCCGAAGCGCTTCAGCACGTCGATCCGCACCTTCTCCTGGCGGCTGAACACAGGGTGGCGTTCGAACGCCTTCAGAAGCTCGTCCTTCTCGATCTTCCGGCCCTTGTGGCGGATATCCAGGTACCAGGTCTGGTGGTTGATGCCCGAACAGATGATGTCGACCTCGCTCATCGGCACGCCAAGCGCAGCGGCGATCTGGCGGTGGCCGTTCTGGACGCCGTGGCAGAGGCCCACGGTGTTCACCCCGCCGTGGTCAATGGCTGCCCAGGTCATCATCGCCATCGGGTTGGCGTAGTTCAGGAGGAGGTGGTCCGACGGACAGACCTCGCGGATGTCCTTGCAGAAGTCCAGCATGGCGGCGATCCCGCGCTGGCCATAAAGGATCCCGCCCGCGCAGATCGTGTCACCGACGCATTGGTCGACGCCGTATTTCAGCGGGATGGAGATGTCGGTCGCAAAGGCCTCCACACCCCCGATCCGCACGGTGTTCATCACGTACTTCGCGCCTTCGAGCGCCTTGCGGCGGTCGGTGGTGGCCGTGACCTTGGTCTTCAATCCCGAAACCTCGATCATCTTGCGCAGGATCTGGGCGATCATGTCCAGGTTCGTCTGGCTGATGTCGGTGAGGGCGATCTCGATCCCCTCGAACTCCGGGACCTTCAGGATGTCCGAGCAGAGCTTGCGGGTGAAACCGACGCTGCCCGCGCCGATGATGCAGAGTTTGAACGGCATGTGAGACCTCCCTTGTTGCGGAAAAGGCTAGGCCCGGGGGCGGCGCGGGTGTAGAGAAATCTTGTGCCAATCCGGGTAATTTCATGCTCTCCGCCCTCCTCGACCACGGCCATGACGTCCGCAGCCTGTCGCGCCGCGGAGCGGTGCCGACGCTGGGGGTGCTGGCCGAAGCGGCGGGGTATGAGCAGCGGCGGAATGAGCTTTACAGCTGGGACGGGATGAAGCGCGGGTCCGAGCCCTTCCTGGTGATCCAGCACACGCTTCTGGGCGAGGGGCGGCTCGATTTCGGCGGGGCGCGGCACCGGCTGCGGGTGGGTCAAACCATGCTGGTGACCATGCCCCACGCCCACCGCTACTGGCTGGAACGCGGCGGGCATTGGGAGTACTTCTGGTTCATCCTCTCGGGCCGCGAGGCCCTGCGGATGGCGCGTGAGGTGCTGGCCGTTGCCGGCCCGGTCCTGCAGCCGCCGCAGGATGGGGCCGCCCAGCTTGCGGGGGCCTGCCACGCGCTCCTGACCCGGGCGATGACACCCGCGCAGGCCTCCGTGCTCGGCTATCAGGCGTTGGCCATCCTGCATGACACGGCCTTTTCCAAGGCCAAACCTCAGGGCGCCCTGCCCCCTGAAATGACCCGCGTGCTGTCCCATGTCGAGGCGAACCTGGGCGGCGATCTGCGGGTCGACGCGCTGGCGCAGGTTGCGGGGCTGAGCCGGGCGCATTTCGTCCGGCGCTTCGCAGCGGAGATGGGGGTGCCCCCGTCGGACCACGTCTTCGCGCGGCGGATGGACCGGGTGGAGCGGCTCTTGACCGCCTCGGAGATGAAGGCGGCCGAGATCGCGCGGGCGACGGGCTTTGCCGATGCCAACTACCTCGCCAAGGCCTTCCGGCGGCACCGGGGCATGTCGCCGATGGAGTTCCGCGCGCTGCGGGACGAGGCGGTTTAAGGGACGCCGCCCGCGTCGCGCCTTCGGCTTCTCGTCGGAAGGGTCAGCGAGGAGAAACGAAGTGCACGACGAGTGGGTTCAAGCGGGTTCGTGCAGACCTTGCAGAAAGGCCCGATGCGGGATCGCCTGCCTTGCGGCCAGCCGGTATTCGGTGGCGAGCGACCGCGCCGAACGCCGGGCATTGGCCCGCAATTTCGGGCGTTCCGCCAGCCAGTCCTTTGCGGCCTGGGGGTTCAGAAGACCCAAACCATCCAGCACCGGCACATGCAGGTGGTGGTCGGTGTGCGGCAGCCCCATCGGGAAGGGCTGGAAATCCTCCGGCCCCGGCACCTTCGCTTGCCAAAGCGCCAGCTTCTCGGCCAGCCGGTCTGGCAGTGACCCCGCCACGTCCTGCCAGAAGGGCGTGTCGCGGCGTTCGCTCACATAATGCAGCCGGATGAAGTCGCGGAAATCATCCACCTGCCGCGCCGCCGCGCCGTTGAACGCCAGCCGCGCCCGTTCGTCGGGGTTGGGCAGGACCGAGGCGAGCAGCATCAACTGCACCACTGTCCCGTGGATCGAGGTCGCCTCCAAGGGCTCCAGGAAACTCGACGACAGGCCCAGCGCGACGCAATTGCCGATCCACTGCTTCTCCAGCCGCCCGGCGTCGATCCTGATGTCGTTCCGCACCTCGATCGGGTGGCCCAGCACGCCCTCGATCTCGGCCTTGGCCTGATCCGGGGTGACATGCGCGTCCGAGAAGACATAGCCGCAGCCATAGCGGCCTTGCGTCGGGATCTTCCACATCCAGCCCGCGCCCTGCGCCCAGGCCAGCGTGCAGGGCTCGATCTCCTGACCTTCGGGGATGTCCAGCCAGAACGGGATCGCCCGGTTGACCGGCAGCGTCCCCCGATAGCTGACCCACTGCCCGCCCATCGGCCCGATGAGAGCACGGCGGAAGCCGGTGCAATCCACGTAAAGGTCCGCTTCGACCCGCGCGCCGCCCTCCAGGACCAGCGCGGTGATGTTGCCGGTCTCCGGGTGGCGTTCGATGGTCTGGACCTGGTCGTCGATGGTGGCGATGGCCTTGGCCTTCGACCGCAGCCACTTCCCCGCCAGCGCCTGGTCGAAGTGGAAGGCGTGGTGATAGGGCCCCACTGCCACACGCCGCCCGTTCACCATCGCGAAGGGGCTGCGGTTGCTATTGAGCAGGTGCTGGAAGAGATGCGTCTCGCCCACGCTTTCGCCCTGAGAGACCTGATAGACGTCCAGCGCGTTCACGTCGAACCCCGCCACCCGGTGCGGATCGTCGATGGGGCCGTCATAGCTGTGGCCCTTCCGCCGCCAGTCGCGGTGGCGGATGCCGAACTTGATCGTGGCCCCTGTGGCGGCAAGGAACTCGGCCTCGTCCAACCCGAAGTGCTGGAGCATCTGGCGGAAGACGGCAGTCGTCCCCTCCCCCACCCCGATGGTGCCGATTTTCGAGCTCTCGATAACCGTGACCTCGCACGGATGCCCCCCGCGACGCGCCGAGTCGCCCAGCATCATCGCGGCCAGCCAGCCGGCCGTCCCGCCCCCCACCACACAGATGCGCCGGGGCCACATGGCCTTAGCCCGCCTTCCGGACCGGCACCCGCGCCCATTTCGGCAGCCAGTCGCCGTGGGCCTGCAGAAGCTCGGTCGTGAGCGCCCAGATCTGGTCGAGGTCAAGCTCCGCCCCCGTGTGCGGGTCGAGCATGGCGGCGTGGTAGATGTGCTCGGGGTTTTCGGTCAGCAGCGCCTGCACCGTCAGGTCCTGCACGTTGATGTTGGTCCGCATCAGCGCGATCAGCTGCGGCGGGATGTCATGCACCACCGTCGGCTGCAGGCCCATGTGGTCCACCAGCACCGGCACCTCCACGGCACAGCCCTCGGGCAGTTGCGGGATGAAGCCGCGGTTGCCGATGTTGCCGTAGATCACCGAAGGCTCGCCGGTGACGACCGAGTTCACGATCTCGGAGGCGTATTCGTGGCTTTCCTTCACCTCGACCACGTTCGCGGTCTTCAGCCGCTCTGCCTCGCCCTTCCACCGCGCGATCTGTTCGATGCAGCGCTTGGGGTATTCGTCCAGCGGGATGCCGAAGCGTTCGATCAGGTCCGGCCGGTCGCGCTTGATGAACCAGGGCGTGTATTCGGCGAAATGCTCCGACGACTCGGTGACGAAGTAGCCCAGCCGCGTCAGCATCTCGTACCGCACCTTGTTCGGGCAGCGCGGGTTCCAGTGGCTGGGCTTCGGGAAGCGCCCCTCGCGGTAGCCCTTCACCAGGTCGGGGTAGAGGTTCTTGTAGGACCCATCCGCCTGCCGGTGTTCGAAGGTCAGGTAGAAGGCCATGTGGTTGATGCCCGCCGCGCGGTAGCGGATCTCCTCGACCGGAATATCCAGGTCGCGGGCCAGTTCCCAGGCCGTGCCCTGCACCGAGTGGCAGAGGCCCACCTGCCGGATCTTCGGATACTTCGCCGCGATGGCCCAGGTGTTGATCGCCATCGGGTTGACGTATTGCAGCATGATCGCGTTGGGCGCGACCTCGGTCAGGTCCTCGCAGATCGACCAGAGATGCGGGACCGTCCGGATGCCCCGCATGATGCCGCCGATGCCCAGGGTGTCGGCGATGGTCTGGCGCAGGCCGAACTTCTTCGGCACCTCGAAATCGGTGATCGTGCAGGGATCGTAGCCGCCCACCTGGAAGCAGCAGACCACGAAATCCGCCCCGGTCAGCGCGCGCTTCTGATTGGTGTAGGTCTTGACCGATGCCTTGCCACCCAGGGTCTGCGCCAGCTTCCCGACGATGATCTCGGATTCCTCCAGCCGCTCGGGGTTGATGTCCATCAGGCGGATCTCGGCGCCCGCAAGTGCCGGTCGCGACAGGATGTCCCCGGCGATGTTCTTGGTGAAGACGGCCGATCCGGCGCCGATGAAGGTGATGACGGGGCTGGGCATTTCCATTCCTTTAGGCTGCAATTTCGAAAGCCGCCTTCACAAGGCGACGGGTGTAATCGGTGGTCGGGTTCTCAAGCACTTGCTCCACCGGGCCCTGCTCCACGATCCGGCCGTTCTGCATGACGATGACCCGATGGCAGAGCGCGCGGACCACCTTCAGGTCGTGGCTGATGAAGAGGTAGCTCAACCCCTTCTCGCGCTGGAGCTTGCGGAGGAGCTCGATGATCTGGGCCTGGACGGAGAGGTCCAAAGCCGAGGTCGGCTCGTCCAGCAGGATGAACTCCGGCTCCAGCGCGATGGCGCGGGCGATGGCAAGCCGCTGGCGCTGGCCGCCGGAGAATTCATGCGGAAAGCGCGACAGGATATTGTCCGGCAGCCCTGCATCGCGCAGCGCCTGCTTGACCCGCTCCTCGCGGTCGGCGCGGGTCCGGCCCAGACCGTTGACGATCAGCCCCTCCTCGATGATCTGACGAACCGACATCCGGGGGTTGAGGCTGGCAAAGGGGTCCTGGAATACGATCTGCATCCGCTTGCGGAAGGGGTTCATGCCGCGCCGGTCGAGCCCGTCGATCCGGTGGCCCAGGAACTCCACCTCGCCTTCGGTCAGATTGTTCAGCCGCAGAAGCGCCTGGCCGAAGGTCGTCTTGCCGCTGCCGCTTTCGCCCACGAGCCCCAGCGTCTCGCCCCGCTTCAGGGCCAGCGTCAACCCGTCCACCGCCTGCAGCTTCGACCAGGTGCCCCGGAAAGCCCCGCCCTTGCGCAGGTTGTAGGTGACACGGATGTTGCGGCCCTCAAGCACCGTCTCGGTCCCGACCTGTGCCGGATCGGCACGACCCTGCGGCTCGGACCCCAGCAAGCGCTTGGTATAGGGATGCCGTGGGGCGGTGAAGATTGTTTCAGTCGGCCCGTCCTCGCGCACCTCGCCGTGCTGCATGACGTAGACATGGTCTGCGAACTGGCGGACCACGGTCAGGTCATGGGTGATCAGGATCACCGCAAGACCCGTCCTGTCCTTCAGCGCCTTGATCAGGTTCAGTATCTCGGCCTGCACCGTGACGTCGAGCGCCGTCGTGGGTTCGTCCGCGATCAGGACGTCGGGGTTGTTCGCCAGCGCCATCGCGATCATCACCCGCTGGCGCTGCCCGCCCGAAAGCTGGTGCGGATACTGGTTCAGCCGCGCCTCGGGTTCGGGGATCTGGACGTCGCGCAGCAAGGCTAGCGCCTTTGCCATCGCCTCGGCCTTCGAGATCCGGTTATGGATGCGTAGGACCTCGGCGATCTGGCTGCCGATGGTGTAGACCGGGTTCAGGGACGACATCGGCTCCTGGAAGATCATCGACAGCCGGTTGCCGCGCAGCCCCCGCATCTCGCGCGGCGAGAGCTGCGCCATGTTGCGCCCGGCATAAAGGATTTCGGTCTGCGGGCTGACCCGCGCTCGCTTCGACAGAAGCCGCATCACCGCCCGCGCCGTCACGGACTTGCCGCTGCCCGACTCGCCCACCAGCGCGATGGTCTGGCCCTTCTTAAGCGTGAAGGAAACGTCCTTCACCGCCTCGATGCTGCCCCCGTCCACCTGGAAGGTGACGCCGATCCTGCGGGCTTCGATGACGATGTCGCTCATGGCGGCCTCAATACGGATCGATGGCGTCGCGCAGGCCATCGCCCAGCGCGTTGAAGGCGAAGACGGCCAGCAGGATGAAGCCCACCGGTGACAGGATCCACGGGTAGGACCCGATCACCGAGAAGGTCGACGCATCCTGCAGCATCAGGCCCCAGGAGATCAGCGGCGGCTTCACCGCGAAGCCGAGGTAGCCAAGGAAGCTCTCCAGCAGCACGATGGCCGGGATGCCCAGCGTGATCGACACGATCACATGGCTCATCACATTGGGCAGGATGTGCCGCGTGACGATCCGCGTGTCCGAGGCCCCCACCGCCTGCGCCGCGCGGACATAATCCACCCGCGCCATCGCCATGGTCTTCGACCGAACCTCGCGCGACAGCTGCGCCCAGCCCAGGCCCGCGATCACCAGGATGACGAAGCCGATGAAGACCGGGGATGGTGCCGTGACCGGGATCAGCGTGGTCAGCGTCAGGTACAAGGGCAGCTGCGGGAAGGCGAGCACGATTTCCACGAACCGCTGGAACCACATGTCGAACCGGCCGCCGATATAGCCCGAGGTGATGCCCAAGAGCGTGCCTGCAATGGTGATCAGTGTGATCGAGGTCAGCGCGATGATCAGGCTGATCCGGCTCCCCATGACCCCCCGGCTGAAGACATCCCGACCCAGCTTGTCGGTCCCCAGAAGCCGCAGGGGCGTACCGTCGCTAAGCCCGATGAAATGCGTGTTCATCGGAATGAGCCCCAGGAACTTGTACTCCCACCCATCCACGAAGAACGCCAGCGGCCGCGGGTTGTCGAGGTCCGGTCCCATCAGCGGCTGGAAGGTGATCGGGTCCAGCTCCTCGCTTTCGGTGATCGCATAGACCACCGGCCAGAGGGTGAAGCCCTCCTTGGTGTAGAAGCTGATCTTGTCCGGCGGCGCAAAAGAGGCGCCGTTGGCGTTCGGGTTCTGCGGCGAGAAGAACTCGGCGAAGATCGACATGAGGAACAGGAGCGACACCAGCACCAGCCCCAGCATCCCCGGCACCGACTTGCGGAACCGCCGCCAGACCAGCGCCCGGTAGCTTTGCGATGTGGTGGAGACCGTGGAAATCCGGCCGTCCGCGGCTTCGCCTTCGTGGACCAGCGTCATTTGTCGCTCCCCACCCGGATGCGCGGGTCAAGAACCGCCAAGAGGAGGTCGGCGATGATGTTGCCGATGATGAGCGTGGCGCCAAGAACCAGCATCAGTGTCGCGGTGACATAGACATCGCCGATCGCCATCGACCCCACGATGGCCGGGCCGATGGTGGCAAGACCGAAGACGATGGCCACCTCGATCTCGCCGGTCAGCATGTAGGGCAGGACCACGCCCTGATAGGCCACCAGCGGATGCAGCGCGTTCGGCACCGCGTGGCGCATGATCACCGCACCTTCGCCCAGACCCTTGGCCCGCGCCGTCTCGATGTATTGCGCGTTCAGTGTGTCCAGAAGGTTCGCCCGCATCACCCGCATGTTGTAGGCAAGGCCCCCGAAGGCCGCGACGGCGATCACCGGCCAGACATGCTGGATCAGGTTCCAGAGCTTGCCCCAGTTGAAGTCTAGAAAGCCCTCCCAGTACGGCTGCCCGCCGTAGCGGCTGGAATAGAACGACCCGATCTCCTGCACGTTCAACTGGAAGACCAGGATGTAGAGGATGATCAGGGCCAGCAGGAAGCGCGGGATGGTCATGCCCATGAAGCTGACGAAGGACAGCACCGTGTCGACCCAGGTGTATTGCCGCGTCGCGGCCAGGATGCCGAAGCCGATGCCGATCAGTGTCGCCAGCAGATGGCAGACCAGCGCGATGGCGATGGTCGGCGGCAGCCGCTGCGCCAGGATATCGGCCACCGGCTTGTTGTAGGCATAGGACTGGCCGAAATCGCCTTCGCTGACGATACCCCAGATCCACCAGACATACTGCAGAAGCAGCGGATCGTTCAGCCCGTTGCGCTCGCGGTATTCTTCCGCCGCGGCCGTCGCGGCCTCGGGCGTTGCCCCACCCTGGACGATCATGTTGGTGCGGATGAAGTCGGCATAGTCGCCCGGCGGGGCCTGGATGATCATGAAGGTGATGAAGCTCATCACGATCAGGACCGGCACCGATTGCATCAGGCGGACGCCAAGAAAGCCCAGCATCGCGGGTCACCTGCCAAGGAAGGGGGAAGGAAAGGCGTCCGGGGGCGGCGGTCTTCTGCCGCCCCCGGACATCGGGAGGAAACCCGTCAGTTCGCCGTGATCGGCCCGGGCGAACCCGGAGCCCCCGGCAGGGTCTGCGGATGCAGCTCCGCACCGATCTGCTGGTCCGCCGGCACATACACCCGTTCCCGGATGATGTTGTCCTCGGCCCAGTTGTACATGAAGATCGGAGCCCCCGCCGGGATGTTGGCGAAGCGCTTGTTGATGATCAGCGCACCGGGATAGGCGGTCAGGCCGGCGGCCGTCACGTTCTCGGTGAACACCTTCTGCCAGGTCTTCATCGCCTCGATCCGGGCGGCCGGGTCGCGGGTGCCGATGAAGGCCTTGATCGCATCCACAAGCTGTTGCTCATAGGGCTGCAGATCCATCTCGCCCGCACCGTTGGCACGATGCCAGACCGCCGTCATCGGCCCGATGGGCGCGAGGTTCGCCGTGCCCTGGACCGCCGAGACGTACTCCTGGTTGTTGCGCAGCACCAGCCAGTCCCAGGCACCAGCGTCACGGGCATTGTCGAAGTCCTTGCCCGTCAGGCTGTTGAGCGTGACCTTGATGCCCACATCGGCCATCATCGCCACCACGCCCTCGGCCAGGTTGCCGTCCGTGGCATAGTCCGAGTTCACCAGCAGCGTCACGGTCAGGTCCTCGCCCGACGCCAGGTTGACCACGCCGTTCCCGTCTGTGTCCGTCAGCCCTGCAGCCGCCAGAGCCTCTTTCGCGCTGGCCACGTCAAACGGATAGAACACGGTGGAAGCCGGATCGTAGAAGCTGGTCGAGGTCAGAAGACCCCCGGCATAAGGCGCCGTGAACGGCCCCTTCACCAGGCTGTCGCCCAGCCGCTGCCGATCCAGCGCGTAGGTCACGGCCTTGCGGAAATCGAGGTTCCGGTTCAGTTCGCGCACCGCCTGCGCCCGGGCATCAGGCTCACCCCAGCCGTTCGCCGACTGGTTGAAGAAGAGCTGATAGCCGATGGACCGCGGCCCGAATGCCAGACGCGCCGGGCTTGCCGGATCGGCGGCCTTCTTCAGGCTTTCGACATAGTTTTCCGGCTGTTCCAGGTTCGAGAAGTCGCCCGTCCCCGCCACCGCCTGCACGTCGCGGTCACCCCAGGTGGACAGACGGAAGTGCATCTCGTCCAGATAGGGCAGCTGCTGGCCGGTCTCGTCGACCTTCCAGTAGTAGGGGTTGCGGCGCTTCACCACGATGTCGTCGGGGCGGTGTTCCACCACGACCCAGGCTCCCATCGTCGGGAAGTTCATGTAATCCGACGGGAAGGCGTTCAGGAAGGCCTCATAGCTTTCGCCACCGTGCTTCGGGTGCTTCGGCTTCAGCACATGGCTCGGGCCGGGGCAGAAGTTGCCATAGGCCATCGCGTAAAGGACCTGCTCCGGGAACGGCTCGGCGAAGGTCAGGGTGAAGGTATAGGGATCGACCGTCGCATAGGTCGCGTTGTTGTAGGTCGCAGGGCTTGCCCCCATCAGCGGGGTGACGTTCTCGTCCATGATGACATCGTTCCAGTAGAACTCGATGTCCTCGGTGTCGAACGGGTCGCCGTCCGACCACTTTGCGCCCTCGATCAGCTTGACCGTAAGGGTCTTCCCATCCTCGGACCATTCCCAGCTCTTCGCCAGGTTCGGCAGGGGCTGCAGGTCCTCGGAGTTCACGGTGAAGAGCGGGCCGGTCCGCGTCAGGCATTCGACGAGGCCGATGTCGATCCCGCCCCAGCCATAGCTTTGCCCGGCCCAGAAGTTCCAGCCCTCGGGCCGCCCGCCGATCACATGGCGCATCACGTCGCCATAGACGCCGGGGCCGTCGGGCATGTTGGCTGTCTTGTAGACAAGCGGCTCCTTCGGCAGGCGTTCGGCCACCGGAGGAAGCTTGCCCGCATCGACGAAGGCCGTGACCCAGGCCGGTTCGGAATAGGCCGGCAGGGCCTTGAACTCGAAGATGTCCGAGCGGTTCACGTAGACCGGTTCGGTCTGCGCCTCGAACTTCGGCGGTTCTGGCGGGGCCGTGGGTGCGGCCATCTCAGCCTGCACTGCCCCCGCAGATACACCCAAAAGCAGCGCCGCCACAGCGGCGCGCCGGACCTGGAACGTCATGTCTCCTCCCTTGGCCAACACTTGTTATCGGGGCTCTGATGCCCCGCGGTTTCGCCCTGGCCGGTCCGGGCGGACCTCCTCCCCCACGGGCCGGCACAAGGGAAGGTTGCGGAAGGCCGGGGATTCCAGCAATATCACTTTGTCAGATAGTTTTCCGGTTTTCTAAGATTGCTGGAAAGGATGCCATGGACGACGCCCCGGTCCGCACGCGCTCGCGCCGCAATCCGATGCCGGTGCCGAACCACGACCGGCACTTCTATTCGCGCAACCGCGCCTTCGGCCGCTTCGGCATCCGCATCTTCGAGCCCGAGCTCATGCCGCTGCCGCACTGGCACGGCCATGTCGAGTTGAACTTCGCGATGAATTTCCGGATGGACTACGACTTTGACGGCACCAGCCTGACGGTGCCCGAGGGGCGGCTGGTCCTGTTCTGGGCCGGGGTGCCGCACCAGCTGACCGGGATCACGCCCCTGGGCGATGCGCCGATGCGGCTTGCAAACATCTACCTTCCGCTCGACAGCTTCCTTCAGATGCGCCACATCATGTCGCTGCAGGTTGCCCTGATCGGCCGCGGGATGATCGTCCTGCCCCAATCGCTTTGCGACGAGACGCAGATGCAGCGCTGGTATGCCGACTACCGATCCGGCGATTTCGAACGGGCCGAGATCGTGAAGATGGAGCTCAACGCCCTTCTGCGTCGCGCCGCCATCACCGGCTTCGACTTCCTGAGGCCGCCCCAGCACGAAATCGCCCAAGACCGCAGCCTTGGGTCCGCCCATGTCCGACACGTCATCGCGATGGTCCGCTTCGTGCTGGAAAACCTGGACAAGCCCCTGCTCAACGCGCAGGTCACCGCCGTCACCGGCCTGCACGAAAACTACGCGCTCTCGCTCTTTTCCAAGACCATGCAGGTCCCGTTGAAGCAGTTCATCAACCGGATGCGGCTGATGCGGGCGCGGGCGCTTCTGGTGGAAAGCTCGACCGCCATCTCTGCCGTGGCCGAGCAGTGCGGCTTCTCCTCGATGACCCAGTTCTACGCCCAGTTCCGCGCAGGCTACGGCATGCCGCCCGCCGCGCTGCGCCAGCACTACGTCCGGATGGACCTGCACTGAGGTCAGGCGGCCACCGGCTCGATCAGCCCTGGGCCGGACGCCCGGTTGGAATTGACCGCGACGCCCACCCGGAACGGGCGGCTCATCACCCCCTCGGGCACGGGTTTCATCAGCACCGCCGCGCCATGTCCCGCCTCGCCCAGCCACAAGGGCCAGTCCGCGCGCTCCAGGATGACCGGTTCGCGGTGATGGATCTGCGCCATCCCCGGTCCCGCTTCGGTCGAGACGATCGCCACGGTGTCCATGTCCCCCCAGCGCTGCCAGACGCCAGCCAGGGCCATCGGCTGCCCATCGCTGCGGGTGAAATACCAGGGCTGGCGCTTGCCGTCCTCGCCCTCGTTCCATTCGTAGAAGCCCGAGGCCGGGACGATGCAACGCCGCTCCCGGATCGCCGCCTTGAAGGCGGGCTTCGTCGCCACGGTGTCTGACCGCGCGTTGATGATCAGCGGCCCGTCGTTCGGCGCCTTGTACCAGGACGGGATGAACCCCCAGCGCATGGTCCGCAGCCGCCGCACGCCGCCCTCCGATGTCACCACCGCAACCGGATTGGTCGGACAGACGTTGAAGTTCGGCCCCTGCGGCAGGTCATTCCCGGCCACGGCATCGAACAGCGCCGCCAGCGCCTCGTTGGGGTGGGTGATGGTGAAGCGTCCGCACATGCGGGAAAGATAGGCGATGGCAGCGCAAAGACCAAGGCTGACCGGCCTTCACTGCAGCGCTATGCTCCCGTCAGGAGGATTGGCCATGTCCCTGTCCCAGATCGCCCGCCGCGTGGAAAACCTGGACCGCGCCCGCCGCTTCTGGCGCGAGACACTTGGCATCCCCGAACTTTACGCCTTCCCCGGCCTCGCCTTCTTCGACCTGGGCGGAACGCGCCTGATGCTGCGGGAAACCGGCCGGCGCGAGGAGGCGGACATCCTCTATCTCAGGACCTCCGACATTGCCGCTTCCCATGCCGACCTGACGGAAAAGGGCGCCAGCATGACCGGCGCCCCGCATATGATCCACAAGCACCCCGACGGGGCCGAGGAATGGATGGCCTTCTTCAAGGACGACGAAGGCCGCGACCTCGCGCTCCACAGCCTCATCCGCTGACACCTCGTCCTGCGCCTTCGGCTTCTTCTCGGCCGCCCAGCGAAGAGCGACCCAAGAAAGCAAGGTGCCGCGCCCCCGGGGGCTACTGCCCCAGCTTCTTGATCCGGCCCTCTACCGCCAGGTTCACCGTCCCCAGCTTCTCGACATAGGCCATCACGTCGTTGGCGACGAGCTGCCCCGTCGGCCCGTCCGTCACGATCCGCCCGCCGCCCAGCGCATCATAGCCGTCCCCGCCGCCAAGGATGTAGTCGTTGACCGCCACCTTGTAGAGCTTGTCGGCCTCCAGGGGCGCGCCGCCGACCATCACTTCGCTGACCCGCGACCCAGCCGGGGCCGAGGCATCAAACGCGTAGGTCAGCCCCGATACCTGTGCGAAGCGTCCTGCACCCTTCTCGACCTGGCTCACCCCGTTCTCCAGGGCCAGCAGCACCTGGCTTCCTGGCAGCTCTGTCACCACCGTCACGTTGCCGAAGGGCAGTTCGGTCAGGATGTCGCGCCGCGTCAGCTTGCGCCCCGTCTCATAGGTCGTGTCGCCCCGGATGCCGCCCCCGTTCATGATCGCGATATCCGCCCCCGTCGCATCCCGCATCGCGTCGGCGATCAGGTTGCCCATCGTGGCTTCCTCGGCCCGCACCACGTTCCGGCGGCTGTCCAGGGGGGCTTCGACCGTCCCGATCTCGACATTCAGGTTCTGGTCCATCGTCGCACGCAGGGCATCGGCCATCGCCACCGACTCCGGGTCCGGCGTCACCGTCGCCGTGTCGATGAAGCGGAAGCCCGGGACCCAGGAAATCTCGCGCTTGCCGTCATCGGTCGTCGTCACCTCGACCGTCAGATCGACCGGAGACAGGAACTGCCCGTCGATGCTGGTTTCCACATAGGCCGTCCGGCCGTCATAGGCCGTCGCATAGGAATGGTCGTCGCCCGACAGGATCACATCGAACGCCCCGCTGGCCATCAGCGCCCGGTCGTTCTCCATGTTGGTCTGCACCACGCCGACGACCAGGTCCGCCCCCTCTTCCCGTGCCTTCTCGGCCGCGGCGACGCCCGTCTCCACCGTAGGCAGGAACTTCAGGCTGCCCGTCGACGACACCTCTGGCGAGGTGTCCTGCGCCACCGGGATCAGCGCCACCTTCAGGCCGCCCACTTCCTTCACCATCACGCCGCCCAGCCCCTCGATGGCCGACCCGTCGCCATTGGTGATGTTGATCGCCGCCCAGGGATATTTCGACGCCTTCATCTTCTCGAGGAAGTTCTCCGGCCCGAAGTCGAACTCGTGGTTGCCCGGCACCGCCAGGTCGAAGGGCACCAGGTTGGTGAAGTCGATGGTGTTCTGGCCCTGGTCAAAGCCCGAAGCCAGCGAGGGCGACAGCATGTCCCCGTTGAACAGATAAAGCGTGTTGGGGTTCGCCGCACGCTCGGCCTTGGCCACGGCATTCAGCCGGGCAAACCCGCCGCGTCCATCCTCTTCCTCGAAGTTGTACACATCGCCCACGCCCAGAAGTGTCAACTTCACCGTCTCTGCCTGCGCCGCGGGGGCCATCAGGGCCGCAAGGATCGCCACTCTCGAAATCATCTGCATCGCGAGTCTCCTGTCATGCTGAAAGCTCCAGACTGCGCCCAAGTGGCGCTCAGGTCAAAAAATTCCGACGCCTGTGCCCCGCGTCCGCCCGGATACAACCTGTGGTGAGTGCATCTAAAAAATAACATATATTAATCATCTGTTGACCTTGTTCGGAACTATCGAAAGTCGCGTTCAGTATCCAAAAGCATAGCCCAAGCTTCGAAAGGGCTAGCAAATGAAACAACTTCTGCTTGCATTTACTTTCGTAATGAGTGCATCGAGTGCAAACGCCGAAACAAACGCCCCTCAGCCTTGCGAATATTTCGAAATCCGCAACCTGACGGTCACGCGCTACGTGCGCCCGAACTGCTCGGGAATTGCGGCTGAAAGAAGCGCACCGACCGTGGTCCAACCGGCCAAGGGCGTCGTCATTCCCAAGCCGGTGCTTACACAACCCCAACCGCAACCCGTCCTCGAAACCGCGTCAGAGCCGCAGCCGGAACCCGTTCCCGTGCCCGTCGCGGAGCCCACTTCCGAGCCGACGCCGGAACCCGCACCCGTCGTGGAGCCCACTCCCGAGCCGACGCCGGAACCCGCACCCGTCGTGGAGCCCACTCCCGAACCGACGCCGGAGCCGACGCCCGAGCCGACGCCCGAGCCCGAGGTCGTTTCTGCACCTGCGCCCCAGCCTACCCCCGCGCCGGCACCGGAAGCACCGGCCGAAGGTGACGGCAACAACGGTCACGGCAACGACCCTGGCAAGTTCGACAGCAGCAATCCCGCCCAGGGCAACCAGAACGGGACGCACGACGACAACGGCCACGGCAATGATGCGGGCGGCGTTGATTCCAGCAACCCGGCCACCAGCGGCGAAGCCGGAAACGGGACCGGCAACGCAAACGCCAACGGCAACGGCAACGGCAACGGCAACGGCAACGGAAACGGCAACGGAAACGGCAACGGTTACGGGAAGGGCAACAAGTAACCCGCTCCTGTCTGCAGCGATCCGGCGCGCCTGTCTGGCGCGCCGCTTTCATTTCTGCCCCTCAACCCGGCCCGGGCGCGCCAGACCATTGCCAGTTGATCCGTCCTTCGCTATTCGGCCCCCATGTTGATCCTCAAGATCTTCCGACGCCCCGAATGGGATGCGTTCCGCGCGGCTGGAGTGACCCAGGGCGCTCCCATCGACCTTGCAGACGGCTACATCCATTTCTCGACCGCCGCCCAGGTGGCCGAAACCGCCGCCAAATGGTTCGCTACGGAAAGCGACCTCGTCCTCGTGGCTTCCGACCCCGACAAGCTCGGGCCCGAGCTGAAATGGGAACCCTCACGCGGCGGGCAGCTTTTCCCGCATCTCTACCGGCCGCTGCGGATCGAGGAAGTCGTCTGGGACAAGTCCCTGCCGCTGGGTGCCACCGGCCACATCTTCCCCGAGGGCCTCTGGTGAGCACACTCGAACGTCTGGGGCTGTCGCTTCTGCACCGTCTCGACCCGGAACGCGCGCACGGTTTGTCGCTTCTCGCGCTGCGGACAGGCCTGGCCCCACTGCCGGGTCCCGTCGACCTGCCCCGGCTCCATACCACGCTTGCCGGGATGCCGCTGCTGAACCCGGTCGGGCTTGCGGCCGGCTATGACAAGAATGCCGAGGCCGTCGCGCCCCTCTCCCGCGCGGGTTTCGGCTTCATCGAGGTCGGCGCGGCAACGCCTCTGCCCCAGCCCGGCAACGAGAAGCCGCGCCTCTTTCGCCTGACCGAGGACCGCGCGGCGATCAACCGCTTCGGCTTCAACAACCAGGGGATGGAGGCGATCGGTACCCGCCTGGCCGCCCGCACCCCCGGTCCGGTGCCCGTCGGGCTGAACCTCGGCGCCAACAAGACAGCCCAGAACCGCGCCGCCGATTTCGCCACGGTACTGGCCCACTGTGGCCCCCATGTCGATTTCGCCACCGTCAATGTCAGCTCTCCGAACACCGAGCGCCTGCGCGACCTCCAGGGCCGCGCCGCCCTGGCCGAGCTTCTGCGCCAGGTGATGGAGGCGCGCGCCACCCTGCCCCGTCCGATCCCGGTGTTCCTGAAGATCGCCCCCGACCTGACCCGCGCCGACCTCGAGGACATCGTCGAGGTGGCCCTGTCCACCCGCATCTCGGGGATCATCACGACGAACACGACCATCAGCCGGGAAGGTTTGAAATCTGTAAATCGTGACCAGGCTGGGGGTCTTTCCGGCGCGCCGTTGTTCGAAAAGTCCACCCGCGTGCTGGCGCAACTGTCCCAGCTCACCCACGGCCTTTTGCCGCTGATCGGGGTCGGCGGGGTCTCCACCGCCGAACAGGCCTACCAGAAGATCCGCGCCGGCGCCTCGGCGGTGCAGCTTTACACTGCGATGGTCTACGGCGGCCTTTCGATCATCCCCGAGATTGCCCGCGGACTGGACACGCTTCTGGCCCGCGACGGCTATGCCAGTGTCTCGCTCGCCGTGGGCACGGGCCGCGGCGACTGGCTCTAGGCCTTCTTACTGGCTGAAAATCCGGCGCCTCAGAACGCCTTGAATGTCATCGTGGTCAGCGTCCGCTGGATGCCCGGAATGTCGAACAGCCGCGACGACAGGTAGTGCCCGGTGTCCTCTCCCTCGGGGATGTAGACCTTGGCGATCAGGTCGTAATCGCCGCTGGTGGAATAAAGCTCGCTCACCACCTCGCGGTCCCAGATCGCATTGGCCACCTCATAGGTCTGGCCGGGGGTGCAGCGGAACTGGACGAAAACCAAAGCCATCGGGGCCTCCATTCTTGGGGCAAATCCTAGCCCGCCCGGCGGGGAAGGAAAAGCCTCACTCCTCGCCCAGCGCCAGGGGTGCCGGCTCGCGCTTCAGGTCGTCGATCGACAGCGGACCCGACGGCCGCGCAAGCCGGTTGCGCACCACCCAGTAAAGCCGCGTCTGCGCCCGCGTGATCGCCACATAGGCCAGCCGCTTCCACAAGGGCACCCCCGCCTCGCTGCGCCCGGACTGGGCGGCCGCATAAAGATCCGGCGCGAAGACCTGCACTTCGTCCCACTGGCTGCCTTGCGCCTTGTGGATCGTGACCGCTGCCCCGTGCAGGAAGGCCGCCCCCATCCGCGCCGCATGCGGTATGAATGGCTCTTCCTCGTCCGGCTTCTCGATCTTGATGATGCTCGCCGCGCTGACCTGAGGCTCCTCCGCCCCCACCACATGCAGCTTGGCAAACCCCTCTCGGTTCCCCTCGCCCAGGTAGATCACCTGCGCGCCCTTGATCAGCCCCCGCGCCTCCAGGTCGATCCGCTTCTTCCGGTGCTTCAGCGGCAGCTCGATCCCGTCGCAGATCAGCGGCTCTCCCGGCAAGAGCTGGTCCTCGGGCGCGCCATAGGCCCCCCGGAACGCCTGGATCAGTCGCACCCGCGTCGCGTTGCGCCAGACCAGGACCGGAGACCGCGCCATCAGTGCCGCCTCGACGCGCTCGGCCCAGACCACGCGGTCATCCTTCCGCGCGGTCGCCTCGACCATCCGCTCGAACTCCTCGAACCCCAGGCGGTCGTCCGACAGGGCGTGGGCGAGGTCGAGTATCGGGTTGTCCTGCGTCTGGCGGTGGATGCGATGCAGGATCAGCTTCCGCCCCTCCGACAGCTTGTCGAAGACCATCTCGCCGGACTGCCCCACCGGGGCCAGCTGTGCCGGGTCGCCGAACAGGACCAGAGTCGGGAAGATCTCGCGCAGGTCCTCGAACTGGCGCTCATCCAGCATCGAGCTTTCATCGACGAAGCCCACGTCCAACGGCTCTTCCCGCCGCTTCCAACCCTTGATGAAGTCGCTGCCCTTCAGCCCGGCCGCCGCCAAGGCCCCCGGGATCGACGCCACCTGCTGGTAGAAGGCATGTGCCCGGTCCAGCGCCAGATCGGTCAGCCCCGCAATCGCCAGGCTGTCCACAACCGGCCGAGTCCCCGTCCCCGCCAGCCATTCGGCGATCTTCTCGTATTCCGGATCATAGACCGGAGTGTAAAGGATCCGGTGGATCGTCGTCGCCGGAACCCCCCGCAGCCGCAGGACCGATGCTGCCTTGTTGGTGGGCGCAAGGATCGCCAGCGTGCGGCGGTCCTTGCGCTTGCGCCCCTCGTAATCGCCCGAGATCACTTCGACGCCCGCCGCCTTGAGACCCCGGTAAAGCTCGGCCAGAAGCATCGTCTTGCCCGACCCCGCCTTGCCCACCACGGCAAGGACCGAGGTCCGCCCCTCGGCCATCGGGCTCAACTCGCCCTCGGCCAGGTCTATTCCCGCACCGACGAAAGCGGCGGCAAGCCGGTCATAGGCCTCGGCCTGGTCGTCGGAAAAGGTCAGCGCGGGGGCCTGCATGTTGCGACCATATCCCGTGCCGCCGCCAAGCGGTAGGGTCAGTGCATCTGCCGACCCTGCGGAGGCGGCGACTGCGGAGGCTCGTCCGGACCACCCTCGGCCGCGCCAATCTCCCGCCGGGCCACGTCGATGGTTTCGGACACCTTCTCTGCCAGCCGCGGCAGGCCGTTCTGGGTCGCATAGGTAAGTAGATCCGACAAGACGTCGAAGACCCAGTCGTGGCGCATGAATTCCCTCGGCCAGTAACCTGTGCCGCCTGGGACCGACCTGACGGCCGGACCCGATGGCGACTCACTTAAGCACAGATATCCGGCGATGGGTGAATTCGTTGTTAAAGGTTGACTTTAACTTAATTTGCTCGCCTCAAGCGTGTCCTCAAAGGTCCGCAACCCCGTCCGCGGTGCCTGCACCAGCACTGCCATGTTGCCGGGCTTGTGCTGGTTCTTCCACATCAGCGTATGCGCGCGCGGGATTTCCGCCCAGGGGAAGACTTCGGACATGCAGGGGTCCAGCCGGCGTTCCACCATCAGCTTGTTGGCGCTGGCCGCCTGCTTCAGATGCGCGAAGTGGCTGCCCTGCAGGCGCTTCTGGTGCATCCACATGTAGCGGACGTCGAAAGTGCAGTTGAACCCCGTGGTTCCCGCGCAGATCACCACCATGCCGCCCTTCTTGCAGACGAGCGAGGACACCGGGAAGGTCGCCTCGCCCGGATGCTCGAACACCATGTCGACGTTCACGCCCTTGCCGGTGATGTCCCAGATCGCCTTGCCGAAGCGCCGCGCCTCCTTGAGCCACTCGTTGTATTCGGGCGAGTTCACCGTCGGCAACTGCCCCCAGCACTTGAACTCGTTGCGGTTGATGACGCCCTTGGCCCCCAGCCCCAGCACGAAATCGCGCTTCGATTCGTCGCTGATGACCCCGATCGCATTGGCCCCGGCCGTATTGATCAGCTGGATCGCATAGGACCCCAGGCCCCCCGACGCCCCCCAGACCAGAACGTTCTGCCCCGGCTTCAGGTCATGCGGCTCATGCCCGAACAGCATCCGGTAAGCCGTCGCCAGCGTCAGCGTGTAGCAGGCCGATTCCTCCCAGCTCAGGTGCTTCGGCCGCGGCATCAGCTGTTGCGCCTGGACGCGGGTGAACTGCGCAAAGGACCCGTCCGGAGTCTCGTAGCCCCAGATCCGCTGGGTCGGAGAGAACATCGGATCGCCCCCATTGCACTCCTCGTCGTCGCCGTCGTCCTGGTTGCAGTGGATCACCACCTCGTCGCCGACCTTCCAGCGCTTGACCTTGTCGCCCACCGCCCAGACGATCCCCGCCGCATCGGATCCGGCGATGTGGTACGGTTGCTTGTGACCGTCGAAGGGGCTGATCGGCTGGCCCAGGCCCGCCCAGACGCCGTTGTAGTTGACGCCCGCCGCCATCACCATGACCAGCACTTCGTGGCTGTCGATCTTCCAGGTGTCCACCACCTCGACCTGGAAGGACTCATCCGGAGCGCCATGCCGCTCGCGCCGGATCGCCCAGGCGTACATCTTGGCTGGCACATGACCCAGCGGAGGCATCTCGCCCAGCTCATAAAGGTCCTTCTTCGGCGCGTCGTAGATCACGGGTGCGTTTTGGGTATCCAAAGCCAACTTAGCCTCCAAACAGATGCCGCGCCGCAGAATCGCCGCGCCCTTGCAGCAAGAGTAATATTCTTGCGCGCAACTTTGCAATAGTCAGATCGGGTCTTCTTGTAATTTTATGTCTGCGGCGGCGCAGAAACCTCAACGGCCGGGACCGAGGCCGCGTAGAAGTCCAAAAGGGCCCGCTCCTTCGGCACCGGTTTCAGGTCCACCGAGACCAGCCCGCGCCGGATCAACGGCTCCAGACCTTCATCGAGGACGGAGGCCCCGCCAACCGGCGGCAGCTTCAGGACCGCCCCCGCCTCGGACAGCCGCGCGACCATCTCCTGCACCCGCGCGCCCAGCTCCTCGCGGCTCGCTGCCCCATCGCCCAGCGCGCGGGCCACCAGCGGCACCGGCAACACCGGCACCACCGCCGCAATCGCGGCCATCAGCCGCTCGCCCAGGGCTTCCACCGTGCCGCCCGCCGCCAGATGATCCCGCAACGACACCGGCGCCCCGAACCCGGCCGCGGCCGTACCGAAGCCCTTCGTCCGTCCCCGGAACCGCGCCCACAGGAAGCGCAACCCGTGCCAAGCCACCAGCACCGGCCGGTTCCGGAACCGCCGCGTGCCAGACTGCGCCGCCTCGACCAGGACCCGGTCCTCCAGCACCCGGTCATAAGCCAGCCCAACCGGCACGAAGACCACATCGCGGGCATGGGGCGTCCAGCCCTCCACGATATAGCTGATCAGCCCCAGCTTCGCCGGTCCAACCCGGCCGTCCAGGCTCAGCCCGCCCTCGGGGAACATCGCCTGCGTCGTCCCCTCCTCGGTCGCCATCTGCACATAGCGCGCCAGGACCTTGCGGTAGAGCGCATTGCGGCTGCCGCGCCGGATGAAATAGGCCCCCATCGACCGGATCAGCGCGCTCAGCGGCCAGACCCGCGCCCATTCACCCACCGCGTAGCTCACAGCCGAGCGGTCCGCGACCAGCCAGGTGACCAGCACATAGTCCAGGTTCGACCGGTGGTTCATCACGAAGATGACCGAGGCCTTCGGATCGATCTGCCGCAGTGCCTGGTCCACCTTGCCGACGCGGACCCGGTACAGAAGGCGGGAAAGCCACTTCGCCGCCCGCGTGCCGAAGCCGAAATAGACCGTCGCCGAAAACCCCGGCACGATCTCCCGCGCATAGCGGCGGGCCTCCTCGAAGGCGACCTCCCCCGGCACCCCGGTCTCAGCCGCATGGGCCATAGCCGCCTCGACCACCCGCTGGTCATAGGCCAGCCGCGCCACCATGTCCGACCGCTCGGCCAGCTTGAAAAGGTCGATCTTCCGGTCGAGCCGCGCGTTCAACCTCGACAGCGCCCGCTCCGCCCGACGCCGGAAGAACCAGCGCACGCTGGGGAACAGGAAATGCGTCGCAAAGCTGACCGCGGCAAAGCCCAGGATCAGGACCAGCAACCAGACGGGAACCGCAACCGTGCCGAACATGGTCCGACCCTAGCCGATCCCCCTTTTCCAGCAATGGCTTTCATCTTTGCCCAAATATCCCGGGGGTGCGGGGGCTGGCCCCCGCTCCACCGCAGTTTGCGCAGCGCCGCGCGTGAAAACCCCAAGATCTTTACCGTAAACCAACCCTGAAGCCAAAAAAATAACCGCCCCACGCGCGAGGCCCCCC
>NZ_JAYSFG010000007.1:164709-189733 GCF_041913445.1 Tabrizicola sp.
CATTCCTTTTCCTCGTTTGATCGGTTCTGCCCCGCCGGCGGGGGGGGGGGCCCCCCCCCCCCCCCCCCCCTCCACCGCAGTTGCCGCAGCGCAGCGATTGACAACGCCATGATCTTTCCCGTATCCCATCCGTGACGCAATAAAATTACCCTCCCGACTCGCGAGGCCCCGATGTCCGACAAACCCTGGCTCTTCCGCACCTACGCCGGCCACTCCACCGCTGCGGCCTCGAACGCGCTCTACCGGACGAACCTCGCCAAGGGCCAGACGGGCCTTTCCGTGGCTTTCGACCTGCCCACCCAGACCGGCTACGACTCCGACGACCCCCGCTCCCGCGGCGAGGTCGGCAAGGTTGGCGTCCCGATCGCCCACCTCGGCGACATGCGCGCGCTGTTCCAGGACATCCCGCTGGAGCAGATGAACACCTCGATGACGATCAACGCCACGGCCCCCTGGCTCCTCGCCCTCTACATCGCCGTGGCCGAAGAGCAGGGCGCCGACATCTCGGCACTGCAGGGCACCGTCCAGAACGACATCATCAAAGAATACCTCTCCCGCGGCACCTACATCCTGCCGCCGCAGCCGTCCCTGCGCCTGATCACCGACGTCGCGGCTTACACTGGCAAGCACCTGCCCAAGTGGAACCCGATGAACGTCTGCAGCTACCACCTGCAAGAGGCCGGAGCCACGCCGGAACAGGAACTGGCCTTCGCCCTGGCCACCGCCTGCGCGGTCCTCGATGATCTGAAAGTGAAAGTCCCTGCCGCAGATTTCCCCGCAATGGCGGGCAGAATGTCGTTTTTTGTAAATGCCGGCATCCGCTTCGTGACCGAGCTCTGCAAGATGCGCGCCTTCACGGCCCTCTGGGACGAGCTTCTCGAAACCCGCTACGGCATCACCGACCCCAAGTTCCGCCGCTTCCGCTATGGCGTCCAGGTCAACTCCCTCGGCCTGACCGAGCAGCAACCGGAAAACAACGTCTACCGCATCCTGATCGAGATGCTGGCCGTCACCCTCTCGAAGAACGCCCGCGCCCGCGCCGTGCAGCTTCCCGCCTGGAACGAGGCACTCGGGCTGCCCCGTCCCTTCGACCAGCAATGGTCGCTTAGGATGCAGCAGATCCTCGCCTACGAGACCGACCTTCTGGAATACGACGACCTCTTCGACGGCAACCCGGCCATCGACCGCAAGGTCAACGAGCTGAAGGCCGGAGCCCTGGAAGAACTCGCCCATATCGACGCGATGGGCGGGGCCGTCGCTGCCATCGCCTATATGAAGGGCCGCCTGGTCGAAGCCAACGCCGAACGGCTTGCGAAGATCGAAACCGGGCAGACCACCGTCGTCGGCGTCAACAAGTTCACCACCACCGAACCCTCTCCCCTCGCCACCGGCGAAGGCGCGATCATGACCGCCGACCCGAAGGCCGAGGCCGACCAATGTGCCCGCCTCGCCCAGTGGCGCGCCACCCGCGACCCGGAGGCCGTAAGCAAAGCCCTGTCAGCCCTCCGCCAGGCCGCCCAGTCCGGCGAAAACATCATGCCCGCCTCCATCGCCTGCGCGAAGGCCGGCGTCACCACCGGCGAATGGGGCGGCGCCATGCGCGCGCTCTACGGCGAATACCGCGCCCCGACCGGCGTCAGCCGCCACCCCTCGAACCGCACCGAAGGCCTGGAACCCGTCCGCGACGCCGTGGCCCTTGTCGCCACCAAACTCGGCCGCCCGATGCGCCTCCTCCTCGGCAAGCCCGGCCTCGACGGCCATTCCAACGGCGCCGAGCAGATCGCCGCCCGCGCCCGCGACTGCGGGATGGAGATCACCTACGACGGCATCCGCCTCACCCCCGAAGAGATCGTCACCGCCGCCGCCGAGAAGCAGCCGGACGTGATCGGCCTCTCCATCCTCTCCGGCTCCCACATCCCGCTGATCCGCGAAACCCTGGACCTCATGCAGAAGCAGGGCCTCACCCAACCCCTCGTCGTCGGCGGCATCATCCCCGACGACGACGCCCGGCCCTTGAAGGCGATGGGCGTGGCGCAGGTCTACACGCCCCAGGATTTCCAGCTGAACCGGATCATGCTGGACCTGGTCGCGCTGGCGGATTCGGCACCCGTGGCCGCGGAATAGTCCTTCCGCTTGCCCGTCCATCAAGATCCGGAAAACACCACCCTTGACGCAAGTCAAAGCTTCGGGGGGCAAGACGACCTAGAAGGGCCCAAACAGCCCTTCGGAGGTCCTTATGTTCGATCGCATCCGCACCCTGATCCACCGTCTGCACGAAGTGCAGGAGGTCAACGCCCTTTCGGACCGCGATCTCGCCGATCTCGGCATGAGCCGCGACCAGGTGCTGGAGTTCCTGCGAATGCCGCGCGACATCGACCAGCGCGTCACAGCGATGGGGGCGATCTTCGGCCTGTCCGACACCGAGCTCAAGCGGGACCACGCCCTCTGGGTCGAGATCCTGTCCACCTGCGGCCACTGCGCCGACCGCACCGCCTGCGCGCGGCTTCTGGCCAAGGGGGCCGAGGCGAAGCCGGGTGAGGCGACCTTCTGCGGCAACCGTGAGGTCTTCGGCGATCTCAGGACCGCCGCGGCCTGATCACTCGTCGGCGGCCTCAGAGGGCGGGGCCTCGGCCCTCCGCCAGATCGAGGCCCCGTTCTCGTAGACCTTGACCAGCCCCTGCGCCGCACGCGCCTCGCGTCCGATGTCCAGGATCAGCTCGCGCCGCGTCACGCCGCGCAGGAACATGCAGCGGCGCGGCAGGGCATGGGCCTCGAGCTCGGGGTTGATCTGCCGGAAGAACTGCTTTTCCGGGTCCAGCCCCGGCTTCATCCGCCGCGCCGCCTCGCGCAGGAAGTCGCCGTCGAAGACACCGGGCGAGGTCGAGAAGGCGTTCACCAGAAAATCCTCGACGATCCGCCGCCCCTTCTTCACCACCCGCCGCGAGGTCTGGTGATAAAGCCCGCGGGTATGCTTCGACTGGCACATGAAGGTCACCGCACCGACGTCCGGTTCGAACAGCGGATCGATCCGTTCCGGCCCGATGGGTTCCAGCGCCAGCCAGTCGTCCTCCAGGTGCAGGACCCGCGGCGCGCTGGTGGCCGACCAGGCCCGGATGACGGCCGAGGCGAAATCCGGCGTCTCGGGCCGAAAGATCAGCGCGTCAGGGAAATGCCTGCGGATCAGCGCCTCGCAGCGGTCGCCCTCGGCGCTGTCCCCCATGAACGGGTCCAGGTTGGCGATCAGCCGGCGGATCGGGAAGTTCGGGAACACGTCGCGACAGAAGGACTCCAGCGTCCGGGCCAACAGCCCCTCGCGATGTCCGGCGATCAGCGTGACGTCATAGTCCAAGCGGCACGTCCCTTGTAAGATGGCTTCCGGATACCGCAGGCGCGCAGGTCGCACCAACGGATTTTTCCGCCCTTGCGGGACGGGACCAGGATCATCATTAATACGCCAACAAATTTTTGGCGCATCGGGCCAAAGGGGGACAGCATGACATTCCACATCGGCGCCAAGCCCGGCGACATTGCCGAAACCGTGCTTCTTCCCGGCGACCCCTACCGTGCCCGATGGGCGGCGCAAACCTTCCTGGAAAACCCCGTCCTGGTGAACGAGGTCCGCGGAATGCTGGGCTTCACCGGTACCTGGCGCGGCCACCGCGTCACCATCCACGGCTCTGGCATGGGGATGCCGTCGCTGTCGATCTACGCCAACGAGCTGATCCGCGACTATGGCGCCAAGACCTTGATCCGCGTCGGTTCGGCGGGCGCGCTGCCCACCCATGTCAAGGTCCGCGACGTGGTCCTGGCCCAGACCTGCTCCACCGTCGGCTCGCCCTCGCGCACGATCTTCAAGGAGCTGAACTTCGCCCCCTGCGCCGACTTCCACCTGCTGTCGAAGGCCCACGCCGCCGCGCTTGCCAAAGGCACCCCGGTCCATGTGGGCGGGATCTACTCCTCGGACACCTTCTATGACGAACGCCCCGACCTCACCGAACAGCTTCTCCGCCACGGCTGCCTCGGGGTCGAGATGGAGGCCGCCGAACTTTACACCCTCGCCGCCCGCCACGGGGCCCGCGCGCTGGCGATCCTGACCATCTCGGACCACATCACCACGGGTGAGGCGCTGCCCGCCGATCAGCGCGAACGCAGCTTCGGCGCGATGATCGAAATCGCGCTCGAGGCCGCCTTCGCCTGACCCCTTGCACCCGGCCGCCGCGCGCCCATCTTCAACGGGAAACCAACGGGTAGGGTCTCATGCTCTCGCGTCGCTTCGTGCTTCTCCTGCCCCTGACGTTCCTTGCCCTCGGGTCTGCCTATACCGTGACACGACCGGCCAGTGCCGGTCCGACGCTGGACGCCGAAACGGCCTTCCAGCGCGCGCGTGCGGGTGAGATCCTCCTCGTCGACATCCGCCAGCCGCAGGAATGGGCCGAGACCGGCAGCCCCGAGGGTGCCCAGCGGCTCGACCTCCGCAGCCCCGACTTCCTCGACCGGCTCTCCGCGCTGGCCGAAGGCGACCGCCACCGACCCATCGCACTCATCTGTGCCAGCGGCGGACGGTCCTCCCGCACCGCCCAGGCCCTGACCGAGGCGGGGTTCACCAACGTCCTCGACGTCTCCGAAGGCATGCTTGGCTCCGCCGCCGGCCCCGGCTGGATCGCGCGCGGCCTGCCCGTCGTCACCGACTGACCGCCTTCCGGCTTGCATCCGTCCGGCCAGACGGCTTTTCTCTCCGGACCTGACCGGAGTCTATCATGTCCCACCTCGCCCCCCGCCCCTGGGTTCCCGCCGCCTGCGAGACCTACATCCAGCGCCTCGCCACCGACGCGGGCAAACCCTCCGCCCAGGTCGCCTCCCGCCTCGACACCCTCATCGCGCAGAACCGCGAGATCCACGATCAGGACTGCTTCAACCTCAACCCCGCCACGAACGTGATGAACCCCCGGGCCGAGGCCGCGCTGGCCTCCGGCATCGGCTCCCGCCCCTCGCTCGGCTACCCCGGCGACAAGTACGAGATGGGCCTGGAGGCCATCGAGGAGATCGAGGTCATCGCCGCCGAACTCGCCGCCGAAATCTTCCACGCGCGCTACGCCGAAATCCGGGTCGGCTCGGGCGCGCTGGCCAATCTCTACGGCTTCATGGCGCTCGCCAAACCCGGCGACAGCATCATTGCGCCCCCCGGCAGCATCGGCGGCCACGTCACCCACCACGCCGCCGGCTGCGCTGGCCTCTACGGCCTCACGACCCACGCCGCTCCCATCGACGCCGACGGCTATACCCTTGACCTGAAAGCCCTTCAGGACCTCGCCCATGCGGTCCGCCCGAAGATCATCACCGTCGGCGGCAGCCTGAACCTCTTCCCTCACCCCGTGGCAGAGGTCCGCAAGATCGCCGACCAGGTCGGCGCGAAAGTCCTCTTCGACGCCGCCCACCAGTGCGGGATCATCGCAGGCGGGGTCTGGGCCAACCCGCTCGCTGAAGGCGCGCATCTGATGACGATGTCGACCTACAAATCCCTCGGTGGCCCCGCCGGCGGCCTGATCGTCACCAACGACGCCGAGATCGCGAAAGCCCTCGACACCATCGCCTTCCCCGGCCTCACCGCCAACTTCGACGCCGCGAAGTCCGCCGCGCTCGCCTATACCCTCCTCGACTGGCGGGACCATGGGCAGGCCTATGCCAAGGCCATGGTCGACCTCGCCAAGGCCCTCGCGACCGAACTGAAGAACCTCGGCCTCCCCGTCTTCGCCGCTGACCGGGGCGCCACCACCTCGCACCAGTTCGCCATCGAGGCCGCCCCCTTCGGCGGGGGTCAGGCCGCCTCCAAGACCCTCCGGAAAGCCGGTTTCCTCGCCTGCGGTATCGGCCTGCCGATCCCCGAGGTCCCCGGCGACATGAACGGCCTCCGGATCGGCACCCCCGAGCTTGTCCGCCGCGGCGTCACCCCCGCCGACGCCCCGGCGCTGGCCGCCCTCATCGCCGAGGCCTTGCGCTCCAACGCCCCCGAAACCGTCGCCCCAAGGACCAAGGCGCTGCGCCAGAAGTTCCAGGGCCTGCACTACGTGACGCCATGAAGACCCGCAAACTCGGCAAGCACGGCCCCGACGTCTCAGCCCTTGGCCTCGGCTGCCTCTCCTTCGGCGGCATGTTCGGGCCCACGACGGAAGCGGAAACGCTCGGAACCCTCGACGCCGCCTGGGACGCCGGGATCACCTTCCTCGACACGGCAAACGGCTACGGCAAGGGAGTCTCGGAAACCTTCATCGGCACCTGGCTCAAACGGTCGGGCAAACGCCCCCACATCGCGACCAAGGCCGCCTTCACCGACGACCCCGCCCGCCGGATCGACAACCGCCCCGAACACATGCGCGCGGAACTCGAAGGCTCGCTGCGGCGCCTCGGCGTGGACCACGTCACCCTCTTCTACGCCCACCGCCACGATCCCTTGATCCCGGCCGAGGACCTCGCCGGGACGATGCAACGCCTTCATGAGGAAGGCAAAATCCTGGGCTACGGCCTTTCGGAAGTCGGCCCCTACACGCTGGAACGCTGCCACGCCGTCCACCCGGTGATGGCCGTCCAGAACGAATACTCGCTCTGGACCCGCACGCCCGAACTCGGCCTCATCCAGCGCTGCGCCCAGTTGGGAGTGGCCTTCGTTCCCTTCTCCCCCCTCGCGCGCGGGGCCTTCGGGACGCCCATGGCCGACCCCGCCACCTTCGCCCCGAACGAATTCCGCAGCCGCATCCCCCGCTTCACGCCCGAGTTCTGGCCGCACAACAAGGCGAAGCTCGAGGCCTTCCACGCCTATGCGCGCCAAAGGGGCTTCACCCCTGCCGCCCTCGCGCTGGCCTGGCTTCTCGACCGCGCGCCGCACATCCTGCCCATTCCGGGCACTCGCACGGCGGATCACCTGCGCGCCTGGGTCAATGCGCCAGAGATCGACCTGACCGACAAGGACCGGGACGAGATCGACCGTATCCTGCCGGTCGGCTGGGCCTGGGGCGACCGCTACGACGACCACATGGCCGCGACGGTGGAACGCTACTCCTGACCGTGGCTCCGGTCATAAGGATTCGGCCCTGACGGCGCCCAGCCGACGGGCGGGGCCTTGGGCTTGAACACCTGCACCAGAAGCGGATGGCACGCCGCCACGTCCGAGGAATGTTCGCTGGAACAATCCCCGCCCGGACAGGCCGACAAGACCCCCAGAAGGTCGATCTCTGCCATGAACTCCAGGTAATCCCCCGGCCGGACGGGGCTTGCCTTCATGAAATACTGCCCAGTGTCGCGGGTGAACCCGGTGCACATGAAGACATTCAGCACGTCATGCACGTGCAGCTCCGCCGCCTTTGCCGGCAGCCCCCAATGGTCCGCCACCGCGCGGGTCAGGTTCGAATGGCAGCAATGGTGATACTGCTCCCCACCGGACAGAAGCGCATGGGTATAGGGGTCACACCGCGTGCCGATCACGTCATGGACCGACCCGCCGAAGGCATCGAACCCGTACCAGTCCAGCGTATCTTCGGTGATCGTCGCCATTGGGCGCAGATAGGGCAGGCAGGACCACATCCGGTCCCCGGTGCTAAGATGCGTCCCGTGCAGGGCGCGTGTCTTGCCCGAGAAGAACCGCTCGCCGAGGTTTTCCGCCGCAAACAGGTTCAGGTCGCCCACCTGAGGCCCCTCGACGCTGACGATCCGGAAGAAGCACCCCGCCGGCACCTCGAAACTCCGCGCCTCCCGCGGGGGCACCAGCACTTCGGACGCCAACGTCCACCCCTCCCGCGCCGCGCGATAGGCGGCCAGGTCGGGCCGGGGCAGCCCCTCGACCGGATAGCAGATCACGGGGACCACCGCCTTGCGGGCAGTGGCATCGACAGGGGCGGGGTGTTCGGGACGGTCCAGCTTCATGGCCGCAAGTCTTTCCGGAACCCAAGCCCCCCGCAAGCGCCGATTTCTTCAAAGAAATCGGACCGGAGCCTTCAAAGGCTCCGTCTCGGAGTTTTCAAAAACTCCGCGCTCCTACCCACTGTCCCGCAGACAATCCTTCGGCTCGGCCCCCCGCGCGGTCGCCCCGCAGGCCACGCAATGCCAATGATCCGGCGCCACGCTGCGGTCCAGCCGCCAGCGGCAGTTTCGCGTCAGCGTCGAATTCCGCCGGGTCAGCCAGAGATACAGGAACACCGAGACCGCGAGAAGGATCAGAAGAACCGGCATCCGCCCCCCCGCCTCATCGCTGCACCTCGCCCTTCGCCAGATCGGCTTCGTCCATCGCCTTCAGCACCCGCATCTCGCGCTCGAGGAAATAGTTCAGAGCAGTCCGGATCGTCGCCGTCGCGGCAAGCTTGCCGATCTCCTCCCAGCCGGGAGCGATCGACGTGGACAGCACGTCCGCCGCAAGCTGGAACTCCAGCGCCAGGCTCAGGTAGCGCGCCAGCGTGATCCGCAGCCGGATGTTCCGCGCGCCACCGCGCTGCGTCAGGAACCCGACCAGCGAAACGACGATCCCGATCCCGATCACCGCCGCCCCCGCCGCCTCGACGACAAGACGCAGCCACAGAACCGCTTCGTTCAGCCAGGCCTCTCCCAAACTTCGCATCCGCCCATCCCTTGTCTGCCGATGGGCGGGCGGGCATCAGACCACCCGCTCGACCATCATCTTCTTGATCTCGGCAATCGCCTTCGCCGGGTTCAACCCTTTCGGACAGGTTTTGGCGCAGTTCATGATCGTGTGGCAGCGATAAAGTTTGAACGGGTCCTCGAGCTGGTCCAGCCGCTCGCCCGTCGCCTCGTCCCGGCTGTCAATGATCCACCGATAGGCATGAAGCAGCGCCGCCGGCCCCAGGTAGCGGTCCGAATTCCACCAGTAGCTCGGGCAAGAGGTCGAGCAGGACGCGCACATCACGCATTCATAAAGCCCGTCCAGCTTCTTGCGGTCCTCGATCGACTGCCGCCACTCCTTGGCCGGGCGGTTGGTCTTGGTCTCCAGCCAGGGCATGATGCTGGCGTGCTGGGCGTAGAAATGCGTCAGGTCCGGGATCAGGTCCTTGATGACCGGCATGTGCGGCAGCGGATAGATCCGCACATCGCCCTTGATCTCGTCCAGCCCGTAGATGCAGGCCAGCGTGTTGATCCCGTCGATGTTCATCGCGCAGGACCCGCAGATCCCCTCGCGGCAGGACCGGCGGAAGGTCAGCGTCGGGTCGATCTCGTTCTTGATCTTGATCAGAGCGTCCAGGACCATCGGGCCGCACTGGTCCATGTCGATGAAATAGGTGTCGACCCGCGGGTTCTCGCCGTCATCGGGATTCCAGCGGTAGATCTGGAACTTGCGGACATTCTTGCCCTCGGGCTTCGGCCAGGTCTTGCCGGTGCGGACCTTGGAATTCTTCGGCAGGGTAAGTTGAACCATGTTGCGTTCCCTTGATGTCTTGATCAGCCCGGTCAGCCAGCCAGAAAGCTGGGCGGCACCGAGCTGATGCCTTTGATTGCTGCACTCATTTCGGCAAGATAGACCTGCATGTTCCGTTCGGCGGGGACCTTGTCCTCGTGCCGGGCCTGTTCCCACGCGGCGGCGTCGCCCAGGGCGGCGGCCAGATAGGCTTGCTGGTCCCAGCGCGACCGAAGATCCAGCCCCATCGCCTGAAACCCGTCCAGAAGGGCGTCCGTCCGGTAGAAGACGGCGTTCAGGTGCGGATACCCCCTGCCGTCCCGGTCCCGCATCTTCAACACCCCGCCGTTGGTGTTCAGATAGGTCAGTTTCCGCACGCGCGGCCGCAGCATCGGGCGCGCCAGGTACCGGACGCGGCGCTTGAGGACATAGACCTCCTGCCGCACGCGACCCAGAAGCTGGCGCCCGTGCAGCGCCGAGCCCTCGGCAAAGATCAGCGTCCGCGCCCCGGCATAGCGTTCCAGTTGCGCGCGGATGGACAGTCCGGCCGGGTCGAAGATCGTGACCCCCAACTCCTGCAGAAGCTGGACCAGGTAGCTCTCTCCCAGGTGGGACCCCTGCCCCTTCGCCGCAAGACCGGCCCGCGTCACATAGACGATATCGCCCGGCACCGGGTCGATGCCGTGGCGGTCGGGCAGCGCATCCAGGAGGTCGAGGTAGCCGGCATCGGGTGCCTTCCCCCACAGGACTTCGCCCTGCGGCACGACCGACAGGCGGCGCGCAAGGGTCGGCCGGGAGATGATCCGGACACGGTCGCGCCGCACGCCGTACCAGTTCAGCACGTCGTGGAAATGGGGGGCCACCTGCTCGGGATCGCGGTCCTTCTCGATCATGAACAGCACCAGGTCGTCGGGCCGGGCGTGAATGCCCGGCAGGACCCGCGTCAGGTGTTCCGAGACGAGATGCCCGAAATGCGGATGCAGGTAACCGCCCCAGATCGCGTCCTCGGTGATCTCTTCCTCGCAGGGCTCCTCGGTCGGAAGGGCATCGACGGGAACGCCCGGCAGGCGGCAGAAGCGCGCCGTCGTCTGCGCCTCGAAATCGGGCCAGACCGGCCCGCCCAACGGGTCGTGCTCGCGCAGGGCCTGCAGCGGCATCACCGGAACGTCCCGGAATGTCTGCACAGCGCTCATCCCTGGACGCCACCCGTGGCGCAGCCGCAGGACGGCCCGACCGCCAAGCTGTGCACCCCGCCCGCCCGCATCAGCGCCAGTCCGGTCGCATGTAAAGCGGTCGGCTCGGCGGCTCGCCCGTCTTCTGCATCACGCAGGACTCGTAGACCGCCGCAGGGTCCTTCCCCAGAAGGAAATCCGAACTCACGCTCAGCTCGATCCCGGCCGAAGTCCGCCCGCCCGATCCCGCCCCGACCGAAACCTCGCCCCTCGGCTGTTTCGCCAGACGGGCGCGTTCGAAGCACTGCCGCTCCGCCTCGGCCAGGGTCATCGGGCCACAGGCCGCAAGCATGGCGGGAACGAGAAGCATCACGGCAAGGCGTTTCATCGGTCCGTCTCCTCAGGCGCTTGCAGCCATCGCGGGCGCATCCGGGCGGATCGTCCCCGGCGGCACCAGTTCCATCCGTCCCATCCGCCCGCGGCCCGGAGTGAAATCCTCCAGCACCTGCAAGCCGTTCGCCCGGATCCGCGAGGCCCGCATGTGCATCGTCCGCACCCGCTGCCCGGTCAGCGAGTGCTTCAGGAACCGCTCGGAATGAAGCCGCTTGCCCCGCGCGCAATAGGCCCCCATCCGGTCCGCCCGCTTGCCATAGGCCGCCACGGCCTCGGCCCCCTTCACCAGGGCGAAGCGGTCGTTGTGGCCAAACCACTGCGACCAGTCCGGCACCAGGACAAAGGACCGATGCGCCCGGCCCAGCATGTCCAGATGCTCGGCCGCGCTGTCATGGTACAGAAGATCCGGCCGGGCGAAGATCACAATGTCGGGGCCGAAGGCCTCGGCCATCAGTGTCACCCGCTTCAGCGAATGCAGCTGGTGCACCAGATTGCGGAACGATGCGAAATCATCGCGCCAGATGTCGCCCTTGGCCTGCATCTCGGCCACCGGATACAGCTCCAGGCAGGGCCCCGGTTCTTCCAGTTCGATCTCGTCCAGCGCAAGGAGCCGGTATTCCTCGGGATCAAGCGCGCCGGATTCGCCGGACCTTGGGTTGCTGATCGCGGTCTGGCGGAAGAAATGCCCGTAAAGCCGCACTTCCCGTGCGATGGCCCGCGCCGGGTCCACGAGGTTCTGAGTGATCGATGGCAGGGTCAGCCGCAGCGCCCGGGTGATGCCGAAGAAGACGACCGCGACCTTCAGGTCCGGTCTGATGCGCCCCTTCTTCGCCCCGGTTGCCGCTTCCGTCGCCATTGCTCAGCCCGCAAGCGGCGGCACGCCATTGGCCGCGTAGCAGGCCTGCGCCGCCGGCCGCACCGCGATCTGCCGGATCGTGGCCTTGGTCGCGGTGCCTGCCTCGACGCCGACGTCGCGCGCCAGCAGCTCCAGCTCGTCCTGCGTGGCCGCATCCAGGATGCACTTCGTCGCCAGCCGCGCCGGTTCCGCCGGCATGTCGATGTTGACCACCGGGAACACCACCGAATGCGCCGTCCGCTTCAGCGCGGAATCGACCAGTTCGGCCGGGTCACAGGCCGACAACGCCAGGATGGCCGTCAGGATCAAGACGCCGTTCATCTTGTACAATACCCCGTTCCTCCCTGCATCAAACCGCCACCGGCCGCACAGGATCCCCCGGAAGTCGCCCGGGTCGATCTCGGCGCCGCCTGAACGGCAGGCTTTCCTGGCTGGCCACCATCGATCACGCGCGCGATGCAGGCGTTGGCGACCTCGGCCTGCGCCTCCGTCACGTTCGGACCCGGCCGGACGATGAACGTCATGCGATCATTGCGCAAAGAGGAGCTGGCCGAGTAGCTGCCAGTGATCCCCGCCTCGCCAATGCAGGCGGCCATGGTGTCCCGGGTAAGCCCGCCATAGCTGACACAGCCGGCGACGAGCCCCGACAGCAAAGCCAGGGCAAGACCGTGTCGACCGACTGCGCGAACCTGTTTCAATCAGAACTTCCTTTCTGCGGGCGCGATCTTCGCCAATGCGATGCCGCCCTGGGCTTCGGTGGTCAGAGGGTCGGTGTGCACCGCCCGGTAGTCAAGCGTCACCTTGTCCCCGTCCACCCAGGCCAGCGAATGCTTGCGCCAGTTCACGTCGTCGCGGTGCGGATGGTCCTCATGCGCATGGGCCCCCCGGCTTTCGGTCCGGGCATGGGCACCATAGATCGTCGCCAGGGCGTTGGGCATCAGGTTGGTCAGTTCCAGCGTCTCCATCAGGTCGCTGTTCCAGACAAGGCTCCGGTCGGTGACTTTCAGATCGCCCATCTTGCCCGCGATGGCCGTCATCTTCTTCTCGCCCGCCGCCAGCGTCTCCTCGGCCCGGAACACCGCCGCATCGGCCTGCATGGTCTTCTGCATCTCCAGCCGCAGCTCGGCGGTCGGGATCGCGCCCTTGGCGTTCCGCAACTCGTCGAAGCGGCCCAGAGCCTTGTCGACCTCGGCCTTGTTGGTCGCGGGCACGCTGGAGGCACGATCCACCACCTGCCCCGCCCGGATCGCCGCAGCGCGGCCAAAGACCACGAGGTCGATCAGGCTGTTCGACCCCAGCCGGTTCGCGCCATGAACGCTGGCACACCCGGCCTCGCCCACCGCCATCAGGCCCGGGAAGACCGCATCCGGGTTCTCCTTCGTCGGGTTCAGCACCTCGCCCCAATAGTTCGTCGGGATGCCGCCCATGTTGTAGTGCACCGTCGGCAGCACCGGGATCGGCTCCTTGTGGAGGTCGACGCCCGCAAAGATGCGCGCCGATTCCGTGATCCCCGGCAGCCGGGCCTCCAGCGTCTCGCGCGGCAGGTGGTTCAGGTGCAGGTGGATGTGGTCCGCATTGGCCCCCACCCCGCGCCCTTCCCGGATCTCCAGCGTCATGCACCGGCTCACGTAATCCCGCGGCGCCAAGTCCTTGTAGTGCGGCGCGTAGCGCTCCATGAACCGCTCGCCCGCGCTGTTGGTCAGATACCCGCCCTCACCGCGAGCACCTTCGGTAATCAGGCAGCCCGAGCCATAGATGCCGGTCGGGTGGAACTGCACGAACTCCATGTCCTGCAGCGGGAGACCGGCCCGCGCCACCATCCCGCCGCCGTCCCCGGTGCAGGTATGCGCCGAGGTGGCCGAGAAATAGGCCCGCCCATAGCCGCCCGTCGCCAGCACCACCATCTTCGCGTTGAAGACATGGATCGTGCCGTCGTCCAGCTTCCAGGCCACCACGCCCGTGCAGGCCCCGTCGGTGATGATCAGGTCCAGCGCGAAGTATTCGATATAGAACTCGGCGTTGTTCTTCAGGCTTTGGCCATACAGAGTATGCAGGATCGCATGCCCCGTCCGGTCCGCCGCCGCGCAGGTCCGCTGCACCGGCGGGCCATTCCCGAACTCCGTCGTGTGCCCGCCGAAGGGCCGCTGGTAGATCTTGCCCTCTTCCGTGCGGGAAAACGGCACCCCGTAATGCTCCAGCTCGTAGACCGCTTTCGGGGCCTCCCGCGCCAGGTATTCCATCGCGTCGGTGTCGCCCAGCCAGTCCGAACCCTTCACGGTGTCGTACATGTGCCACTGCCAGTGGTCCGGCCCCATATTGCCCAAGCTGGCGGCAATCCCGCCCTGCGCGGCCACGGTATGCGACCGCGTCGGGAACACCTTCGTCACGCAGGCCGTCCGCAGCCCCTGCTCGGCCATCCCCAGCGTGGCGCGCAGACCGGCCCCGCCAGCCCCCACCACCACGACGTCGTAATCATGCGTCTCGTACGGATAGGCAGTCATCATCAGATCCTTACAGAGCCATCCGGGCCAGGGCGAAAAGCCCTGTCGCGGCGATCACCCAGGCCAGCGAGATCACGAAGATGATCAGCATCTTCCGCGTCGTGCCCCGGGCATAGTCCTCGATCATCGTCGTCGCGCCCATCGCGAAGTGGCGCATCCCCACCACCAGCACCAAGGCGGTCAGGATCGCCGGGAACGGGCGCGAGAAGGTCTCCAGCACCACCTCGCGGCTTTCGCCCAGCGTCTTGCCGAAGACGTAAAGCCAGACCGGTACCAGGAAGGCGAGGCCCACGGACGAAACCGTCATCGCCCAGTGGTGTTCGGCTCCGTGATGGGCGGCGCCGCGGCCCTCGGCCCGTTTGCGGGGGGTCAGATAGCGCATGGCAGCCTCACTGAACCAGAAGAATTGTGATCACAGTCAGAACGACCGAGCCGACGATGCAGGCCCAGCCCAGCTTTTCCGCCGTCGGAATGTCCAGACCATGCCCCGCATCGAAGTAAAGATGCCGCAGCCCGGCCAGGTAATGGTACCAGACCGCCCAGAGCGACCCGGTGAACACCAGATCCCCGAACCAGCTGGTCGCCACCGCGTTTGCCGTCTCGAAATACGCCTCCGAAGTCGCCGCGGCCAGCAACCACCACACGCCCAACAGCACGCCAGCCACCAGAGCGTGCCCGGTGATCCGCGTCAGGATCGAGGAGATCGAGGTCATCTGCGGCCGGTAGTACGGCCCGATCATGAACGGAGAGAGGGGCCGTTCGACCCGCTTCGGTTCAGCCATTGCGGTTCCCTTCGTCGCTGTCCCTGCGACCGGCTTGCCCCGGCCCGGTGGCTACGCTTGTTGGTATTCTGAATAGCGCGGTTTTCCCGCCTGTCACGCCCGGATTGCCGCAATTGCAGCATGTTGACGCTATCAGGACCACATTTCCGCGGTCCGTGATCACAATTTTTCGCCGCGTGATCACAGATTTTCGCCAAGTCGCCCGATAGCGACTCAGCGCGGCACCAGCGCCCAGTAGTCGAGGTCCAGCAGCACCTCGGGCAGGTACTTCCCGTCCCCCCCGCGCAACTCCCCGGCCTTGCCCCGCGTCGCCACCAGCCGCAACCGCAGCGCCCCGACCGACGGCACGGTCGTCTCCGCCCGGTCCAGCACCTCGGACCAGGCCCGCACCGTATCCCCGGCAAAACAGGGGTTCGCATGCGCCCCCGCATTCAGCGCCACGATCATCTGCGCGTTCGCCAACCCGTTGAACGACAAGCTCCGCGCCAAGGAGATCACATGCCCCCCATAGATCAGCCGCTTGCCATCCTCGCGCTGGGTCACGTCGAAATGCACCTTGGCTGTGTTCTGCCACAGCCGCGTGGCCAGCATGTGCTCCGCTTCCTCCACGGTCACCGCATCGACGTGGTCAATGACCTCGCCCACCGCGTAGTCCCCCCAGCGATGCCCCTCCCCCGCCAGCCCGAAGTCATAACAGGAAAAGTCCAACCCCTCCGGCACCACCAGCGCGCCCGGGTCCACGACCGAAGCCAGCTCCGGCACATGAACCGGCACCACAACCTCTCGCCGCCGCTTCCGCACCATCACCCAGCGGACGTACTCCAGCACCACATCCCCGTGCTGGTTGATCCCGCGCGTCCGCACCCACACGACCCCCGTCGCGCCCGATGAGGTCTCCTTCAGCCCGATCACCTCGCTCTCCGACCGCAAGGTATCCCCCGGCCAGACCGGCAAAAGCCACCGCCCCTCGGCGTAGCCAAGGTTCGCCACCGCGTTCAGCGAAATGTCCGGCACCGTCTTGCCGAATACCGTATGAAACGCCACCAGGTCATCCAGCGGCGAGGCTTTCAGCCCCACGCCCTTCGCGAACTCGTCCGAGGAATACAAAGCCCCCCGCGCCGGATAGAGCGCATGGTAAAGCGCCCGCTCGCCCAGACCCACCGTGCGCGGCACCGCATGGCGGATCACCTCGCCCAAGGTGTAATCCTCGAAGAACCGCCCCGGATTCGTCTTCATTGCTCGCCCAGCTTCACGTCCGGGTGGTAGTCCCCCGGAGCCTCCTTCACCACCGCCTGCCCGCAGCGCATCACGCCATTGGCCGCGTCGAAGGCGTAAGTGGGGGAGCCATGCAGCTCCCACCCCTTGTTCAGCGCCGCCGTCACCTTGTGACAGAAGGCCGAGGTGTCATCCGCGCTCAAAAACCGATAGAGCTTCACGCCCCCAACTCCCTGCTTTCATCTTTGTCCAAATATCCCGCGGGGGGTTTGGGGGGCTGCGCAAGCCCCCCAATGAACCTCAGCCCCAGGGCGGCACCCCCAGCCAGTTGTGAACCAGCATGATCGCCACCATCACCACCACGGCGCCCACCACGGCCCCGATCTCCTTGCCCAGCGGCGCGGGTGCGGGAGGCGCTGGCCGCGGCTCGGCCTTGTTGATCAGGATCACCTCGACCACCGCCCAGGCAAGGATCCCGCCAAACAGGATCACGCTCGCCAGGTCGCCGTTCACCAGGAGATGCGCCACGGCCCAGGTCTTCACCGCCGTCAGCTGCGGATGCCGGATGACCCGCGTGATCCGGGTCTTCATGCCCGACGCCGCGTAAAGGTAGAAGGCGAAGAGCATCAACAGGTTGTTCAGATGCACCAGCCCGTCGACCCGCGGCCAGAGCTCCACATACTCCGCGCCCTCGATCCCCAGCCAGTCGCTGCCGCGGTAGCCCCAGACCATCAGCACGATCCCCGCGATGACCGCCACGGCGACCAGCCCCTTGCCCGGCTCGCCGAGACGCGCCCGCGAGGCCGGCGCCAGCCGCTTCCACAGATGCGCGCCCCACCACAGTGCCAGTCCCAGAACAATCAACGTCATCGCAGGCCTCCAGCCGGTTCATCGGGCGCACCCTGCCCCTAAACCGCCAGCGCCGCAATCGCCTCGGCCTTGCCGATCAGCGCCTCGGCCGTCGCCACGTGCAGGTTCTCGACGATCTTCCCGTCCACGACCGCCACACCTTCCCCCCGCGCCCGCGCCTCGGCATAGGCCGCGATCATCCGGCGGGCCAAAGCGACCTCCTCCTCCGACGGCGCGAAGACCTCGTTCGCGATCTCCAACTGCGCCGGATGGATCAGCGTCTTGCCATCGAACCCCATGTCGCGCCCCTGCTCGCATTCCGCCCGAAGACCCGCCTCGTCCTTGAAGGCGTTGAACACGCCATCGACGATCACCTTCCCCTCCGCCCGCGCCGCCAGCACGCAAGTGCCAAGCCCCGCCATCAGCGGCATCCGGTCGGGCCGGAACCGCGCGCCCAGCTCCTTCATCAGGTCATTGGTCCCCATGACCATCCCCTCCAGCCGCCCATGCGCCGCAATCGCCCCGGCGTTCAGACACCCCTTCGTCGTCTCCAGCATCGCCCAAAGCGGCACCGTCACCTTGCCCGCCACCGCATCCAGGTCCGCCGGCCCATTCACCTTCGGCAGCAGCACCGCATCCACCCCCGGATGGGTCCCGAACGCCGCAAGGTCCCCCTCGACCCACTCCGTCCCCAGCCCGTTGACCCGCACGATCCGCGCCCGCCCGCCATACTCTGCGCCCAACGCCGCACTCAGCACCTCCCGCGCCCGGACCTTCTCTTCAGGAGCAACCGCATCTTCCAGGTCGAAGATGATCGCATCCGCCACCAGCTCCCGCGCCTTCTCCAGCGCCCGCTCCCGCGAGGCAGGGATATACAGAACCGACCGATAGGGACGCGTCACGACTCACCTCCGCGCAATATTCTTGCGCTTGAAAGCACGGATCGGACACAAACGGCAAGCCCAAATCCGCCGCAGCGCAGAAAATGCCTTGGCGACCGCAGCACGGGGTGCGCCCCGTTAACCGCATGTCAGCCGAACCCCGGCAGCCTTCCGGCGTCCAAAGCCAGAAAGGCCCGCCCATGTCGCAACAGCTCTTCGCCCTCTCCTTCGGCCTCGCCGCCGTCCTTGCCGCCACCCAGGTCGCCCATTCCGCCCCGCAATGCGACAGCCGCGAGGCGGTTACGGCGCTTCTCGCCGACCGCTACAATGAGACCCGCCGCGCCGTCGGCATCGCGGGCCAGTCCGCGGTGATGGAGCTTTACGCCTCCGACGAAACCGGCACCTGGTCGATCACCATGACGCTGCCCGACGGCATCATGTGCCTGATGGCCTCGGGCGCGAACTACGAAGCGGTGACCGAGGACCTTCCGGCCAAGGGCGACCCCGCGTAAGGCTTGCACCGCTTGCACGCCCGGAACCCTGCCGCCTCGCACTCGTCCACCGAGCCGCGGAACTCCACGTTCCGCCGCAAGGGCGTCCGCGCCGGGCAGGTCATCCGGCAGAAGATCCCGGTGGTCTTCACGCAGACGAAGACCCGGGGAAACCGTCCGTCCCGCGCCGCAAGGCTTTCATAAAGCGCATCCGCGTCCGGCATCATGTGACCTTCGCAAACCTGGAACTGCCCAGGGCCCCAGGCGTCCCCTCTCCCCCCGGGGGAGAGGGTCAGGGTGAGGGGGAAACCCCGCCAACCCTTGCACACCGCCGCGCAAAGATCACCCACCCGCCCGCGGAACCCGCAACTTCCGGGTCAGATGACCCCCCAGGCCCCGTCCCAGATCAGCTTCAGCGAGATCAGCGCCAGCGCCCAGACCACCAGCCGGAAGAACAGCTTCTCCGGCATCAGCTGCACCAGCCGCACCCCCGCGAAGACCGCCACCACCGCCGGCACCGCCAGCACCGCCGCCGCCTTCAGGTTCGACGGGTTCAGCTGCCCCAGCGCATAATAGGGGATCAGCTTCACCGCATTGATGATCGCGAAGGCAATCGTCGTCGTCCCCGCGAAGACCGCCTTCGGCATCCCCAAGGGCAGCGTGTAGACCTGATAGGGCGGCGCCCCCGCGTGGCTCACGAAACTCGTGAACCCCGCGATGCTTCCCCAGAACAGGCCCGGAGCTACCTCGGCCCGCTTCGGCTCCACCACCACGGGCTTCCGCAGCAGGATGTTCAGCGCGAAGGCCAGCCCGATCAGCCCCACGACCAGCGTCACCGCCGCCTCCGACACCAGCGAGGCCGTGGCCCAGCCGATCCCGACCCCGAGAACCGCCCCCGGCACAACGATCGACAGCACCCGCCGGTCGAAGGCATGGCGATAGGCGTAAAGGCCAAAGATGTCCGACACGACATAGACCGGCAACAACAGCCCCGCGGCCACCACCGGGTTGATGACCAGAGCCAGCACCGGGACCCCCAGCATCCCTACCACGGGCACGCCACCCTTCGACATCCCCACCAGCGCCGCCGCCACGACGGCCGCCACCCAGAATCCCAGATCTTCCATCGCGTCCTCCGCCAGCGTTACCGCTAACCCCTTCCTTCCCGGGCCGAAAGGCGGAAATTTTTGCATACAATGGTATACCATGCTTCTCCGAAGGCTGGACAGACGCCGCGTTAGCCGCTACCCAAACCCCCGATTCATCCCAACGGAGGCTCCCATGGCCAGACCCAAGATCGCCCTCATCGGCGCCGGTCAGATCGGCGGCACGCTTGCACATCTGCTCGCGCTCAAGGAACTGGGCGACGTCGTCCTGTTCGACATCGCCGAGGGCACCCCGCAGGGCAAGGCCTTGGACCTCGCCCAGTCCGGCCCGGTCGAGGGCTTCGACGCCGCCCTCCGCGGCACCAACTCGTATGAGGACCTCAAGGGCGCCGATGTCTGCATCGTCACCGCCGGCGTTCCCCGCAAGCCCGGCATGTCGCGGGACGACCTCCTCGGCATCAACCTCAAGGTCATGAAGTCGGTGGGTGAAGGCATCAAGGCCAACTGCCCGAACGCCTTCGTGATCTGCATCACCAACCCGCTCGACGCGATGGTCTGGGCGCTGCGCGAATTCTCGGGTCTCCCGCACAACAAGGTCATCGGCATGGCCGGCGTGCTCGACAGCGCCCGCTTCCGCCACTTCCTGTCGCTCGAGTTCAACGTCTCGATGAAGGACGTCACCGCCTTCGTCCTCGGCGGCCACGGCGACACCATGGTGCCCTCCGTCCGCTACTCCACCGTCGGCGGCATTCCCCTGCCTGACCTCGTGGCGATGGGCTGGACCACCCAAGAGAAGCTCGACGCCATCGTCCAGCGCACCCGCGACGGCGGGGCCGAGATCGTGGGCCTCCTGAAGACCGGCTCGGCCTTCTACGCCCCCGCCGCCTCGGCCGTCGAAATGGCCGAAGCCTACCTCAAGGACCAGAAGCGCCTCCTCCCCTGCGCCGCCCACGTCAAGGGCGCCTACGGGCTCGACGGCCTCTATGTCGGCGTCCCCGTCATCATCGGCGCCGGCGGGGTAGAGCGTGTGGTCGAGGTGAAACTCGACGCCACCGAGAAGACCATGTTCGACAAGTCCGTCGACGCGGTGAAGGGCCTTGTGACCGCCTGCAAGGGCATCGACCCGACGCTGGCCTGACACCCTTCGGTGCGACAAACCTGACCTTGAATGCGCAGCCCCCGGCTGCGCATTCTGCATTTCAGCCCCAGTGAAAGTGTCGCCCGTGAAAGCCGCCCTCCTTGCCGTCCTGGCTCTTGCCACCCCCGCCGCCGCCCAGACCCTCTCGGCCGAGATCGGCGCAAACGGCATCGCCCCCACCCTTGCCCGGTTGAAGGCCCAGCCCGAACCTGCGCTGGAAGACATCTTCGCCATCGGCGGTCTGCATTTCCTGTCGGGCATCGAGCGCGCCCTGCAACTGCAATGGCGCAGCGGCATGGACCAGGCAGCCAGCGGGGCGGGCGACACCCTGGGCATCCCGCTCCTCCGCCTGCCCCTGCCGCCGAACCCCGACCCCGACCCGTTCCAGGGCGCGCTGGTCAGCCAGCTTTTCGCCGACCTCGACGCTGACATGCAGGCCGCCCGCACCGCCCTTGCCACCCTGCCCCAGGGCGAGGACTTCGGGCTTGACCTCAGCTTCGCCGACCTCTGGTTCGACGTGAACGCGAACGGCACCCGCGAGGCCGAGGAAACCGCGCTGACTCTTGTCGGCCGGCAACTCATGGGCTGGCAATGGCAGGACCCCGACCCCGCCACGCCGCCGCTGGTCGTGCGCTTCGACGCCGCCGATGCCGCCTGGCTGACGGCCTACACGCACCTCATGTCCGGCATCGCCAACACCATCCTGGCCTATGACCCCGCCGCCAGCATCGACCGCGTGCTTGCCACCCGCGCCGCCTTCGGCCCGACGCCGCCCTCCGAATATCCGTCTTACTTCGATTTCGAGACCTTCGCCGACGCCTTCGCCATGCTGGAAGGCGCGGTGAACCAACCCCCCGACGCCACCCGCGCGAAGGCCGCCAAGGACCATTTCCTGGCAATGATCGCCGAGAACCGCCGCTTCTGGTCCGCCGTGGCGCGTGAGACGGACAACGACCGCGAATGGATCCCGAACGACCGCCAATCCTCGGCGCTCGGCATCACGCTGCCCCCCGGCACCGCCGACACCTGGCTGGGCGTCCTGGCTGATGGCGAGGCGCTGCTGCAAGGCCGCCTCCTCATCCCCTACTGGCGCGGTGAAGCCGGGCAGGGCCTGAACCTCGGCCGGATGTTCGACGACCCCGCGCCGGTGTCGATCACCGGCTGGATCCAGGGCTGGTCTGCCGTGCCATATCTGGAAAAGGGTCCCGTGATCGACGACACCAGCTTCCGCCAGTTCGAGGCGCTGATGGGCGGCAATGCCGGTCTGATGATGGTGTTCCTGAACTGACCGCAGCGCGCCATCCCGTCGCGCACCGACCCTACTAAGCAAGCGTAGGGTGCGTGATTTCACGCACCATCTGCCCTCGACGTCATGCGCAACGGCCTGATGTCTCGGATGAAATCGACCACTGTTCCGCAATCACTGGCGCGCGAAATCACGCACCCTGCGGGCGGCACCATGTGCATTCACCACCGATACCGCCCCAACCGGATATCGCGATGCGCCGATGAATACGCCCAATCCTGCGGTTTCTCGACCAGGCCGTGCTTCACTGGGTTCCACCAGCAATGGCGAACATGCGCGGCGAAATCCGCTTCGTTCCGGATATGCCGATCCCGGAACCGCCGCTGCCATATCCCGCGCTCCTGCCGCGGTTCGTGGCTTGGTCGCAGCGGCCCGGCAGGCATCCCCCGGGAAAACCGCGCCTTGATCAGCCGCCACCGGGACGAAGTGTCCGCATCGCCATCGGGCAAGGTCCAAAGCGCGTGCAGATGGTCCGGCAGGACGACCCAGGCTCCGGCCGCTGAAGCGCGCCTTGGATGGTCCATCACCTCACGGAGCTTCCGATTTGCCCTTTCCCAAATACTCCCGCCGGACGCATCCCCCGCAAGACACCTCGCACCTCCTCTCCCCGCAAGGCGCCTCCCTCCCCCCTCCGTGGGGGAGGGATGGGGTGGGGGGCTCCCGGGGCACCCAATTCCCAATCCTTAACACTACCCTAACGGAAGATCCCAACCCCTTGAAACTCCTCACATCCCGGCTTTTGTCCACCGTGGACACATACCAACCCTCTTGCCCCGCCGCCCCAAATCCGGCATCCCAACCCCAGACCCAAAGCCCCGGAGGCCCCCCGATGGACTATTCGAAATCCGGCAACCCCAAGGGCTCCCGCAGTACCCTTCGCGGCCCCGACCACGCCCAGAAAGGCGCGCCCAAGGCCGTGAAGCCCCCGCGCGAGACCCCCGAACAGCTCCTCGCCCGCATGAAGGCCGCCGCCGCCGCGAAGAAGGACCCGAAAGCCTGACGAGGCTCTCCTCACCCTACCTCGCCCCCGGCTTCTATGAGGACGCCATCGCCAAGGGCCGCCACCGCGACATCGTCGGCGGCCGCTGGGACGAGACGGGGCGCGTCCAGATGGCCGCCCTCCTGTCCGCCGGGATGACCCCGCAGGACCACCTCCTCGACATCGGCTGCGGCTCCCTGAGGCTCGGCCACAAGGCCGTCCCCTTCCTCCACCCCGGCCACTACTGGGGCACCGACGCCTCTCTCTCCCTGATGCGGCACGGTCGCCTGACGGAACTCCCCGACCCGTCGCGCCTGCCCGAAGACCACCTCATCGAAGACACCACCTTCGCCTTCCCGGGCATCCCCGACACCATCACGCTCGCCATCGCCTTCGGCGTCTTCACCCACCTCCCCCACGCCGACCTCGCAACCACCCTCCAGAACCTCCGTCGTTTCCCGAACCTGCGCGCCACCCTCTTCACCACCTTCCTCTCCGACGCCCCCACCTCCACCCGCCAGCCCGACGGCGTCGTCACCCATCCCGACCGCCCGCCCTACCACGTCTCGGAAACCCAGGTCGCCCAGACCGTCCGCAACGCAGGCTTCACCCCCACCCGCCTCCCCACGCTCCTCCCCCGCGGCCAGGTCCTCTGGACCGCCACCTGACGGCTTTCCCCACCTTGCACCGCGGCCACGGCACCCCCACACTCCCCTGAAAAGGAGACCAACATGCGCACCCTGGCCCTCGTCCTGCTCCTCGCCACCCCCGTCGCGGCCGAGACCATCTCCGAAGAAATCGCCCGCACCGGCCTCACCGCCACCGAAACCCGCCTCGCCGCGCTGCCCTCCCCCACCAATGAGGACCTCTTCGCGCTCGCAGGCCTCCACTTCCTCGGCGGGGTCGAGCAGGCGCTGCAACTGCGCTGGAAGACCGGGGTCAAGGCCGACTGGTCGGAACTCCCCATCCTCCGCCTCCCGATCCCGGAAAACCCGAACGCCATCCCCTTCCAGGCCGCCGACTTCACCGCGCTCATCCGCAACCTCGACGCCGACATGGACGCCTCCCGCGCGGCCCTCACCCAACTCGGCGACAAGCCCTTCTCGCTCCCGATCCGCGTCGCCGACCTCTGGTTCGACATCAACGCCAATGGCACCCGCGAGCCTGGGGAAAGCCTCGCCGAAGTCACCGGCATGGCCCTCGGCGGCGGCCGCGGCATGGGCCTCGCCGTGGAAGACCCGGTCATCACCTTCGACACCGCCGACGCCGCCTGGCTGTCGGCCTACACCCATTTCCTCTCCGGCTTCGCCTCCACCGCCCTCGCCTACGACCCCGAGCCCGCCATCCAGCGGGTCATCGACAGCTCAAAACAAATCTACGCCCTCTGGGGCACCACGCCCCCCAACAACGCGATGGACATGATGTTCGGCCGCCAGGTCGACCGCGTGGCCATGGTCCTGATCGCGCTCTCCAAGACCCCCGACAAGGCGCTGGCCCAGGACGCCTACAGCCATTTCCTGTCGATGATCGAAGAGAACCGCCGCTTCTGGTCCCTCGTCGCGCTGGAGACCGACAACACCGGCGAATGGGTCCCGAACGACGCCCAGGTCTCCGGCCTCGGCCTGATGATGCCCCCCGGCACGGGCGAGCGCTGGCAGGCGGTCCTCGCCGACGCCGATAAGGCGCTGAAGGGCGAGCTTCTCATCCCCCACTGGCGCTTCGGGGCCGAAGCCGGGATCAACCTGAAGAAGGCCTTCGAGAACCCGCCCGCCGTCGACCTCGTCACCTGGATCCAGGGCGAGGGCCTCCTGCCTTACGCCGAGAAGGGTCCCCAGATGTCCGGCCAGGCCTGGCGCGACTTCGAGGACATCGTGCAGGGCGACGCGATGCTCTTCGCCGTCTTCCTGAACTGACCGGGCCGCGATTTCTTCGAAGAAATCGCATCGGAGCCTTCAAAGGCT